>NZ_CP070353.1:711875-1423750 GCF_016919405.1 Ensifer sp. PDNC004
TCGCTTGAAGGCGCACCTCCGCGCTCCGGAAAGCCGGCGCTGAAAGATGATCGTTCGGGCGCGGTGTGGCCGCGCTACCGCCTGATGGCGACCACCTGGCCGCGTGCGAACTGCGAGACCCTGACGCCGCCGGACTGGTTGCCGCCGATCAGTTGGGCCGTCGATTTCGACAGCATGGACAGGATGCCGACGTGATAGCCGCGGCCGGTGCGGACGACGACGACGTCGCCGGGGCGGGCATAGGCGACTTTCACGGGTGCGCCGAAACGCAGCCAGGAACGGGCGATGCCGAAGCTTTGTGGCGGGCTGCGCCCGGCCTTGCGGGCGACCATGCCCATGAAGTGGCCGCACCAGGGTGTGCGGGCCGGGTTGATGCCGAGCGCTGCACGAAGGGTCTTGTTGTTTTTGACCTCGTGCAGGCCCTTGTATTGCTGCGCCTGGGCAAGCATGCCCGCATTGGCGAAATCAGGTGTCAGTAGCGCGACATAGGCAGCCGCAAGAAACGCCAGGACCTTCATGGTCAGGTCTCCTTGACAAGGTGCTTGGTGCGAACGGTTGGGGCGGCCTGGCAATCGCCGGCATGGCACCCGGTTGCTCAACGGTTTCTCATGTTGGGCGGGGAGATATCAGCGGGCGCACGCGTTCAGGCGTCGAAAAGACGCCGCATCGGGCACGTCTGCGAACCGCGCTAAAACGCGGAGCCAGCTTCACGGCAACTGCCGTATCGAAGTGTGGTATTCCCCTGTCTGCCCCGTCGGGCAGCAAAGCTTCATTCACCATGCGCCGGTGCAAAATTGTGGCAAAACCCGTAAAATATTAGGGCAGGGATTGCTTATTGCCGAAATAGCTGATGCGAAACGGCGATTCGCCGGGCCAGACATCAAAAATATAGTGGGCTGGCACCTTTCAAGGCAGGACTTTTTTGCGGGAGAAGCGGCGGCACTTGCGCGCCTACGGGGCAGCGGCGCATCGTCTCAGCGTGATTCGCGCGCCGAGGTTCTTCATGTCGTTCACCCTTGCTCCGGCCTATCTCTGGCCCGTTCTGCTGCTCCTGGTCTCTAACGTCTTCATGACCTTCGCCTGGTATGGGCACCTGAAGTACACGTCGTCGCCGCTCTACATGGCGATCGTCGCAAGCTGGGGCATCGCCTTCTTCGAATATTGCCTGGCGGTGCCGGCAAACCGCATCGGCCACCAGGTCTATTCGGCGGCGCAGTTGAAGACGATGCAGGAGGTGATCACCCTGATCGTCTTTGCAGCCTTCTCCGTCTTCTGGCTGAAGGAGTCGATCGGCTGGAACCATCTGGTCGGCTTCGCGCTGATCGCGGCCGGCGCTTCTTTCATCTTCAAGGGGTGATGACGTCCGCCGCGCTGCAGCGATCGAGTCGTTAGCAAACAAAAAGGCAGGGCCGAGGCCCTGCCCTTTTTATTGTGGACGGCTTCTGTCGGCGCGCCGGTGTCAGACCAGGGCGGCCACGGCTGGCGCGACATGCGGCCAGACCTCGACCCAGCCGCGATAGATCATGTCGAGCGCGACATAGAGGATGATTACGAGACCGATATAGGCGATCCAGTGATAGCGGTTGAGCAGCCGGGCGATGAAGCCGGCGGCGATGCCCATCATGGCGATCGAAAGCGCAAGGCCGATGACCAGGATCGTCGGATGTTCGCGGGCAGCACCCGCGACAGCAAGCACGTTGTCGAGCGACATCGAGACGTCGGCGACGACGATCTGGATGGCCGCCTGCATGAAGGTCTTCCTGGGCGCCTCGGAGCCTTGTCCGCTTTCGCCCGCAGCGTTTGCTGCCTGCTGCTCGCGAATTTCACGCCACATCTTCCAGCAGACCCAAAGCAGCAGGATGCCGCCGGCGAGCAGCAGGCCGATGATTTCGAGCAGTTGCACCGTGACGCTGGCGAGCGCGATGCGCAGTACGGTGGCGGCGATGATGCCGACGAGAATGACCTTCTTGCGTTGGTCCGTCGGCAGGCCGGCGGCAGCGAGACCGATCACGACGGCGTTGTCGCCGGCGAGAACGAGGTCAATGACGATGACTTGAAGGAGCGCCGCCAGGCCGGCAGCGGTAAAGATTTCCATGATGCAACAGTCCCCCGACCTGCATATGCGAGATATAGATATGACTAACGGATAAAGCACTGCCGTGCCGCTGGATCAAGACCGCCGGGCGGAAATCCTCAACGACGGCCTTGCCGGGCCTCAATCGAGAAGATCGAAAGCGCGGTACATCCACACGAGCTGGTAGGCGACGGCCGCGACGACGAAGACCGCGTGAAAGCGCCGGTTCGGCGTCCCGGCGGCGGCAATGCACAGCAGGATGTAGACGGCGTTGCGTGCCGGATACTCAAGGCCGTAGGAGGCGAAATAGGCCTTTCCCTTCAGCGCGGTGTCGACGAGATCGACGGCGAAGGCAAGCGCCAGGGCGCCGAAGAACCAGGCCCGGCGCGACATGAAATAATGTTCGTAGTCGCTGTAGTCGTCGAGCGTCGTTGGAAACAGCATGACGCAGAGAAAGAAGAAGACGCAGCAATAGAGAACGACGAACAGGTAGACGCTGACATCGATCACCGCCAGCGAATGCAGGTGGAACTCCCACCACCAGAAGTGCACGAGGAAGACGAACATGAACAGGACCCAGCCGAGGTGGATCCAGTAGACGTGCGTCTTGCCGGGATGCTGGACGAAGAGTGCAATGCCGCTCAACAGCCGGGCGAGGCTCAGGCTGACGATCATGCCCATGACGACGCGGATATGCGAGAAGATCTCCGGGTCTGTGTGGGCAGGCTCCATGCGCCGCGCTCCTATTCTTCCGCCGGCACCGGCTTCGGTTTGCCGTTTTCGTCGAGCGCGACCATGACGAAGATCGCGTCCGTCACCTTTTCCATCAGATGCGAGAGATAACGCTGCGCCCAGGCCTCGACCTTGAGCGTCATCGAGGTACGGCCGACCTTGACCACGTCCGTATAGATGCAGAGCGTGTCGCCGATCTTGACCGGCAGCGCGAAGGCCATTTCCTTGACCGCCGCCGTGACGACGCGGCCGCGCGCCCGTTCCGCCGCGCGGATGCCGCAGGACAGGTCCATCTGCGCCATCACCCAGCCGCCGAAGATATCGCCCGCCGCATTGGCATCACCCGGCATGGCGAGCGTGCGCAAGGTGAGTTCGCCGGTCGGTTTCGTCTGTTCGGTCATGCAGCCTGTCTCCCTGTTGGAGACAAGATGTAACCCGAGCGCGCTTCTAGAGGGAAGACCCCGGCGCCGCACAAATGCCGGCGAGGTCCTTGAACTGCCGGCTCGTTAGACTTTCGCATAAGCTGATTGAGAATTGTCAAATTTAGGGGGTGCTCGTTAGGAGCTTTGCAAAGACCTACCCCTAACCTGCAGGCTCTGGGAGTGCCTGCAGGCTATGCCGCGGCGGCCAGATTTGGGGCTGCGCGGGGAGCGCCGAGGGGCAGGGGATTGGCAATGAAGAAATTCAGGATTTCGGCGCGTCTCTACGCGCTGGTGGCATTCGCGCTTTTGACCATGGCGGCGGCGCTGACCTTCGGTCTGTTTCAGGCGCAGGAAAAGCTCGTCGGCGAACGCAAGGCAATGCTGGCGGCGATGGACGAGAACGCGATCGCCATGTTCGACGCCTATCACAAGTTGGAAGTGGCCGGCACACTGTCGCGCGAGGAAGCGCAGAAGCGCGCGCTCGAAGCGATCAAGGCGATGCGCTACCAGGGCAGCGGCTATTTCTGGGTCAACGACATGCATCCGACCATGGTGATGCATCCGATCAAGCCGGAGCTCGAGGGCAAGGACCTCACCGAGAACAAGGATCCCAACGGCAAGCAGCTCTTCGTCGAGTTCGTCAAGACCGTCGAGAAGAGTGGCCAGGGTTTCGTCGATTACTATTGGCCGAAGCCCGGTGCCGACGCGCCGGTGCTGAAATATTCCCACGTCGCTGGCTTCAAGCCCTGGGGCTGGGTGGTCGGGACCGGCGTCTATGCCGACGATCTGGCGGCGATGTTCCGCGAGCGCGCCTGGCAGGTTGCCGGTATTCTTGCCGCTGCAGCTTTGGCCATCCTGATGGCGGCACTGGCGATCGTGCGCAGCGTCGTCAAGCCCGTCGAAAAGCTGAAGGCCTCGATGCGGGCGATCGCCGACGAGGATCTTTCCTCTGAGGTGCCCGAAACCGACCGTGGCGACGAGATCGGCCAGATGGCCAAGGTCCTCGTTGTCCTGCGCGACTCGGTTCGCGAACGGCTGGAGTTGCGCTCGCGCGAGGCAGAACAGCAGGAGCGACTGAGTTCCGAGCGGCGCGGCAACGAACAGCGCCAGCGGGCGACGGCCGAGGCGCAGGCCGAGACGATGGAAACGGTTGGTGCGGCGCTCGAACTCCTGGCGAGCGGCGACCTCACCGCCGAGATCGGCCACATCGCGCCGGAATACGGCAAGCTGCGGAACGACTTCAACACCGCCGTCGCAGCGCTTCGCGATGTCATCGGCTCGATCTCGCATTCGACCGAGATCGTCACCGCCAGCGCTGGCGACATTTCCGAGGCCGCCAACAATCTGTCCCGCCGCACCGAGCAGCAGGCAGCAGCCCTTGAAGAGACAGCCGCGGCCCTGGACGAAATCACCTCGACGGTTCGCCACGCCTCCGAGCGGGCAAACGAGGCGCGTGCGATGGTCGATCAGACCAAGACCAGCGCCGCAAGGTCCGGCGGCATCGTGCGCAATGCCATCGACGCCATGGGGCGGATCGAGAGCTCCTCCGGCCGTATCGGCCAGATCATCGGTGTCATCGACGAGATCGCCTTCCAGACCAACCTGCTGGCGCTCAATGCTGGCGTCGAGGCGGCGCGTGCCGGTGAGGCGGGCCGCGGCTTTGCCGTCGTTGCCCAGGAAGTCCGCGAGCTGGCGCAGCGTTCGGCCGGTGCCGCCAAGGAGATCAAGGAACTGATCAGCGCCTCGGTGCGCGAGGTCGGCGCCGGCGTCGACCTCGTCCGTTCCACCGGCGAGGCGCTTTCGGAGATCGAGGCGCAGGTCAACCGCGTCAACGAGCAAGTGGCCTCGATCGCGACTGCCGCCCGCGAGCAGGCGACCGGGCTGCAGGAGGTCAATGTCGCCGTCAACAGCATGGACCAGATGACCCAGCAGAACGCTGCGATGGTGGAGGAGACCACGGCAGCGAGCCAGACGCTGGCAGCCGAAAGCCGCGAACTGAAGTCGCTGCTGACGAAGTTCCGGTTGCAGCCTTCAGGCTCGCACGCAGGTTACGGCCGCGCCGCCTGATCCATAGGTTTGTCGATTGCGACCCGCGCGGCACGCCGCGCGGGTTTTTTCATTTGGGTCTGACCGCAATGCTGTCGCAAGGATCGTTGTTTAGGTGCCGCCGTCGTCACGCCGGTTGTCGTGTACGGAGACATTCTCCGTCTTGACCTCAGCACCGCCGGGGATAGATACGCGAGAAGCGGGAGGTGTTCGACGGGGCGTCGCTCCGGTTGCCGGCCGCTGCACCAGAGGGGACACCATGGCACTTCTCAAACTACTTCTGACCCGGCCGATCGCCTTGCTGATGCTGGCGCTCGGTTTTCTTTCCGCCTGTACCGTGGTCGTCGATGAGCCGCGGCCGGGGCCGAGGCCCACGCGCCCGCAGGCCTGCACGATGGAGTATGCGCCGGTTTGTGGCGAGCGCGGCAATCGCATGCGCAGCTTCCCGAACTCCTGCCAGGCGCGCGCGGACGGCTTCAACGTGATCCACCGCGGCGAGTGCCGCCCGGACTATCGCCCGCCGGATCGCGAGCCGCAGGCCTGCACGATGGAGTACAACCCGGTGTGCGCCCAGCGCGGCGGTCGCATGCAGACCTTCCCGAATTCCTGCCAGGCTCGTTCCGAGGGCTTCCAGGTGATCGGTCGCGGCGAATGCCGCAGGCAGGACGACCGTCCGTCCGAGGGTCAGTTCTGCACCCGCGAATACGCCCCGGTCTGCGGCCAGCGCGGCAGCCGCATCGAAACCTTCTCCAACGCCTGCGAGGCGGGTGGTGCCGGTTTCCAGATCGTCCATCGCGGCGAGTGCCGCTAACCCCTGCGCGATCTAGTCTTGAGCATGCGAGCCCGCGTCCGATGAGGACGCGGGCTCTTTTTTCATCATATAGCGGCCGGCTCTCGCCCGGCGCACCCGATTTTCTGCAAGTGACGCGCAAGCCTTCGTTTACCGTATTTGAATAAAATCCCAGGCAAATCAGCCTTTTTGACCACTGTGCCCGGTTTGCGACACAGGCGAAAGGCAGCAATTGCAGGTGCTGCAGCAACCATTGCGTGCCAATCGAGCGCAAGTCGGCTGCAGGGGCGGCGGGGCGATGACGGTGGTCTTTCTGGCCATCTGGAGGAAGGCGCAGTTCGGTATGGCCTATGTTACTCGTCTCCATCGCCCGCTGACGGCGCTCGTTCTTTCGTTTTCGCTCGTCACCTGCTCGACCGATGATGCGTTGTCGCCGCCCGGCCGCATCGATGGCGGGGCGCGGGTCGGGTCGATCGGGCCGGTTCCTGTCGATGCCGTGCCGGCAGAGGAGGTGGCCGCCTATCCCGCCGCCACGCAACCCTCGACCTTCCAGGCCAATTCGCAGCATGCAGCGCCCCAGCAGACGCGCCGCGCGCTTCCGATGCTCGATAGCGACGAGGCTGTGGCCACGGGCGCGCAACCGGCAGGCGCCGGCTCGAGCCCCATTCCGCAAGAGGGCGTCAACATGGATGCGATGCTCGGCGTCGAGCAGCCCGTGGTGGGGCTCGC
Organism: Ensifer sp. PDNC004; assembly: GCF_016919405.1. NCBI lineage: Bacteria > Pseudomonadati > Pseudomonadota > Alphaproteobacteria > Hyphomicrobiales > Rhizobiaceae > Ensifer > Ensifer sp. PDNC004. The sequence goes on from NZ_CP070353.1 coordinate 718,669, forward strand.
GGAAGAGCAGAGCAACGACATCGCCGAGGGCAATGCCAGCCAGCCGGTGGTCGGCGGCATTGGTGACGAGAATGTGCGTCAGCTCGGCAGCGCAAACAGCGCAGCACCGGCCGAGGCGAACCTTGGCTATGATCCGGATCTGCCGCCGCTTTCGCCGGACAAGATGGCCGCGGAAGAGGCGCAGCGCGCCCGCGCCATGGAACGGCAGCGCGCCCTTCAGCGCACGCAGGAGCCACAGCAGGTCGCCTTCCTGCCGCGCGCCAACAATCCGATGTCGACGCCCGACGATACCGGCGCGATGCCCGGTTCCGAAATCGCCTGCCGCCAGCGCCTGAAAAAGCTCGGCGTCACCTTTCGCGACATTTCGCGCATCAGCAACGGTCCGTCCTGCGGCATCGACTACCCGATCGAACTCAGCGGACTGTCCGGCGGCATCGGCGTGAAGCCGGCGGTGAAGCTCAATTGCGAGGTGACCGAGGCTTTTGCGAAGTGGGTGAAGTACGAACTCGCGCCGTCGTCGCGCTACCGCTACTGGTCTGGCATCAAGACGATCAAGCCGCTCGGCGGCTACTCCTGCCGCACCATGAACTCGCGTCGCGGCAATCCGATGTCTGAACATGCGCGCGGCAACGCCATCGATGTCGGCAAGTTCGTGCTGAAGAACGGCAAGGAAATCGACGTGCGCAAGCCGGGATTTTTCGCCTTCCGCGAGAAGGCGCTGCTGAAGGCCGTGCGTTCCGACAGCTGCAAGTACTTCAACACCGTGCTCGGCCCGGGCAGCGATCCGTTCCACAAGGACCACTTCCACTTCGACCTGAGAACTCGCAAGACCGGCTATCGGCACTGCGATTAGTGGTTCGGTCGGTCAGCAGCTGTGCTTTCGAGCCGCCGGCTACCGAAGCTCGGAAGCCGGCATAAAAAAGAGGCCGGCGGGGAGGCCGGCCCAACGACCGGAGCAAAAGGGGGAGGCTCCGGCGTGCAAATCACGAGCGCAAATCAAAGGGCGATGTCGCGGCCCGCGCGTTGCAAAATGATCGAAAAGCGTCACGGTTTCGTGACAGCGGGGCAATTGGCGTGGTCGAAATCTTGCGCGCTTTCGTTCGAATACGTTGCGGCCGGCTGCGGCGAAGGTCTGCGGACCGCGCCGATTCCCTAATTAAGTGTATTATACTTTAGGTTTTAGTCATCTGGATCGTGTTCCGAACGGTTGCCCAAATATGGCGATTTCGCGACTTTTTCCGAACCTTGTTATAACTAACTGAATTTTCTATCTAATTTCTAGCACGCAACTAAACCTCGGAATGCGGGGCCGTGATGATCTTTCCCTTTCGTCTGGTTTTGTAATAAGTAATACGATATTATATTATTTTCTAATAACAATCTTGGATAGTGTCTGGTTGGCCGCTGCAAGCATTGGGGGCCGTATATCACTACTGGAGCCACAGAGGACGAAATGGGAACGGTCATGCAATTTCCGGGAATGCGCAGCGATATGGCTGTGCACGCCGCTGAAGTCTCAAAAATCCTCAGGACACTTGCCAACCGCAATAGGTTGCTGATTGTGAGCGCCTTGCTCGAAGGCGAGCATTCTGTCGCAGCGCTCGAGGAAATGCTGGGCATTCGCCAGCCCACGCTTTCGCAGCAATTGACGGTGTTGCGGGATGCCGGCATTGTCTCGACCCGTCGGCAGGCCAAGCAGGTTTTCTATCGGCTCAGTCACGACAAGGTGGCGCGTCTCGTCGGCGCGCTCTATCAGATCTTCTGTCGGGATGGTTCTAAAGCATGAATGAATACGGGAATGCGCTGGCGGGCGGGCTGTTGATTGGCCTGTCTGCGGCGATCCTGATGGTCGCCAATGGCCGGGTGGCCGGCATCAGCGGCATAGCAGGGCGCCTGCTGCAGGGCGTACAGGCTTCGTCGGGCGCATTGTTCGTGCTGGGGCTGATCGCCGGACCGGTGTTGTACCGCCTCGTCTTCGATGCCTGGCCGTCTGTGACCGTGACGGCCTCCTGGCCGCTTCTCGTGGCTGGCGGCCTGCTGGTGGGTTTCGGCTCGCGCATGGGCTCGGGCTGCACCAGCGGTCATGGCGTCGTCGGGCTTGCGAGGCTGTCGCGCCGCTCGATCGCAGCGGTCGCCACCTTCATGGCAGCGGCGATCGTCACCGTCTTCGTTGCGGGTTTCTTCGCATGAACAGCGTCTTGCTCCGCCTTGCCGCGACGCTCGTCTCAGGCGTCGTATTCGGGTTCGGTCTTTCGCTGTCCGGCATGCTCGATCCGGCCCGCGTGCGTGCATTCCTCGACGTGACCGGCAACTGGAACCCCAGCCTTGCCTTCGTGCTCGGCGGGGCCGTCTTCGTTTCGGCGCTCGGCGTTCTCGTGACGCGCCGGCTGAAGCGTCCGCTGTTCGACGAGACCTTTCATCTGCCCAACAACCAGGTCATCGACCGGCGACTGATCGTCGGCTCGGCGATCTTCGGCGTCGGCTGGGGGCTGGTCGGGCTTTGCCCGGGTCCGGCGCTCGCCTCGCTGTCGCTTGGCTTGCCGGCAACGGTGCTCTTCGTGGTGGCAATGCTGGCCGGGATGCTGGTCCATGACCGGCTGGTCGACCGCAAGCTCCCGAGGCAGACAACGGCCGGAGCGGGCACCGATACGCGACTGTCTCAGCCGCGTTGACGCACAGTCATCTTGTTTTTTCATTCCAGCCGGCTGCAAATCGGAATGAATTGTCCCATATAGGGCGGGACCTCAAGACTCTGCCCCTGCTTCCGGATCAGTTTTCATGGCGCCAATCGTTTCCGTTTCCAATCTGTCGAAGACCTATGCCTCCGGCTTCAAGGCGCTGAAGGGCGTCAGCCTCGATATCGAGGAGGGCGAGATCCTGGCGCTGCTCGGGCCGAATGGCGCCGGCAAGACGACGCTGATCTCGATCATCTGCGGCATCGTCAATCCGAGCGGCGGAACGGTGATGGTCGGGGGCCACGATGTGGTGCGCGATTTCCGCAAGACCCGCGCGATGATCGGGCTCGTGCCGCAGGAGTTGACCACCGACGCCTTCGAGACCGTGTGGAACACCGTCTCCTTCTCCCGCGGGCTGCACGGCAAGAAGCCGAACCCCGCCCATATCGAGAAGGTGCTGAAGGACCTGTCGCTCTGGGACAAGAAGGACAACATGCTGCGCGAGCTTTCGGGCGGCATGAAGCGACGCGTGCTGATTGCCAAGGCGCTGTCGCATGAGCCGCGGATACTGTTTCTCGATGAGCCGACGGCCGGCGTCGACGTCAACCTGCGCAAGAGCATGTGGGACGTGGTCGAGCGGCTGCGCGCCTCGGGCGTGACGATCATCCTGACGACGCACTACATCGAAGAGGCGGAAGAAATCGCCGACCGCATCGGCGTCATCAATGGCGGCGAGATCCTGCTGGTCGAAGACAAGGCTGCGCTGATGTCGAAGCTCGGTCGCAAGCAGTTGCGCATCGATCTCGCCCATCCGCTGGACGGCGTGCCCGAGGTGCTTTCGGGCTACAACCTGACGCTCGAAGGCGATGGCCATTGCCTGATCTACGATTACGACACCAGCGCGGAGCGGACCGGGATCACCACCCTGCTTGCCGCCCTGGCCGAGGCCGGCATCAGGCTCAAGGACATTTCCACGCGGCAGAGTTCGCTGGAGGACATTTTCGTCGAAATCGTGGGGGCAGGGCGATGAACATCGAAGCGATCAAGTCGATCTATTTCTTCGAGATGGCCCGCACCCGTCGCACGCTGCTGCAGAGCGTGGTGTCGCCGGTCATTTCCACCTCGCTCTATTTCATCGTCTTCGGGGCGGCGATCGGCGGACGCATCCAGGAGATCGACGGCGTCTCCTATGGCGCCTTCATCACGCCCGGCCTGATGATGCTGACGCTGCTGACGCAGTGCATCGGCAACGGCTCCTTCGGCATCTACTTCCCGAAATTCACCGGCACGATCTACGAGGTTTTGTCCTCGCCGGTCTCGATGGTCGAGATCGTGCTCGGCTATGTTGGCGCGGCGGCGACCAAGGGGATGATGATCGGTACGATCATTCTGCTGACGGCGTCGCTCTTCGTCGACCTGACCATCGCTCATCCCTTCGTGATGGTCTTCTTCTTCGTGCTGACGGCCATATCCTTCAGCCTGTTCGGCTTCATCATTGGCATCTGGGCCAAGGATTTCGAGCAGCTGAACCTGATCCCGATGCTGGTGATCCCGCCGCTCGTCTTCCTCGGCGGCAGCTTTTACTCGATCAAGATGCTGCCGCCCTTCTGGCAGGCGGTCAGCCATTTCAACCCGGTGCTTTATCTCATCAGCGGTTTCCGCTGGAGCTTCTTCGAGGTCTCCGACGTCAGCCCGATCTTCAGCGCCGTGATCATCGTCGCCTTCCTGACGGTCTGCATGTCGGTGCTCGCCTGGATCTTCCGCACCGGCTACCGCCTGAGAAACTGACGGCCGCCGGTCGTCAGTGTGTCGGCGCCGGCACAGCTCCGCTGGCATAGGCTATGATTGTGCTGGCGACGGCCATCGCAAGCAGCGCCTGAAGAATCGTGATTACGACGTGGAGGAACGACCGCACGGCGGAAAGCCCGAGGTCGGCCATGAACCAGCGCGTTTCGGCGACGATGTACCAGACGATCGAGGCGACGACGAAGACGACGCCGGCGGAGGTGAAGGCGTTGTGCCCGGCAAGCAGCAATTGGCCGCCGAGGCTGATCGCAAAAGCGAAGGGCGCGGTGACATAGCATTGGCTGAAGAAGGGCGGACGCAGCGTCTCGCGTGTCAGCTTCGCACCCTTGCTGCGCAGGAGCTTCACCGCCATCAGCAAGGGTAGAATGCTGAAGGCGACGGCGCGAAACATCAGCAGGTTGGAATCGGAGGCAAGGAGCGACGTCGCGGTCCACGGAACAGCCTGCCTGACGAGGCCAAGCTCCAGCGCGTGTGCCAGAAGCAGCGTGATCAGCAGAAAGAGCGGTGGGCTCAGCGCATCCGAATACTGGTCCTGAAGCTCGTCGCCGAGCTCGACGTCGGCATAGCGCATCATCGCCTGCGGGTGTCGCAGCGTGCGCCAAAGGGTCAGCGGATAGAACAGCAGCCAGCAGACGAGCTCGTAGAGCAGCTCTTCGATCGACTTCAGCAGTCGCATGAAATCCATGAGCGGCTCCTCTGCCAGGATTGATCGGGCCGGAGCAGTGACCGGCCGGATGTGCGGTCAGTCGCGCAGGCGCAACTCGTCGGTGCGCATCTGCAGCATTTCCAGCGTCGACAGGAAGCTCATGCCAAGCAGGCTCTGGTCGAGCTTGCCTTCGGCTGCAACGGTCGCACCGATGTTGCGGCGCGTGATCGGGCCGATCGAAATCTCCTGAAGCATCACCGGGGCTGCCTGCGCGCGGCCATTGGCAGTCATGACGGTGACGATGTAATTGAGGTTGCCCGGGTCGAGGCCGATCTTTTCCGCATCTTCATAGGTGAGCGCGATGCTGCTGGCGCCGGTATCGACCAGCATGCTGATGTCCTTGCCGTCGACCGTCGCGGTGGTCTCGAAATGACCGTTCAGCATCTTCTGCAGCACCACTTCCTGCTGGCCTTCGCTGTCGGTGATGATGGTGGCGCGGCCGGGGATCAGGCCGGCGAGCAGGCGGTTGCCGAAGCCCTGCAGCTCGAAGCGGTAGACATAGGCCGAGACCAGCGCCAGAACGACGAAGAGCCAGATGGCGATCTGGCGCAGCCCTTCGCCGAAGCGGTGGCGGCTTTGCAGGATGCCGGCGCCGATCAGCGTGGCGATGGCGCCGAGCGAAACCAGTTGTCCGAACTGGTCGTTGGCAAGCCCCATTGTGCGGCCGGTGTCGTGGTTGACGATCAGCAGGACGAGACCGATGGCTAGGATGGAGAGCAGGATGGCAAGACGGGTCATGCTTCGCCGCGTTCCCTCGCCATGCGCGTGCGCCGGGTTTCACGCCGCGGTTTGCGCTCGACGGTCTCGAGGCGCTGAGGCAACGCGCTCATGATCGCCCGGCGTTCGGCATCGGTATAGAGCGTCCAGCGGCCGACTTCGTCGCGGGTGCGGCCGCAGCCGAAACAGTAGCCGGTCTTGTCATCGATCGAACAGACGAGAATGCAGGGAGATTCCATGGGCGTGCTCAGTTTTCCCTTGATATATCGATGTTTCAAACCGTCAGCGCAAGGGCACCGAGTACGGCGATTTCGGTCAGTTGCTGCGTGGCTCCGATCGTGTCGCCCGTTTGTCCGCCGATCTTGCGCATTGCCAGCCGAGCAAAACCCTTGACGGTGGCAAGGAATGCGACGAGCGCTGCGACGAGGCCGAGCGCTGGAACCTGCGCAAGATAGAAGAGCAGCATCGCGACAAGAACGCCCGAGGCGAGCGCGAAGCGCGTGGCCGTCGGCTCGGGCGCGCCGGCTGCTGCCGCGACACCGCCGCTGCGTGCCGGCGGTAGCGACGACCAGTGCCAGACCATGGCGGCGCGGCTGAGGCACGCGGCACCAAGGATGGCCATGGCAGCGCCGAGCGGTGAAAAGAGCGGCAGGATCGAGGCGAGCGCCGAGACGCGCAGACCGAAGGAGAGGATCAGGGCGACGGCCGCATAGGTGCCGATGCGGCTGTCCTTCATGATCGCAAGCGCCGCGTCGCGGTCGCGGCCGCCGCCAAAGCCATCGGCGGTGTCGCCAAGCCCGTCTTCGTGCAACGCGCCGGTGACAAGCGCCTGGATGGCGACGACGACAAAGGCGGCAAAGAGCGAGCTCACCTGCAGCGCCACGAGGCCCATGGCGACGGCGGCCGACGGCAAGGCGATCAGCAGGCCGGCGAGCGGGAAGGCGCGCACGGCGCGGCTCAAGCGCCCGTCATAGCCTTCGAAATGGCGCGCGGGCATGGGGATGCGGCTCAAGAAGCCGATCGACCGCGCCACATCGTCACAGAAATCGCCAACGAAGCCCATGGCTCCTCCAAGGTTGCGGCCATTGAGCCGGCCTCTGCCAAACTCGCCGACTGCGGCGAGTCTCGCAAGCCGGACGGGCCCGCCGGTGCGTACCGGCCACACTTTTCCAAGACCTTTCACCGGCCGCCTGCAACCGCTGACGGATCGAGGCGGCGACGCCGATTGACGCAAATGTCGTTGCCCGAATTTTCAGCGACCTCTATGAGGGGCGTAGATAGAGCTTCACGATGATGCAAGGATTCCTCCCATGAGTGCCAGCGGCCTGCCGTTTGATGACTTTCGCGAATTGTTGCGCAACCTGCCGGGCCCGGATGCGGCCGCGCTGGTTGCCGCACGGGAGCGGGACGCCCAGCTGACGAAGCCACCCGGCGCGCTCGGCCGCCTTGAAGAAATCGCCTTCTGGCTTGCCGCCTGGACCGGCAAGGCGCCGGCCGTCAACCGGCCGCTGGTGGCGATCTTTGCCGGAAACCACGGCGTCACCCGTCAGGGCGTGACCCCGTTCCCGTCGTCCGTCACCGCGCAGATGGTCGAGAACTTTGCTGCCGGCGGTGCTGCGATCAACCAGATCTGCGTCAGCCACGACCTCGGGCTGAAGGTCTTCGACCTGGCGCTCGAATATCCGACCGGTGACATCACCGAGGAAGCGGCACTTTCCGAGCGCGATTGCGCGGCGACCATGGCCTTCGGCATGGAGGCAATTGCCGGCGGCACGGATCTGCTGTGCATCGGCGAAATGGGCATCGGCAACACCACGATCGCGGCCGCGATCAATCTCGGCCTTTATGGTGGCACGGCCGAGGAGTGGGTCGGCCCGGGCACCGGCTCCGAAGGCGAGGTGCTGAAGCGCAAGATCGCTGCCGTCGAAAAGGCCGTGGCGCTGCATCGCGACCACCTGTCCGATCCGCTCGAACTGATGCGCCGCCTCGGCGGCCGCGAGATTGCGGCCATGGCCGGCGCCATCCTGGCGGCGCGTGTGCAGAAGGTGCCCGTGATCATCGACGGCTACGTGGCGACCGCCGCGGCCTCGATCTTAAGGGCAGCCAACCCGTCCGCGCTCGACCATTGCCTGATCGGCCATGTCTCGGGCGAGCCGGGGCATCTGCGCGCAATTGAGAAGCTCGGCAAGACGCCGCTGTTGGCGCTCGGCATGCGGCTCGGCGAAGGCACGGGTGCGGCGCTCGCCGCCGGCATCGTCAAGGCGGCAGCCGCCTGCCACAGCGGCATGGCGACCTTTGCCCAGGCCGGCGTCAGCAACAAGGAATAGTGAAGTTTCGGCCGATCTTTGCAGGAAGACCGGCCGGTTTCTGTCCAAGGCCTGTCACGGGCGCGACGCCGTCGTGTGCCGGGCCTTGATGGATGCGTCCTTCTCGCCTATCCAAAGCGCAAATGCGCGCCCTAGCTATAGTCCTTGGGTGCCTGCAACCGAAACCGCCTTGCATTCGCCTCAATCACGATGTCGAAGCAAGCATAGTTTCAAGCCCTGTCGAGACGAAATGGACGCCAAGAACACCACGCACCGCATTGGACAGACGGGTCCTGTCGAAAAGCAGACCGGCATTCGGCATCTGTTTGCCGCTGCGAGCTATTCGCTCGGCGGCGCCAAGCGGCTGATCGGCGAGGCGGCCTTCCGCCATGAGCTGATCGCCTTTGCTGCTGCGATGGTCGCTTTCATCGTCGTCGGCGCAACCTTCTTCCAATATGTGGCGATGGCGATCCTCTTCCTGCTGATGATGGCCTTCGAGGCGATCAACACGGCCATCGAGGAAATCGTCGATCGCGTTTCTCCCGAAATCTCGGAAATGGGCAAGAACGCCAAGGATCTCGGATCCTTCGCCTGCCTCTGCCTGATCGTCGCCAACGGCGTCTATGCCGCCTATGTCGTGATCTTCGACGGCTTCATGAACTAATCGGCCAGCCGGCCGGCGCCTTCACCCGATAGAGCACGTGCGGACGCAGCGGGTTGCCCACGGGCACCGTGACGTCGTCGAAGTCCTCGGCCGGATCCGTGCGCATGCCCAATCGTTCCATCAGTGCCCGCGACGGCTGGTTGATGCGCGAGGTGTAACCGATGACCTCGGCAAGGCCGAGTGCGCGCCACGCATGGTCCAGGCAGGCGCTCGCCGCCTCCAGCGCATAACCCTGCCGCCAGTGGGCGCGGGCGAGGATCCAGCCGATTTCGACATGCGGACCGCCGGGGATTTCGTCTCCGGCCTCCGAAAGGCCGAGACCGCCGATCAGCGCCCCATCGGACTTGCGTTCAACGGCGACGAAACCGAAGCCGCGGTCTGCGAGGTGACGGGTGCAGTCGTCAATCATCGCTGCCGTTTCGTCGTGCGTCAGAATGGCCGGATAGTAGTAGCGCCGGACTTCGGGATCGGCATTCGCAAGCGCAAAGGGCGCGATGTCGCGTTCCTCCCAGGGCCGAAGCCTGAGGCGTTGCGTTTCGATGCGCATGGATCAGGCGAAGCTCTTGCGGCGGCGAACCGGGGCTGAGACATCCTCGATCGCCGGCAGGCTTTCGAGCACGCGGCGGGCCGGCAGGATGGCGATGGCTTCAGTGCCTTCGCGCAGCTTCGAGCGCAGAATGAATTCGCCATTGTGCTTGGCAAGGATGGCTTGGACGATCGGCAGGCCGAGGCCGGTGCCCTGTTCAGCGCTCTTGATGGCGATCGAGCCCTGGCCGAAAGCTGAGAGCACGATCGGAATTTCCTCTTCGGGAATGCCGGGGCCGTTGTCCTTGATCGAGAGATACTGGCCGCCGCCGGCCGTCCAGCCGACCTTGAAGGTGACTTCGCCGCCGGTGTTGGTGAACTTCACGGCATTTGACAGCAGATTGAGAATGACCTGGCGCATCGATTTTTCGTCGACCCAGACCGAGGGCATGCCGTGTTCGAACTGCTGGTGGATCGTGATGTTCTTGGCGCGGGCCTTCAATTGCACCATGCCGATGCAATCCTCGGCGATATCGACGAGGCTGACTGAATCCTCGTTGAGATCGTAGCGGCCAGCCTCGATGCGCGACAGGTCGAGGATCTCGTTGATGAGGTTCAAGAGATGCTCGCCCGAGCGGTGGATGTCGTTGGTGTATTCCTTGTAGGTCGGGTTGCTGAGCGGGCCCAGAACCTCGGTCGACATCACCTCGGAGAAGCCGAGAATGGCGTTCAGCGGCGTGCGCAGCTCGTGCGACATGGATGCGAGGAAGCGCGACTTGGCGAGGTTGGCTTCTTCAGCGCGCCGGCGGGCTTCGTCGGACATCGACTTTGCCACTTCGAGTTCCGCGATCAGGTCGTCCTTTTCCGACTGAACGGAAAGGATGTGAACGCTTGCGCGGTTCATCCGGTCCGTCATCAGCACCAGGAAGAGCAGCGACAGCGAGATGATGCCGGTGAGGCCGACATAGATGGGGTCGCCGGTCGTGAGCGATGCGAAGGCGAGGGCGGCGACGACCGGTGCGAACGTGTAGAGGAGCGCGTTGCGCAGCAGGAACGTGCCCATGGCGGTCGCAGCAAGCGCGACCAGCAGCACCGTACCCTCGAAGAAGCCGAAGCGCACATTGCCGCAGCTGGCACAATCCTGCGCCACGAAGGTCGCCCAGCAGAGGCCCATCAGCACCTGGCCGAGCAGGAAGCGGCGACGCCAGACCGGAACCTTCTCGGCGCTCATGTCTTCCCGGCGTGCCTTACGCGCAAAGAAGAGCGTGACGGCATGGGCCGAAAGCGTCATGACCGCCCAGAGGACGAAGCCGAGATTGCCGGAGAGGTAGATGCCGACCGCTGTTATCAGCGCGACGAGCACCGGGATGGCGATCGCGCCATGCAGCGCACTGTCGATGTAGAGATTGAGCATCTCGCGCTCGAAGCCCGAAGGCACCGACGAGCCCGTCTGCAGCCGTTCGCGCGTTGCGCGGACCGTCCTCGAAACAGCCTTGTTTCGATGGCTACGCGATTTGTCGACGATAATCTTATCGGTCGATGTGCTGGCAGCGATACTCATGCTCATATGCGACGGTTGCGATTGCGTTGCAGTCTAGTGAGCAATCCTTAAGAAGTTGCTGCGGTGCGTGAAGGATTCGACAACCATTGTGGCGCAGCCGTGTTCAAGGGCGCAACAGATCGTGCTGCATGTGAGATTCCTTCTCTAATCTTTTGGAATCGACCATGTTTATGATGCGCTGGTCTGTCAGGCACCGTGCGGGCAAACGAGGTTAGGGCAGGCGTGAAATTCGGGCGGACGACATATCGGTTTCCCAGGGGCCGCGGCAGGTCCCGCGGTCATGCGCCGTCCGGCGGACGTCGCGGCATGGCCGGCGGATGGATCATTCTTCTGCTGCTTGCGATCGGCGCCTTTTTCGCCGATCGGCTGCCGGTCGGAGAACGATCTTCGACCGGTTCAGCACGGGGCGCGGCGATTGCGAGCGACGGCGACAGCCTGCGGATCGACGGGAAGCGCGTCCGCATCGAGGGCATCGATGCGCCGGAACTCGGCCAGACCTGCAAACGCGACGGTGTTGCCTGGGATTGCGGCCGAGAGGCGCGCGACCGGTTGCGGGCGCTGATATCGGCGGGCGACGTGCGCTGTCGTTTTCACGGCCGCGACAAATACGGCCGCGAGCTTGGTATCTGCGATGCGGCCAGCCGCGATGTCGGGCGCGAAATGGTGCTTTCGGGTTATGCGGTGAGCTACGGACGCTATGAGGCCGAGGAGGCAAGGGCAGAACGCGAGCAGCGTGGGCTCTGGGCCGGCCAGTTCGTGAAGCCGCAGGAGTGGCGTCGGACAAACGGTCATCCCGACGAGGGGCCGCACCTGATTGATGGCTGGCTTGCCGCGATCCGCGGTTGGCTGCTCGAGCGCCTGACCGCACTCTTTTCCGGTATCGCCGATGCCTGACGACCGCATTGCTCAACTCGAACGGTTGCGGGCAGACATTGCCGCCTGCCGCATCTGTCGCGACAATCCGCAGCGTGGCGAGGCCGACCGGCTGCCGCACGAGCCGCGGCCGGTGGCGGTGATCTCCACTGCCGCGCGCATCCTGATTGCCGGGCAGGCGCCCGGGCTGCGCGTGCATGACAGCGGCCTGCCGTTCAACGATGCGTCCGGCGACCGGCTGCGGCAGTGGCTGGCCGTCGATCGCGAGGCTTTCTACGATCCGGATAAATTCGCGATCGTGCCGATGGGCTTCTGTTTTCCGGGCTATGACGCCCATGGCAGCGACCTGCCGCCGAGGCGCGAATGCGCGCCGCTCTGGCGCCACCGGGTAATGGAGCAGATGCCGCAGGTGGAGCTGGTGCTGGCGATCGGCCACTATGCGCAGCGCTGGCACATCGGCCCGGACTGTCCGAAATCGATGACCGAGACGGTGAAGGATTGGCGGCGCTACGCCATGCGCAACGCTGTGCCGGCGATCCTGCCTCTGCCGCATCCAAGCTGGCGCAACACCGGCTGGCTGAAGCGCAATCCCTGGTTCGAGGCGGACGTGCTGCCCTTTCTGCGCGAACGTGTTTCCGTTCTCGCGAACTGAAACAATTTTCTTTATCTTCACTAATTTCGCGCTATAGAGGGAAAAATAATTCGAGAGGGACTCTCATGGATCGCCTAGACCGCAAAATCCTGCGCCTGCTGCAGGAGGATTCCACGCTGGCCGTTGCCGACCTTGCCAAGAAGGTCGGGCTTTCGACCACGCCGTGCTGGCGGCGCATCCAGAAGATGGAAGAGGACGGCGTCATCCGCCGTCGCGTCGCGCTGCTCGATCCGGTGAAGATCAACACCAAGGTCACGGTCTTCGTCTCGATCCGCACGAATTCCCACTCGATGGAGTGGCTGCGCCGGTTCTCCGAGGTGGTGTCCGAATTTCCGGAAGTGGTCGAGTTCTACCGCATGAGCGGCGACGTCGACTATTTGCTGCGCGTCGTCGTGCCTGACATCGCGGCCTATGACGCCTTCTACAAGCGCATGATCGCCAAGATCGAGATCCGCGACGTCTCCTCCGTCTTCGCCATGGAGCAGATCAAGTATACGACCGAGCTGCCGCTCGACTACATGATGATCGACCAGGCGAAGTCCAGCGAGGACTGACCTCAGCTAAGGCTCAGGCGAGGCCAAGCCTTGCCAGGATCTTTTCGTTCGACAGTTCGCGAACCGCGTCCTTGCCCGTCCAGCGGGCGGCGCGGTTTTCGCTTTCCGCCAGTTTCTTAGCCAGTGTAAGTGCCGGGCCGTGGCAGGCGGCATTGCGCTTGCCGATCTGCCGGAGCGCCCAGTTGACCGCCTTCTTGACGAAGTTGCGATCGTCGCCGGAATGCTGCTCGATCAACGGTAGCCAGGCGAGAAGCGTTGCGTCCGGCTCCTTCTTCAGGTGAACCGCAGCCGTGGCGATCATCGCAAAGGCGATGCGGCGGACGAATTCCCGTTCGTCGGCGGCAAACTCCGGGATCAGTTCGCGTTCGAAGCGTGCGTCAATGAAAAGGTCGGCGACGGTATCGACGACTTCCCAGGAATTGCAGTCCTCCGCCCAGCGGCGCGCCTCGTCGAGCGTCAACACTTGCGGATTGGCGGTGAAGGCGGCCAGGATGCGCGCCTCGCGAATGCCGGACTGCCAGAGCTCCAGCGCACGGCTGTGATCAGCTTTCACCAGCCGGGTGATCTTGTGCAGTTCGACATTGGAGAGCCCGATCGCGCTATCGGTGACGATGCCGAAACGTGCCATACCGGGGAGATTGTCCTTGGAGCCGAGTGACCGCAGATGAGCGATGATCTCGTCTGCGGTCGAGGAGGGGCCGAGGCTCACTTTTCGAGGCGGGCGAGCAGCGAGGACGTATCCCAGCGATTGCCGCCCATTTCCTGCACATCGCCGTAGAACTGGTCGACCAGCGCCGTCACCGGCAGCTTGGCGCCGTTGCGGCGGGCTTCGGCGAGCACGATGTCGAGATCCTTGCGCATCCAGTCGACGGCAAAGCCGAAATCGTACTTGCCGGCGTTCATGGTCTTGTGGCGGTTTTCCATCTGCCAGGAGCCGGCCGCTCCCTTGGAGATGACGTCGACGACCTTCTCGATGTCGAGGCCGGCCTTCTTGCCGAAATGAATGCCTTCGGCGAGCCCCTGGACGAGGCCGGCGATGCAGATCTGGTTGATCATCTTGGTGATCTGGCCGGCGCCGGCCGGGCCCATCAGGCCGACCATGCGGGCAAAGGCTTCGATGACCGGCTTGGCGCGATCAAAGGCGGCCTCGTCGCCACCGCACATCACCGTCAGCACGCCATTTTCGGCACCCGCCTGGCCGCCGGAAACCGGGGCGTCGATGAAGTGAGCGTTGCGGGCCTTGGCCGCCTCGTAAAGTTCGCGGGCGACCTCGGCGGAGGCCGTGGTGTTGTCGATGAAGACGGCATCGGCCTTCAATTTCTCGAAGGCGCCGTCCTTGCCGGTGGTGACTGAACGCAGGTCGTCGTCATTGCCGACGCAGCAGAAGACGAAATCGGCGCCATCGGCAGCTTCCGCCGGCGTACTTGTCGCGCGACCGCCGAACTCGGCCGCCCATTTCTCGGCCTTGGCGAAGGTGCGGTTATAGACCGTCAGCTCGTGCCCGCCGCGGACCTTGAGGTGGCTGGCCATGGGGTAGCCCATGACGCCGAGACCGATGAATGCAACCTTTGCCATTTTCCGAATACTCCCATTGCTTTCGCCTTGGTGTAGCCGATGGCGCGGGTGCGGAAAAGAGAGAAGGGAGCATCGTGCGATGCTCCCTTCTCATGATGCCGTCATGGCCCAATCAGGGCTTGAAGCGTGCGACCACCAGATGTCCGGCAATCGGCTCGCCTTCTTCCAGGCGAACCGTGATGTCGCCGACTTCGACGATCTCGAAGCCGGTGGCGGCGAGGCGGTCGCGCAGGTAGCTCTCGGCATGGGCGAAGCGCTGGTGCGGGCCGACCATGAAATCGCGGCCGGAGAAGGTTTCCGCGGGCAGCGTCTCGCTGGAGAAGATCAGCAGGCCGCCCGGCACGAGGTTGTCGACGGCGCCGAAGAACAGCGCCTCGAGCGCGCCCATATAGGGAAGCACGTCGGTGGCGACGATCAGGTCGAAGGGCTCGTCGTCATTGTCGTCGAGAAAGTCGACCGCTTCGGCGACGTAGAGCGTCTCGTAGAGGTCTTTCTCATGGGCGATCTCGACCATGTTTTCGGAGAGATCGACGCCGGTGATGTCTTCGGCCATGTCGCGAAGCGCGCCGCCGGTCAGCCCCGTGCCGCAGCCGAGGTCGAGCACGCGGTCGAACGGCCCGAGCTCAAGCGCCTGCAGGCGCTGGCGAACGAGCAAGGGCACGCAGTAGCCGAGCTGGTCGACGAGCACGTTGTCGAAGACTTCGGCATGCTGGTCGAAGAGCGTGGCGACATAGGCGTCGGGCGCCTTCACAGGCGTTTCGCCGCGTCCCATCGAGGCCAGCCGCACGGCAGCGCCGCCGTGGTCTTCCGGATCGAGCGCCAGCACTTCGTGATAGGCGTCGGCGGCGGCATCGAACTTGCCGGACTTTTCCAGGGAAAGGGCGCGGTTATAGGCCTCGGCCAGCGCTTCCTCGTCGATTTTCGTGCTTTTCTGGGTCATGGGCGCTTCTTACGTCCGCAGCCGGTCTTTGGCAATCGCCGTCGGCGAAAGCTTTGCGGCGGCAGGTCGGGCGTGCCTGTGGCCAGTGGCAGGATTTCATTGATCTTTTGAACGAAAAACGTCGCCATGCGGCGTCATCGGGATTTATCGGCGACAGGAAAGGAGTCATCATCGCAAGCATAAGAAAAGACGGGAGGAATGCCGATGTCCGCCGAGCTTGGGCCGCTGATCTTGAGCGCCGAAACGAAGGAGCCGAAAGGCCCGCCTTTGCCGCAGACGTCGCAGGAACAGATCAACGCCGTGGTGCATTATTATCGCGGCGAGATGGGGCGCATGGCCGGCTGGCGCGACCGCATTGACCGGACGTCCAACTGGGCAATCACTGTCGTTGCAGCGCTGCTTTCGGTCTCACTATCGACGCCGTCGTCGCATCATGGCGTGCTGCTCTTTGCCATGCTGCTGATCACGCTCTTGCTTCTGATCGAAGCCCGGCGCTATCGCTTCTTCGACGTCTACCGCGCCCGGGTGCGGCAACTGGAGCGCGGCTACTTCGCCCAGATCCTGGCGCCCGACGGCACGCCGAACCTCAATTGGGCGGCGTCGATCGCCAAGAGCCTGCGCAAGCCCGCCTTCCTGATGAGCTACCGGGAAGCGGTCTGCCGCCGGCTGCAACGCAATTACTGCTGGATGTACCTGATCCTGCTGCTCGCCTGGGCGCTGAAGATTTCGTCGCCGAAGATCTCCACCAATGGCGAGCCTTTCGGCCACGTGCGCTCCTGGATGGACGTCGCCCAGAATGCAGCCCTCGGTCCGTTGCCCGGCTGGCCGGTGATCATCGGTGTCGTGCTGTTCTATGGGGTGGTGCTCTACGGCTCGCTGCACAAGGAGCCGCACGAGGGCGAACTGGCGCATGGGGAGGTGCATGTCTGAAGGCGCCGGGCGTCACGTCTCGCCGGTCTCGAAGACAGAGAGCGATCACCAGTGAAGCTCTCAGTGCAGAATGAACTCGCCCTTCAGTGCGCGCCATTCGGTGGCCGAGATCAGCTTGCGGTGCACGTAGCGCACCGAATGCAACGGCCCGTCGAGCTTCTCTTCCCAGAATTTCAGGAAGCTGCGCATTTCCGGGAATTCCGGTGCCAGGTCGTAGTGCTGCCAGATGTAGGTTTGGAGGAAGGCCGGATGGTCGGGCAGGTGGTAGAGGATCTGCGCCGTCGTCAGTCCGTAGCCCTTGAGCTGAAGTTCCATCTCGTTCGTCATGTGGACCTCACTTCTCGCAAAGGTTGGTCTCTATGATGAAACGCCTGATTTGTTAATCAAGGGCTAATATTTGTCCCGAATTGAAACTTTCTCGTGAAATAACAAAAGCTTGGCAGCCTCTCTTTGGGAGTGCTGCCAAGCCTGTTCGAAATCGACGTAGAAAACCTAGCGCTTCAGATGGCGCGTCAGACGCGCTTCCAGCAGGCTCCAGATGTTGCGCAGGATCTCGACCATGATGAGGTAGAGAATGGCTGCCCAGATATACATCTGGAAATCGAAGGTGCGGGAGAAGGCGTAGCGTGTTTCGCCCATGAGATCGAAGACGGTTACGATTGCGACGATCGCCGAGCCCTTGATCATCAGGATGATTTCGTTGCCGTAGGGGCGCAGCGCCACGATCATCGCCTGCGGCAGGATGATCTTCCAGAAGGCGACGCGCTGGGGAAGGCCGAGCGCGTCAGCGCCCTCGCGTTGGCCGCGCGGCACGCTCTCGATCGCGCCGCGCAGGATTTCCGCCTGGTAGGCTGCGGTGTTGAGCGTGAAGGCGAAGATCGCGCAGTTCCAGGCGTCACGGAAGAACCACCACAGGCCGACCGCTTCGAGCTGCGGGCGGAAGCTGCCGAGGCCGTAATAGATGAGGAAGAGCTGTGCCAGCAGCGGCGTGCCGCGGAAGAAGTAGACATAACCGTAGGCGAGCCACGACAGGACCTTGTTCTTCGACATGCGGGCAAAGGCGATCGGCAGCGACAGGATGGCGCCCATGACGATCGAAAGGCCGACCAGCGTCAGCGTGACGCCGAGGCCGTTGATGAAACGCGGGCCGTACTTGGCGAACTTGTCCGGATCCCAGCCGCCGACCACGGTCAGGAAGATGCCGACGCCGAGCGCCAGCCAGATGCCGAGCGCAACGCTGCCGACGAAGCGGGTGAGCGTGTAGGGCTTCGCCGGAACCGGCGGCGGCGCCTGCGGCGGGATCATCGTTGCAACGACACTCATCGGCCCATCTCCGCACGTTTGGTTCGCCGTTCAATATAGGAGAAGACGATCGAGGAAATCATCGCGAGGATCAGGAAGAGCACGCAGGCAACACCGTAGAATTCGAAGGCCTGCTTGGTCACGCGGGCGGCAATGCCGGTCTGACGCAGGATGTCCGTCAGGCCGACGACCGAGACGAGGGCCGTGTCCTTGAGCAGCGCCATCCAGAGATTGCCGAGGCCGGGCAGGGCGATGCGCACGAGCTGCGGCAGGATGATGAGGCGCATGGTGCGGCCGCGATGCAAGCCAAGGGCGTCACCGGCTTCGTATTGTCCATGCGGGATGGCCTTGAAAGCCGACAGCAGCACCTCCGAGCAATAGGCGGAGAAGACGACGCCGAGTGCGATCATGCCGGCGAAGAAGGCATTGATCTCGACCGGACCGTTGTAGCCGAGCGATGCCAGCAGTTGTTGAACGAGGATCTGCAAGCCGTAATAGACGATGAAGAGCGTCAGCAGTTCGGGCAGGCCGCGGAAGATCGTCGTGTAAATGTTCGACGCGAGCCGAACTGTGCGCTCTTCGGACTGTTTGCCGAGCGCGATGAAGAAGCCGATCAACAGGCCGACGGGCAGCGTTGCGATGGCAAGGCTCGCGGTAATGACGAAGCCGTGGGCGATATCGTCACCCCATCCGGTGTCGCCGCAGGCGAGAAGCGTGCCAGGTGCGAGCCAGGTAAAGACCCCGACCGGGCCGCAGAATGGATCGACGATCGATCCGATCCAGGAGAGGATGGAATAGAAGCCGGCAAACAACCCGCTCATGTCAGAGATTTCCCCTTTTGCGCTGTTTTTATGCGTATCGATCGCGCTTTGTTTTAGGCACTTGTCAAACAAAAACGGCGGAAGGGCAAGCCATCCGCCGTTGCAATTTTCGCATCAACCGACGTTTTTCCGGCATGATTCACTAGGAAATCGCACCGGAAACAGTCAATCAGCTGCCGTAAACGTCGAATGGGAAGTACTTTTCGTTGATTTCCTTGTACTTGCCGTTGGCGCGGATCGCTTCGATCGCCTTGTTGAACTTCTCGCGCAGCGCATCGTCGCCCTTGCGGACCGCGATACCGGCGCCGTCGCCGTTGATGACGGGGTCGATCGGCAGGGTGCCGAGCAGCTTGCAGCAGGCGCCGTCAGCAGTCTTCAGCCATTCCGAGAGCACGACGACGTCGTCGATGACCGCATCGATACGGCCGTTGGCGATGTCGAGCTTGTACTCGTCAGCCGTCGGATAGAGCTTGATTTCGGCACCCTTCATATGCGCTTCGGCATAGTTGGAATGGGTGGTCGAGCCTTGCGCGCCGAGCGCCTTGCCCTGAAGGGCGGCTGCGGTTGCCTCGGTGATCGGCGAATCCTTCGGCACGACGATTGCCGGCGGGGTGTTGTAGTACTTGTTGGTGAAGTCGACCTTTTCCTTGCGCTCGGCGGTGATCGACATGGACGCGATGATGGCGTCGAACTTCTTGGCGATGAGCGCCGGAATGATGCCGTCCCAGTCCTGCGTCACGAAAGTGCACTCGGCCTTCATTTCCACGCACAGCGCCTTGGCGATGTCGATGTCGAAGCCCGTCAGCGTGCCGTCCGCTTCCAGGTTGTTGAAGGGCGGGTAGGCGCCTTCCGTGCCGATCACGACCTTTTCGCCGTCGGCCATGGCCGAGCCTGCCATGAGCACGAAAACGGCAGCCGATGCGGCGGCTGCCAGCCGCTTGGAAATACGCATGATAGTCCTCTCTGTTGGTCGACATCCGGCATTGTTGTTTTTCGCGGATGCCAATTTCAGCCGGGGCGTCTGCCGCCGGTTGTGGCGATATTCGTACTCTTTTCCACTAAAAATCAACAGGAAAGCGAAGGCGCTCAACGGGAATCGGAATTCGACCGATGATTGTGCTTTTCAGCGTCGGAGAAACACGAACAAGGCGTTCAGCGGCGGTTAATCTTGCCTCCGCTAGCCCTTGTCAAGGAACCGGTTCGCGGTTTGGGCGTTGCATTGGACCGCGCGTCTCGCGGCCAACACAAAAAAGCCGAAACCTTGGGTCAAGGCCCCGTAAGTATTCGTGTTCGTATTCCCTTCGTCAGCGTGTCATGGGTTGACGAGAGGATGCGGGCCAGGACCTCCCAGGAAGAGGAAGGAAGACAAAATGTCGATTCGATCCAAGCTGTTTGCGACCGTCGCGCTGCCGGTGCTGTCGGTGTCCGTGGCGGTTCCGCCTGCCGTGGCCGACAGCCTGATGAAGCCATTCGAGGTTGCACAGGAGGGCGGTGGCCAATCCGACCAGGAACTGCTGCTGCAGCAACAGCGCCAGGCGGAAGAAGAAGCTGCGCGCCAGGCTGCCGAACAGCAGCGCGCCGCTGAAGAAGAGGCCGCGCGCCAAGCCGCCGAGCAGCAGCAGCGTGCTGCCGAGGAAGAGGCAGCGCGCCAGGCGGCCGAACAGCAGCGTGCCGCTGAGGAAGAAGCTGCGCGCCAGGCTGCCGAACAGCAGAAGGCTGCCGAGGAAGAGGCTGCCCGTCAGGCCGCCGAACAGCAGAAGGCCGCTGAGGAAGAAGCTGCGCGCCAGGCCGCCGAACAGCAGAAGGCCGCTGAGGAAGAAGCTGCCCGTCAGGCCGCCGAGCAGCAGAAGGCTGCTGAGGAACAGAAGGCTGCTGACGAGCAGAAGGCTGCCGAAGAGCAGAAGGCTGCCGAAGAGCAGAAGGCTGCTGACGAACAGAAGGCTGCCGAAGAGCAGAAGGCTGCTGAAGAGCAGAAGGCTGCTGAAGAGCAGAAGGCTGCTGAAGAGCAGAAGGCTGCTGAAGAGCAGAAGGCTGCTGAAGAGCAGAAGACTACTGACGAACAGAAGGCTGCTGAAGAGCAGAAGGCTGCCGAAGAGCAGAAGGCTGCCGAAGAGCAGAAGGCTGCCGAAGAGCAGAAGACTGCTGACGAACAGAAGGCTGCCGAAGAGCAGAAGGCTGCCGAAGAGCAGAAGGCCGGTGGCGAAACCGCTCCTGCCGTCGAGCCGCAGCCGCAGACCGGCGAAGGGCAGCCTGCACCCGGCACGGAACAACCGCAGACGGGTGAAGGCCAGCCTGTGCCTGGTACCGAGCAGCCGGTGACCGCCGAGCAGCCGCAGGTGCAGCAGCCGGCTCCGGAAGTGGTCGATACCCGTACCGAAGAAGAGAAGGTGAAGATCGCCGACGATCCGGCTGCGACCGACGAAACCGTCGTCCTGCCGGTCGAAAACGGTGCGGCCGTGCTCGACAGCGACAAGGACGCTGACAATGCCGGCGGCAACCAGGCGCGCGAAGAGCGTCAGAAGCTGCGCGAGGAACTGCGCGCCAAGGAAGAGGACGCACCGCCGCCAGCCGACGATGCCGCAGCGCAGGCTGCGATCGCTGCCGAGATCCAGGCCGACCTGCCGCAGAAGATCGAAGCGAACCTCAACGAAAAGGGTACGCGCGTCGACGAGGCTCCGGTCTTCGTGGTTCCGGAGACGACCAACATCGTCAACAACACCGTTATCAACAACACGGTGATCAACAACAACACGACGGTCAACAACATCACCAACAACATCACCGAGGTGAAGATCGTCGAACAGATCGACAACCGGGTGATCCTCGGGGTGGGCGACCAGATCTTCGTGCGTGGCGACGACCGTCCGCGCCTGCGTTACGATGCGGAAGAGACCTACTACGATCAGCTTCCGCGTGGCCGCACCCGCGAAACCATCGTGCGTCCGGGCGGCTACCGGATCGTCACCGTCTACAACCGTTACGGCGACATTCTGCAGCGCTCGCGTGTCGACCGCGACGGCAACGAATACCTGATGATCTATGCGCCCGAGCGTGACGAAGGCCCGCGTCCGGCGATCATCGACGTCGGCTACGAACTGCCGCCGATGCGCCTGCGCATCCCGGTCCGCGACTACATCGCCGACGTTTCCGACGATCCGGATCGCGACTACTACCAGTTCCTCGCCGAGCCGCCGGTCGAGCGTGTCGAACGCGTCTACACGATGGACGAAGTGCGCCACTCCGCCCGCCTGCGTGACAAGGTTCGCCGCGTCGACCTCGACACCATCACCTTCCCGACGGGCAGTGCCGAAGTGTCGATGTCGCAGGCCAAGACCATGCGCAAGGTCGCAGCCGCGATGGAGAAGATCCTTGCCAAGGATCCGGGTGAAACCTTCTTCATCGAAGGCCACACCGATGCCGTCGGCTCGGACCGCTCGAACCTGGTGCTCTCCGACAAGCGCGCCGAATCGGTCGCCTCGCTGCTCACCGAGGTCTACGGCATTCCGCCGGAAAACCTGGCGACCCAGGGCTATGGCGAGCGCTTCCTGAAGGTTCGCACCCAGGATGCCGAGCAGCAGAACCGTCGCGTCACCATTCGCCGTGTGACGCCGCTGGTTCGCCCGGTCGCGCAGCGCTAGGCGCCGATCAAGCTTCGGGCAGGGCTGCCCACCTAAATCTCGGAAACCCGCCTCGCAAAAGGCGGGTTTCTGTCATTTGACATTCCTTCCCAGACATTCTTTCTCGGATTGCCATGAAAGCCCTTGTTCTCGCGCTTGTTGCCGCCACCACGTTCGCCCATTCGGCCACCGCTGCGCCTGGGCTCGTCGAGCCGGATCTGCGTCTGCCTTCCAATCCTGGCGGAAAGGGCGCAGCCCCGCGGGTTGCACTGACGCTTGACGCCTGCAGCGGCGCCACCGACATGCGCATCCTCGGCACGCTGATCGAAAACCGTATCCCGGCGACGATCTTCGTCACCGCGCGCTGGCTGAAGCGCAACGGCCTCGTCGTCGAGGTGATGAAGGCACATCCTGATCTGTTCGAGATTGAGGACCACGGTGCGATGCACGTGCCGCCGATCGACGTGAAGATCTCCGTCTATGGCATCGCGGCGGCCGGCTCCGAGGCGGCGGTCGCGGCCGAAGTCGATGGCGGCGCTGTCGCAATCAAGGCGCATGGACTGCCGGCGCCGAAGTGGTTTCGCGGCGCGACGGCCAAATACACCCATTCGTCGATGAGCCAGATCCGCGCTATGGGTTACCGCATCGCCGGCTACTCGGTGAACGGCGACGGCGGCTCGCTGCTGGGGGCCGCAATGGCTGAAAAGCGCATTCGCGCCGCCAAGGACGGCGACGTCATCATCGCCCACATCAACCAGCCGACCCATTCGGCCGGCGCCGGCGTTGCCCGCGGCATTCTCGATCTCAAGGCCAAGGGCTACAGCTTCGTGCGTCTGAACGACATTCCGGACCAAACGGCCGTCGGCGCGACGAACTGACGATGACCAGCAGGGCCGTGGCCCACGGCATCCCCGAGGTACATCGGGCGCCCGGCCGAGGAGTTGATTGGTCGGCGCGCATGGTGCGCAGCCCAGCAATTGACGGCCGCTGCTCGACGCGTTGAAGCCGTCTGTCGAAATCGATTTTCGGTTGAAGGAACCTCGCCATAGGATTTTTCCGCGTAGCGGTAGCCTGGGAGGTGTGGATGAAGCGCGTCGTCTTCGGACTCGTTGTCGCCCTGATGTCGTCGGTGTTCTCGTCCTCCGTCCACGCGGACGGTGCGGCCCCGGGCCTGCCGCCGTTCGACAAGGTGCTGGAGCGGGCTGAAGACGGCGATGTCCAGGCGCAGGTCGATCTCGGTATGCGTTACCACACCGGCGAGGGCGTTGAGCGCGACTTCCTGAAGGCGATCGGCTGGTACCGGAAGGCGGCCGAGAGTGGCGACGCGAAGGCGCAATTCCACCTCGGCACCATCTATTTCAACGGCGGCGAAGGCGTGAAGCAGAACTATGAGGAGGCCGGACGATGGTTTCGGTTTGCCGCCGAGCATCGCGTTCCGGAGGCCCAATACAGTCTCGGGGTGATCTACGAACAGGGGCTGGGCGTCGCCAAGGACGATGCGCAGGCCTTCACCTATTACCGGTTGGCGGCTGAACAAGGCTATGCGGCGGCCCAGTTCAACCTGGGCTTTCTCTACCAGCAGGGGCGCGGTACGGCGCGCGACCCGGCCGCGGCGTTTGTATGGTATCGGAAAGCATCGGAACAAGGCCTGGTGGCCGCCATGCACAATCTGGCCATCGCCTATTTCCAAGGCAGCGGCACGCTGAAGAATGACGCGGAGGCTTACCGATGGACGTCGCGAGCCGCGGTCGCCGGAGAGGCGCGTGCCCAGTACAACCTCGGTTTCATGTACGAGAAGGGTGTCGGCGTGGAGCGCAACATGGCCGAAGCGCTGCGCTGGTACCTGCGTTCTGCCGAGCAGGGATATGTCGATGGGCAAGCGAATGCCGGCCGGCTCTATTTCAACAGCGAGGCGGGGCGGATCGATGCCCAGGAGGGACTTCGCTGGCTTCGCCCGGTTGCGAACGCCGGCCATAAGGAGGCGCAAAATCTGCTCTGCGGCGTTTACGTGCGCGCCTTCGGGGTCGGACGCGACGATCGGGAGGCGGTGAACTGGTGCCGCAAGGCGGCCGACCAGGGCATGGTTGCAGCGCAGATGGACCTCGCCACCTTCTACATGCTCGGTCGCGGCGTCGAGAAGGATCCGGCAGCGGCCTTTGACCTCTACCTGAAGGCGGCCAAGCAAGGGGATGCCAAAGCCCAGTTGAACGTCGGCCTCATGTACTTGAAGGGGACCGGCACCGGAGAAAACGTCGCGGAAGCGCACCGCTGGTTTCTGACATTGGCTGATCGCGGGGATCCCCGCGGCCAGTTCCATCTGGCGGTGATGTACGCAGGCGGCCTCGGCCTCGAGAAGAACCTCAAGGAGGCGGCGCGGCTTTATGAACTCGCGGCCAATCAGGGCTATGCTCTGGCGCAGTTCAGTCTCGGCGTGGCCTATCTCAATGCCATCGGTGTGGAAAGCGACGCTGCGGCTGCTGCCAGATGGTTTCGCAAGGCCGCCGAGCAGGGAAATGCCGACGCGCAACTCAATCTCGGCATCGCCTATGCAAGGGGCGCCGGGGTGGAGCAAAATCTTGCGTCGGCTGCCGAATGGTATGCCAGGGCGGCGAAACAAGGGATGCAGAAGGCGCAGCAGTTGCTCGACGGGCTGCCGCAGAAGTATCGCGACACCACGAAGCCTTGACTGCAGGCCTCGGGCCCGCGCGCCTTGATCAGGAAGCCGCGTCCTTGCGCTTGAGACCCGTGACCTTCTCGACGAAGTCGGCGATCGCGTCCGTGTCATCGAGGTCGAAGACCGGAAGATCGCTATCGGAAACCGGATGGTCGGCGGCGATCGCGCAGATGTGCGGATCCGTGGGGGCCAGCGGCTCGCGGTTTGCCGACTCCAACCGGCGGGCCTCGACCTTGGGGATCGGTTCGCGCTTGTAGCCTTCGATGAGCACGAGATCACAGGGCGCAAGCCGCGCCAGGATATCCTCGAAGCTTGGCTCTGGCGCGCCGCGCAATTCATGCATGATCGCAAATCGCGTGCCGGAGACGATGGTCACCTCATGGGCGCCGGCCTCGCGGTGACGGTAGCTGTCGGCGCCGACCTTGTCGATATCGAAGTCGTGGTGGGCGTGCTTGACGGTGGAGACGACGTAGCCGCGCCGCGTCAGTTCGGTGACGAGCCGCACCATCAGGCCGGTCTTGCCTGAATTCTTCCAGCCGGCGATGCCGAAGATCTTCATGGCGCTCATGTCATGTCATCCTCGAAGAAACGCAACCATTGCTCCGCGTCGATCAGATCCTCGGGCGTGTTGACGTTGAAGAACGGGTCGAATGCGCCTTTTGTCGTCGCAACGAGCGGAAAATCGACCGTGACCGACGGGTGGCTTTCGATGAAGGCGCGAACGCGGCGCTTCGGATCGCTGGTCAGGAAGGCCTCAAGTTCGTCGGCAAGGGCGAGCGGCCAGAGCCCGAACAGTGGATGCATCTGCCCGTCGGATGCCGCAACGGCGATCTGCTGCTGCTCTGTCAGGGCGGCCACCATTCGGGTGACGAGATCGTCCGGAAAGAACGGCGTATCGGTCGGAAGGACGACGACGTGGCTTGCAGCCGGATTGTTGGCCGCGACATGGCGCATCGCTGTCAGCACGCCGGCAAGCGGACCGAGAAACCCGGGGACCGTATCGGCGATGACGGGCACGCTTTCATCCATGGCGCCAGCCGGATCGGCGTTGAGGTTGACGGCGACGCTCGTCACCTGAGGCTGAAGCCGGGCGACGATGCGCGTCAACATCGTCTGGCCGCCGAGCGGAAGGCCGAACTTCGGGCTGCCCATACGGCGCGACAATCCGCCGGCAAGGACGACGGCGGGCCGGGACGCGCTGATCAGGGGCGAGGGAGGGCTTTCGGGCATTGTCGGCTCCTATTCCAGCGGGCCGGTCAACGAGCGCTGGGCGACGGCTTTACGGCCACGCAGCGTCTCGCGGTAGAAGGTGTAGAGGCCCGAACCGATGATGATCGCGACGCCGACCAGCATCCAGTGATCCGGCACCTCGGCAAAGAAGAAGATGCCGATCGCAATCGACCAGATCAGGCTGGTGTAGCGGAAGGGGGCGATCACCGAGATGTCGCCGGCACGCATCGCCAGCACGATCGTCTGGTAGCCAAGCATCAAAAGAACGCTTGCCGCAGCGATATGGCTGAAGGTCGTCGTCGACATCGGCTGCCAGCCGCCCATTGGCTGGATGAGCAGGGCGCCGACGATGGTGGTGACGAGCGAAGTCGATACGGTGATGTAGAGCGCCGGCACGTCGTGGCCGATGCGGCGGGTACAGAGGTCGCGGGTGGCGGTGACGAAGACGCAGCCGACCACGGTCAGCGCCACCGGCGTGAAGCCCTCGGGGCCGGGCCGGAGCACGATCAGCACGCCGATGAAGCCGGCGATAATGGCGGTCCAGCGGCGCCAGCCGACCGGCTCGCCGAGGAAGAGTGCGGCGCCGAGCGTGACTGCAAGCGGCAGCGCCTGCATGATCGCCGAGGCATTGGCGAGCGGGATCTGGCCAAGGGCCGAGATGTAGGTGACGGAGGCCAGCGCCTCCATGGCGATGCGCAAGAGGATCACCGGCCGCATCAGCGTTCCGATCGGCCGGAAGGCGCGAAAGTGCCAGGCGGCGAGCACGACCATCAGCGTCGTCAGCAAGCCACGCACGAAGATGATCTGCCCAACATTCATCGCACCGGTGACGGATTTGACGAGCGCGTCGTTGCAGGAAAACGTGACCATCGCCAGGCACATGAAAAGAATGCCGCGGAAATTGGTGGAGGCTTGCATGCTGGCTGTCCTGCGGCGCCGGACAAGCGGGCTGCGCTGCCGGCGAATGGGAGGCGAATCCGTGAATGGATCGCCTAATGTTTAAGCATTGGCTGCCGCCTTGTGCAAACGGGATCGCATGACGCGACGACTTTTCTTGTTCGACAAGTAGAAGGGGTGTTTTCGCGCCGAACCCCGTGCAGGAAAGACTGTCGTTCGCCGGTAAAACGGGTGCGCTCGAACATAAGCTTATTCGCGGAATCTTAAGTTTCACTGCCTATCGTCGCCGCAATTCCGCATCCATTCGCATGACGCGATCGGCGGGGTGGCGCCGCAATAAAACTTGCAGGGTGGCCATTCCAGGGACGTTTGCTTGAGGCTTGGGAGAGCCTTCGGCCGATGTCCCATCGGTGTTTCCACCAAGAAAAGCCGCCGCGCGGGCCTGCTTCCCATAAGAATAATCAGGGGTGCGCAATGTCTTTCATCGATCGCTTGCTGCAACGGCTGCGTATCGTCACCAAGGTTCTGCTTTTTGTGGTTCCGCTCGTGGCGCTTATCGCCGGCATTGGTCTCATCGGCTTCTTCACTGCCCGTACGCTCAACGGCCATATGACCGTGACGCGGGAAACCATCAACAATCTCTCGGATTTCCAGGCGCTGCGCGGCGCGCTGCAAGCGTTTGCCGATGCGCCGAGCGAAGAGACACGCACGGCCCTGTCGAGCCAGATCGACGAACAGGAAAGCGGCGTGAAGGCGCTCGACGACCTGTTGAACCGTGCCGAGGACAAGGCGGAGATCGCCTCTGTGCTGGCGCTCGGAAGCGCGATGCGCAGCCAGACGGACAAGCTCTGGGCGACCAAGATCGAACGTGACCAGGTGACAGCGTCGCTCGACAAGGCGCTCGCCGACATGACCGAACAGGGCAACGGCGCCTACAAGCAGATCGACATCATCCGCAAGGAATCCGGCGAAAAGGAAGCCTTCGCCAAGGCGTTGCTTTTCGATGCCGCCGCCTATCAGGGTCTTGCCGAGCGCATCAAGAAATTCCGCCTGCCGGTGACAATGGCCGTCAATCCCGACGCCAAGGTCGACCAGGCGAACAAGCTTCTGCCGCATCTCATGAAGCAGATTGACGAAGCCGAAAAGATCGCCTCGGAAAAGGTGCAGGCGCCGATTGCCGAAGTGAAGGACCAGGCAACGAAGGTGCAGGCGATCCTTGCCGGCGGCGAGGACAACGAGGCGAAGAAGAACGCGCTGGTGCCGATCCTCAGCAAGTTCTCGAAATATGAGGCCGACTTTGCCAAGGAGGCTGCGAAGAATTCCGACACGGCCGCCAAGCGTTTCGTCGGCATGGATGCCGAGATCTCGCAGCTGAAGACCTTGATCGCGCTGATGGGCGACACCTTCAAGGGCCTCGACAGCACGCGGCTGCACATCAGCGAGCTGCATCGCAAGCTCGATGCAGCCGGCCGCGCGCCGGTCATGGCCGACATCCAGGCAGTTCGCGAGACGGCAGCCAAACTTGGCGAACTCGGCGGCAAGAATGCAGCCCTTCGCGATCTGCCGGGCAAGCTCGGCCCATCGCTCGACAACATCGACAAGGACACGGCAGCATTGATCGATGTCGGCGGCCGCTGGCAGGCGGCAAAGAGCGAAGCGGCGACGATGGTCGCAACCGCCAGCACGACGCTTGAGAGCTTCGTCAGCAGCGCCCAGGAGGCCGGCAAGGTCGACAGCCAGCGCTCGGCCGATGTTTCGATCGTGGCGATGATCGCCGGCACGCTGCTCGCCATCATCGGCGGCCTGATGTTGGTCGAGACGTTGCGCGGCCCGCTGAAGCGCGTGACGGAAACGATGACGCGGCTTGCCAATGGCGATCTCGACGTTGCCATCGAGGGCCGCAACCGTGGCGACGAGATCGGCGACATGGTGCGCTCGGTTGCCGTCTTCCGCGACAATGCGGTCGAGAACGTGCGGCTTGGTCGCGAGGCCGAGGCTGCGCGTGCGCTTTCTGCGGAAGAGGAAACGCGCCGGGCGGCCGAGCGCGCCCGCATCGAGGCCGAGCAGATGCAGGCGCTGAACGCGCTCTCCGACGTGCTGGCGGCACTTGCCGACGGCGATCTCGAAGAGGGCATGTCCGAGGACCTGCCGGCCGATTACGTGATCATGGCCCGCACCTATAACAATGCCGTCGAGGCGCTGCGGGCGACGCTTGCCGACGTGCGCGTCGTCACCGGCGAGATCACCGGCGGCACCGGCAATCTCGCTTCGTCTGCGGACGACCTGGCGCGCCGGACCGAGCAACAGGCGGCGGCGCTCGAAGAAAGCTCACGGGCGCTGCGGCAGTTGACCGATATCGTCCGCGCGACGGCCGAAAGCGCCCGCAAGACGACGGTTTCGGTCGGCGAGACCAATTCCTACGCCAAGCATTCCGGCCAGGTGGTCGCCAAGGCGATCGATGCCATGGCCGAGATCAACCGCTCCTCGGAGAAGATCAGCACGATCATCGGTGTCATCGACGAGATCGCCTTCCAGACCAACCTGCTTGCGCTGAATGCCGGCGTCGAGGCGGCGCGGGCAGGCGAGGCGGGCCGCGGCTTTGCCGTGGTGGCGCAGGAAGTGCGCGAGCTCGCCCAGCGCTGCGCCGGGGCTGCCCGCGAGATCAAGGGGCTGATCTCCGAAAGCTCGGCACAGGTGAGAAGCGGCGTCGCTCTCGTCCAGGAAACCGGCGACGCGCTGACGGTGATCAACAGCCACATCGGCACGATCCACGACCTCGTCAGCAACATCGAGGCTTCGGCCGCCGACCAGTATACCGGCCTCAACGAAGTGAACTCGGCGGTGCACGAGGTCGAGCTGATCACCCAACAGAATGCCGCGATGGTCGAAGAGAACACTGCCGAAATCCACGGCCTGCGCCGACAGGTGGAAGCGCTCAACGAGAAGATCGAACGCTTCCGCACCGGGACGGACGGAATCGGCGCGCGGGGCCAGGGGCATCGAAGCTACGCGGCTTGAGCCTCTGAGCGGGTGGCTGGTCTCTCTGCTAGCTCAATGTCCTCGAAGTCAATCCGGGGACCAGACCTCACCGGCAGGCAGGCACGGAGAGCGTGCCGGGCTGCCGAGCGCCCAGATGCAGGCGCTATCCACTGACACGCGGAGTACGTGGGGACATGAAGATGTGCCCCACATTCCCTTCTCCCCATCTGCGCGGAGAAGGTGCCGGCAGGCGGTTGAGGGGCCGCCTGCCGGTTGTTTTTCCAAGATTGGTATCCTGATGAAAGGTCAGCCGCCGGTGACGCTCATGTGGCGGGCAACGGCCGGGCGGTTGTGCTCGCGGTCGATGATGAAGTCGTGGCCTTTCGGCTTGCGGCCGATCGCCTCGTCGATCACCTGGCTGAGATAGGCGTCGTCTTCCGAGGCCCTGAGCGCCGTGCGCAGGTCGGCCGCGTCGTTCTGGCCGAGGCACATGTAGAGCGTGCCGGTGCAGGTGAGACGGACGCGGTTGCAGCTCTCGCAGAAATTATGGGTCATCGGCGTGATCAGGCCGAGCCTTCCGCCGGTTTCCGCCACTTCGAGATAGCGGGCGGGGCCACCGGTGCGATAGGGAATACCGGAGAAGATAAACTGTTCTTCCAGCTGTCGGCGCATTTCCGACAGCGGCATGTAGTGGTCGGTGCGGTCTTCCTCGATCTCGCCCATCGGCATGGTTTCGATGAGCGTCAGGTCCATGCCGCGGCCATGGGCCCAGCGCATCAGGTCCGGGATCTCCTGGTCGTTGAAGCCTTTGAGCGCCACCGCATTGATCTTGATCTTGAGGCCGGCGGCCTGGGCGGCGTCGATGCCTTCCATGACCTTGGAGAGTTCGCCCCAGCGGGTGATCTGGTGGAACTTTGCCGGGTCGAGCGTATCGAGCGAGACGTTGATGCGCTTGACGCCGCAGTCGGCGAGTTCGGCGGCATATTTCGCGAGCTGCGAGCCGTTGGTCGTCAGCGTCAGTTCATCAAGCCGGCCGGCCTCGATCTCACGACCGAGTTCGCGCACCAGAAACATGATGTTCTTGCGCACCAGCGGTTCGCCGCCGGTAAGCCTGAGCTTGCGGACACCCTTCTCGATGAAGGCGGAACAGAGACGCTGCAATTCTTCGAGCGTCAGCAGATCCTTTTTCGGCAGGAAGGTCATGTGCTCGGCCATGCAATAGGTGCAGCGGAAATCGCAGCGGTCGGTGACGGACACGCGCAGATAGGTGATCGCCCGGCCGAAGGGGTCGATCATCGGGGCTGTCTTCTGCTCCAGTGGCAAAGCGCCAAATCTGTCTATCGTTGCTGTGTTCAAGCGTCTTTCTCCCAGCCCCTTCAATGTCGTCGTCGAAGATGGTCGCGTCAAGGCGCATACTGTCGCAAAGTGTTGATCGGAAGAGACGGGTAATTCTCGCGCGCCGATTTCTGCGCTAGTGCATTGTCGTCCCTTAGAGCAATGCCGCATCGGGGACGCAGATTACGGCGAATGGGCGGCATCCGGTTTGTCGTACGCGAAAGGAAGCAGCGAAATGAGCGAATTCTGGCCGACGGAATTGCGGGTGTCGAAGGATCGCCACCGGCTTGTGGTGACGTTCAGCGACGGAGCGTCCTTCGATCTTTCGGCGGAGATGCTGCGGGTGCTTTCGCCGTCCGCCGAAGTGCAGGGCCATGGTCCCGGCCAGCGGGTGACGGTTCCCGGCAAGCGCAATGTGCAGATCATTTCCGTGCAGCCGACCGGCAACTATGCGGTCCGCATCGGCTTTGACGACTTCCACGACACCGGCATCTTCACCTGGAGCTATCTGCATGAGCTCGGTGAAAGGGGCGCGGAACTCTTTGCTGCCTACGAGCAGGAGCTCGCCGACAAGGGCATGTCACGCGACAAGGCCGAAAAGCCGCGTTAATCCGCGCGCTCTTCCGACAGCTCGCTCTCTTCCTTGAGCAAAATGCCGATCAGCCGCTCCATGGACTTGGCGACGATCATGCATTCCTCGATCGGCGAGCCTTCCATCGACTTCTCGATCAGCCCGGTGTGAATTTCCATCGCGGCTTCAGTCAGGCTGCGGCCTTCCGGCGTCAGCGACAGACGCAGCACCCGTTTGTCCTTCTCGTCGCCACGCCTGAGGATCAGGCCGCGCTTTTCCAGTTGCGGCAGCAGCATGCTCATGTTGGATCGGCCGACCAGCAGCTTGCGCGCCAGTTCCTGCTGCGAGATGCCGTCAAAACGGTAGAGATTGATCAGGATGTCGAGATGCGGCGGCTTGATGTCGAGATGGGCGATCTCGCGCGTCAAGGTCTGCTGCATGAGCTGGCAGGCGCGCGCCACCGCGATCCAGCTGCGAAAGCGGGGATGGTCCCAGGGAAAATGGTGTTCGCTCGTCACTTGATTTTTGTTCAACGTTGTACAATTATGTTCAGCATTGAACATAACAAGAGATTCTCACTATGGCATCCTTTGCGATCAAGGTCATCCGCAACGCGCTGAAGGGCGTCGACGCGTTTTCACCCGAGGCGGCCGGGCGGCTCGCTTTCAGGCTGTTCACTCTCACGCCCGGCAGAAAGCCGAAGAACGCCAAGGAAAGGGCGGCGCTCGCCGCTGCCGCTCCGGTGATCGCCCGGGGCCAGCCGGTGACGCTCTCCTATGCCGGCGGCTGGGTGCTGGCGCGCCGGTTCGCGGCGCCGCGCGAGGCCGCCAACACCAAGCGCATTCTCCTCCTGCACGGTTGGGGATCGCGCAGCGACTATCTGGCAGCGATGATCGACGGCCTGGTGAAGGGCGGCGCCGAGGTGGTGACGCTCGACTGGCCCGGGCACGGAGCTTCGCCGGGGCGCACGTTGACGATGCCGGCAGCGGTTCGGGCGATCGACGCGGCCTGGCGGCACTTCGGCAATTTCGACGTCTGTGTCGGCCATTCCTTCGGCGGCGGCAGCCTGGCTTGCGCTGCCGGCGGCATCGTCTGCGACGTGCACAGCCATATCCCGAAGAAGCTGGTGCTGATCGGCGCGCCAAGCGAGATGACTTGGCTTTTCAAAGGCTTCGGGAGAATTCTTCGCCTTTCCCCGAAGGCGCAGGTGGCCTTCGAAGGCGTTGTCGAACGTCTCTCCGGCCGCCGACTTCAGGATTTCGATGCAGCGCACGTGATCCAGGCGCGCGCCGTGCCGACGCTCGTCATCCATGCGGAAGACGACAAGGAGGTTTCCGCCGACCATGCGCGCCGTTATGCGGCAGCCGGGCCCAATGTCGAAATGCACTGGGCAAACGGATTTGGCCACCGGCGCATTGTTTCGGCCGCACCAGTGATTGCGCGGATCAACGCCTTCATACACGCGGAAGATCAAAAAGCCGCCGCCTGACTATTTTCGTTGACCGCGTCATCAGTCTGTCATGCTATCGGCCGAAGGGTCGCTGGCCTGGGATTCTCTGTATCCAGATTGCTCCCGGGATTTTTGGCAGCATTGGAGGACGGCATGTCGATCATCAGCTCGGTCGAGGAACTCAACGCGCTCTATGGCGGCGTCAGCGAAGCATCGGTGGCCAAGGTCACCAAGACGCTGACGGCCGAATACCGGCTGATGATCGAGGCATCGCCTTTCTGCGCGCTCGCGACCGTCGGTCCGGAGGGACTGGATTGCTCGCCGCGCGGGGATGACGATTGCGTCGTGCGGATCGGCGACGACAGGACGGTGCTTCTGCCGGACTGGCGCGGCAACAACCGCGTCGATTCGCTCGCCAATATCGTGCGCGATCCGCGCGTGGCGCTGATGTTCCTGATCCCCGGTTCGAACACGACGATGCGCATCAACGGCACGGCGGTGCTCAGCGTCGATCCCGCCCTGACGGAAAGCTTCGAGGTCGACGGCAAGCACCCGCGCAGCGTCATCGTCGTGACGATTGGCGAGGTTTATTTCCAATGCGCCCGCGCCGTCATGCGCGCCCAGCTCTGGAACCCCGACCGCTTCCTTGATCCGGCATTGCTGCCGACGCCCGGCACGTTGCTGAAGGCCGCCAAGGCGGATTTCGACCGCGAGACCTATGACCGCGAATGGCCGGAGCGCGCCGCCAAGACCATGTGGTAACCGGCTGATCGGCGCGATCAGGCAAGCACAGAGACTGGAGGCGAGGGTGCGGCAGCAAGCTCTGACAGGTGCATTCCTGCTCGCCCTCCTGGCTGGCAAGACGTCTGCTGGTGAGCCGTCGCTGGCGGAAAAGCTCAATCTGCTGGCAGCAAGTTACCCGGATGCCATCGAGCGCATCGACGGCAACGCCTTGATCCTTGGGGATGGCGGGCCGCCGATCGTCATCGACGACGGCCGAACGAAAAGCCATGCCGAGAAACTCGCTGCGGGGGACGTCGAGGACAGCCTGTCACAAGTCTATCCGATCGGTGCCTGTGCGACGCCGCCAGCGGTCGATTTCGACCCGGGGCGCATACGCAGCGAAGCGCTTCTGAAACGGCTTTATGGCGGCAGCGCTACAACCGTCCGGCAGGATCTCGTCGGCGTGGACTGGTTCGGCGAGCGGCTGCAGGTAACGAGGAAGCACGGGATGGCGGCGGCGCTGAAGGCTGTTGCCGCGGACCTTTCGCGACAAGCCGAACTCAGGCGCTATCTCAGCCCGAGTGCCGGCACCTTCAACTGGCGGCCGATTGCCGGCACCGCGACGCTGTCGGTCCACAGTTTCGGTGCGGCCATCGATATCAACACGCGCTTTGCCGACTATTGGCGCTGGGCCGGAAAGGCCCGCGGCGGCTATCGCAACCGCTACCCGCTGGGCATCGTTCAAGCCTTCGAAAAGCGCGGCTTCATCTGGGGCGGCCGTTGGTATCACTTCGATACGATGCATTTCGAATACCGGCCGGAGATGATCGCAATCGCTCGCGCCGCAGGCGCCGATGCGTGTCACCAGTAGTCTCAGCGGGAAACGGACTCGCGGGCCATGAAACGCAAAAGGCGCCCGTGGAGGGCGCCCATTGTCAGTTTGGTCGACGAGGGCGTTGCCGCTTCTCAGCGGCGATAGATCAGCCAATTGCGGCCGGATTCCTTGCGCATGCCGTCTTCGAAGAGAACCGTCTTGTTACGGCCCGCGTTCTTGGCCGAATAGAGCGCGATGTCCGCCTTGTTGTAGAGGTCGACCGGGTCTTCGGCGGCGGTCGCCATGCAGACGCCAACGGACAGCGTGATCGGGCCGTAATTGACGCCGGTCTTGGAATTGCGGAAGGGCGTCGCGGCCAACACGGTGCGGATGCGGTCGGCAATCTGAAGGCACTCTTCCTGGCTGCTGTCGCCGAGGATGATGGCGAATTCCTCGCCGCCGGTGCGCGCGACGAAAGCCTCGCGGCGCAGATTGGCGCGTAGCACGCCGCCGACGGTCGCCAGGATCTTGTCGCCAACCGGATGGCCGAAGGTGTCGTTGACCTTCTTGAAGTGGTCGATGTCGGCAACGAGCAGGCCGGTGAAGTTTCTCAGGTGCTCGTTGTTGTAGACAGCCGCCAGATTGTCGTCGAAGGCACGGCGGTTGGCGAGCCGCGTCAGCGAATCGGTGTTGGCGATGCGCTTGTACTCGTCGAGTTCCTGCCGGATGACCTCCATCTCGAAGGACTTCTGCACGACGGTCTCGACGCGTTCCTTGCCCTGGCTCATCGTCTCGGCCGTCGCATCGGTCAGAATGCCGATCGCGTGGCGCAGGATATCGGCGCTCGATGCGCTCTTGCTGACGATGTTGACATAGGCTTCGTCGAGAACCTTGTTGTAGTTCTCGAGTGCGTATTGCTCGTCGCGCAACAGGGTCACGAGTTCGGCAAGCTTGGCGGCAAGCGTGGTGTGGGCGCGCTCGATGCCGGTGGAGCGATGGATGTGGCTGAAATACTGCGCACCGATCGCGTCCAGTTCCTCCTGGGTCGCGCGGCTGCCGAGTGCGGCCAGTTCCTTCGACAATTGCGGATTGGAGCCGAGATAGGCTTCGTAATAAAGCTCGTAATTGCGGGGGATGGGCGCCACGCCCATCATGCGCATCGCATGGGTTACCTGCGCTGCGATATCGGGCGTCTGAGCCTTGCCCGAGCTTGCCGTTTGCATGTGCAAACCCCCTAATATGAAACGCTGCTTATCGGTCATTATTTTTAGGGGCAAATGATTTGCGAAGTCTTAATATTTGCCGCCGTCGCGCCGCCGCATCGTGACCGATCGCGGCAGGTTTTGCCGATCGACAGTGCGTTCGCGACATCAAGGCCACGGCGCCGCGGAGGCGCCGTGGTGTATCAAAATGGATCAGGCCGGGCTGATCATCGTTTCCGGACGAACGACGGCGTCGAACTCTTCGTTCGTCACATAGCCGCCGCCGACCGCTTCTTCGCGCAGCGTCGTGCCGTTCTTGTGCGCGGTCTTGGCGATTTTGGCGGCGTTGTCGTAGCCGATCTTCGGAGCGAGCGCCGTCACCAGCATCAGCGAGCGGTCGAGCGCTGCCTTGATGTTGTCTTCGCGGGCCTCGATGCCGACGACGCAATTGTCGGTGAAAGACACGGCCGCATCGGCGAGCAACTGAACCGACTGCAGGAAGTTGTAGGCCATCAGCGGGTTGAAGACGTTGAGTTCGAAATGGCCCTGGCTGCCGGCGAAGGTCAGCGCGGCGTGGTTGCCGAAGACCTGGACGCAGACCTGGGTCAGCGCTTCGCACTGGGTCGGGTTGACCTTGCCCGGCATGATCGACGAGCCGGGCTCGTTTTCGGGCAGCGACAATTCGCCAAGGCCCGAGCGCGGGCCGGAGCCGAGGAAACGGATGTCGTTGGCGATCTTGAAGAGCGCTGCGGCCGTCGCGTTGATCGCGCCGTGGCTGAAGACCATGGAATCATGGGCGGCGAGCGCTTCGAACTTGTTCGGCGCGGTCGTGAAGGCGATGCCGGTGATCTTGGCGATCTCTTCGGCGACCTTTTCGGCAAAGCCGACAGGTGCATTGAGGCCGGTACCGACGGCCGTGCCGCCCTGCGCGAGTTCGCAAAGGCCCGGCAGGGTCATTTCGATGCGCTTGATCGAGGAGGCGACCTGGGCTGCGTAGCCGGAGAATTCCTGGCCCAGCGTCAGCGGCGTTGCATCCTGGGTGTGGGTGCGGCCGATCTTGATGATGTGGTCGAATGCCTTCACCTTGGCTTCGAGCGCCTTGTGCAGGTGCTTCAGCGCCGGCAGCAGGTCATGGATGACGCGCTCGGCGCAGGCGATGTGCATCGCCGTCGGATAGGTGTCGTTCGACGACTGGCTCATGTTGACGTGGTCGTTCGGATGCACCGGCTTCTTCGAGCCCATGACGCCGCCCATGAGTTCGATGGCGCGGTTCGAGATGACCTCGTTGGCGTTCATGTTCGACTGGGTGCCGGAGCCGGTCTGCCAGACGACGAGCGGGAAATGGTCGTTGAGCTTGCCGTCGATCACTTCCTGCGAAGCCTTGACGATCGCATCGGCTACGGTCGAGTCGAGGCGGCCGAGTGCCTGGTTGGTGCGGGCGGCCGCCTGCTTGACGATGCCGAGCGCCCGGACGATCGAAGCCGGCTGCTTTTCCCAACCGATCTTGAAGTTGCCGAGCGAACGCTGGGCCTGAGCGCCCCAATAGCGGTCGTTCGCCACTTCGATGGGGCCGAACGTATCTGTTTCCGTGCGCGTCGATGTCATCGTGATACCTGCCTTGATCATGCGGTTCATGAAGCCTGGGCGAGGGGCCGTGTGGCGGATCTCTCCAGGGTGCCGGGCCTCTCTCTGCCCCGACGGCCGGAGCTTGTAAAGGGGCGGGCCCGGGCTGGCTATGCTACAATCGTTTGAAACCCCACGGGCGTGGCGGGTCCACGCTGCGCCACCGTGATTCGGTCTTTGCCGGGCCTCCGGCAGCGTTGTGATGTTTCGGTCACAGACGCCATCTTCTTTTCCGGCGACGATCGCCTGCCGCTGCCGGCGCAAGCGCGCATGCCGAAATAAAATCCATTGGGATCAAATTTTTATCGCTCTCCCTACGTCTTTAAAATGAGGCGTTCGGGAGCTTTTGACAGGAGGTCCGATGGCGATCAGTGCCGGCGCGTTTCCTTTTCATTCACCATCCTTTTCTATAACTTTTAGCGCACGAGGGCGTGGCGAGAATCTGGCTTCAGCCGAATTCGGCGACAACGCGATACGGGGACGTAGTTTCATATGAGAGTTCTTAAGACGGCAGCGATCGTAGCGCTCATGAGCGGCTGTGCGATCGCGACCATGGACGCGCGGCCGGCTTCGGCCTTCACACTTGGCGATTTCATCCGGGCAGGCCGGAAGAAGCCGGAAACACAGCAGGCCCCGACCAACGAGGCGCTTCCCGGCGTCGGGGCGATGGTCGATCCGCAGCAGCAGGCGGCCAAACCGCTGCCGAAAATCACCGGCCCGAAATACTATACCTACAAGGCCGAGCCGCTGCGCCGGATCGCAACCGACAAGCTGCTCGATCCCTTGGTTACCGGTTCCGTGCGCAACGACGCGCTGCCGCCGATGCTGCGTACGCCGCTGGCCGATGCGCGCCAGTTCCTTCCCAGCATCAACGTGCGTGCCTCGGGCGATGTCGCAAAGGCGGTCGAAGCCCACTACGGCGCCCGCATGGACTACATCTGGATCGGCGCTGAAGGCGTCAATGCCAAGGCGAAGGCGGCGGTTGCCGTTCTTGCCGACGCCGCCAAGGTCGGCCTCGATCCCCAGGATTATGCCGTCAGCGTGCCCTCCGACACTTTCGACCGCGGCGACATGATCGCCCGCGAAAAGGAGCTGGTGCAGTTCGAGATCGCGCTTTCGGCCGCGACGCTCAGCTACGCGCAGGACACCGTGCGCGGCCGCATCGATCCGAACAAGATCTCCGGCTACCACGACTTCAAGCGCAAGACGGTGGAGCTGCTGCCGCTTCTCGACAAGATGTCGGCAAGCAGCGACGTTGCCACGTTGTTGAATGAGCAGAGCCCGAAGAGCGCGCAGTTTGCGGCTCTTTCCGCGGAACTCGCAAAACTGCGCGCCGAACAGGGTGTCGAGCAACGCGTCGAGATTGCGCCCGGCACGCTGCTGAAGCCGGGCCAGAGCAATCCCGAACTCGCAAACATCATCGCGGGTATCCGGCTCAAGGGTTCGGAAAAGCTGAAGACCGACCACGCTACGGTTCTTGCCGCCTACCAGGGCACACCGGACTATACGCCGGAACTGGTCACGGTGGTCGAGGCGTTCCAGCAGGAGCACGGGCTCAAGGCCGACGGTGTTGTCGGCCAGGCGTCGCTTCGCATCCTGACCGGCGGCGACACGGTCGCGGCCAAGATCAACAAGCTCGAGATCGCCATGGAGCAGGCGCGCTGGCTGCCGGATGGTCTCGGCGACCGCTACGTCTTCATCAACCAGCCGGCCTTTACCGCCACCTACGCCGACCAGGGTGCCGAGCAGTTCTCCATGCGCGTCGTCGTCGGCTCCAAGGCGAACCAGACCTACTTCTTCCAGGACGAGATCCAGACGGTCGAGGTCAATCCCTACTGGGGCGTGCCGCAGTCGATCATCGTCAACGAGATGCTGCCTAAGCTTAGGAGCGACCCGAACTATCTCGATCGCATGGGCTACCAGGTCGAAGTCGGTGGCCGCCCCGTCCCGTCCGCATCGGTCAACTGGAACGGCTCGACCGCATCGGTTGCCGTGCGTCAGCCGCCGAGCAGCGACAATGCGCTTGGCGAGTTGAAGATCCTGTTCCCCAACAGCCACGCGATCTACATGCACGACACACCGTCGAAGAGCTTCTTCAAGCGTGACAACCGCGCGCTCAGCCACGGCTGCGTGCGGCTTGCCGATCCGCGCCTGATGGCGGCAGCCGTGCTCGGCACGAGCGTTGACGATGTCGGCAAGGAAATCGCCGGCGGCCGCAACAAGGCGCTGCAGGTTCCGGTGAAGGTTCCGGTCTACGTTGCCTACTTCACGGCTTGGCCGAACAAGGACGGCGTGGTCGAGTACTTCAACGACGTCTACGACCGCGACATGTACATGAACCGGGCCTTCGACGCGACGCGCGGCGCGCGCCGGGCGGAAGGATAAGCAAGAAAAAGGCCGCTTCGAGCGGCCTTTTTCTTATCTGCTATTTGGAAAACAATCCCGAGACCAGATCTGGAGTCAGCTCGTCGAAGTGGCTGATGACGACGGTAGGGTCGAGGCTTTCGACCGGAACATCGGAGTAGCCGAAGGGAACCGCGATCGAGGGCACGGACGCATTGCGGGCGACGAGGAAGTCGTTGAGGCTGTCGCCGACCATCACGGTGCGGGTCGCCAGGCCCCCGGCATTGGAAACCGTGCGCAGCAGGTGGGCGGCATTCGGCTTGCGAACTTCGAAGGTGTCGCCACCGGAAATCGCGGCGAAGCGCTCGATCAGGCCGAGCCGTTCGAGCAGGCGCGTGGCGAGCTTTTCCGGCTTGTTGGTGCAGACGGCGAGCTTGAAGCCGGCACCGGACAGGCGGTCGAGCGCGTCGACGAGACCTGGATAGGGCAGCGAATCGCCCGGCATCGAGCCATGGTAGAAATCGACGAATTCCTTCAGCTGCCATTCCAGCACGTCTTCGGAGAGCGGCTTTTGCCGCATCGCGAAGGTGCGCTCGATCATAGCGCGGGCACCGTGGCCGACGAGATGGGTAAGGTCGCCGTAGGTAACCGGCTCGACGCCGGCCTGGGTAACCGCATGGTTGAGGCTGGCGACCAGGTCTGGCGCCGTGTCGACGAGCGTTCCGTCGAGATCGAAAACGACAATGGGAGAAGACAAGGAGAAAACCTCTTGGCGCTGAAAACCGTTGTTGATCGGGTAGGCGAACTCATCGGCGATTGCAATGGCAAGCGGGCGCGGCAAAGCACGCGGAATCCTGAGTGCTGATTTCATTTTGACTTTTGTTTGCGCCGTGGGGCGTGTAAGTGTCACAGCGGAAAAACGGGCGGCCGTTCGCTGATTGCGGCCTGCTGCCCGTGCGAATCACAAGGGAGCGACCGGCGCATGGACGCCCGCGAAATGAAGATCAAAGCCGCGGCCGCGGCGCTGGAATATGTCGAAGACGGCATGCGTCTCGGCATTGGCACGGGTTCCACGGCCGAGGAGTTTGTGCGGCTCCTGGCCGAGAAGGTCGCAGCGGGCTTTCGCATCGAAGGCGTTCCCACATCGGAGCGCACGGCGCGGCTCTGCCTCGAACTCGGTGTTTCGCTGAAGTCGCTCGACGAACTGCCGGAACTGGATCTGACGATCGACGGCGCCGACGAGGTCGATGGCCAGTTGCGGCTGATCAAGGGCGGCGGCGGCGCGCTGCTGCGCGAAAAGATCGTTGCGGCTGCGTCGAAGCGCATGATCGTGATTGCCGACGAGACGAAGGTGGTCGACGTTCTCGGCGCCTTCAAGCTGCCGATCGAGGTCAATCCCTTCGGTCAGGTGGCAACGCGGATCGCAGTCGAAAAGGTGGCTTCCCGCCTCGGACTTTCGGGCGAAATCGCCGTGCGCCAGTCCCATGACGGCCCCTTCCTGACGGACGGTGGGCACCTCATTCTCGATGCATCTTTTGGCCGTATTCCTGATGCAGATGCGCTCGCGGGGGAGCTGAATGCCATTCCCGGCGTCGTCGAGCACGGGCTTTTCATCGGCATCGCTTCGCTGGCAATCATTGCCGGGCCGCAAGGGGCACGCACGCTGACTGCGTCCTGAGCCGGCCTCGCTGCCCCATGAGGGGCAGGAGCGGTGAAGACAACAGGTTTCCATACATGCGGGCCTGGCGGCGACAATCGCCCGGGCAGCATGCGACAAACACAGGAGCAAGGGTAAAAATGAACAAACTCGCAGGTCTTGTCCGCACTTTCGCTGCCACCGCGGTTCTGCTGTCCGCGTCCGTTCCGGCGGTCAAGGCCCAGGACGTCTCCGAAGACCAGATCAAGGCGGCGCGCGCGACGATCGCTGCTCTTGGCGTAACCAACAGCTTCGACAACATCCTGCCGAACCTGGCCGAGCGCCTGAAGAACACGCTGATCCAGGCATCGCCGAACCATCAGGAACTGATCACCGCGACCGTCGACGATAAGGCGCTCAGCCTTGCCGCCCGCCGCGCCGATCTCGAGAACGAAGCCGCGACGATCTACGCCAAGACCTTTTCGCTCGAAGAGCTGAACGCGATCACCGAGTTCTACAACTCGGCCGCCGGCAAGAAGCTCCTGAACGACGGCCCGATCGCCTCGCGCGAACTCCTGAAGGCTGCCGACATCTGGGCATCGGGCGTATCGCGCGACCTGACCCAGGAAGCCACCAAGTCGCTCGACGAGAAGGTCGGCTCCGCCCAGCCGGCAGCAGCCGAAGGCGCCGTTCAGGCGCCGGCCCAATAAGCTGTAGCGCTTAGCGCCTTCATCACGTTTCGAGGAGCCCGGAGCGATCCGGGCTTTTCTTTTGCCCGGAGGCTCCACTATATGTGCCTGCGACGCAGCCATCGGCTGCGTCCGGTTGCGTGTCGGCCAAGCATCGTTCGGCCCGCTTTTCAGATCGCCATTTCGGCCCGCTTGCTTTCAGGAGACTGCCCATGCCCGCTTTCGACTATGACCTTTTCGTAATCGGCGGCGGTTCGGGCGGCGTGCGCAGCGGGCGGCTCGCCGCAAGCCTCGGCAAGAAGGTCGCGATCGCGGAAGAGTATCGCTATGGCGGCACCTGCGTCATTCGCGGCTGCGTGCCGAAGAAGCTTTATGTCTACGCGTCTCAGTTTTCCGAGCACTTCGAAGACGCAGCCGGCTTCGGCTGGACAGTCGGCGAAAGCACGTTCGACTGGAAGAAACTGGTCGCCGCCAAGGAACAGGAAATCACCCGGCTCGAAGGGCTCTACCAGAAGGGCCTCAACAATTCCGGCGCCGAAATTCTGCATACGCGCGCCGAGCTCGTCGGTCCGAACACGGTTCGCCTGCTCGACAGCGGCAAGACGGTAACGGCGGAACGCATCGTCATTGCCGTCGGTGGTCATCCGACCCCGCATGACGCGCTGCCGGGGCACGAGCACTGCATTTCGTCCAACGAAGCCTTCGACCTTGCGGAGCTGCCGAAGTCGATCCTGATCGCCGGCGGCGGCTACATCGCCGTCGAGTTCGCCAATGTCTTCCACGGCCTCGGCGTCGAGACGACGCTGATCTATCGCGGCAAGGAAATCCTGTCGCGCTTCGACCATGACTTGCGCCGTGGGCTGCATGTGGCGATGGAAGAGAAGGGCATCCGCATCCTTTGCGAGGACATCATCCAGTCCGTCACGCTCGGCGCCGACGGCAAGCGCGTCGCGCGCACGATGAAGCACGGCGACATCGCCGCCGACCAGGTGATGCTGGCGCTCGGCCGCGTGCCGAACACCAGGGGTCTCGGCCTGGAGGCCGCCGGCGTGAAGACGGACGAGCGCGGCGCCATCGTGGTCGACGCCTTCTCGCGCACCAGCGCGCCCGGCATCTATGCGCTTGGCGACGTGACCGACCGTGTGCAACTGACGCCGGTCGCGATCCATGAGGCGATGTGCTTCATCGAGACCGAGTACAAGAGCAATCCGGTGTCGCCGGACCACGACCTGATCGCGACCGCGGTCTTCTCGCAGCCGGAAATCGGCACGGTCGGCCTGACCGAAGAGGACGCGGCGCGCCGCTTCGACGAACTCGAAGTCTACCGTGCCGAGTTCCGGCCGATGAAGGCGACGCTTTCCGGTCGCAAGGAAAAGATGATCATGAAGCTGATCGTCAATGCCGCCGACCGCAAGGTGCTCGGCGCTCATATCCTTGGTCATGACGCGGGCGAAATGGCG
This sequence comes from Ensifer sp. PDNC004, assembly GCF_016919405.1. Taxonomy (NCBI): domain Bacteria; kingdom Pseudomonadati; phylum Pseudomonadota; class Alphaproteobacteria; order Hyphomicrobiales; family Rhizobiaceae; genus Ensifer; species Ensifer sp. PDNC004. Next base: position 762,519 of record NZ_CP070353.1, read on the forward strand.
CAGTTGCTCGGCATTTCGCTGAAGGCCGGCTGCACGAAGGACGACTTCGACCGGACGATGGCGGTGCACCCGACGGCAGCCGAAGAGCTGGTGACGATGTATTCGCCGTCCTATCGCATCCGCAAGGGCGAGCGGGTCTGAGCCGCCTCAGGCAGACGCTCCCGCAAACCGCGCCTCCTCGCGTTTAAAAAGATCGGCGAGACGATCGATGACCGTCCGGACCTCCGGACGGCGCCGGTCGTCGTCGTTTGCCGCGATCCACAACGGATGCGTCAGGTCCTCGATCAATCCGCCTTCGCGCTTAAGGAATGGATCTCCTTCGCCGACAAAGGCGGGCAGGACGCCGCGGCCGGCGCCGTTGCGGATCAGCCGCACGAGAAGGGCGGCACTGTCGGTCCACGTATGGATCTGCTGCTCGCGGTTTTCAAAGACCCATCTTTCCGCCGGCGAGCTGGCAACTTCGGTGCCAATCGATATCCAGGGAAAGTCCTCGCGCTCCGGCATGTTGCCGGCGCGATAGACGGCATAGGCTATGTCCACCGAGCGGCGCACTGCTACATTACCTGAGTGCGGCTTTTCGTGCAGGACGGCGACATCGGCCTCTCTGAAGGTCAGGTCGAGGCCGCGATGCGCGTGCTTGCAGCAGAAGCGAAAACCGTCGCCCGAGGCACGGATGTCGGTTGAATGATCGGCGACGAAGCCGGCGAGCCAGGCATCGCTTGCGACCGACACGATCGGCAGGGCAAAGGCGTCGCGGTGCCAGTCGGAGATGTTCTCGGCGGCATTCTGCATGGCGCGGACATGTTCGAGAAGGATCTGGCCGTCGTGAGCGAGGCGATAGCCTTGCTGGCTGCGGATGAAGAGTACCCTTCCGGTCGCCCGCTCGAGTGCGAGCATGCGCCGGCCGATGGTCGGCGCACTCAGGCCCGTCCGCGTGGCAGCCCCGCTCAAGCCGCCCTCGGTCGCAACGTGATAGAACAGTTTCAAATCGTCCCAGGCTGCCTCGGCCATAAGTCCTCCATGGAGGTTACTGTCTCGTCCTAACGCGGAGCGTCCGCCTTGGCTTCCATTCGCGGATGAAAGACGTCTTTCAACGGTGCGCCTACAACGCTGCCGGCAAAGACATTAGGTCTCCCCCTGTCTCAAGGCAAAGGAGGCGAGACCATGTTTGAACATTGGGCAGTCATGTGGACGGTTCTGCAGCGCGAACGTCGCGACGGGGCACGCAACGGCCTGGATGATCCGCTCGACGGACCGGAGTGGCGCGGCCTGCACTGGGTGCTGCCGATCTTCTCGTTCCTGCTTAACCGGCGCAGATCGGACGCGCGCTTGACGCGTTCCGATGCGACACTCACAGGACGTACAGGCGCGCGCTGGGACGCGAGGGCCAGCCATTGCCGGCCGCAAGCAGCCGGGCACGATCATTGAACATACTGTCGCCGATCTCGGCGGCTGCGCCGGAGCACTAGGATGCCACTATCCCATTGAAACTGCGCATCGTTCTTTCGATATAGGGAGCAGGGCTTTCGGGATCGTGCGCTCCCAGGACATATCGTTGCGCGCCGGGCGCCCTGCAAAGCAATGAATTCTGGTAGGATGGCTTTCCAAGCGTTTCCTTAACGTCTATAAGCCCGCATTCCGCGGCGTTTCCGGCTGGGCGGGCACGAGGCTTGGCCAAGTGACCGGGGCAGGGCCTGCGGATGGTGAGTGAAATTTCAGAATACCGGGCGGCCGCATTGGCCGTCAGGGCGTGACCCGCGCGGTTGGATCCGCGGCAGACAACAGGTGATCGAAATGGCACAGACTTGGACTCCAAACAGCTGGCGGCAGAAACCCATCCAGCAGGTGCCGGAATATCCGGACCTGGCAGCGCTTGAGGCGACCGAAGCGCGCCTCGCGAAGTATCCGCCGCTGGTGTTTGCGGGCGAAGCCCGTCGTCTGAAGAGTGCCCTTGCCAATGTTGCCGAAGGCCGCGGCTTCCTGCTGCAGGGCGGCGACTGCGCGGAGAGCTTTGCCGAGCACGGCGCCGACACGATCCGCGACTTCTTCCGCGCCTTCCTGCAGATGGCCGTCGTATTGACGTTCGGTGCACAGCAGCCGGTGGTCAAGGTCGGCCGTATCGCCGGCCAGTTCGCCAAGCCCCGTTCCTCGGGTGTCGAGAAGCAGGGTGACGTGACGCTGCCGTCCTACCGCGGCGACATCATCAACGGCATCGAGTTCACCGAGGAAGAGCGCATTCCGAACCCGGAACGCCAGATCATGGCTTACCGCCAGTCGGCCGCGACGCTGAACCTCCTGCGCGCCTTTGCGATGGGCGGCTATGCCAACCTCGACAACGTGCACCAGTGGATGCTCGGCTTCGTCAAGGACAGCCCGCAGGCGGAGCGCTACCGCAAGCTCGCCGACCGGATCTCCGAAACCATGGACTTCATGAAGGCGATCGGCATCACCTCGGAAAACCATCCGAGCCTGCGCGAGACCGATTTCTTCACCAGCCATGAGGCGCTGCTGCTCGGCTACGAGCAGGCGCTGACGCGCGTCGACTCGACCTCGGGCGACTGGTACGCCACGTCGGGCCACATGATCTGGATCGGCGATCGTACCCGTCAGCCCGACCATGCGCATATCGAATATTGCCGCGGCATCAAGAACCCGCTCGGCCTCAAGTGCGGCCCGTCGCTGACGGCCGATGGCCTGCTGGAGCTGATCGACCTGCTCAACCCGGCCAACGAAGCCGGCCGCCTGACGCTCATTTGCCGCTTCGGCCATGACAAGGTCGCCGAGCACCTGCCGCGCCTCATCCGCGCGGTCGAGCGCGAAGGCAAGAAGGTGGTCTGGTCCTGCGACCCGATGCACGGCAACACGATCACGCTCAACAACTACAAGACCCGTCCGTTCGAGCGGATCCTGTCGGAAGTCGAAAGCTTCTTCCAGATCCACCGCGCCGAGGGTTCGCACCCGGGCGGCATCCATATCGAGATGACCGGCAACGACGTGACGGAATGCACCGGTGGCGCGCGTGCGCTTTCGGGCGACGATCTTGCCGACCGCTACCACACCCACTGCGATCCGCGCCTCAACGCGGACCAGGCGCTGGAACTCGCCTTCCTGCTCGCCGAGCGCATGAAGGGCGGCCGCGACGAGAAGAAGATGGTCGTCAACGGCTGATCTAAATCTCTGGCATCGTTCAGGTTTTCTGAACGTCGCTTGGATGCTTTGAATTTGACAATGCCGGGCCGGCTCTGGAAGTTGGCCCGGCATTTTCGTGTCTGGAGCAGGGCGCGGCGCGGGCTGTCGCGTGGGCCGGCGCGCTCCATGGCACGATCGAGGATCGTGATCTTCAGGAGGGGCCATGCAGGACATTCATCATGGGGGCTGCCTTTGTGGCGCCATTCGCTTCAAGGCGCGCGGCGAGCTGCGCGAACTGATCTTCTGCCACTGCAGCCAATGCCGGAAGCAGACCGGGCTCTATTACGCCGCAACCAACGTTCAGGATCAGGACTTCGAACTGGAGGGGGCGGAGAACGTAACCTGGTACAGGGCCAGTGACATCGCCAGCCGGGGCTTTTGCCGGCACTGCGGGTCGGCGATGTTCTGGAAGGCGGACGGTTCGGATTATACCTCGATCCTCGCGGGCACGTTCGACAAGCCGACGGTGCTGAAGCCCGGCTACCATATCTTCTGTGAAGACCAGGGCGATTTCTACGAGATCAAGGACGACCTGCCGAAATTCGCGGCCGGCCGCGTCTGAAGGTCAGGCCGGCGGGTTTGCCGCTCGCCGCTCGGCCTGTTCGAAGCCGTTGGCAAGGCCTGCAAGCTTGACCGCCTGCCACTGGCAATATTCCGCGATCAGCCGCTCGCTCAGCCAGAACAGGCCGCGCTGCCCCTCATCGGCTCTTCCAAGCAGGCCCAGGTCCTGGGCGCGGGTGAAGATGCGCCGAATATGGGTGTTCGAGATCATGTAATGCGTGGCGAGGTCCGAGAGGTTTGCCTCCAGCCACACCTTGCCGTCCACGGGGTCGAGACTCTTCGGCCGCGCCATCAGGTCGTCGAGCAGAAGGCCGCCGCACTCGGTCCACACGAACGCCGCCACCCCTTCCGGCGGTTCGGTCCACCGGCGGTCCGATAGCAGCAGGCGGGCGGCGATCGGCTGAGCGCGCTCGAAAACAGCGCGGTCGGCGTCGACGCGCGCGACACGGCATTGGCCGTCGAACCGATCGAGCGTTCCCATCTGGCTCATGAACCAGCGCAACATGGCGCCTTCGCTGATTTCCGTCGGCTCCAGCGGACGGATCTTCTTGCGCGCCCGCCCGCCATCCGCATCGCGCAGAAGCTTGTAGGTCAGGAGCTCGGCGATGAAGGCCGCGGCGGTGTTGCGGCTGGCGCCGCCGGTCTCGTGGATGAACTTGAGGAGGCGTGCGGTCGTTATCCCGGATTCGGGATTGCCGGGCTCGCGCTCGAGGTGAAGGGCGTAGACAGCCTGGCTGAGGGTCCATTTCTGGTGGGAGGCAACAAGGCGGGCGATACGGGGAAACGTGTCGTAGGCGGCCATCAGGTCGCGCGCGCTCGCCTGGAGCACGTTGCGCAATTCCGGATGACGAAGAAAACCTTCCGCTGTGAAGGTGAGCGAGCCATCCCGCGCAGCACCTTCCTGCTCTGCCACCACCCGCATCTGCTGCGCACACCCCCAATGCTCGCGCGGCCCGCCGAGGGCAGGGAACTCTATGAACCCCGCCGGCCAGCTGCCACTCAGCTGTACCCTTCTAGCAGGGCTACCTTGTGCATAACGTGTCAGCAACTGAATTTGTTCAACGGGGCGTTGACGGTTGCCGCCGAGCGCCCCGTTGAAGGGACTACTGCACCAGCACCGGCGACTGGCACTTGACGCCGGTGACGCGCACATCGGCCTCGCCGACCCGCACGCCGACGAGCAGCAGAAGGTTGTACAGCAGATCGTCGACCGGCTTGGTGACGGCTCCGAGCGTCTGGGCCAGTGCCTGCTGCACGATGGTCGGGCTGCCGAGCGTCAGGAACAGAACCTGGATGTTCAGGTCGAGATTGTTGAGGAGCGTTTGCGTCGTCGAGGTCAGGATGTCTTTGGTCGAGACGGTCTTGATCGACCGGGCCGCAACTTCGGACGGGCTGAAGCTCAGTCGCGTCGGCTTGAGGTTCTGCGCCTCGACATGGGCGAGTGCATCGATCTTGACCACCAGCGCGTCGACGAGCTTGGCTCTTTGCACCCGGGCGTCGGACGAGAAGTTCGACAAGACGGCCGGATCGACGTCGCCGACGGCGATTTCGGCAATGCCGGGCACTGCGTCGACGCTGACCGAAGCATTTTCAGGCGTGCCGCCATAGCATCGGATATCGGCGAGCTTGGCTTCCGCATAGGCGAGCTCGACATAGATCGGCAGGCGGATGCGAATGCCGGCAAGGGCAGCCAGACCGTCGACGTTGACTTCGACGGCAAGGCGGGTCTGGGCCGTGCGTACCGCCGCACCGGGCGTGCCGAGGCGATGGCTCGGCGTTTCGACCGGTGGCTCGCCGATTGCGAGCTTGACCTTGGCAGATGCGATCCCCGGCAGGCCAGCCACTGCATTCAGCGCGATCTGGTTTTCGCCGTTTGCAATCGCGGCGGCGGCTGAGACGATCTGCAGCGCGCTCACCCGCATCGCCCAATCGGAGCCGGCGTCGATCTGCAGGCTCTTCTTCGGGTCGAGGTTGAGGATCTGCGCGAGCGTGAAGGTGCTCTTGTCGCTGGAGGTCGAAAGCTCGATGCTCTTGAGTGCGGCCGTGACCGTCCCGGACAGGCCCTGGACGAGCCGCATGGAGGCAAGCAGCTGCGGCATTGTCAGGTTTGCCTTCAGCACGTCCTCATAGGAGGCCGCCGTCAGGTTGAGCCTGGTCGCAATGATCTTCAGGAACGGCTGGATATCGATGTCCGCGTCGATGAGCGCCTGGTAATCCATCACCTTGAGCGAGATCGTCGTTCCGAGCATCTGCCCGAGGATTGAGTTGAGCAGCCCGTCATTGAGGCTTGCAAGGCGTGAGCCGACGGAGAAGGCGGCAATCTTCGAACTGGCTGCCGTGCCGTAGACGCTGAGGTCCGGCGCCTTGGTGAAGATCGAGGCGAGGAAGATGTCGCCCTTCCTTTCGAGCATGACCTGCACGGCATCCGTGGGCGTTGCGTCCTTGATGAAGCGCTGGCCGGCATCGACCGACGGATCGGGAACGTAGCGCCCGCGCGTCACGGTTGCGACGCCGTCAAGCTTGGCGGTGTTGATGTCACCGGGCGGCAAGGTCTTACCATCGATGGTCAACAACCCGTTCGGCGTCGACACGCCGTAGTTCAGGCCATTGTTGGCGAAGTGGTTGAGCACGGCCTTCTCCGCGGACGAGACGTTGGCCGCCGCCGCGATCGCGGCGAGATCGACCGTCGACTGCATTTCACGCTTCTGGACGGTGAGGTAGCCGTAGTCGATCGCCAGCGCCATGGACGTGATGACCAAGGGCATGGCCAGGGCGGCCGAGACGCCGATGTTGCCGCTACGTGCACGGGCGAGGGAGCGCATGGGATTCCACAGCATATCAGACCCCTCCGATGCGGATGGTTGCAAAGCGCTCGATCTGTTCGCTCGGCATGGCGAAGGTGAACAGGTTGAAGATCGGCAGGTCGCCGGCGTCGTATTTGATCCGAACGGTGAACTGGTTTGCGTTGTTGGCGTCGTCCTTGACGGTGACGGTCATGCGCGACGACTTGATGAAGGCCTGATCCATCGTCGTGCGACGGATATAGTCGGTCGCGAGCCGTTCACGCTCGGTTTCGGAGAGGCCGGCAATGGCCGTGCGGGCAGCATCGGCGGCGATCTGCTGAATGGAATGGGCGGCACTCAGATAGACGCCGTATGCGATCAGGGTCAGCACGCACATGAAGAAGAGCGGTGCTATTATTGCAAATTCGATCGCAGCGGCCCCGTCTCGGCCACCTAACAGGCGCTTGAAATTGGACATTGCAGCATCTCCGCGTACCCACGTTGCTGTATTTTTCGAATGTCCCTGCACCCCTAACGTGATCCTCAAATATTAATTTTTTCATACTCCGATAAGTTGTTGAATCCCAAGGCATTTCGTGATTGTTGCAAAATGTGTATTCAAAGTTGAATTAGGGTTTATGAAAATGAGCTAGTTTTCGCCCTGCTGCGACGCCTGCGCGCGCCCCTTGTGCGGGCTCTGAGATGCGCGCAAAGGCTGCCGGTTATGTCGCCGGCAGTGAGTGCAGCTTGGGCCCGTATCCGATCACTGCTGTGCGGGCGGCGCGCGGTAATGTTCGAGCTGACGGTTGAGCGCCGCCAGGTCGGCGCGCAGTTCGGAGATCTCGCGCAGCAGCACGTCGTCGACCTTGTGATGCAGCGCGATCAACTCGACCTCCGATTTGAGATTGACTTCGTAATCTTTCGCCGCGGCGAAGCGGTCGCGCTCGGCCTGGCGGTTCTGCGACATCATGATCACCGGCGCCTGCAGCGCGGCGAGCATCGAAAGCACCAGGTTGAGGAAGATGTAGGGGTAGGGATCAAACGCTCCGGTGATGAGCAGCACCGAATTGATCACGACCCAGCAGACGAGAAAGCCGCAGAAGCCGATGATGAAGCTCCAGGAGCCGCCGACGCGGGCGATATTGTCCGCGAGCCTTTCGCCGAAGGAGAGCCCGGCCGTAAACGCCGCGTGGGAATCCGTGGAAAGCGTCCGGCGATCGCGGGCGTGGGCGAGGATGCGGGCCTCGATCTCGCCCAGCTCGCTGATCGGCTTGCCGAAAAGCTGTTTCGAAATGTCGTTGAAATGCGGCATGGGGATCTCCGGTGTTGGCCGGATAAATCTAGGGCATGTCGCGCAAAAGTCCGCAGCGGTTTTGCTTTGCCCGCGTGCGAACCATCAAAAGCTTAAGGCATGGGGGGAATTCAGGCGTCAGCCAATACCGCCATGGCGGAAGGCGCGAAGCCGGACCGGGTGCGACCGGTCCGGCTTCTTGTTTCAGTGGGTTTCGGCAGCGCTTGCGAACAGGTCCGCGTGCGACTTGAAGAACCGGTCGGTCGAGAAGCGGTCGCCGAACATCATGTCGTGCTGCAGGAAGCGGTAGTCACGCAGCAGTGCCGGCACCTTCGGCTGGCGCGACCATTCGGCGACTTCCTTGCCGTTCTTGCGGATCAGCATGTAGCGGTCGACAACGCGGTACTGGTCGTACACCTTGCCGAGGAAACCGGTATAGTAGGGGTGCTCGTAACCGGACTGCTTGAGGATCTGGTAGGAGAGGAAGGCCGGGCTGATGGTGCCGACGTTCTTCTTCGGACCGGTCTTGTTCGACCAGACGACGAGCGGCGTTTCATGCTGCGCCTTCATCTGCTCCTTCGAACCTTTGCGTTCCGCCGTCACGCCCTTCATGAAACCGGTGCTGGTATAGACGGTGTTGAGCGGTGGCAGGTGGTCGCCGAAGAGCACGATGACCGTTTCGCGGTCGCGGTTCTTGGCCCAGTCCATCAGCTTCTTCAGGCTGTCGTCGGCTTCCTTGATGCCCTGGGCATAGGTGGCAAGCACCTGGCGGTCGGCTTCCGGCAGGTCGCCTTCGACCTTGATGGTGTTGTTGGCGTAGCGGTTGGCCTCATAGGGGCCATGGCCCTGGAGCGTGACGGCGAAGAAGAAGAACGGATCGTCCATCGCGTCGGCCTGGCGGATGATCTCGTCGGTCAGAGATTCGTCCGAGGCGAAGATGCCGCGCTTCTGCATCGGCGGCATGTTCTCTTCCGACTTGAACATGTCGAAGCCGAAGGCCTTGTAGACGGCGGTCCGGTTCCAGAACCAGCTCTGGAACGGATGGATGGCGCGCGAGACATAACCTTCGCCACGGAAGAAGGTGGCAAGCGACGGGATCGGATTGCGGATGTACTGCTGGTACGGGATGCTGCCATAGGGCAGGAACGCGTTGGAGAAACCGGTGAGCGCCTCGAACTCGACGTTGGCGGTCATGCCGCCGAACTCCGGCGAGAAGACGTTGCCCGACTGCATTTCGCGGATCGTCGGCATCGGATCTGGCGACAGCTTGACGTTCGGCAGGCGGGTCGGATCCCAGAAGGATTCGCTCATCAGCACGATGACGTCGGGCTTGCCGCGGTGCGAGGTGCCGGCCGGCAGCGGCTTCACCGGGATGCGGTCGATCGCGTCGGCCATGTAGCCGGCGGGCGCGCTGACATTGGCCATCGGCAGGTTGATGGCAAAGGCGAGCGCAAAGCCGTTGTGCTTATAGTTCTCGGTCTGGTCCCACATGATCGGGATGACCTTGAGGCGATCACGGATCCAGGAGAACTGGTTGTAATCCATGATGTTCCAGAAGGCGACGAGCAGCGGCAGCGCGAAGGCGAGGCGGGCCATGCGCTCGCGGGTCGTGAGCTTCGGGAAGGTGCGCCAGGCAAAGCGCAGCAGAAGGGCGATGCCAACGACGGCGACGACCAGGCCGACAGCGATGCCGACGGCCGTCCAGGGGCGGTCCTTCACCAGAACCGGCATCAGTTCCATGATCTGGCGACCGAACAGGAAGTCGGTCGGATAGAGCGGGTCGGACAGGAAGACCTGCTTCTGCTGGCAGACGACGGCGGGGATGATGGCAAGCGGCGCAATCACCACGGCCGACTTGTGCTCGCGACCGAAAATGCCGTCGACAGCGAGCAGGATCAGGAAGAAGGCGCCAACGGTCGTCAGCGCCGGGCGCGTCGGATCGAGCATGTAGGCGATGCTATCGGCAAGCGACTGACGCACGATCAGTTCGACGAGGAATACCAGAACGGCTGCGACGAAGAGGGAGAAGAATGCGCTGCGGGTGGCCGCGAGCGTCTTGGCGTGCCGTGTGGCGAAGCCCGGTCTATCGACATAGACACGTGAGCCTCTCGCAACCGCGGAATCGATACTGGCCAACATATTCTCCAATTTCATAAATGCGTCGTGTAACTGTCATACGCCCGTCATTTTGAACAGGGGATGAATGGTTTCTTAACGGACATGGAGGGTGGCTTTTCGTGGCGTGAAGCCGCGCGAACAGCCCAGCATAAGGACCGGGAAAAACAGAATTTTTCGGTTTTTTTCGTGTCGTTGCGATTGCCTGTGGGTATTTTCCCGCAGATTGCGCTAAAGAACATTGCGAAAGTCAGCTGCAATCGTTCAGGACAGACCGACAGGCCCGCTCATGACCGCCCATAAAAACGCCCCTTCGCTCCTTCGCATCGCCATTGCCCAGCTCAATCCGACCGTGGGCGACATCGCCGGAAACCTGGCCAAGGCGCGTGAGGCGCGCGCCGACGCGGCGCGCCAGGGCGCCGATCTCCTGCTTTTGACGGAGCTGTTCATTTCCGGCTATCCGCCGGAAGACCTCGTTCTGAAGCCGGCCTTTCTGAAGGCGTGTCTCCAGGCCGTCGAAAAGCTCGCTGCCGAGACGGCCGATGGCGGTCCGGGCGTCATTATAGGCTTCCCGCGGCTGGCAAAGACCGGCCGGCACAATTCGGTAGCCGTGCTCGACGACGGTAAGGTGATCGCGGTCCGCGACAAGGTCGACCTACCGAACTACGGCGAGTTCGACGAGAAGCGCGTGTTCGATCCGGGCGAGATGCCGGGGCCGGTCAATTTCCGCGGCGTGCGCATCGGTATCCCGATCTGCGAAGACATCTGGGGCGATCTCGGCGTCTGCGAGACGCTGGCCGAAAGCGGTGCTGAAATCCTGCTGTCGCCCAATGGCTCGCCCTACTATCGCGGCAAGGTCGACGTGCGCCATCAGGTGGTGCTGAAGCAGGTGATCGAGACGGGCCTCCCGATGATCTACGCCAACCAGCTCGGCGGCCAGGACGAGCTGGTGTTCGACGGCGCCAGCTTCGCCTTCAACACCGACAAGTCGCTCGCCTTCCAGATGAGCCAGTTCGAGGAGGCGATCTCGATCGTCGAATGGAAGAAGGGCGACAGCGGCTGGCATTGCGAGCACGGCCTGAAGTCGCGCCTGCCGGAACGGGAGGAGGCGGACTACCGCGCCTGCATGCTCGGCTTCCGCGACTATGTGAACAAGAACGGCTTCAAGAATGTGGTGCTCGGCCTTTCCGGCGGCATCGACTCCGCCATCTGCGCGGCACTTGCCGTCGATGCGCTCGGCGAGGAGCGGGTGCGCACGGTCATGCTGCCCTACCGCTACACTTCGCAGGAATCGCTGAAAGACGCCAAGGAATGCGCCGAGGCGCTTGGTTGCCGTTACGACATCGTGCCGATTTCCGAGCCGGTCGAAGGGTTCCTCAGCGCTCTCTCCGATACGTTTGAAGGTACGGAGTCCGGCATCACCGAGGAAAACCTGCAGAGCCGCACCCGCGGCACTATTCTGATGGCGATCTCCAACAAGTTCGGCTCGATGGTGGTGACCACGGGCAACAAGTCGGAGATGTCGGTCGGCTACGCCACGCTCTATGGCGACATGAACGGCGGCTTCAACCCGATCAAGGACCTCTACAAGATGCAGGTCTACACGATCTCGAGCTGGCGCAACACCACGGTTCCGCCGGGCGCGCTCGGTCCTTCCGGCATCGTCATTCCGCAGAACATCATCGATAAGGCGCCTTCGGCCGAGCTTCGCCCGAACCAGACGGACCAGGATTCGCTGCCGCCCTATCCGGTGCTCGACGACATTCTCGAATGCCTGGTGGAAAAGGAAATGGGAACGGACGAAATCGTCGCTCGCGGCCACGACGAGGCGACCGTTCACCGGGTTGAGCATCTGCTCTACATCGCCGAATACAAGCGCCGGCAATCGGCGCCGGGCGTCAAGATCACCAAGAAGAACTTTGGCCGCGACCGCCGCTACCCGATCACCAATCGCTTCCGCGATCGGGGCTAGGGAGTGGACACCCGCTCCGAAGAGACGGACGGCCGACAGGGCCGTCCAGAATTTACGGAGGAGGAAATCCGGCTCCTGCGACTGTGGTCGGCGAGCGACGTTTCGGCCGGCCGGCAGCTTTCGGCGCAGGTCGGCTATTTCGCGACGCCTGCGATCTTCGGGACCTATGGCCTTGCGACGGGGAGCCTCACTCTCGTCGGCGTTGCCTTCATCTGCATCCTGCTCCTGCTGGCCTGGGGTCTGCTCACCACCTGGCGGGATCGGCGCGATTCCATCCTGATGCAATCGGTCTGTTCCAAGGCGTTGGCGACGCTGCCGGTCGGTGAAGACAAGAGATAGCGGCCATATCCGGGGAGAAGAGCATGCGCAGTTCCGTCGAAATCCACGACATCTTGACCGGCAAGACGCGGGTTGTCTGGCAGACGGACAGGCTGGTCGAGGCGCCAAACTGGTCGCGCGACGGTGAGCATCTGATCATCAATGGCGACGGCAGGCTCTATCGGCTTAGTCTCGATGGATCCGAACCGGTGGAGATCGACACCGGCTTTGCCACGCTCTGCAACAACGATCACGGCCTCTCGCCGGATGGTAAGACAATCGCGATCAGCGACAAGACCGAGTTCGGAAAATCGGCGATCTATCTGCTGCCGGCCGAAGGCGGCACGCCGCGGCTCGTCACCCGCAACCTGCCGTCCTATTGGCACGGCTGGTCGCCCGACGGGAAAACCCTGTCCTATTGCGGGATCCGCGACCAAGTCTTCGACATCTACACGATCTCCGTCGATGGCGGCGAGGAGCGGCGGCTGACCCATGGCGAGGGCCGCAACGACGGGCCGGACTGGTCGGCAGACGGCGAATGGATTTATTTCAACTCCAGCCGTACCGGACAGATGCAGATCTGGCGGATCCGCCCGGACGGACGCGACGTCACGCGGATCACCGACAGCCCCTATGGCGACTGGTTCCCGCATCCGTCGCCTGATGGTAAGCACCTGCTGGTGCTTTCCTATGACGGCGATGTCTTCGATCACCCAAGAGACCTCGATGTTCGCTTGAGGCTGATGGACATGGACGGCGGCAATGCCCGCATCCTGTTCGCGCTCTTCGGCGGGCAGGGAACGATCAATGTTCCGAACTGGGCGCCCACGGGCAATCGTTTCGCCTTCGTCCGCTACGAACCGGAAAGCTGACCGCGCTGGACAAGTATATCGGGACCATGCTAGCGATGCGGTCGTTCGCAGGGCGCATCCGATCCGCGGGAAGGGCGAGGCCCACCTGTCTCACTGAACTTGGTTGCCACACCTCTTTTCAGTCTGTGGGCGCGGATACCGGACGTGAATGAAAGGAGGTCTTTCATGATCACGCGCGATCTTTCCGCGAACATTACCCTCGATACGATCCGCAAACAGGCCAGGGCTTTTTTGAAGGCCGTCAAGGCTGGGGATGCCAGTGTTAGGCAGCGGGCGCTTCCCTACTTCTCCGAACCGACCGCAATGGGCCTTCAGGATGCCCAGCTGGTGCTGGCCCGCGAATTCGGCTTTGCCAGCTGGACGCGGCTGAAGCGGCATCTGGAGAAGGCCGAGAGCGGCACGCCGTCGACCGAACAGGTCGCAAACCGGTTTCTTGCTCTGGCGACGGTCTCCTATTTCGGCGACATCGCCGCCGATCCCGAGCGGTTCTCTCAGGCGCTCGATCTGCTCAAGGAACATCCTGAGATTGCCGGGGACAGCATTCACGTGGCCGCCGCACTCGGGGACGCCGCGGCGATCGACCGCTTTCTCGATGGCGACCCGAAACTTGCAGAGAAGCGCGGTGGTCCGTTTGACTGGGAGCCGCTGCTCTATGCCGCCTATGCCCGCGTTCCCGGCCGCTCGTCGCTGCCGGCGGGCGCCCGCCTGATCGTGCGCGGGGCTGATGCAAACGCCTACTGGCTCGACGACGGCCAGTATCGTTTCACCGCTTTGACGGGCGTTTTCGGTGAGGGCGAGGCAGGGCCGGAGCGGCAGCCGCCGCACCCGGATTGCCTTGCCTTTGCGCGGCTGCTGCTGAATGCCGGTGCCCGGGCCAATGACAGCCAGGCGCTCTACAACCGGATGTTCGAGCCGGACAATTCCTGCCTCCAGTTGCTTCTCGATCATGGCCTCAATGCCGACGACCGCAACAACTGGCTGGTGCGCAACGATGGCGGTCTGGTCGAAAACGGCGAACGCGTCTTCGACTATCAGCTTGCCTGGGCGCTGGAAAAGCGGATGGCAGATCGCGTCCGGCTGCTCGTCGCGCACGGGGCCGACGTCAATCGCCCAATCAAGGGGCGCACGCCCTATCAATGGGCGGAGCTCGGCGGCGATCCGGCGCTGGCGCAATACCTCGTGTCGCGCGGCGCGACCGAAGCACCGCTGGAAGATGTCGAGCGGCTGGCCCGCGCCATCGGCGAAGTGAAGGCCGACGAGGCGAGGGAACTCGTCGACGCGGATCCGACGCTTGTGGCCCGAACCCAGGCCGCGCACCCGGCTATCCTGCACGAGGCGGTGGGCGAGGACCGGCACGATGCTGTGGCGCTGATGCTGTCGCTCGGCTTCGACGTCAACTGCATGACCTCGCGCACGCCGTTGCACGAGGCGGCGCTGCACGGCCATGTCGCAATGGCGCGGCGCCTGCTCGATCACGGCGCCAATGCCTCGGCCCGCGACCCCTACCATCATGCACCGCCGATCGGCTGGGCCAAGTACAACGGCAAGGACAAGATGGTCGCATTCCTGAAGGATCAGCCGCTCGATGTCTTCGCAGCCGCGTCCTTCGGTGTGACCGCGCGCCTCGCCGATATCCTCGACCGGCAGCCGGATCTGATCGAAACGCCATTCGGCACGTTCCGCGGCCGCGGCCGGCCGGAACCGCAGCACGACTGGATGACGCCGCTGGCCTTCGCGGTGATCAACGGGCAGGCAGAATCGGTACAGCTGCTTCTCGAAAGGGGCGCGAATGCGCGCCTGCGGGATGGCGCCGCGGGTCCATCGATACGCGATCTTGCCGTAGAGCAAGGCAATGCGGAGATCATCGCCTTGCTGCGCGCTTCGGCCGCCACTCCGCAATAGGCTGTGCAGGAGGAGGCGCGGGCGACTGCCCGCACCTCCAGATCTCCGCTGCGACCGCTGATTGTCGGGTGATTCAGTCGGTTGAAATCGTTAATTATTTTATCACCAGCTTATTTAAGCCAAACTTCGATATTGGCCGCTAGGGTGCCCTCAGTATCGGCTGCCATCGTTGCGCATCGCACCTCCACAAGTGCTAGAATGCCCGGCATGGCCGGTGCGGACGAGGGGGACTGGCGTGGTGGAAAAGGCGTTGCGGCAGGCAAAACGGGACAAGACGGTCTGGGCGATCCATGCCGCCTGTACCCTGGTCGCGGTCCTGATCATTGCAAGCCTCATCTATGTGCTCGACCGGTCGGTCACCGAGGCCGATCGTTTCGGACTTTCGGCCGAGCGCCGGCTCGTCGCAAACGAACTGCGCCACCAGATGGATGCCGTCGTTCAGTTCCAGGCGCAGGTGTCCTTCTGGGATAAGACCTACGAGGAACTGGCGAGCGGGCAGGCCAGCAACAGTTTTATCACGGACGAGCTTTCGGGCTGGCTTTGGGAAGACTACGGCTTCTCCTGGATCATCTTCACGGATCCGGCGCGCAACGTTTCGACGGCGCTCAAGAACGGCGTGTCGGTTCCGGCCGCGGTGGCGCGCGTGCCGCTCGACGAGGTCGACGATCTCGTGGAGGAGGCCAAGCGCCGCTACGACAATGCGCTCAGGAACAACGGCGGCACCTATAAACTCGATGTCACGACGCCGGATCCGCAATCCGTCATGCCGGCGGTGCCCGGCATCCATGCGGTGGACCTGCGCGACATCGACGGACGCATGAGCGTTGCGGTGGTGCAGGCGGTCATCCCGGAGACTTTGGTGGTTCCGGCGGAACGGCGCGATCCGGTGCTGATGGTGGCCGTTCGACCGGTCACGCCGAAGATGACGCGTGAGATCGCGGCGCGGCTGGGTATCCGTGGACTGGCCTTTGTTCCGCTCAACGAGCGGCCAGCAGGCAGCGCCTATGCGTCTGTCGGGCGCTGCACCGATTCGTCCTGTTTCGTGGCCGCCTGGGTGCCGAAATCGCCCGGTGGGTTTGTCCGCGCGGAACTGTTGCCGAGCGTCATCATCATGGCGATTGTCGCCGCCCTGCTGATGGCCTTCGTGGCGCTGCGCTTCTCGACGCTCTTTGCCGCCCTGCAGCAAAGCGAAGCGCTGAACCGGCACCTGGCCAAGCACGATCGCCTGACGGGGCTGATGAACCGCAGCGGCTTCGACGACATGCTGGCAGCGGCGCTTCTGCGAGCGAATACCCACCCTTTCACGCTCGTCTATGCCGATCTCGACGAGTTCAAGGAGGTCAACGACCGCCACGGCCACGCCGCTGGCGATGCCGTTCTGGTGGCCATGGCCGAGCGTTTTCGCAATCGCGCCGGGTCCAAGGGAACGGTCGCCCGGCTCGGAGGTGACGAATTTGCGGTCATTCTCGGCGATTGCAGCGAGGCCGAGGCCCGCAGCCTGACGGCCGGCCTGATTGCCGACGCGCAGACGCCGGTCGCCTTCAACGGCCAGATGCTCGTCGTCGGCGGCAGCGCCGGCATTGCCTTTGCACCGCGGCACGGACAGACGGCGCGCCAGTTGCTGCTGGCTGCCGACGAAGCGCTCTATCTCGCCAAGCGGCGCGGCCGCAATCGTTTCGAGACGGCTGATGACATGGTGTTGCCGGCCGAGAAGAACGACGGCCAGTCGGCGGCCTGAACGTTACCCGCCGATCGGCGGCAGCTCTATTCCGGAACATTATAGGGCGTGATCACCACCACGGCGGAAAGTTGGGGCCCGATCGCCGGCGCCTGGGCGCCGGGCCGCCACATCATCGTGCGAAAGGCGGTGCGCGCATCGGTCCTGAGGTCATGATGCAGCACGAAGTGAATGCGCCGTTCGCGAAGCAGCGCCAGATTGTCCTCGTCGAGATCATGGGCGATGTAGAGCACGCAGGAGCGTTCGAGGCGCTCGAAGGCCGCAAGCACGGAGCGGTTGCCGCCGCCGATCGAATAGGCCGCGTTGATGTCGGGATTGGCCGAAAGCGCTGCATGGGCCAGGAGCCCGGTTTCACTGTCGCGGCCGTGGCCTTCGCTGATCTCGACGATCCGGGTTGCCGGATAGCGCTCGCGCAGCACCCGGCGAAAGCCGATCTCTCGCTCCTCCTCACCTCGAAAACGGCCGCTCGAAAGGGTCACCAGCACGGTTGCCGGCGCGCCGCAAAAGCGCTCGCCGAGAAGGTAGGCGGCCGTTTCGCCCGCCGCCCGGTTGTCGGCGCCGGCATAGGCCGTCCGCTGCGAATGGGGCAGGTCGGTTACCAGCGTCACGACGGGCGTGCCGCCCATCTCGAAGCGGGCGACGGCGGCGACGATCTCGGGCACGTCTGGCGCCTTCAGCACCAACCCGTCGGTTCCGCGCAGCCGGATCCGGTCGAGCAGTTGCACGATGTCCTGCGGGCGCATCGTCTCGGCAAAGTGAAACCGGCAGCGAAAGACGGTGGGCGCGAAGGTCAGCGCCTCGCTCTCGAAGGCGCGCCGCACCGCATTGGTGAAGCGCTGCGGCGACTCCATGACGATATCGATCGCGAACTTGCGCCCCTGGATGTCGAGGCCGGCCTGCTGTTTTTCCAGTTCCTCGATGGCTGCGCGAACCCGGGCCTCCGTCTGGCGGCGCACGCCCGGCCGCTCGTTGAGCACACGATCGACGGTCGCGGTGCTGAGCCCGGCCTGAAAGGCGATGTCCTTGACCAGAAACGGATGGGCCATCGTCGCGCTCTCCTGATGGATTTTTGATGGATTCTTGCTCTATATCATGTTTTGCCGCCGCCTATAGTCGTGTTCATCAGGATGTTCCAGAGGAGGAAACGCGATGAAGACCGATAACAAAGCGCGCCAGCGGATCGACCGTGTCTGGCTCACCGAGGAGGCCTGCGATCTCGAGGCGTTCCGGGCGGAAGTCGAACGCCAGACCAATCTGTCCGACTACCCCCATGCCTCCGGCTGCGAAAAGAACGTCCTGATCTATGACAGCGCCGCGCTGATTGCGGCGTGCGGCGATGGCGAGGCGCGGCGTTCGGTTCTGGCGGAAATCTACGAGGCGCTGGCGACGGGCCCCGGCGTGGCGGTCTTCAAGCGCGCCTATGCCGATACGGCGGCAATCGACGTCGCAAGCGGGGTCTTCGACGCCATCATCGAACAGCAACATCGCAGCAACAGCGGCGGTGGCGATCACTTCGCCAAGCCCGGCGCCAACGACCGCATCTGGAATTCGCTGGAAAAGCACTGCCTGAACGCACCGGAGAATTTCGCCGCCTATTACAGCAACGCCGTCATCGCGCTCGTCAGCGAGGCCTGGCTCGGGCCGAACTACCAGATGACGGCGCAGGTCAACCGGGTCAACCCGGGCGGTGCTGCGCAATCGGCGCACCGGGACTATCACCTCGGCTTCCAGACCGCGGCCGTGATCGAGCAGTATCCGGCGCATGTCCACAAGCTTTCGCCGGTGCTGACGCTGCAGGGCGCGGTTGCCCATTGCGACATGCCGCTCGAAAGCGGGCCGACGCTATTCCTCCCCTATAGCCAGACCTATGTGCCGGGCTATCTGGCACTCAACCGGCCGGAGTTCCGCGCCTATTTCGACGCAAACCACGTGCAGCTCCCGCTCGAAAAGGGTGACGTCGTCTTCTTCAATCCAGCGCTCTTCCATGCCGCCGGCACCAACCGCTCCCGAGATATCCGCCGCGTCGCCAACCTGCTGCAGGTGTCTTCGGCCTTCGGTCGCGCCATGGAAACCGTCGACCGACTGACGATGAGCGCGACGCTCTATCCGGCCTTGCGGGCCTTGCTGGCAAACGGCAAGCTGTCGCAGGCGGAAGCGGCCAATGCCGTCGCCTCCTGTGCCGAAGGCTACTCGTTCCCGACCAATCTCGACCGAGACCCGCCAATCGGTGGGCTGGCGCCGAAGACGCAGGCGCAATTGATGCGCGAGGCGCTCACTGCGGGAACGGGCGAGGAGGAGTTTCTTGCGGTGCTTGAGGCGCAGGCGAAGCGCAAGCTGAGCTGACGCGCGAGCTACCATTTGACAGGCTCCCGGCGTGTTTCGCTCGGGAGCCGCAGCCGTTTCAAACGATCATTTACGAGGGAGGAATTCGATGAGTGGACAATTACAAGGCAAGATCGCCATCGTCACCGGTGGTACGCAGGGGCTGGGCGCGACAATTGCTGGCCTTTTCGCCGAGCGTGGCGCCAAGGGTATCGTCATTTGCGGGCGCAACGCCGCCAAGGGACGGGCGAAGGCCGAGCAGATCGGCAAGGCAGATGGCGCGAAAGTCGTCTATGTCGAAGCCGATCTGGAGAAGGTGGACGACGCCCGCAAGGTGGTCGCCGCTTGCGACGCCGAATTCGGCCGGGTCGATGCGTTGGTCAACGCTGCGGCCATCACCGACCGCGGCACGATCCTCGACACCACGCCCGAACTCTTCGACCGCATGTTCGCGATCAACGTGCGCGCACCGTTCTTCCTGATGCAGGAAGCGGTGAAAGTCATGCGGCGCGAGAAGACCGAAGGCACGATCGTCAACATCGGCTCGATGTCGGCGATGGCCGGCCAGCCTTTCATCGCCGCCTATTGCTCGTCGAAAGGCGCGCTCGAAACGCTGACCAAGAACACGGCCTATGCGCTGCTGCGCAACCGCATCCGCGTCAACGGGCTGAATATCGGCTGGATGGCGTCCGAAGGCGAAGACCGCATACAGCGCGAGTTTCACGGTGCGGCTGCCGATTGGCTCGAAAAGGCGGCGGCCAGCCAGCCTTTCGGCCGGCTCGTCGATCCGGCCGAGGTGGCGCGTGCCTGCGCATACCTGTCGTCGGCCGAATCCGGGCTGATGACCGGATCGGTGATCTGCTTCGACCAGTCGATCTGGGGCGCCTACGACGGCTCGCCGCATCCGGTCGCTCCGCTCTGAGGCTAGGCAGAAAGAAGCAGGTGGAAAGCGGCGCGTCCGGTTTCGCCGGGTTGGCGCCGCTTGTCTTTCTCAATTCCCTGTGCACTTAGTGCCGTCGTCAGGTGCTCGCGAAAGCGGGAGAATCGGGAATCCGGTCGATATTCCGGAACGTGCCCAACGCTGTGACGGGGACGATCGCGTCTAAAAGAGCCTTGAATTGATTCAAGGTTTTACCACTGGATCTTCAATCGATCTGGGAAGGTGGGGCGATCGGTTGAACCGAAGTCAGAAGACCGGCCTGGCGAGATAGACCGAACCCCGCGTGGACGGCGGGAGGTTTTCGCATTGTTGGGGATCGAACGATGCTGACTGAACCGAAGGGCGGCCTTGCGGCTGCCGCTGCCTTTTCGCTGCAAGAGCGGGAGGCCGTCTACCGTGCCATCGAGACACGTCGCGACGTGCGCGATGAATTCCTGCCCGAGCCATTGCCAGATGATCTGATCAGGCGCCTGCTGGCCGCGGCACACAGCGCCCCGTCCGTGGGCTTCATGCAACCCTGGAACTTCGTGCTGGTGCGGGCGGAAGAAACGCGCGAGCGGGTCTGGCAGGCGTTTCGCCGCGCCAATGACGAGGCCGCGCTGATGTTCGAGGCGGAACAGCAGGGAAAGTATCGCGCGTTGAAGCTCGAAGGCATTCGCAAGGCGCCGCTTAGCATCTGCGTCACCTGCGACCGCACGCGCGGCGGCACTGTCGTGCTCGGGCGTACCCACAATCCGCAGATGGACGTCTATTCCACCGTCTGCGCCGTGCAGAACCTCTGGCTTGCGGCGCGCGCCGAAGGGGTGGGTGTCGGCTGGGTCAGCATCTTCCACGAGGCCGAGATCAAGGCGATCCTCGGCATCCCCGACCATATCGAGATCGTCGCCTGGCTCTGCCTCGGCTATGTCGACCGCCTCTATCAGCAGCCGGAACTTGCCGTGAAGGGCTGGCGCCAGCGCCTTCCGCTCGAGGACCTGGTTTTCGAAGAAGGATGGGGATGCAGCAAGGAGAAGGCGTAAGGCCTCGCCCGATCAATTCTGGACCGGCTGATAGGCCGGTCCCTTCGGGTGCTTGAGGTCGATCGCAGTTTCTTCCTGCGGCAGGTAGGTGGGGCCGACGACGCGCACCTTGTTCTTCGACGGATCATAGGGCCGCTCTTCGGCCGGCACCTTGGCGGTCTCGCCCGCCGCTTCCGGCTTCTTCGTCTCGATGACAATGATCGACGATTGGTCGTCGCCGATCTTCGTTCCTGTCGTCTTCGGCGTGGTTGCGGCGGTCTGCGGTATCTGGCAGCCGCACTGGCCGGGCTTGCCGACGGCGCGGGTGCGATAGGCAAAGGCGTTGGGCATTTCGGTATAGGGACGGCCGGTCACGGCCGAGACCATCTTGTCGCTCTCTTCCGTGTTGAGGTCGTGGAAATAGAGCTCCGTCTCAGCCCCAGGGCAGCGGGCCCGGCAGGCCTGTTCATCGCGTGGGAAATCGGCCGGCGTCGCATCCGAAGAGATCGGGAAGAAGGCGCCGTCGCAGGTGCGCACGCACATGGTCCTGAGCGTGCCGCTATAGTAGCGCTCCTGCGGCGCGTAGCCGTCTTCGTCGTGTCCGAGCATCGGGCCGTAGGCGTCGTCCGGCGGCAGGTCGGCAACGATGTTGCGGTGGCTTTCCGGCACGTCCGGTTCGACGCTTGCGAACTCCTCGCGGTCGCCATAGCAACCGTTGATCTCAAGTGCTGCGAGGATGCGGCGCCGGCTGTCGTCGCTGCCGCCGGCGACGATCTGCTCGCGCTCGGATTTCAGCATGCGCAGATTGTCTTCCATCTCGGCAATAAGACCGTTGAGCCCGCTGCAGGTGTCGGGGTCGCCGCCGTCGTAGCCGATGGCGTTGCCACCGCCGCACCCGGCGCGGCGGCGGTCGTTCTTCGCCCGCCGCAGTTCGATGTTCTGCCGTGAGATTGCGCTTGCATAGTCGCGCGCATCGGCATTGCTGGCGACGTAGTCAGGCAGTTGCGCGAGCCGGGCGTTCAGTCGGTCGCAGGCCGTCGATGCCAGTGACGGACCGGCACCGATCAGAACCAAAGGCACAAGGGCCGCAGCGACGTGTTTCAGGCGCGTGAACACGGGGCGTAAGTCTCTTCCTGTTGCCAGGTCGGCGCCAACTTCTGCGGGTGGCTGCCAGCGGCATTCCTGTTTCGCCTTCCATCATAGAGCTTGTCGGTGATCGTGCAACGACAAGCGACGGTTTGCGTTAACAGTGCCGATCGACGGACGCGCTTACGCGGCGCGGGCGGTTTCCAGCGACATCGGGCGGTCGAGAACGGTGCCTTCGATCGCAGCGACCGCTTTCATCCGTGAAAGCAGATCCGGGGTCACTTCCCAGGCAACGGCAACCGCGAAGACCGAGCCGATGCGATGCGGTTCGGCGATGCGCTCGCCCGGGCATCCCATGCGGCGGAACATGCGCTCGAGGAACACGTCCGTCACGGTGACGATATGGCTGATGCCGGAGGCAAGGCCAAGCTCACCGACGCCGCACATGAGTTCGGCAGCCGCGACCGTCACCTGGTTCGAAGCGCGGTCCTGCGAAATCTCCGGCTCGATGCAGAAGCGGCTGGATTCCCAGACCGAGGCGCTACGGATTTCCGGATTGTCGCCGAGCAGGATCGGGAAGGTGTCGTCCAGCATGTTCGGACCGAGCGTCGGGAGCAGCCTCAGCGATCCACGCAGGCGGCCATCCGGGGCGTAGGACAGCACGTAGAGCGGGTTTGCCTGGTCGTAGTTGTCGATTTCCCACTCGCCTTCCGTCTGGACGTCCCATTTCAGGAAGTCGTGGAAGACGCGCTTGCGCAGCCGGAACATGTCGTCGGCCGCCTCTGGCTGTTGTGCGCGGGTCTTTCCGTTCAGGATCCTGATCATCGTTTTCTCCATCCGAGTTTGGGGATGGGGCGATGCTGTCAGGCTCGCGGCGGTTGCGTAACTGTCAGTAGCGACAGTTCAAATGCGCGATATTTGCCACTAGATTTCGAGGGGTTTCCGTGGAGGTGTGTTGTCGGGTGTCAAACGGTGGGGATCAGCGCGTGTCGTACGGCCTGTGCCACGGCCTGGGTGTTGGAAACGACATTCAGCTTGCGCCGCGCATTGGTCATGAAGAAGCGCACGGTGCGCTCGGAAATGCCGAGGATCGTGGCGATCTCCCAATAGCTCTTGCCGGCGGCAGCCCATGTCAGGACCTCGGTCTCGCGACCGGTCAAACGCATCTCGCGTGTCGAAATGCTGCCGGCCATGGCGCCATGCTCCAGCATGGCGGCATGGAAGAGATTGGCGGCAAGCTGGAAATCACGCAGGTGATGGCGGCGATAGGTCGTCCATTCGCCGGCCGACATGTTGACGTTGATCGCAAGCAACGCCATGCGCCCGGCAGGCGAGAGCAACGGCAGGGCGACGCCCTCGGTGGAAATGCCGATTTCCTGGGCCGCCTGGAACAGCGGTTCGCATTCCGGGAAGCGATGCCGCGCCATCGTCCATTCCACCGGCCGCACGCCACCAAGCGCCAGCTTCAGGATCGGATCGATCCGGTGAAGGCTGCGGGCGCGGTAGATCTCGGCGGCATAGGCGCCAAAGGTGTGATGCAGCCGGCAGACCTTGAGCTCGTCCGCATAGGGCTCGGCTTCGAGATAGAGCAGATGGGCAATGCGGAAGGTTCGACGCATCAATGTGAAGAAATGAGCGGGCTCTACGCAGCCGCCGCATTCCAGAATTTCCAGCATGTCGAGGACAGCTTGCTGCTCAGTCATGCCACAACACCGAATCTCGTCCGAGGCTCCAGCATGGTTAGAGGTTCACCTTTTGTCCAGCGCAAACTTTCCCGATTGGTGTGTAATACCAATTGTGCACGCCTTGATTGCGGCTGCCGATCGGCCGCGTGAGGCTGGCTGATTCGCAGGCGATGCGTAAAACCGGCGATGTCGCGCCTGAGGCAGGCGCGACATCCGGATACGGTTTTGCCGGCGCCGGTATGGCGCCCAATTAAAGCGAAGACCGGTGGCGATCTCCGCGTTGCCATCTCAACCCGGATGGCTGGCTTCGACGACCGCCAGAGCTGCCATGTTGACGACGCCGCGCGAGGTGACGGACGGCGACAGGATATGGGCTGGAAGCGCAGAGCCGAGCAGGATCGGGCCGACATGCAGGCTGTCGGTCATGGTCTTGACGACACCGAGCGTGATGTTTGCGGCATCGAGATTGGGGAAGACCAGGAGGTTGGCTTCGCTCGTCAGGCTGCTGTCCGGCATGACGCGCTGGCGCAGCGCTTCCGAGATCGCGGCATCGCCGTGCATTTCGCCGTCGACCTCAAGGTCGGGCGCGAGTTCCCGCACGAGCTGCAGCGCCGTACGCATCTTCGTGGCGCTCTCCGAATCGCGCGAACCGAAGTTCGAATGCGAGACGAGGGCTGCGCGCGGGGTGATGCCGAAGCGGCGGATTTCCTGTGCCGCCATGACCGTCGTCTGGGCGATCTCTTCGGCGCTCGGGCAGTAGCTCACATAGGTGTCGGTGAAGAAGGTCGCGCCGCGCTGCGAGATCAACAGGCTCAAGGCCGAGAAATCGAGCACGCCGTCGCGCTTGCCGATGATCTGCGAGACGTCGCGCAGGTGCTTGCTGTAGCGGCCTTCGACGCCGCAGATCAGCGCATCCGCTTCGCCGCGCTTGACGGCGAGCGCACCGATAACGGTCGTGTTGGTACGCACGATGGTACGGGCGGCTTCGGGGATGACACCGAGGCGTCCGACGAGAGCGAAGTAGTCCTCGACATAGTCACGGTAGCGCGGATCGCCTTCGGGGTTGACCACTTCGAAATCGACATCCGGGCGAATGCGCAGGCCATAGCGGCGCAGGCGCGTCTCGATGATCTGCGGACGGCCGATCAGGATCGGGCGGGCCGTGCCTTCTTCGAGCAGCACCTGGGCGGCGCGCAGCACGCGCTCGTCTTCGCCTTCGGCAAAGATCACGCGGTTCTTCTGGGCGTTCTTGGCGGCGGCAAAGACCGGCTTCATGATGAAGCCCGAGCGGAAGACGAAGCGGTTCAGCTTGTCGAGATAGGCGTCATAGTCCTGGATCGGACGGGTGGCGACGCCGCTTTCCTCGGCGGCCTTGGCAACCGCCGGCGCGATGCGCAGGATCAGGCGCTGGTCGAACGGCGAGGGGATCAGGTAGTCGGGACCGAAGACCGGGGTCTCGCCGGAATAGGCGCGGGCGGCAACGTCAGAGGGCTCTTCGCGCGCAAGGCCGGCGATGGCGCGCACGGCCGCCATCTTCATTTCTTCGTTGATCGTGCTTGCGCCGCAGTCGAGCGCGCCGCGGAAGATATGCGGGAAGCAGAGAACGTTGTTGACCTGGTTCGGGAAGTCCGAGCGGCCGGTGCAGATCATCGCGTCCGGACGGGCCTGGCGGGCGGCCTCCGGCATGATTTCCGGCGTCGGGTTGGCGAGCGCCATGATCAGCGGCTTTTCGGCCATCTGCGCCAGAAGTTCCGGCTTCAGGACGCCGGCGGCCGAGAGGCCGAGGAAGACGTCGGCGCCGCCGATGCTGTCGGCGAGCACACGGTTGCTGCTGTCCTGCTCGTAGACGGACTTCCATTCGTCCATCAGCACCTCGCGGCCCTTGTAGACGAGGCCTTCGAGGTCATGCACCCAGATGTTTTCGCGCTTGGCGCCGAGCGTCACGAGAAGGTTGAGGCAGGCAAGTGCGGCAGCACCTGCGCCCGAGGTAACGATCTTCGCCTTGGCGATGTCCTTGCCCGCAAGCTCGAGGCCGTTGAGGATGGCAGCGGCGACGATGATCGCGGTTCCGTGCTGGTCGTCGTGGAAGACCGGGATCTGCATCTTTTCGCGCAGCTGACGTTCGACTTCGAAACATTCCGGCGCCTTGATGTCTTCGAGGTTGATGCCGCCGAATGTCGGCTCCAGTGCCGAAATCACGTCGACCATGCGCTCGATGCTCGACGCATCGATTTCGATGTCGAAGACGTCGATGCCGGCGAATTTCTTGAAGAGGACCGCCTTGCCTTCCATGACCGGCTTCGACGCCAGCGGGCCGATATTGCCAAGGCCGAGCACGGCCGTGCCGTTGGAAATGACCGCAACCAGGTTGGCGCGGGCGGTAAAATCGGCTGCCTGCTCCGGGTTGTCGCGGATGGCGATGCAAGGGGCGGCAACGCCAGGCGAATAGGCCAGCGCCAGGTCGCGCTGGTTGCCGAGCGGCTTGGTGGGCTGGATTTCGAGCTTTCCCGGGCGGGGATAACGGTGGAAGAAGAGGGCCTGCTGGTCGATGTCGCCGCTGGCCGGACCGGTATGGGATTTCGTCTTGTCGCCCGTATTCATGCTCTCACATTCCTCATTCGTGGTCGTGCCTTTTGGCATGAATTCGAAGCGAGGTACAGTTTTGCAGTGCTGATTTCGGCGGCAGACCGGCAACGCAATGTTGATGTCATCTTCTTGAAACACGAGTCTGGTTTCACGAAGGCACGAAGCGTAACCAGAGACGAGGCTGGCATGATGGCGGCGCAGCAAGACAACTCCGTACGAAAGCTCAGGACGTTGTTCATCTCGGACGTCCATCTCGGCTCCAAGGCGGCCAAGACCGACTATCTGCTCGACTTCCTGCGGCATCATGAAGCGGAGACGATCGTTCTGGTCGGCGACATCGTCGACGGCTGGCGGCTGAAGCGCAGCTGGTACTGGCCGCAGAATTGCAACGACGTGGTGCAGAAGCTCCTGCGAAAGGCGCGCAAGGGCACCCGCATCGTCTATATCCCCGGCAATCACGACGAGTTCCTGCGCGACTTTCCAGGCGTGCATTTCGGCGGCATCGAGGTGGCGCAGCGCTACATGCACGAGGGGGCCGACGGCCGTAAGTACCTCGTGCTGCACGGCGACGAATTCGATGTCGTCGTGCGCAATGCCCGCGTGCTCGCCTATCTCGGCGACTGGGCCTATGACACGGCGATCGCCATCAATATCGGCCTTGCGGCGGTCCGCAGGCGTCTCGGCATGCCCTACTGGTCGTTCTCTTCCTGGGCGAAGCTCCAGGTCAAGCACGCCGTCAACTTCATCGGCGAGTTCCAGAAGGTGGTCGCCGAGGAGGCGCGCCGCCACGATGCGCAGGGCGTGATCTGTGGTCACATCCACCATGCCGTGATCGAGGAGATCGGCGACATCCGCTACATCAACACCGGCGACTGGGTGGAAAGCTGCACGGCGATCGCCGAGCACCACGACGGCACGATGGAACTGATCACCTGGCACCAGATGCGCGGCGGCGCCAGCGAAGGCGAAGCATCCGGCGAAGCGGACAAGCTGCTTGCGCAACTGCTGACCCAGCGCGCGGCCTGATCTTCGCGCCGCGCCGAAAGTCCTGTCGCGAAAACTAGGTTATGGCGAGGCGCGTCCGGCTCGTGCTAGAGAGTGGGCACAGCCATCAGGTCAGACGATGATTCCCTCCCAAGCGCCCGCCTATGTGGGCCCTCCGCCGCGCCATTTTGCGCTTCGCATTGCCTTGCTCTTCTGTGCGCCGCTGATCGTCAACGGCTTCGCGATGCCGTATTTCCCGATGTGGCTGAGCACGCTGTCGATGAGCGACTTCGAGATCGGCGTTGTTCTGGCGCTGCCGATGTTCGTGCGCGTCATCACGGCGCCGATCGCCGGCGTCATCGCCGATCGGCTCGGCGAGCGGGCGATCGTGCTGATCTGGTCCGGGTGCCTGTCGCTTGCGACCGCGCTGGTGCTGTTTTACTTCCGTGAGTTCTGGCCGGTGCTGGTCATCTACACGCTGCAGTCGGCCGTCTATTCGCCCTATGTGCCGATCGTCGAGGCGATCGCTCTGTCTGGCGTGCGGCGCTGGGGCTTCGATTATGCCCATATGCGGCTCTGGGGTTCGGTCGCCTTCATCGGCGCGACGATGCTCGGCGGCTGGATGGTCGGCATTTTCGGCAGCGACATGGTGCTTCCGGCGATGGCGATCGGCTTTGGCCTGACGATCGTCATGGCTTATGCCGCGCCACGGGTCGGCAAGCCGCGGCGGCCGTCGCCGATCACGGCCTTGACCGAGCCGCCGCCGAAGTCGCTCCGGCAGCTCGACCTGCAGCTGTTGCTCATCGGGGTGACGCTGGTCAACGCCAGCCACGCGATGCTCTTTGCCTTCTCGGCGATCTATTGGCAGCACATCGGCTACAGCGGTACCGAGATAGGCCTGCTGTGGAGCGCGGGCGTGGCGGCCGAGGTGACGATGTTCATCTTCGCCAAGGCGATCAGCCGCCGTTTCAGTGTCTGGGTGATGATCCTGTCCGGCTGTTTTCTCGCCGTGGTGCGCTGGATCATCTTCCCGATGGATCTCGGCTTCAGCGGCTATTTCATCCTGCAGTGCTTCCACGCCTTCACCTATGCGATCATGCACACCGGCATGCAGCACAAGCTGGTCGAGCGCGTGGTGGAATCGCAGGAAGCGTCGGCCCAGGGGCTCTACTTCTTCTATACCGGCATCTTCACGGCGATCTTCACGTTCCTGTCCGGCTATTTCTACAACTGGTACGGGGTCAACGGCTTCTATTCCATGTCGGTCGTGGCCTTTGCCGGCTGCTGCTTTGCCGTCACCGCCTGGTATCTTCAGCCCCAGAGGCGAGGCTCCGGCGGGAAGACGAGCGAGGCCTCGTAGCGCAGGCCAGGTTTACGATCTTCGGCAAGCAGCAGCGGTCCGTCGAGATCGACGAAATCCGCGCCCTGGGCCACCAGGATCGCCGGAGCCATCGCAAGCGAACTGCCGACCATGCATCCGACCATGACCTTGAGCCCGAGCGCATCTGCCTGCGCGCGCATGCGCAGCGCCTCGGTCAACCCTCCGGTCTTGTCGAGCTTGATGTTGACCGCATCGTAGCGGCCGACGAGGGCTGCGAGGTCCTCGGTCTTATGCACGCTTTCATCGGCGCAGATCGGAACGGGGCGGGCGATCGTCGCCAGCGCCTCGTCTCGGCCGGCCGGCAGCGGCTGCTCGATCAGGTCGATCCGTTCCTCGGCGCAGAGCGCGAAGTGATAGGCGAGGGTCTCGGGCGCCCAGCCTTCGTTGGCGTCGAGGATGATGCGGCTTTCCGGTGCACCGGCGCGCACCGCACGGATCCGGGCAGCATCATCCGCCGTTCCGACCTTGACCTTGAGGAGCGCGCGGTGGGCGTACTTAGCCGCCTGTTGGCGCATCGCGTCGGGCTCGGCAAGCGAAAGCGTATAAGCCGTGGTCAATGCTTCCGGTGAAGAAACGCCGGCAAGAACATGGGCCGGTTGGCTTTTCTGCTTTGCTTCCAGGTCCCACAGGGCGCAATCGACGGCGTTGCGGGCAGCGCCCGGCTTCATCTCGCGCTGCAGGTCCGCACGGTTGAGCCCGGCCTCGATGCGGGTACGGATGGCCGCGATTTCGGCCAGCACCGTGTCGAGCGTTTCGCCGTAGCGGCCGTAGGGAACGCATTCGCCGGAGCCGGTATGGACGCCGTCGCCTATGCGGCAGGTGACGACGCTTGCCGTCGTCTTGGAGCCGCGCGAGATCGTAAACGTGCCTGCAATCGGGAAATGTTCCACGGTGGCATCGAGGGAAAGTGACATGAAAGCGTCTCCGGCAGGTAAACTGTTGGCCCGGCGTCATAGCGCCGCAACGTTCGGGTGACAGCAAAGGTGCGAGCCGTTATGACGGTGGAAGGATTTACGAATCTTTACACAGTCGTTGCCTCCGGTCGGACGCGCAACGCTCGCGGTAACACTTTAGGTCTGCTGCATGATCTTGTCCTCAAATCTATCGAGATTGGGCAGGTTTTGCAGGGGCAAATCGGGATAACAGAAGACACGTGTCGCAAGCCGCCCGCAAGATGACCGCCGATGTCGCGCTGTCCGAGAGTGGCAGCGGGCGAAGCTATGTCTTCACCGGCGCCTGGCGGCACGAGACCGCCGAGGCGATGGCGGCAAAGCTCGATGGCCTTGCGCGCAACGACGACGGGGCAGCCCAGTTCGATCTGTCCGGCGTGACGGCGATGGATACCGCTGGCGCCTGGATCATCCGCCGCTTCATGACCCGGATCGTCGGCCCGTCGCGCGACAACGTCCATTTCGCCGAGGGCGGGCAGCGCTATGTCGAGTTGATCGACGCCCTGCCGGCGGAGCTGCGTTCTCCGGACAAGGGCGGCGAACGGCTGCCGCTGTTCCAGCGCATCTTCGCCCCGATCGGCGAGGTCATGGCGGCGACGTGGGAAGATATCGTCGCGGCGATGTATATTCTGGGCTCCGCGGTGCGCGGCGCGCAGCTGAAGCTTGGACGGCATAGCGGCGTCTCGCCGGCGGCAATCGTTCACCAGATCGACCGCATGGGCGTGATGGCGGTTCCGATCATCACGCTGATGTCGTTCCTGATCGGCGCCATCATCGCCCAGCAAGGCGCGTTCCAGCTGCGCTATTTCGGCGCCGAAGTCTTCGTCGTCGATCTCGTCGGCATCCTGCAGTTGCGTGAAATCGGCGTGCTCCTGACGGCGATCATGATCGCCGGCCGCTCCGGCAGCGCGATTACCGCCGAAATCGGCTCGATGAAGATGCGCGAAGAGGTGGATGCGCTGAAGGTGATGGGGCTGAGCCCGGTCGGCGTTCTGGTCTTTCCGCGCCTCGTGGCGCTGACCGTCGCGCTGCCGCTCCTGACGATCATCGCAAACTTCGCAGCTTTGGTCGGCGCGGCGCTCGTCGCCTGGGGCTATTCCGGCATCACGATCCCGACCTTCCTTGCCCGCTTGCAGGAAGCCGTCGATTTTTCGTCGGTCGCCGCCGGCATGATCAAGGCGCCGTTCATGGCGCTGATCATCGGCGTCGTGGCCGCCGTCGAGGGCTTGAAGGTGGGCGGCAGCGCGGAGTCGCTCGGCCGCCACGTGACGTCTTCCGTGGTCAAGTCGATCTTCGTCGTGATCCTGATCGACGGGCTGTTCGCCATGTTCTACGCGGCCATTGATTTCTGATGCGGAGAACAGCGTGAACCCAGTCGAAAAGAGGCACGAGGAATACCAGCCGACCGAGGCGAACGAGCGGGAATCGGTGCTTTCCGTTCGCGACCTGACGGTCGGTTTCGGGTCCAACATCGTGCTCGACAAGCTGAACCTCGAGATCTACCGCGGCGAAATCCTCGGCTTCGTCGGAGCGTCGGGCACGGGCAAATCGGTGCTGATGCGCACCGTTCTGAGGCTGCTTGCGAAGCGGTCCGGCAAGATCGAAATCCTCGGCGCGGACTACGACAATATCACCGAGGGCGAGCGCATCGCGCTCGACATGCGGCTTGGCGTTCTGTTCCAGCACGGGGCGCTGTTTTCGGCGCTGACGGTGCGCGAGAACATCCAGGTGCCGATGCGCGAATATCTCGACCTGCCGCAGAGCCTGATGGACGAGCTGGCGCGGGTGAAGATCGAGTTGGTCGGTCTTGCACCGGAGGCGGCGGAAAAGTACCCGTCCGAGCTTTCCGGCGGCATGATCAAGCGCGCGGCACTTGCGCGCGCACTGGCGCTCGATCCGGACCTGGTCTTCCTCGACGAGCCGACTTCGGGGCTCGATCCGATCGGGGCGGCCGAGTTCGACGAGTTGATCGCCAAGCTGCGCGACACGCTGGGATTGACCGTGTATATGGTGACTCACGACCTCGACAGCCTCTTTTCGGTCTGCGACCGGATCGCGGTTCTCGGCAACAAGAAGGTTCTGGTCGAAGGCACGGTTGAAGACATGCTCGCCTGCGACGATCCGTGGGTGCAGTCCTATTTCCGTGGCAAGCGGGCACGATCGATCGTTCGCCACGATCAATGACCGGAGCATCCGGCGTCAGGCGAACGGCCTGAAGCGGGTATGATCCGGAAACAAATGTTGGAGCCTTGCGCGATGCGTTCGTTGGACGCATGGCGCTCCGCTAGGTGCGGTTTTGACGCCCAGGTGTCGAGATCGAAGGAAGAGCCGGTGAAGCGGCCACGAAGGTAGTCGGTACGAATGGAAACGAAAGCGAACTACGCCATTGTCGGTTTCTTCACGGTGTTCGTGGTCGCGGCCGCATTCGGCTTCGTCTACTGGATGTCGCAGTATGGCCGAAGCGGCGAGATGATCGAGCTGGTGGTCAATATTCCGGGGTCGGCCAACGGCCTTTCGGTCGGCTCTCCGGTGCGCTTCAACGGCATTCCCGTCGGCACGGTTCGCAACCTCGCGATCGATGCCAACGACCCGCGCTATTCGATCGCGCTGACCGAGGTTTCGGTCGATGCGCCGGTGCTGAAGTCGACCAAGGCGACGCTCGAAGTGCAGGGCCTGACGGGCGCTGCCTATATCGAGCTTAGCGGCGGTCACAAGGGCGACGAGAACATCCTGAAGACCGCGATCGAAAAGGGCACCCAGGCCCGGATCCTTGCGGACCAGTCGAGCGTCACCAGCCTGCTCGCTACGGCCGACCAGATCATGGATCGCGCCAACAGCGCCATCACCGACATCCAGGGCTTCGTGACCGACGTGCGCGGTCCGCTCACCAAGACGATCGGCAATGCCGAGAAGTTTTCCGACGCGCTTGCGAACAATTCCGGCGCTATCGACGATTTCCTCAAAAGCGTGACGGAACTCTCCGGCTCTGTCAGCGCGGCATCCAAGAAGCTCGACTCGACCCTCGAAACGGCCGAGACGCTCGTGAAGTCGGTGGATCCCAAGAAGATCGACCGCATCGTCTCGAACGTCGAGCAGATCAGCAACGACCTGAAGCAGGCTTCGGGCGGCGTTTCCGAGACCATCGCGGCTTTCCGGCAGACCGTCGAAACCTACGAGCAGTTCGGAAAGAACGCTCAGAAGACGCTGGAGCGGGTCGATACGCTGGTCGCTTCGGTCGACAAGCAGAAGGTGGAACTCGTCGTCAACGACATCACCGCGGCGACCGCCGACGCCCGCAAGACGGTCGCCAACATCTCGCAGTTCGCCGCGAAGATCACGGCGCGCCAGCAGGACATCGACCGCACGATCACCGACGTTACGCAGCTTGCGAGCAAGCTGAACGCTTCGGCCAACCGCGTCGACAGCATTCTCGTCAAGGTCGACGGCTTCCTCGGCGACGCCGACGCGCCTTCGCTTTCGGCCGATGCTCGCGCGACGCTCGAGTCCTTCCGCAAGATGGCAGACAATCTGAACGCGCAGATCGGGCCGATCGCCGACAACCTTCGTCGCTTCTCGGGCTCGGGCCTGCGCGACGTCGAGGCGCTCGTCACCGACACGCGCCGCACGGTGCAGAGCCTGGAGAACACGATCTCCACGTTCGACAAGGATCCGCAGCGTCTTCTCTTTGGCGGCGAGACGGTAAAGCAATATGATGGCCGCACCCGACGCTGAGTCGGTGGGCACAGCCGGCGTGGGGCCGGGTGGTGTGTTTCGATCCGGAATGCGCCGAAGTTGTGTGGGACAAAGGTAACGGCAGTATGAGTTTTCCAGGGCTGGTGGGCGTGCGAGTGACGGGAGCGTGGCGCTCCGCCCTGATTTTCATGCTGGCAGCGGGCCTTGCCGGCTGCGGTACCAAAGCGGTCAATGACACCTACAGTCTTTCGGCAAGGCCGGCCGTCGAAGGTCGTGCAGCCACGGGCAAGCAGATCCTCGTGCCGGAGCCGACGGCTCTGAAGGCGCTCGACAGCGATCAGGTGGTCATCCGCCTATCCGGGGCCGAGCTGCAATATCTCGCCAAGGCGCAGTGGAGCGATCGCCTGCCGAAGCTGGTGCAGTCGAAGCTCGTCCAGGCCTTCGAGGACACGGGCAAGGTCGGCGGTGTCGGCAAGCCCGGCCAGGGCCTGGCAATCGATTACCAGGTCATCACCGAAATCCGCGCCTTCGAGATTTCGACCGAAGGCACCGACGTGGCCAATGTCGAAATCTTCGCCAAGATCCTGAACGACCGCAACGGCACAGTGCGGGCGGCGAAGGCGTTTCGCGCCACGGCCGCAGTCAAGGGCACGGGCAACACGGCCTTCATCAAGGCCATGGATCAGGCCTTCGCCAATGTTTCGGCAGAAATCGTCAGCTGGACGCTCGGCTCCATCTGAGGAACCGAGGACGCTTCTATCTTGCGGTGACCGTCTCGATCCGGTTGATCACTTCCGCGACGCCTTGCACCTGTTTTGCCGCCTCTTCGGCGCGGAAAACTTCGCCTTCGGTCGCCACGAAACCGGCAAGCACAATGGTGTTGCCTTTGGCGGTAACAGTGACATCGGCTGCATCGAGGCCGGGCGTGACCGCCAGGAGATGGGCGACGCGGCGCTCCAGTTCGGCCGGGTGATCGGCCACCTGCCGCTCCGGTTCATCGCCGTAAAATGTCCGTTTCTTGAAGATCATTGTTTTCACCTCGCTCGACGAAGGTGAAACGCCTGATAGCGGGCTTTGTTCGCCTGTTTCATTCGAAACAGCGGGGTGGGACTGATCCGTGCGATGGCTCGTTTCAGGCGACGGGCGGCTCCGTCGCGGTTAAGTCACACGGGGATATACAAAATGCGCGGTTCTTGCTTCGCCATGGCTCTGGCGACGACGATGGCATTTGCCTTGGCCATACCGGCAAAGGCGGCGAACTACAGCTACGGCTGCAAGCCGAGCTGCGTCATCAAGACCGAACGGGCCTATGGCGCCGACGGCAAGCTTTTCTGGAAGAAGGTGCGGATCTGCAAGTGACGTCAGGGAAGGTCCAAAGATCTTCGTTCGGAACGACCGTGGTCAGTAAGCCACTCATAGGTTCGGACACGCTGCGAATGGTCCGGAGAGAAGCGCGTCTGCGCGGTGCGAGCGCTTCTCTCATTCTGTGTGATGCCGTTGAGCCTTACGGCCAGCGCACGACCGGGGGCAGGGACGACAGGATGGACTCGACATTGCCGCCGGTCTTCAAGCCGAAGATGGTGCCGCGGTCGTAGAGCAGGTTGAACTCGACATAGCGGCCGCGGCGTACCAGCTGTTCGTCGCGGTCGTCCTCGGTCCAGGGTGTGTTGAAGTTGGTGCGGACGATCTTCGGATAGACGATGGCGAACGCCTTGCCGACATCACGGGTGAAGGCGAAGTCGGCGTTCCAGCCGCCTTGCTCTTCCGGGGAGTGCAGCCAGTCGTAGAAGATGCCGCCGGTCCCGCGCGCCTCGTTGCGATGCGGCAGGAAGAAGTAGTCGTCGCACCACTTCTTGAACTTGGCATGATCGGCGACGGCATGGCGCCCGCAGGTGATCTCCATCGCGCGGTGGAAGAGCTGGGTATCGGGATCCGTCATGACGCGACGGCGATCGAGCACCGGGGTGAGGTCGGCGCCGCCACCGAACCAGTTGCTGGTCGTCACGACCATGCGGGTGTTCATGTGAACCGCCGGCACGTTGGGATTGACCGGATGGGCGATCAGCGAAATGCCCGAAGCCCAGAAGCGGGGATCTTCGGCAGCACCCGGGATCTGGCTGCGGAATTCGGGCGAGAATTCGCCGTAGACGGTCGAGGTGTGCACGCCGACCTTTTCGAAGACGCGGCCTTCCATCATCGACATGCGGCCACCGCCGCCCTTGCCGTCTTCACGGCTCCAGTCCTTGGCGACGAAGCGGCCGGGGGCGCGATCGGACAGCGGCCCGGTCAGCTCGTCTTCAACCGCCTCGAAGGCGGCGCAGATGGTGTCGCGCAGCCCCTCGAACCATGCACGCGCCTCCGCCTTCCTGTCTTCGATGTCTGCGGGGAGCCCCTGGGGTAGCTGCGGTCGTTCCATGAAATTACGTCCTGTTGGCGGGATATCCCGATGAAATACCGCCGATTCGAGTGAAGTCGTCACAGTTCACACTTTGGCGCTGATGGCAACGGCGGTCCAGCCGCCTCGGCCACTCTGTCGCGGCGCGTCCTTGGCCTAGCGAAACCGCCGCACAAAGCTCTGGCAAAGGCTGGCTTGCCTCACTATCTTACAATCCAGAGGTATAGCCCATGGCAAGAATACCTGCAGGCCCGCCGCTCGATGGATTGCGGCGGCAGATCGCCCGGCATCGCCGGGACAATCCGACACGAGGCGATGGCCTTTTCGTGCGGGAAACCTTTCGGCTCGATCGCAGTGCTGCCCGCGCGAAGGCCCGGGAATGGTTCGACACCTGGCCGAAGGCCGCCTACTGGACCGAAGTGGAAAGCTGGCGACAGCTCGACGGCGACGAGATCGAGTTTACGATGCGCCGCCTGCCGAGCGCGGATTGATCCGTCGCCCTGCCGCTTTTTCAGTGATCACCAGTCTCGTCGACAAACGCGGCAGATTTCCACCGTCCCGGCGCTCAAGGGCGGCCGTCTTCATCCATGAGCCGCGGCCCGGCACCCTCCATAGACAGCACGTCGTGCGGATTGCGCAGCGGACACTCACGCAAGGACAGGCAGCCGCAGCCGATACAGCCCGTCAGGTGGTCACGCAAGGCCATGAGGTTGGCGATGCGTTCGTTCAGCTGTTCGCGCCAGGTTTCGGACAATCTGCCCCAATCCTCGACCGTCAGCGGACGATCGTCCGGCAGCACCGACAATGCGTCCTGGATTTCCGACAGGGGAATGCCGGTGCGCTGCGCCACCTTGATGACGGCGACGCGCCTGAGCACGCCGCGCGGATAGCGGCGCTGGTTGCCGCGGGTGCGGTTGCTGCGGATGAGGCCCTTGGCCTCGTAGAAATGCAGGGTGGAGACGGCGACGCCGCTGCGCTCCGCCACTTCGCCCACGGTCAGTTCGCGGCGTAATTCGCTTTGCTTCACAATCGTCATGACGGCTATTGACCTCAACTAATATTGAGGTTTTATAGCATTGGCTCCATGACTGAGACAACAGGAGCTTGATCCCATGACTGAGAAAATGACCCTTGCCGTGATCTATGGCAGCGCGCGCCAGGGTCGCTTCTGCGACACGGTCGCCAACTGGCTGATCCGGGAACTTTCGGCTTCCGCTACGTTCACGCTGACGATCATCGATCCGGCCAGACTCAGAACGTCGCGCGGCCTTGGCGCGGCGGTCAATCCCGGCGAGTGGCTGGAGCGCAAGATCGCCGAGGCCGATGCCTTCATCGTCGTCACCCCCGAATACAATCACGGCTACCCGGCGGCGCTGAAGGAGCTGATCGACTCGGTCTACGAGCCCTGGCATGCAAAGCCGGTCGCCTTCGTCTCCTATGGTGGCGCCTCGGGCGGCATCCGCGCTGTCGAGCAATTGCGCCAGGTGTTTGGAGAGTTGCATGCGGTGACGCTGCGCGACGGGGTGACCTTCCCGAAGGCGTGGTCGAAGTTCGACGCTGCCGGCAATCTCTACAAGCCGGAGGAGCTGCGCGCGCCGCTGTTTTTGATGATGGATCGCCTGACCTGGTGGGCGCGGGTGTTGAAGCAGGCGCGCAAGACCAAGCCTTACAACGAAGTCGCGGCTTGATGCGCCTGTGTGAACGGCGGTGGGATCTCAAAGGCTCGGCCTGGCGCCAAGGAGACGGCTATGGAGGCGGTATCAGAGCGGCGAAACCTGCCGGATCGCTTCGCCGGCGATCATCGCGGCGGAGATGGCGATGTTCAGCGAGCGTTGGCCGTCGGCCATCGGAATGAGAATGCGGCCGTCGGCGCGCTCGTGCACGTGGTCGGGCACGCCGGCGCTTTCCCGCCCGAAGAGCAGGATGTCGTCCTGGCGGAAATCGTAGCGGGTATAGGGCAGGGCAGCCTTGGTGGAGGCGAGCACCAGGCGGCGTCCACCCGCGGCGCGCCACTCCTCGAAGCGCTCCCAGTTGACGTGACGGGTCAGCGCCACCGACGCGATATAGTCCATGCCGGCGCGCTTCAGGTTGCGGTCGGAAAGGTCGAAGCCGGCGGGCTCGATCACGTCGACGCCAAGCCCGAGGCAGGCCGCCATACGCAGGATCGTGCCGGTGTTGCCGGGAATGTCGGGCTGGTAGAGGGCGATGCGCAGATTGCTCATGGGGTCGTGACTGCTCCGGGAGATAGCGGCGGAACGAATATCGATGGCGGCTCCTATCGCACCGAATGCATAAGCGATCCAGCCTCGATCGAACGATGTGGCCGTCAATTTCAGGTCGCTCATTTTGCCCGCGCTAATCTGTGCCGAAACAGCAACAGCGGTCGGAGCGATGAAAAATTGGGCAAAAAAGTGCCTGCGACAATCTGGCATGCGAGCGCGAATAAGGGTAGAGATCGGACCTCTTCAACGCGAACCGACGGAGGCAAACATGAATGTATCGATGTTGACACGCCTTCCTGGAGTAGTGGGCCACCGTTTGGCCTGACCGGTTCCGCGACCTATCTTCTAACCGAGATCGACGCGCTTCCGGGACTCCGGAAGACGAAGCCCTTTGTGGGCTG
This sequence comes from Ensifer sp. PDNC004, assembly GCF_016919405.1. Taxonomy (NCBI): domain Bacteria; kingdom Pseudomonadati; phylum Pseudomonadota; class Alphaproteobacteria; order Hyphomicrobiales; family Rhizobiaceae; genus Ensifer; species Ensifer sp. PDNC004. Next base: position 800,903 of record NZ_CP070353.1, read on the forward strand.
CATTTCCGGACTGACTTTTTCATCATAAGAATGCGGGGCGAAATCCCGCTTTCCTTCAAAATACTCTGAAGGAGCAATGTTATGTTTGGCTGGTTTGAATCCCGCCTCAATCCTTACCCTGCGGAGGAACCGACGGTTCCGCCGAAGACCCTGTTCGGCTTCTGCTGGCACTATTCCAAGCCGGCGGCACCCTGGCTCGTCATCATGTCCGTCTGCACGGCGCTGATCGCCATTGGCGAGGTGGCGCTGTTCCAGTTCCTCGGCAACATGGTGGACTGGCTGTCGAGCGCTGACCGCGAGAGCTTCCTTGCCGCCGAAGGCGGACGGCTGTTCTGGATGGCTGCGCTCGTCCTCATCGGCCTGCCGGGCCTGGTGGCGATCGATTCGCTGATCATGCACCAGGTGCTGCTCGGCAACTATCCGATGATCGCCCGCTGGCAGATGCACCGCTACCTGCTGCGCCAAAGCATGACCTTCTTTGCCAACGAGTTCGCCGGACGCGTTGCAACGAAAGTGATGCAGACGTCGCTGGCCGTGCGCGAAACCGTGATGAAGATCCTCGACGTCTTCGTCTATGTCGTCAGCTACTTCGTCACCATGCTCGCGGTCGTCGCCACCGCCGACTGGCGGCTGGTGATCCCGCTCGGCATCTGGCTGGCGATCTATATCTGCATCGTCAGCTATTTCGTGCCGCGGTTGCAGAAGATCTCCAAGGAGCAGGCGGATGCACGCTCGATGATGACCGGGCGGATCGTCGACAGCTACACCAATATCGGCACGGTCAAGCTGTTCTCGCATGCCGGCCGCGAGGAAGGTTATGCCCGCGACGGCATGGACGGTTTCCTCGACACCGTGCATCGCCAGATGCGCAAGGTGACGCTGTTCCATGTGTTGGTCTATGCCAACAACAGCATCGCCCTCTTTGCGATCGCAGCGCTTGGCATTCATCTCTGGCTGACGAGTGCGATCTCCGTCGGCGCGATCGCGATTGCCGTCGGCCTTGCGATGCGCATCAACGGGATGTCGCAGTGGATCATGTGGGAAGTCTCGGCGCTGTTCGAGAATATCGGCACGGTCTATGACGGCATCGGCATGATGACCAAGGCTCACGACATCGTCGACGAGCCGGACGCCAAGGCGCTGACAGCGGACAAGGGGGCAATCGCCTTCGACAACATCCGCTTCCACTACGGCAAGGCCAAGGGCGTTATCGATCACCTCTCGCTCGACATCAAGCCGGGCGAGAAGATCGGCCTCGTCGGTCGCTCGGGCGCCGGCAAGACGACGCTGATGAACCTGCTGCTGCGCTTCTACGACCTGGAGGACGGCGCGATCCGGATCGATGGCAAGGATATCGCAACCGTCACGCAGGACAGCCTGCGCTCGCAGATCGGTGTCGTGACGCAAGACACCTCGCTCCTGCACCGGTCCATTCGCGACAACATCGCCTATGGCCATCCGGAAGCGGACGACGAGGCGATCATCGCGGCGGCCAAGAAGGCGAATGCCTGGGACTTCGTTCAGGGGCTCGAGGACAACCAGGGCCGCAAGGGCCTGGATGCCCAGGTCGGCGAACGCGGCGTCAAGCTCTCCGGCGGCCAGCGTCAGCGCATCGCGATCGCGCGCGTGTTCCTGAAGGACGCGCCGATCCTGATCCTCGACGAGGCGACCTCGGCGCTCGATTCCGAAGTCGAACAGGCGATCCAGGAGAACCTGTTCGCTCTGATGGCAGGCAAGACGGTGATCGCGATCGCCCACCGGCTGTCGACGCTGACGGAGATGGACCGGCTGGTGATCCTCGAGGCGGGCCGCATCGTCGAGACCGGTTCGCATGCCGAGCTCGTGGCCCATGGCGGTCTCTACGCCGATCTCTGGTCTCGCCAGTCGGGCGGCTTCATCGCCGACGATGTCGAGAAGGAAGAGGCAGCGGAGTAAGCAACCAGAGGCCCGCCGTTCGAATGAGCGGCGGGCCTCTTTGTTAGACGTTACGCATTTGTAATCTGCAATTGTGTCGAAACCGATTGCTGTTGTCGCCGAACCGCCTATATCGGAACCATGCTCAGCGCCATCGTCAGCCTCTTCGAGAACTGGATCAAGCCCTTCGAAGCGCGCGAGCGCTTGCAGCCGCCGAAATCGCTCTGGGGTTTTGCCTGGTTCTATGCCAGCCAGGCCAAGGGACCGTTCATCGCAATGGCGGTGCTCGGCGGCCTCGTTGCCATGCTGGAGGCGGGGCTCTTCTATTTCGTCGGCCGGCTCGTCGATCTGCTCGACACCGTGAAGCCGGAAGCCGGCTGGAGCGGTCTGATCGCCGCCAATGGGCCGGAACTCCTGTTCATGCTCCTGACGGTGATGGTCTTCCGTTTCGTCGCGGTGTCGCTGGCGGCGCTCGTCGAAGAACAGGCGATCACGACAGGCTTCTTGAACCTGGTGCGCTGGCAATCCTATGTGCATGTCGCCCGGCAGTCGCTGACCTTCTTCCAGAACGACTTTTCCGGCCGCATCGTCACCAAGGTCTGGGCCGGGGCGCAGGCAACGAGCGACCTGCTCGTCTCCCTGCTGCAGGTCGTCTGGTTCATCGTCATCTACACCGCGTCGACCATGGCGCTGGTGGCGCAGCTCGACTGGCGCCTGGCGGCGATGGTCGGTTTCTGGATCGTCGTCTTCCTGGTACTGGCGCGCTTCTTCGTTCCGCGCATCCGCAAGCACGCGCGCGATACCGCCGAAATGGCGTCGATGCTGAACGGCCGCATGGTCGATGCCTATTCCAACATCCAGACCTTGAAGCTCTTCGGCCGCGACGAAGAGAACGACCGCTACATCCGCGGCGGCTTCGACCGGTTCCAGCGCGCGGTGATCCCGTTCACGCGGCTCTTGACGGCGGTGCGCGCTTCGCTGGCACTGCTTTCCGGCCTGATGATCACCGCGATCGCGGTCTATGCCATCCATCTCTGGCTCGCGGGCTCGATCAGCTCCGGCGCGGTCGCCTTCACCCTGGCGCTGGTGCTGCGGCTCAACATGCTGCTCGGCCGCATGATGACGCAGTTCAACTCGATCATGCGCAACATCGGCACGATCCAGAACTCGGCCGAACTGGTCTCGCAGTCGATCGGTCTCGTCGATCGGCCGGACGCGACGGAACTTGCCGTGAGCAAGCCGGAAATCCGCTTCGAACACGTGCGCTTCCACTACGGCAAGGGCGAGCGCGTCATCGACGACTTTTCCCTCGTCGTCCGTCCGGGGGAGAAGGTGGGTATCGTCGGCCGCTCCGGCGCGGGCAAATCGACCCTCGTCAATCTGCTGTTGCGCTTCTACGACCTTGAAAGCGGGCGCATCCTGATCGACGGACAGGATATCGCGACCGTAAGGCAGGAATCGCTGCGCGCCCAGGTCGGCATGGTCAGCCAAGATACCTCGCTGCTGCACCGCTCGATCCGCGACAATGTCCTCTTCGGCCGCCCCGATGCGAACGAGGAGCAACTGATCGCCGCGGCACGGAAAGCCGAAGCCTATGACTTCATCGCCGACCTTCAGGACCAGCGCGGCCACAAGGGGCTCGACGCCCATGTCGGCGAGCGCGGCGTCAAGCTTTCGGGCGGCCAGCGCCAGCGCATCGCGATCGCCCGGGTGATGCTGAAGGATGCGCCGATCCTCGTGCTCGACGAGGCGACCTCGGCGCTCGATTCTGAAGTCGAAGCGGCGATCCAGTCCAATCTCGACCGCCTGATGCAGGGCAAGACGGTGCTCGCGATCGCCCATCGGCTGTCGACGATCGCGGCACTCGACCGGCTGGTAGTGATGGACAAGGGACGGATCGTCGAACAGGGAACGCACGCCGAACTTGTTGCCCGCGGCGGGCTTTACGCCGGCCTCTGGTCGCGCCAGTCCGGCGGATTTCTCGCCCGGGACGAGGCGGCGGAGTAGGGCGCTCTTCGGGCGCCTCCAGGCCCATCCGGCGGGTGCAAATTCCGCCTAACTGATGGCCGTCAAGTCCTTGTGCCAATTGGCCGCGCTTTTCCCCGCGACAATCTGCCCACATCCCCTTGTCAAGGCTGGACATAATTTGCGATCAAGCATAGAACGCGCCGGATTGACGGGGATTCTGCGTGCCGTGCGCGCGCCGATTCTTTTCGGATTCTGTGCCGATGTCGCATTTGCAACTGCAGGGCGACGGGGCGACAGCACTATGAATAGGGCGTGGTTCCTTGACCTGGATCAAACCGCAAGGGGCAGGAATTTCGCCGGGGGCGGATGCGGTTTCCGCAATATTGCGTGAGAGGATGGTTTAGCCGTGAGCGAACACGACACTTCAAGCGAGGCCTTGGGCGAGCCCACTCGCCGCGACTTCCTTTATCTGGCTACCGGTATGGCAGGCGTCGTTGGCGCTGGCGCCGTCGCCTGGCCGTTCATCGACCAGATGCGTCCGGATGCATCAACGCTCGCGCTCGCGTCGATCGAGGTTGACGTATCGAGCCTGCAGCCCGGTATGTCGCTGACCGCGAAATGGCGCGGCAAGCCGATCTTCATCCGCAACCGTACGGAGAAGGAAGTCGAGGAGGCAAAGGCCGTCCAGCTCGACGAGCTTAAGGACCAGGTTGCGCGCAACGCCAACCTTCCGGCCGATGCAACCGCGAGCGACCTCGATCGTTCCGCCGGCGAAGGCAAGGAAAACTGGATCGTCATGATCGGTTCCTGCACCCATCTGGGCTGCGTGCCGCTTGGCCAGGCCGGTGATTTCGGTGGCTGGTTCTGTCCCTGCCACGGTTCGCACTACGATACGGCCGGCCGCATCCGTAAGGGTCCGGCGCCGGAGAACCTTCACGTGCCGACCTTCTCGTTCGTATCCGACACAGTTATCAAGATCGGTTGAGGGGACTACTGATAATGAGTGCTGAACATTCAACCTACACGCCGACGACTGGCATTGAGAAATGGGTTGATTCCCGTCTGCCGTTGCCGCGTCTGATCCACGATAGCTTCATCAGCTATCCGGTTCCCCGGAACCTGAACTACGCCTACACCTTCGGTGCCATGCTCTCGGTCATGCTGATCGTCCAGATCCTGACCGGTATCGTTCTTGCGATGCACTACGCCGCTGAAACGACCGTCGCCTTCAATTCGGTCGAAAAGATCATGCGCGACGTCAACCACGGCTGGCTGCTGCGCTACATGCACGCCAACGGCGCATCCTTCTTCTTCATCGCCGTCTACCTGCACATCGCCCGTGGTCTCTACTACGGCTCGTACAAGGCTCCGCGCGAAATCCTCTGGATCCTCGGCGTGGTCATCTACCTCCTGATGATGGCGACCGGCTTCATGGGCTACGTTCTGCCCTGGGGTCAGATGTCCTTCTGGGGCGCGACCGTTATCACCGGCTTCTTCACCGCCTTCCCGCTGGTGGGTGAGTGGATCCAGCAGTTCCTGCTCGGCGGCTTCGCCGTTGACCAGCCGACGCTGAACCGCTTCTTCTCGCTGCACTACCTGCTGCCCTTCATGATCGCCGGCGTCGTCGTCCTGCACATCTGGGCCCTGCACGTAACGGGTCAGACCAACCCGACCGGCGTTGAAGTCAAGTCCAAGACCGACACCGTTCCCTTCACGCCCTACGCGACGCTGAAGGATGCACTCGGCGTTTCCGTCTTCCTGATCATCTATGCCTGGTTCGTCTTCTACCAGCCGAACTTCCTCGGCCACCCGGACAACTACATTCCGGCTGACGCGCTGAAGACGCCTGCTCACATCGTTCCGGAGTGGTACTACCTGCCGTTCTACGCGATGCTGCGCGCCATCACCTTCAACATTGGCCCGATCGACTCCAAGCTCGGCGGCGTTCTGGTGATGTTCGGCTCGATCATCATCCTGTTCTTCCTGCCGTGGCTCGACACGTCGAAGGTCCGCTCGGCCGTCTACCGTCCGTGGTACAAGCTGTTCTTCTGGGTCTTCGTGGTCAACGCCATCCTGCTCGGCTGGCTCGGTTCGCGTCCGGCAGAAGGCCTGTACGTCGTGATGTCGCAGATCGGCACGCTGTACTACTTCGGCTTCTTCCTCGTCATCATGCCGGTTCTCGGCCTGATCGAAACGCCGAAGCGCATTCCGAATTCCATCACCGAAGCGGTACTGGAAAAGCAGAATGCCAAGGCGCAGCCGGCCGCCGCGCGCGCCTGATCAGAACAGCGATTGATAAGGAACCCACAACAATGAAAAAGCTTGTTACAGGCATTCTGTCACTCGCTGTCGTCGCTGGTCTCGGTCTCGGTGCGGCTGTTGCCGAAGAGGCGAAGGGCGGCGAGGAGCATGGCGGCGGTACGCCCCACTATCCGATCCACAAGCCGGAACAGCAGGACTGGAGCTTTGCCGGTCCCTTCGGTCACTACGACAAGGGCCAGCTGCAGCGCGGCCTGAAGGTCTACACCGAAGTCTGTTCTGCCTGCCACTCGATGAACCTGGTTGCCTTCCGCACGCTGGAAGGCCTGGGCTACTCGGATGCACAGGTAAAGGCTTTCGCGGCGAACTACGAAGTCCAGGACGGCCCGAACGCCGACGGCGAGATGTACACCCGCAAGGCTGTCGCCTCCGACCACTTCCCGTCGCCTTACGCGAACAAGGAAGCGGCTGCCGCATCGAACAACGGTGCAGCTCCGCCGGACTTCTCGCTGATCGCCAAGGCACGCGGCATCGAGCGCGGCTTCCCGCAGTTCATCTTCGACATGTTCTGGCCCTACCAGGAAGGCGGCCCGGACTACATCCACGCGCTGCTGACCGGCTACCAGGATCCGCCGCAGGGCGTCGAAGTGGCTGAAGGCACGCACTACAACCCGTACTTCGCCAACGCCGCCGCGCTGGCGATGGCGCAGCCGATCTCCGCCGACCAGGTCACCTATGACGATGGCACGCCGCAGACGGTCGACCAGTACGCCAAGGACGTTTCGGCATTCCTGATGTGGGCCGCCGAGCCGCACCTCGAAGAGCGCAAGCGCACTGGCTTCATGGTAATGGTGTTCCTGCTGATCTTCACCGGCCTGGTGTACCTCACCAAGAAGTCGGTCTACGCCAACAAGGAACATTGATCGGTTTCCGGCTTGAGCCGGTTCGATCAAGACCCAACGAAAAAGCCCCGGTTCGTCCGGGGCTTTTTGCGTTTGCCACCGTGCATCCCGACACCGTTGACCCTGGGCGAGGAATTTGGCCGGGCCTGCAGCAAGTTCGCGATGCTTCACGCATTCCTTTGGCGAAGGGCAGGCGGCTAAAGACCAGTCGCTCGCAGGACAGGCTTGCGATGCAGACAGCCGCTACCGTATTCGGCCGATCATTGGCCACCGCACCGATCTCGGATTAAGGCTGTGCCGGGGCAGCGGAAGACCGGTCTGTCGATCCGCAGCTCCTACGCATCGGAAGGACCTGGTCTCCAGCCGCTTGCCGCAGCCCACCGATCCGCGCGTCGAATGACCTGCCACAAGTGTTCCGACTTGCCCTCGGTATAGGCTGCCCGGTCGTGGCGATGTCGGCTTGCCAATGCCCGCTTCAGCTCGACGTATGGGCCGTGTTCCTCGGCATGGGCGCGCATGTAGTCGCGAAACAGCAGCGACCATTGTTCCTGCCAGCTTCCCCCTCGGCGCACGTGGATGTGCGTGCGTTCGTCGCCAGGGCGCTCACGAAAGTAGCGTTTCGTCAGATCGGTATTCTGCGGCCGCCACAGGTAGCCGATCGCCGCCATTTTTTCCGCCAGCACGTGGATGGGCACCAGATCGGTAACGGAAATCTGAACATCGATGATCGGCTTGGCAGCCAGACCACGGATTGCGGTGGAGCCGATATGGTCGATACGCAAGGCATGATCGCCCAAAACCTGGCGTATCGTCTTCGCCTTGGTGGCAAACCGCTCCGCCCAATCGGAGGACCAATCGCAGATTTCAATCGGCTGTGTCGTGCAAGGCAGCTCCCTATCCATTGGACGAACTTCAGATGCAGAGCGTGATGATGTCAACATTCATTCCTGCGTTCCACCTGTCTGGCTGGCAGAGTGTCTGCCCGTCGGGATGCTGTTAAGGACGACTGCATGTTATGGTTGCGCCGACCGTTGGCGCCCGCCTAGAAGGCTGCGTTATTGTTTCTTCAAGGGGGTGAAACCCAATGCATATTTCGTTGAAACGCCTGGCGGCCGCCGCCGTGATCGGCCTGGCCTTCGTTCCCGGCATCGCGCAGGCGGAAAGCTATTCGGCGCTCACCAAGCAGGGCTACACCACCGGAAAGCTCGCCAGAGGCAAATCCGGCGCCTGGGGCTGGGTTGTCGGCAATGGCGAGAGGAAGTTCTTTTGCCGGCTCAACGTCGCCTCGGCCTATGTGAACAAGAAGGAGATGGTGAGCTTCACCGCAAGCGGCCGCATGCTCAAGATCGACCGTGCGACCTATGACGGCGCGCTCGGCGGACCGGACCCGAACAAGCCTTACCTGAAGGATCTGCAGGCGGGCCGGGTCAAGCCCGCCGATGTCGGCGGCTGCTCGCCGCTGCGCTGACTGGTCGGATCCCGTCGCTTCGCCCAGCGTGGCTGTGGAGGGCGTCGACAGCACGTTGTTCACGACGCCGCCGACGAACCCAAGTCCCGCTTGTCCGGCTCCGCTCGCAGGCAGTCGTCCTGAAGCAGCGAGAAGCTCGATAGCGCGGCGCACGGCCGCGGGGAGCGCCTGAAATGCACACCGCGTAATAAAGGGCTTGCGACACCGGAGCGGAAGCGATCAGTCGCTTTTCTTCTCTGATATCCCTGCATACGAAAACGGCCCCGTCGCGAGACGGGGCCGTTTCCTTGTTCTCTATCCGGGCTCGCTTAGCTGAAGCGGCCGGCGGCGTGGGCGAGCATCGTGTAGACCTTGCCGGTATCCGACGTCAGGTAGGTCTGCGTGATGCGCTTGTCCGGGTCGTTGCGGGCGACGTCCGCGAGCAGCTTTTCGAAATCGGCGATGTAGCGGTCGACGGCGGTGCGGAACTCCGGCTCGCGGTCGTACTTGCGCTTGATCTCGTCGAAGGTCTGCTGGCCCTTCAGCGTGTAGAGGCGACGGGTGAAGACGTCGCGCTCGCCGCGCTGGTAGCGGCGCCACAGATCGACCGACGCATCGTGATCGATGGCGCGGGCGATATCGACCGAAAGCGAGTTCAACGATTCAACCACGTGGCGCGGGTTGCGGCTGTCGCTGGCCCGTGCCGTCGGCTGGGCCTCGGCCGGGCGCTGCGGCGCGGGCGAGGGTGCCTCTTCGCGGGACGCCGCACGGAGCAGGTCGCGCATCCAGCCACCACCTTCGGCGACCTCGTTGCTCACCGCCTGCGACGGCGCCGGCTGGCGAACGGCGGGCTGTTCGATGCCGAGGCTGCCGCGAAGCGCAGGTGCCGGTTCCTGACGGCGCGGCTGCTCGACGACGGGCTGCTGCGCTACGGTCTGCTGAACCACCGGCTGCTGGGCCACTGGCTGGGGCTGCGGCTGTGCGACCGGTTGCGGCTGCGGGGCTGCCTGCTGCTGCACCGGACGGGCGACCGGAGCGGCGGCCGGCTGCTGGCGCAGCGGCTGGGCCACTTCGAGCTGCGTCGAGGACTTGCCGATGATATCAGACAGTTCCTGCAGCGCCTTGATCTGTTCGCTGACGGCGCGGCGCATGACGGCCGCGTTTTCCTTGGCTTCTTCCGGCAGGTCGAAGGCACCGCGCTTCAGCTCTTCGCGGGTCATGTCGAGTTCCTTGCGGATCTCCCCGGCAGAGCGACGGATTTCGTCGGTGGCACCACTGAAGCGGCCGATCGCCTCGTCGATCGCGACGCGAACGGCGTCACGCAGCTGGCCTGCGACGCCATCGGACTTCTTGCCGCTCTCGGCAAGCATGCGCTCGATGTCGGACACCGAGGCCGCAACGCTGCCGCGCAGACGCGAGGCGACTTCCTTGGAGCGTTCCTCGGCATTGGCAAAGGCGCCTTCGATCGAGGCACCGGCATCTTCGCCGACCTTGGCGATCGCCTGGCGAAGGGCTTCCGATGCGCCGAGCGCACGGCCCTCGACCGAGGTGAGCGTCTTGTTGACGTCGGCAAACGAGGTCTCGACGCCGGAGCGAAGCGTGTTTGCGATCTGGCGCGAACGCTCCTCGGCGCGGCTGAAGACCTGCTCGACCGAGGCACCGGCCTCATCGCCGGCCTGGGCCAGCGTGTTGCGCATTGCTTCAGCAGCTTCGGCTGCGCGCTGTTCGGCGCTGGTCAGCAGACGACCGACATCGGAGAAGGACTGCTGGATGCCGCTGCGCAGGTTGCCGGCAACGAGGCCCGAGCGCTCTTCGGCGCGCTGGAAGGCGCCGTCGACGAAGCCCTCGAGCGAACGCATCGTGCGTTCGATCTCTTCCGAGCGCTGGACGAGGCCGACTGACAGGGTGCGAAGCGCATCCTGTCGTTCCTCGAGCGTGCTGACGAGGTTCGACTGGGCGGCGCCGAGCAGATCGGAGGCCTGACCGAGAACGCGCGAGTGGTCTTCGAACCGGCCGACAATGCCGCCGATCTGCGACAGGGTCGAGGCAGAGATATCGGAGAGCTTGTCGACCTTGCCTTCGATGAGGCGGGTGGAGGTCGACAGCATGTCGGAGGCCTGGCGGGTCGATTCCGACACGCGGGTGATCGTCGATTCCAGGCGCTGGTCCATTTCGCCGAGGTTGCTGCTCGCCTGGTCGATGACCGTGGCGATGGCCGCATTGTTGTTGGCGAGCTGGTCGATCAGGCCAAGGGCGGTCGACTGCAGACGGTTTTCGACCATCTTCATCGCCTTTGCCGTCTCTTCGGCGCGGTAGGAGATCGCGTTCAGCGTCTCGCCAGTGCGCTCGGCGATGGCGTTGACGAGGGCGGCGTTTTCCGCACGCAGACGGTCGGCGCTTTCCTGGGTCACGGCGGCGATGCGCTCGGCGGCCTCGCGGCCGGTGGCGGCATACTGGTCGATGACCGGGCGTGCCTGCTCGTCGATCAGGCGCGACAGCTCCATCGAGCGGCCGGCGAGCATCGAGTTGAGTTCGCGGGTGCGCTCGTCGAGCGTGTTGCGGATCGCCTCGCCACGGGCTTCCAGCGCCTTCTCCGTGTTGGTGAGGCCCTGGTGGATGTTGTCGGCGTGGTTGGCGATCTGACTGTGCGTTGCGGCCAGCCGTGCGGTTGCGCTGTCGGCCGCATCGGCGATCGAGCGTGCGAGTTCGGCATGACGTGCAGCGGTGGCTGCCGCCTTCTGCTCGATCGAGCTGGCAAGCTCGGCATGGCGTGCGGCCGTGGAGGCTGCCGTCTGGTCGATCGTATTGGCGAAATCCGCCTGGCGCGCGGCAAGTGCTGAGGCGAAATCTTCGCCGGCCTTCGACAGGAGCCCGGCCGAGCGGACGGCTTCCGCGTCGATTTCCTGGGCCGCATCGCTGATGGCGCCGCGCAGGCTATTCACAAGGCCAGCAGCCTTGTCTTCCATACGCAGCGTTTCCGCATCGAGCTCCTGGGCGACGTCGCCAACGGCACTGCGCAGCGTGTTGACGAGGCCGGCAGCCTTGTCTTCCATGCGCAGCGTTTCTGCGTCGAGTTCCTGCGCGACATCGCCAACGGCGCTGCGGAGCGTGTTTGCAAGACCGGCTGCCTTGTCTTCCAGGCGTACGGCTTCGGCATCGAAGTCTTCGGCCACGCCGCCGACGGCGCTGCGCAGATTGGCGACGATGTCGGAGGTCTTGCCTTCCAGACGGTTGGCTTCGGCGTCGATATCCTGCGTCGCCTCGTGAACAGCGCCGCGCAGGCTGGTGACCAGAACAGCCGCCTTGCCTTCGATCGTGCGGTTGACGTTCTCAAGGCCGATGTTGAGGGCGCGATCCATGGTGCCGAGGCGTTCGGCGATGCGCTCCGCACCGGACTCGATGGCGCCGGTGATCCGGGTTGCTGCCATTTCGCTCATGCGGTCGATGTCGCCGGCGCGGTCGCCGAGGCTGTCGGCGATACGCTGTCCGGCGCCGTCGACGATCTGGTTGACGCTGCCGACGCTGTCGCGAACCCGGTCTTCGAGCGAGCTGAGGCTGACTTCCAGGCGCAGGCCGGTATCGTCGACCAGGGTGTTGACGTCGTTGACGCTGCCGCGAATGCGGTCCTGAAGGGCGCCGAGGCTGCTTTCGATCAGGACACCGGTCTCGCCGACGACGGCGTTGACACCGCTGACGCTGCCGCGGATACGGTCTTCAAGCGCGCTGAGGCCACCTTCAACGCGGGCCGCCGCATCATCGACGACGGAGCCGACATTGGTGACGCTGCCGCGAATGCGGTTTTCCAGCGCGCCGAGATTGCTCTCGATCCGCGCGCCGGTGTCGTCGACCACGGCGCCGACATTGCCGACGGTGCCACGGATGCGGTCTTCGAGCACGCCGACGCGGGTCTCGAGATGCATGCCGGTTTCGTCGACGATCGAGCTGATGTTGCCGGCGCTCTCGCGCATGCGCTCTTCGAGGGCGCCGAGGCTGGTTTCGACGCGCATGCCGGTGTCGTCGAGGCGGTCGTTGAGGCCGTTGATCGACAGGTCGACGCGGTTGGTGAGGCTGTCGGCCGCCAGGCTGATCTGGTTGGCGGTTTCGGCCAGGCGCTCGGCAATATGGCCCGTAGTCGAACGCATGCGGCTGTCGAGTGCTTCGCCGCTGCGGTCGATCGCTCCGGCGAGTGCCGCCTGGCGTTCTTCGAGCGACATTTCCAGCATGCTGGCGCTGGTGGCAAGCGTCGTGGCGATCGAGGTCGACTGATCGGCAAGCATGCCTTCGAGCTGGTCGCGGCCCTGGCCGACGGCGAGGTTGATGGCGTTGATGCGGTCGTCGAGCGTGGCGCGGATCTGCTCGTGCGTGGACGAGAGCGTATCGCGCAGGTGCTCGGCGCGGCCGCTCAGCGTCTCCTCGATTTCCGCTGCCTTGCCGGCGAGCGATGCGGTCGCTTCGGTGGTGCGTGCCGTGAGGGCGTCGGCGATGTGCGCGCTGGTCTCGGTCAGCGTGTCGGAGATCTTGCTGACACGTCCGCTCAGATCCTCGGCAATGCGGGCGCTCGTCTGGGTGAGCGTATCGGAGATCAGGCTGACGCGGCCGCCGAGGTTTTCGGCGATCGTGTTGACGCTCTCGGAGAGCTTCTGCTCGATGTCGCCGACGCGGTCCGTCATGGTTTCGGCGACAGCCGTTGCCCGGAAGGTCAGGCTGTCGGCCACGTCTTCGGCGTGACGGCTCAGCGTGTTGGCCATCTCGTTGGCGCGCGACGACATCGTCGAAGTGATCGCGGCGGCGCGCTCGGCGAGGACGCCGTCAAGCGCCGTCGTCTGGTTGGTGAGAGCGTCGGAGATCGCTTCGCCGCGTTCGGAAAGAACGCGCTCCAGCCGGTCGGCCGTGCCGCTGACGGCGGTATCGATCGAATCCGCGCCCATGGAGAGGATCGTCGAAAGGGCGAGGGTGCGTTCCGACAGGGTGTTGTCGAGGCGGTGCTGGCTGGCAGCGATCGCGCTGGTGATTTCGTCGGTCGAGCCGTGCAGGGTCTGCTCGATCCGGGCGTGCGCTGCGTGCAGGCCGTCGACGAAGGCGGCCGTGCGGCTGTCCAGACCTTCGGTCAGGCGCTGTTCGCTCGTCGTCAGTGCGCTCGAAAGCGCGTCGGCACGCTGGCCGAAGCCGTTTTCGATGCGGTCCTGGGCCTGGGTGAGGGCACCCATCAGACCGCTGGTCTTTTCGGAGAGCACGCTGTCGATGCGGGTGTGTGCATCCCCGATCATGTTGCCGAGTTCCGTGGTGCGGCTGGCAATCGTCTCTTCGATGAAGTCCTGGGTGGCGCCGAGCGTGGTCGCAAGCGTCAGCGACTGGTCGGAAAGGGCCGAGCCGATCTTCTCGATGCTGCTGTCGAGCGCGCCGCCGATCGCTTCCGAACCGCCGGAAACGGTCTCGTTGATGCGGTGCAGGCTTTCCATGAGCTTGGTGTCGAGCAGGCTCGCGCGCTTGTCGAAGGCGGAGGCAAACTCGTGGAAGCGCTCGTCGAAGGCGGTGGCGAGCTGGCCGACGGTCGTCTGCAGCTTTTCTTCGAAGAAACCGCCGCGCAGGTCGAGGTCCATGATCGCATCGTCGGCGCTGGAGCGCAGGCTCTGACGGAAGCTCGCGCCCTTTTCGTCGAGCGTGGCGTTGAGCGAGGCGAGTACGTGGTCGAGGCCGCCGGTGATGGCGTGCTGGCCGACGCTCAAGCTTTCGTTGAGGTCGCGGGTGCGGGCGATCAGCGTTTCGTTGAGCTGGCGGGCGCGTTCGTTGAGCGCCGCATTCAGCTTCTCGGTGCTGGCGTCAAGCGAGGAGGCGCGCGTTTCGAACTGGCTGAGCAGATCTTCGCCACGCTTCGTCAGCGTGTCGCTGAGCTGGTCAAGCCGGGTGTCGAATTCGGTGCTGAGGCCGAGGCCGGCAGCGGTCAGGCCTGAAAGCAGCGCATCGGTGCGGGTCGTCAGCATGCTGCCGATCGACTGCAGGGCACCGTCGGACTTTTCGCTAAGGGCGGCGGCACGGGTATCGATCAGCGAGGCAAAGGCTTCGCCGGAGATCGCGATGCGCGAAGCAATGTCTTCGCTCGCCTGTTCCAGGTCGTCCTTCAGCTTGCCATGGGCACCGGAGATCGCCGAACGGATACGCTCGGAATGGCCGATGATGGCTTCGCGCTCAAGGCCGAGTTCCTGCACCAGGGTGCGCACGCGCAGTTCGTTTTCGCTATAGCTGCGTTCGAGGGCGTTGACCTCGGAATGAACAAGCGTTTCGAGCTCGGTTGCACGGGCGATCGTGCGTTCGATGCCCTCGTTCATCGCCGAGACTTCACGGCGGACGGCCTGGCCGACGGTCATGACGCGGTCGGCGGCAGCGGTTTCCGGTTCGGCAAGGCGCAGGGCGACTTCGGCCATCGAGCGCGCGGCGTTGCGCAGTTCCTGCGCGCGGGCGATCATGATGGCAAAGGAGAAGAAGAGCATGATCGGCAGAACGATACCGATCGCGACGCCAACGGCGCCAGGCGTGGCCGAGAGGTCGCTCAGCGAACGGATCTGCCAGATCTGCGGCCCGTAAAGAAGGTTGGCGACGCCAAGGCCGGCAACCGCCCAGATGACGGACACCAGCGCGGCAACGCGGATCGCGGCGCGATTGGAGCGAACGTCGAGCGCGCGCAGCATCGCAGCCGGCGAACGGCGACCATCGTCGTTGGCGGCGGAAAGGGACGGGGACTTGGGCGCAGGTTCCGGAGCGAGCGTCTTGGCCGCTTCTGCAGCACGTGCCCCGCGGGACTGTTCCGGCTGAGGCCGTGCTTTCTTATTCTGATCGGGCGTTGCCGCCTGATTGGTGGGCTGAGACACATTTTCCTCCGGATCATCCAAGGAAGTCTTGTCATTCGGGCTCGATGCAAGCTCGTCGAAATCAATCTTCAGGGCAGCTTCCAGAGCCTGGAACGCCTTTTCGTCGATCGACTCATTGCTCTTTTTCGTCGCCATAGGGATACGCCTCATTACCTTTTGCCCAGAACGGAAAGCGCCTCTGGCCCGTTATCGGGCAGGGTCTCTTCCTCATGGGCGGTGACGGCAAGATACGCGCATCAGATCTACGCAATACCCTACTGATCACCCACTGCATTGCCTCGACGGATAGTCGCATTTGTGGCCGAATGGGACCACGCGTCGAGCTTATCCACCGGAACGGTTGCCATTTTCGTACGCGGGTCCGTTCCTAAGCGTATCGTAGTGACACATTAGCTGGGTTCTTACAATTAAGAGCGCTTGGGGTTGATTAAAATCCTAATGAAATCTTAATGCAATACGGACCTGAAAGCCGAAAAAGATAAGGAAATCAGAGAGTTTAACGGACGTTAACCATTTTCCCAAAATACTGCCTATATTGCGCCCGGATTTGAGCCAATAGGTGCCGGAGCCCGCCGAAGATGGAAGTCTCAATCGTGCGGGCGGCGGCACCGCTCGCGTGTGAAGCGATGCCGAAAACAGGCCAACATCAAACAAACAATAGGGAAATTGGCTCATGGCGGCCCTCAGGATTGCCTTTGAAGCCCCGGACAGTCCGGGAAACTCTTCTGCGTCAGGCAAAAAGCCGATCGACCTTGCGCACCTCGCCGTGCAGACGATGGGTGACAAGGCGCTCGAAATCGAAGTGCTGCAACTCTTTGCGCGCCAGGCGCGCCAGGTCTTGAAGGAAATTGTAGAGGGCGAGGGCACGCCCCGCGCCCAGGCAGCCCACCGGCTGAAGGGCGCAGCCCTGGCGGTGGGTGCCGTCGATGTTGCAAGCGTTGCCGGTGCGATCGAGCACAATCCGGCCGAAGCCTCGCACTGCGACCAGCTCGCAACGGCGGTGCTCGAAGCGGAGCTCTTCATTCTGAAGCTCTGCCGCTAGCGGCTCCCCCGAGCAGACAGGGGGCGCGTTCCCGGCCCCTGTCTGCCGAACGATGCCCGCGCCTCGCATAAGAGGCCTCGTGCCGGCGTTAATTGCTACTGGCGCTATCCGCGGCGATGCACGCAATGACGGCCGTTGTTGACTGGCCGGCCGATTTGTTGGAAGAACTTTCCCTGAATTTGCGCCCGCGGCGTTCCTTCTCAACAGGCCTGCGCCCGGCCAATCCACCAGTTCATTCCGGAAAGAGACATGACAAAACTTAACATCGTTGCCTTTGATGGCGCGCGCCATGAACTTGATGTCGAAAACGGCTCGACGGTCATGGAAAACGCCGTTCGCAATTCGGTTCCCGGCATCGAAGCCGAATGCGGCGGAGCCTGCGCCTGTGCGACCTGTCATGTCTATGTCGACGATGCCTGGGCCCAGGTCGTCGGCGCTCCGGAAGCGATGGAAGAAGACATGCTGGACTTCGCCTACGACGTCCGCCCGACGTCGCGGCTTTCCTGTCAGATCAAGATGAGCGATGCGCTTGACGGTCTCGTCGTGCACGTGCCGGAGCGCCAGGCCTAAGGCCTGCGTTTCACGCCCCGTCTTTCAGACCTCCGCACAAAAAAAAGCGCCTCGCCGGTCGTTGGACAAGCGAGGCGAGGAGGGCGCATCGCATACAGATGAGGGAGGGAACATCTGCTGCACCAAGACACGCCAGGAGAACCCGTTCCGGCTCCGCTGTTCGATTTCTTCTTTTTCTTTTCAAGTGAACAACGTTGCGCAAGTCAAAGTAAAGGCAACATCTAAGCTTTTCGCGCCGCAATCGCGTCGCGCATAACCTATTCAATTTGTGGGGCTAGTCTTTGTCCCGGCCCCTCTCTCCATGGTTTGAATATAGATGAGTCGCCGGCCGGCAGCCATCGTTATATTTCACCAATAAAATACTGTGGGTATTGCCGCTGAAATGGCTCGAGCCGCGACTATAGTCAGGCTCTTCTTCGGGGTTCCGGCCCTGCTATCTACTGTTGCGCTTTCTTCAGCGTTTCCAGCCTGTATTGCAGAAGACGGATCATGCGCTTGTCGAAGTTGGCGGCTTCGGTGCGGTCGAAGCGGGCCTGATCCTTGTCATGTGCCTCGATCGCGGTCGCGCTGGCGCGGGCGACACTTTCCTGCATTTCTTCGCACGTGTCCTGCGGCTTCAGCGCCAGGAACATCTTTTCCATCCGCCGGGCGTGATTGCGGGCGATTTCGGCGTGGCGCTCCTCGTGGCGCTTGATGTCGCTCGACAGCGTGTCCCACACGAGGGCGAGGTCACGTCCGGCCTGGCGGCGGTATTTCCATTTGGGCAGAATGATGCGCGTGTTCAGCGTGACGCGGGCCGAGCCGACGGCGCAGCGTCCGTTGCGGCTGACATAGGTGATCGAGCCGCCGAACTTGATGCGGGTGGCGCCGGGATGCCGGGCGCCGGTCGACTTCATCATCGGGCCGCTCGCCGAGAGTGCCTTGTCCAGTTCTTCCGCAGTCCGGCCGCCGATCGAAAAATAGGAGAAGCTCTTGTTCACCACGGTTTCGCCCGAGGCCGTGCCAAACGGGGCGGCAACCAGGAGAGCAAGAAGGGCGACTTTGAACGGGACGCGTACTCGGGACATCAATGCGTGGTTCTCTTCGGTTGAACTTCAATCAAGCTTGGGGCATAGCCAGCGCCGGCGCAACAGCAAAACGATGGCTCCCGGCCGTATGCGGATGGTGAGGGAAAATGACTTACAATCCATTTCAGAAATTTAGCTGGAAGCTGGCGCACGGACGCAGCCTCGAACTGGGGCCGCGTGGCGTTTTGATGGCGATCGTCAATGTTACCCCGGATTCTTTTTCCGATGGTGGCCGTTTCATCGATGCCGTTGCGGCGGTGGCACAAGGAGTGCGCTGCCTGGAGGAGGGCGCCTTGATCCTCGATATCGGCGGTGAATCCACGCGGCCCGATGCCGCGCCCGTCAGCGCCGAGGAGGAACAGGCGCGGATCCTGCCGGTGATCGCAGCGCTTGCCCGCGATACCGATGCGCTGATTTCCGTCGACACTTACAGAGCCTCGACTGCCCAGCTTGCGGTTGATGCAGGCGCGCATATCGTCAACGACGTGCACGGCCTTCAGCGCGAACCCGACATTGCCACGGTCGCCGCCAAGACCGGCGCCGGCATCTGCATCATGCATACCGGCCGGGGCCGTGAAAAACTCGCTAACGTGATCGCCGACCAGTTTGAGTTTCTCGACCGGTCGCTCGAGATCGCGGCTGCGGCCGGCGTGGAGCGGGATCGCATTATCCTCGATCCGGGCTTCGGCTTTGCCAAGGACACGGACGAGAACCTGGAACTGATGGCGCGCTTTGCAGAGTTGCACCGTTTTGAACTGCCGTTCCTGGTCGGAACCTCGCGCAAGCGCTTCGTCGGTGCGGTCAGCGGCCGCGAGGCGGCCGATCGCGACATGGCGACTGCTGCAACGACGGCGCTTTTGCGCGTTGCCGGCGCCGCGATTTTCCGCGTACACGATGTCGCAAACAGCAAGGATGCACTGGCAATGGCCGATGCTATGCTACACGCCAGAGCGAGGTGAGACTTACTCGCCCGCATTCCGCCTGAACCTGTGACTACCAATCACGCGCATGACTGCGGAACGGCTCGACCGCGCAATCATCGCGATCCAAGAAAGCCGATGGGACTGAGAAGCATGAGCGCGACCTATATCATCACCCTCAAAAACTGCGCCTTCTTCGCGCGCCACGGCGTCTTCGACGAGGAGGAGCTTCTCGGTCAGCGCTTTTTCGTCGACGCCGAGCTTGAAGTCGAGCAGGGAACGGCCCTGGTCGACGACTCGATTGAAGACACAGTGCATTACGGCATCGCCTTCCAGGAAATCGAGCGCATCGTCACCGGCCGCCGCCGCTACCTGATCGAGGCGCTGGCGCTGGAAGTGGCCAAGACGCTCTGCGTGCGTTTTCCGCAGATCAAGCGCGCCAAGGTTTCGATCCGTAAGCCGAATGCGCCGGTTCCAGGCGTGCTCGATTATGTCGAAGTGACGGTCGAGCATGTCGTCTGAGGTGACTTGGCGAGTGGCAACGCTCGGGCTTGGAGGCAATCTCGGCGACCCGCGCAAGGCGATGGCCGAAGCGCTTCGGTTGCTCGATGCCCGCGACGATTGCGTGGTCGAGGCGGTCTCACGACTTTACCGCACGCCACCCTGGGGCAAGACGGACCAGGCCTGGTTCTACAATGCCTGCGCCAAGGTCGAGACGACGCTCACGCCCGAAGCCCTGCTCGACGCCTGCCTTGAAATCGAACGGTCGATGAAGCGGGTGCGCGACGAGCGCTGGGGGCCGCGCACGCTCGACATCGATGTACTGACCTTCCAAGGTGTGGCGCAATCGGGCGGGCGGCTGGAGCTGCCGCATCCAAGGATGACCGAGCGCGGCTTCGTGCTGATGCCGCTTGCCGACTTTGCGGCCGACATGACCCTTGGCGGCCGGTCGGTCGGCGACTGGCTGCAACAGGCTGACGTCGCTGGCATCGAGGTTGCCGACGATCACATGGGCTGGTGGCGCGCAGGCGCCTGAACAGGACCGCAACGCAATCCACAAACGACAAAGCCCCGGTCTACGCCGGGGCTTTGTCGTTTGATCGGGTGTTTGACGTTACTTGATCGAGCCGACGGCGATCGCGTCGATCTGGCGATTGAGGCTGACGCCGATGACCGGCACCATCGTCTCTTCGACCTTGACCGAAATGGTGATGTTCATCGTCTGGTCGTCCTGCAGGCGGGCGATCATGGCACCGTTCAGCTTCTTGCGGTTGATGCCGACGACGACCTTGTCCTTGGCGACATTGCCGGAAATGATATCCAGACCCTTGCCCTCGGCGCCATCGAGGAACTTGCCGGTGTAAGTGTTTCCCTTCTGAGTGATCAGCGCCGACATCGGCTGCTTGAACACGCCGACGCGGCAGAAGCCGTCGAGCTTGATGCCGGTCTCATCGCCCGCGACCGGTTCGCCCGAGAGGTCGCAAGTGAACTTGGTGCCCTTGTATTTGCCGGCGACGATCTCGCCCGGGCCTTTCCACTGGCCGGCGACCTTCTCGAAGAAGACCTTGTCCTTGGCGCCGGAAAAAGCCGGTGTCGCAAGGCCGACGGTGGCTGCCAGCGCAAAGGCGGCAGCGCCGCGAGCGATCAAAGAAGGGCGCGAGAACATAAACGATCCTTGATGAGTCAACGTCCGAAACTGGATGCCACATTTGCGCGCAAATGGTTAATGGGAGGTTTCTGTCTGGCGGATATCGGGGCTGATCGCGGCCCGAAAACCAGTTGTTCACACGCTTTCGTGGCCTGGTGATTGCCTGCCTTAGCATGCGCTTGCAATCGAACAGCTGTCGGCACTGCACGAAGCATGCT
The DNA here is from genome assembly GCF_016919405.1 of Ensifer sp. PDNC004. NCBI lineage: Bacteria > Pseudomonadati > Pseudomonadota > Alphaproteobacteria > Hyphomicrobiales > Rhizobiaceae > Ensifer > Ensifer sp. PDNC004. The sequence continues at coordinate 821,724 of NZ_CP070353.1, forward strand.
CGCGAGCGGGAGAGCCCGGTTGCGATTCGCTTGCAAACGTTCAGGCTATTGTCAGAGCAAGCTTACTTCTCGCCGTTGTCGCCAAGAACGCGCCCGGCGCCGGGGCTGAGGTCGGAGAGAAAGTCACCGATACCCGGACGTTTCAACGCTCGAAACGGCATGGGACGGCAGAGGTCCATGGCGGCGATGCCGATGCGTGCCGTCATCAGGCCGTTGATGACGCCTTCGCCAAGGCGCGCCGAGAGCTTCGAGGCCAGCCCGTGGCCGAGCACCTGCTGGATGAGACTGTCGCCAGCCGCGATCGAGCCGGTGACGGCCAGATGGGCGATGACGTCGCGCATCAGCCGCAACAGGCCGAGCGTGCCGGGACGGCCGCCGTAGAGTTCGGCCATGGCGCGGATCAGGCGGGCGGACTCGTAAAGGACATAACCGAGGTCGACGAGCGCCCGCGGACTGACCGCCGTGACGATCGACACGCGCTTGGATGCCGCGAGAATAAGGCGCCGCGCCTCGCGGTCGAGTGGGCTCAGCAATTCGCGCTCGGTGAGCTCGATCACGTGCGGACCGTCGATGATCTCGCCTTCGCTCTCCTTCAACCGTGTGCGCCCGCGCGCCGTTCGCGGATTGCCGGCCAGCAGGTGCACGAGCTTCGCCTGCGCTGCGCGCGCCGGTTTCGCAATCGCCGAAGTCGCGGCCGCCTCCGTTTCCGCTTTCAGCTTCTGGATCGCCGTGAGCTGCATCAGCCCTGAAAGCTCGCGGCCAACAACGATCAGCAACGCCAGCAGCCCGATCGCGACGACGGCAAGCGCGGAGTAGCCGAGCCAATCGGCGCGCGCGAAGAGGTCGCGCAGCAGGCGATCGACCCAGAGGCCTGCCGCAAGCGAGAGGATGATACCGAGCGCGCCGGTTGCGATCTTACCGACCGACAGCCGGCGTTTGCGAGGACTTGCTTCGGGCAAGGCGAGGGCTTCGACCGCAAGCGTGGTTTCGCGGAACGGGTCTTCCGCATCGGGTGTCAGCACCACGTTGTCGTCGAAGCTCGCAGGCGCGCGCCGCGTGCGCATCTGCGGCGCTGCCTCGGCGGGCTTGTCTTCGCCAACAGAAAAGGCACCGGGACGGCGGCTGCGGCCGTTGCTGTCGTCACTCATGCGAGCCGGTCTCCGAACAGGAATTGCATGGCCCGGTCGAGGCGGATATGCGGCACCGACAGTTTCAAGCCGCCGCCGGTTTCCTCAAGATGTGGCGGACGGAAGCGAACGAAGCTCAAGTCCGGCAGCGGATGAGCGCTCTCGATATAGGTGGTCGCGCCGGACCGGGTCTCCATCGTCTTGAAAAGAACTTCAGGATCTGCCGGCAAGTCACCGGGAAATATAGCAGTTTTCTTTTCTCCATCGAAGATTTCGCCGTTGATCTTCTCGCCTGCGATTGGCGTGCCGACGATGACCGGCAGGGCATGGCCATCGTGGTTGACGGTCGCTTCGCGGGTGGCCCTGACCGATGCGAGCGCCATGACCTCGAGGCCGGCACCGCTCAACCCGATGCTTTCGGCAGCGCGGTCGACGAGGCGCGCAGCGATGCGCTCCAGCCGGTCGTGGCTTTCGTGATGCAGGTGATCCGCCTTGGTTGCGGCGATCAGCACCTTGTCGATCCGACGCGTCAGCAGGGAGGAGAGCCAGCTGTTGGTCCCCGGACGGAAGCAGGCAAGCACGTCCGCCAGGGCCTGCTCGAGATCGAGCAGCGCCTCCGGCCCGTTGTTGATCGCCTGCAGCGCATCGATCAGCACGATCTGCCGGTCGAGGCGCGCGAAATGCTCACGAAAGAACGGGCTGACGACATGTTTCTTATAGGCTTCGTAGCGCCGCTCCATCATCGCCCAGAGCGAACCTTTCGGCGCGCGGCCCTCGGGCAGATCCGGAAGCGGCGAAAAAGTGAGCGCCGGCGAACCTTCGAGGTCGCCCGGCATCAGAAACCGTCCGGGCGGCAGGGTCGAGGGCGAGCGTTCGTCCGCCTTGCAGGCTCGGAGATAGCCGGTGAAGCTCTCGGCGAGCCGACGGGCGCTGGCCTCGTCGGCGGTCGCCGTGGATCCGGCCGACGCGGCGAGCGTCAACCACTCGGCCGACAGCTTCGCGCGGCCAGGTGCACGGGCGCGCGCCACGGAATTGTTGCTGAACGCGCGGAAGTCCTGCGCGAGCAGGGGCAGGTCGAGCAGCCATTCGCCGGGATAGTCGACGATGTCGAGCGACAGCCGGCCCGGCGAAAACAGCCGGTTCCAGCCGCTGGCGCTCTCATATTCAAGGGTAATGCGCAGCTGCGAGATGGCACGCGTGGAGTCCGGCCAGATGCGATCGCGCACGAGGGCGGCGATATGGTCTTCATACTGGAAGCGCGGCACGGCATCGTCGGGCTGCGGCTCGAGCCTGACCTTGGAGACGCGGCCCGAACGCACCGGCTCGAACACCGGCAGGCGCCCACCGTTCAGCAGGTTGTGCACCAGCGACGAGATGAAGACGGTCTTTCCCGCACGGGAAAGGCCCGTTACGCCGAGCCGGATCGAAGGGTTGACGAGGCCGGAGGCGCGGTCGGTGAGATTGTCGAGCGCGATCAGCGCGTCGTCTTTGAAGCTGGTCAGGTTAGGCGCCAAGTCTTGGTCTTTCTTGCGGCGTGTTTCCCGGGATCGTTCGGATCGGCGAGCCTGCGAAATGGCGATCGGCTGCAGGCTGCCTCCGCGATATAGGCACTAATTGCGGCGCCGCAACGCGCACGCGGCATTTCTTCTTACGCCGTTATGGTGTCGGCAGCAGCAGCGACACCAGGCGGGCGGAGGCGGCATCGCCGACAGCAGCCAGATCCAGGATGGCCAGCCCCGCCGGCGGATAGCCGTCGGGAAGCGCCTCCCGGGCGGCATCGTCTCCGACCAGACTGCACAGCAACTGTTCGATCATCGGGTTGTGGCCGACGAGCATCAGCGCGTTTACATGCCGGTGGGCGTCGATGAGGTCGAGATAGACGCTCGTCGGACCGGAATAGAGCGCATCGATGTAGCGGATATCCAGATCTTCGCTGACCGTGCGGAAGAATGGCTCGGCCGTTTCGCGGCAACGCACGGCCGTCGAACAGAGGATGCGGTCGGGGCGAATGCCCTGGTCGGCGGCCGTCTGGGCAAGCCGCTCCGCATCGATGTAGCCGACCTCGTCCAGCGATCGATCGAAATCGCGCTGGCCCGGAAGCGCCCAGCCGGAACGGGCGTGCCGCAGAAGGTAGAGGCGGAGAGCCTTGGGGGCGCTGTCTTGCATCGAATGGTTCCGGCGTTGCCTGCCGGTTGCAGCGACAGGGTAGAATTTTGTCGGCTTTCGTGTCGGCCGGCAGACCGTCACCTTTCCCCGGCCGGACCGTAAAGATCAAGCTGGCCGCCGTGATTTTTTCGAGGACTGTCGGGTGCTGCGCTTTGCCGCGGTCGCGAATGGACGATCAAATGACGCAAACACATCATTGTCACTTTTCAGCGAGCAGAGGCGGTGTCGTCGGTGGGCGCAAGTCGGAAATCAAGATCCGATGTGTAATTTTGATGAAATATTCGTCAGTTAGCCTGCAACGCGAGCAATATTAAAATACGGTTGAGTGTCTGTTCCGAGGCTTGAATCACGGCTTCCATAGGTCTATACACCGCCGCAATGAGATGTTCTTCAGGAGAATCGCGTTGAGTGAGAAGATCGATCTTAGTACCTTCGTCCTTTCCGAGGACGAAGAATTCATGAATGCCAACCACCGGGCGTATTTCCGGGCCAAGTTGAACGCTTGGAAAAATGACATCCTTCGCGAGGCACGCGAGACACTGGATCACTTGGCAGAGGAGAGCGCCAATCATCCGGATCTCGCAGACAGGGCTTCTTCCGAAACTGACCGGGCAATCGAGCTCAGAGCCAGGGACCGCCAGCGCAAGCTGATCTCCAAGATCGATGCGGCGTTGCAGCGGCTCGACGAAGGCACCTACGGCTACTGTGAAGAAACAGGCGAGCCGATCGGCCTGAAGCGACTGGACGCCCGTCCGATCGCAACCCTCTCGATCGAGGCGCAGGAGCGCCACGAGCGGCGGGAAAAGGTCTACCGGGACGAATAAGCTTTCGGGCTTTCGTAGCAGTCTGAAAAAAGGCGCGGGTCAAACCGCGCCTTTTTCCGTTATGCCGAATTTCTTGCGAAGAAACGAAGCGGATTTTCGCTTCAGTATCTGGCCTCAGACAGTATCCCGCGTTGTCGCGATGCCCGACGTCGCCGTCGGGCCAATGCGCAATCAGGGCTTACGCCCGGCGGAGATGTCGGCCAGCATGCGGTTCATCTCTTCTTCGATCGTCGGCTCCTTGTGACCGCCATCGGCGCCCGGCGCGCCGAGGGTTGGCTCCTGACGGCCGGATTGAAGCGATGCACGGTTTTCCGGAGTGACGGATGTCGCCGGGCCGAGGCGCTGCAGGTCGCCGGTGATCTCGGCGTCGAGGAGGCGCTCGAAGTCGGAAAGGGCGGCTGTTGGAGCCGGCTGCGGCTGAGACTGGATGATCGGTGCGGGGCGCTGAAGCTGCTGGGCTGGCTGCGCCTGAATGGGCTGCGGCTGCACGGTCTGGGCCATGGCGACCGGACGGCTCATCGGCGCATCGACGTTCACCGAAGGGGGTGCGCCGGCGGCAACGGACGGGATCTCGGGTGCCGCTTGGGCGACGGAGCGGGCAAGAGGGCGCTGCTCTGCCGCAAGGGCAGGTGCGGCCACCCGGCGCTGCTCGGCCGCAACGCGCATCGGCGCCACAGGCTCGACGCGGGCGACCGGCTGTTCCTCGGTCCGGGTGATGGGGCGAACCGGGGTTGCGACGACGGGTTCGGCCTGCATCGACGGCGCGGGCTGTTGAAGGGGTTCCCTGACGACCGGACGGCTTTCAGCCATCGGTTCGGCGACCTTGCGTTCGATGACAGCGGGGCGTTCGGCCGGACGCTCGTCGCCGCCGGTGACGATCCGGCTTTCGATGACGATATCCGTCGGCCCGCCGATCATGATCAGGTGCTCGACATCATCACGGCGTACCAGCACGAGGCGGCGCCGGGTATCCACGGCGGCGGCGTCGAGCACGGCCAGACGCGGCTGGCGGTTCTTGCCGCCGCGGATGAAGGGCGAGGAAGGGCGGTTGCGCATGATCCAGAGTACGGCCACGAGGCACAAAAGTCCGATCGCGACCGCTGCAGCGGCGACAACGAACCGGCTGCCGTTGTCGGCGATGATCGTTTCCATCATAGGCTGAACTCCTTCTGCCTTTCGAGTGGCAGTATTTGACGGCTTTTTTCGGGCTCGGACAAGCACTTCGCCGACATTCCCTGTGAATTGGCTCGAATGCTTCCGCACAGGTGCTTTTTGCTGTTATCTCTGATTGTTAAAGATGATTCTTGTCCGAATGATCGAGGGCGTGTCGGCAATGGCCGATTTTGCCCGGCGGTTTGAGCGGATGCCGGCCGGAAGGGCTGGGCCGCGCCCGCGCGCGGTGCCGGCCGCGTAAGAGGACCCGATGACGAAATTGCGGCAGTCAGGCGACTACCAGATGCCGGTTGTTGACCGTGGCGTCAGGCCCGGAACCGTGCTGCGGATCGTGCTGCTCGCGATCGTCCTCACCGTGTCCGCCATCGCCTTCGTGATCTTCCGGAACCAGATGGAAAACGAGATCGTGCTCGGCATCCTAGGCGTTCTCGCCATGGTCGGCATCTTCTTTCTGGTATCCTCGGTCATTGGCTTCATCGAGGTGATGCCGCAGTCGCGCCCGGACGAACTGGCGCGCGCCTTCCTCGATGCGCATGAGGACGGCACGATCGTGACCGACCGCAAGGGCCGGATCATCTATGCCAACGCCGCCTATGGCGCGTTGACGGGTGCCAGAAACGCTGCCGGCATCCAATCGCTCGAAACCATCCTGTCGCGCAATCGCGAGGCGACGGAAGCGATCTACCGGCTGACCAACGGCCTGCACGAGGGCAAGCAGGGGCATGAGGAATTCCGCCTGCTGAAGCCGCTCGCGACCGGTGCGGCCACCGGCTCCGGCGCCCATTGGTTCCGGCTGAAGGCGCGGGTGCTGCCGCTCGAAGACAGCGAGCGCAACCCGCTCTATCTCTGGCAGATCGCCGACATCACCGCGGAGCGCGACGACCAGGAACGCTTCTTCAAGGAATTGCAGAACGCGATCGACTATCTCGACCACGCGCCCGCCGGCTTCTTTTCCGCGGGGCGCAAGGGCGAGATCTTCTACATCAACGCCACGCTCGCCGACTGGCTCGGGATCGATCTCACCAAGTTCCAGCCGGGCTCGATCAGCATCGGCGATCTGGTGGCCGGCGAGGGGCTGACGCTCGTCCAGGCGGTTCAGGCGGAGCCGGGTCTGAAGAAGACCAAGATGCTGGACCTCGACCTGCGCAAGATGAACGGCCAGAGCCTTCCGGTGCGCATGATCCACCGCGTTTCTTCGACCCGCGACGGCGCGCCCGGCGAAAGCCGCACCATCGTCATGTCGCGCGAGGGCGGCGAGGACAGCGACCAGTCGGCGTCGAGCGCGGCGATGCGCTTTACCCGCTTCTTCAACAACACGCCGATGGCGATCGCCTCGGTCGACGGCAATGGCCGGATCCTGCGCACAAATGCGCCTTTCCTGAAGCTGTTCTCCGGCCTCGTCTCGCAAGACGATGTCGAGCGCGGCGCGCTGATTGATGCCGTGGTGCACGAAACCGAGAAGCTTCGCCTGCACGATGCGCTTGCGGCCGCCAAGGACCGGCAGGGCGACATCGCACCGATCGACGCGTTGCACCCCACCGATGGCGAGCGCCATTTCCGCTTCTACGTCAATGCCGTGATCGACCAGACCGATCAGGCGCCTGAGGAAGCGGCGATCATCTACGCGCTGGAGATTACCGAGCAGAAAGCGCTCGAAAACCAGATGGCGCAGACCCAGAAGATGAACGCGGTGGGCACGCTTGCCGGCGGCATCGCGCACGACTTCAACAACGTGCTGACAGCGATCCTGCTGTCGTCCGACCACCTGCTCCTGTCTGCCCGGCCGGCCGACCCGAGCTTTGCCGACCTGATGGAGATCAAGCGCAACGCCAACCGCGCCGCGGTTCTCGTGCGGCAGCTGCTCGCCTTCTCGCGCAAGCAGACGATGCGGCCGACGGTGCTCAACATGACCGACGTCATCGGCGACCTGCGCATGCTGGTCGACCGCATGACCGGCACCAACGTCAAGGTCGAGGTGGATTATGGCCGCGATCTCTGGCCGGTCCGGACCGATCTCGGCCAGTTCGAACAGGTGCTGCTAAACCTCGCCGTCAACGCGCGTGACGCGATGCCCCAAGGCGGCATCATCACACTTCGCACCCGCAATCTGCCGGCGGAGGAGGTCTCGGCCTTCGGACGGCGCGAACTGCCGGACGAAGACTTCGTGATGGTCGAAGTTTCCGACCAGGGAACCGGTATTGCGCCTGAGATCCTCGACAAGATCTTCGAGCCGTTCTTTACGACCAAGGAGGTCGGCAAGGGCACCGGTCTCGGCCTGTCGATGGTTTATGGCATCGTCAAGCAGTCGGGCGGCTACATCTATCCGGAATCGGAAGTGGGCAAGGGCACGACCTTCCGCATCCTCTTGCCGCGCCATATCGAGGTGCCGGTTGCGCCCGAGGAGCCCGTGCAGGCAGGCACCGGAACCGTTGCTGCGCCGGTGGTGCAGACGATAGCGGCTCCCGTGGTCAAGAACGAGGAGCCGACCGATCTCACCGGCGATTCGGCAGTCGTGCTGCTCGTCGAGGACGAGGAGGCCGTTCGCCGCGGCGGCAAGCGCATGCTGGAAACGCGCGGATACACCGTCTATGAGGCCGGCTCCGGCGTCGAGGCGCTCGACATCATGGACGAGCTCAACGGCGCCGTCGATATCGTGGTATCCGACGTGGTGATGCCGGAAATGGACGGACCGACGCTTCTGACCGAACTCAGGAAGAAGTATCCGGACCTGAAGTTCATCTTCGTCTCGGGCTATGCCGAAGACGCCTTTGCCCGCAACCTGCCGGCGGACGCCAAGTTCGGCTTCCTGCCGAAGCCGTTCTCGCTGAAGCAACTGGCCGTCGCCGTGCGCGAGATGCTCGATTCCTAAGCCTGGTCGGTCTAAACCTCTTTTGAGTAATCCCGGTGAACTCCGGACACGAAAAAGCCCGGCGAAATGATCGCCGGGCTTTTCTGTTTGTCGAAGACTGTCCGAGATTACTTCGCGTTCAACGCCACCGCGATCTCGCCGGCAAGCCGGGCATTATTCTCGACCAGCGCAATGTTGGTCTCGAGGCTGCGGCCCTCGGTCATTTCGAAGAGGTTGCTCAGCAGATAGGGCGTGACCGCCTTGCCGGTGATCTCGTCGTTCTCGGCGTTGTCGAGCGCGCGGGCGATGTAGATTTCCATCTCTTCGCGCGGGATCTCGGCAGCTTCCGGAACCGGATTGGCGACCAGCATGCCGCCTTCGACGCCGAGCTGCTCGCGCATGGTCTGGAAGTTGGCGATCGCCGCCGGGCTGTTCAGCATCAGCGGGCTCTTGAGGCCGCTGTCGCGCGACCAGAAGGCCGGGAAGATTTCGCTGTCATAGGTGACGACAGGAACGCCGCGGGTTTCGAGCACTTCGAGCGTCTTCGGAATGTCGAGGATCGCCTTGGCGCCGGCGCAGACGACGATGACGCCGGTGCGGGCGAGCTCGTCGAGGTCGGCCGAGATGTCGAAGGAGAGCTCGGCGCCACGGTGCACACCGCCGATGCCGCCGGTCGCAAAGACCCGGATGCCGGCGCGGGCAGCGGCAATCATCGTCGCGGCAACGGTCGTCGCGCCGGTGCGGCGCTCGGCGATCGCGAAGGCGAGGTCGGCGCGCGAGACCTTCATCGCGCCCTGGGTCTTCGCCAGTTCTTCGAGCTTGGCGTCGTCAAGGCCGATATGCAGTACGCCATGGATGACCGCGATGGTCGCCGGCACGGCACCCTGCTCGCGGATGATCGCTTCAACGCTGCGGGCCATGTTCAGGTTGCCCGGGTAGGGCATGCCATGGGTGATGATGGTCGACTCCAGCGCCACGATCGGCGCGCCACGCGCCTTGGCGGCTGCGACCTCGTCGGAATATTCCATCGGCAGGAAGGGGGAAGCGGGTTTGGTCATGGTCTTTCCTTGGGAGTTCTGCTGGCAAATGTCATGACAGCATTTGGGGCACGGGCACAAGGGCCAGCGCCTGTTCGAGATTGGCCGCGGACATCTCTTCGGATGCGGCCAAGGGAGAGCGCAAGGTGATTTGAGCGGCTGCGATGCCGTGCCGCAGGCACGCGTTGATGGCGTGGCCGCCAAGGCGCGCCGAGAGGAATCCGGAGGCGAGCGCGTCGCCGGCGCCGGTGACGTCGGCAAGGGCGGGAAGGGCTGGCGGAACGGCAACGCAGGTGTTTTCGCCGTCGAAGGCGACGACGGCACGGCCACCGCGTGTGACGACGCCACCCGTAAGGCCGACGTTTCTCAGCAACGACGGCCACTCATCCGCCTCGGCCGCCTCCTTGCCGGTCAGTGCCCGGGCCTCGGATTCGTTCATGAACAGGAACGAGAGATGCGAGAGGCACGGCCGGTAGCGGATGACCTTGGCCGGCGAAACGGCGATGCCGGCGACGAGGCGGCCGTTGCCGGCAGCTGACTGGGCAAGTGCGGCAATGGTTTCTTCGGGCAGGTTGGCGTCGGTCAGAACGAGCTGGCTCGTGGCAATGACCTCGCGCAGCGCGCGCCGCTGCAACTGCCGCGGCGAGAACAGCCGATAGAGCTCCATGTCGGCAAGCGCAATCACCAGATTGCCGTCGTTTTCGAGGATCGCCGTATAGCTCGGCGTCTGGCGGTCGAGAAAGGTGAGGGGGCTGTCGATGACGCCGGCGGCGGCCGCGGCTGCGGTCACCATCTCGCCGGCCGCATCGCCGCCGCGGGTGCTGATCATGCGCACGCTGTGGCCAAGCCGCGCCATGTTGCGCGCGGCATTGAAACCACCGCCGCCCGCTTCTTCGAACCAGCTTCCCGGATTGCTCGATCCGGGCGCAGTCGTTCCCGATATACGGCCGCGCCTGTCGATATGCGCGCCACCGAAAACGACGATCTCAGCTTGCGTCATGAATGTTCCTCTGCTTGGCCGATCGGCCGAATATCTGTTGGCATCCTGCAATGCCGCATCGCGAAGCGCCACGCGCCCGACCCGTCCGGAGGGTCATGCGCCAACGAATCGGCCGGGCCTTGCTGGGCAGGTTCGAAGCGCTGGCGCCAACATTCGAAAACTCCGGTTTCGTTCCGTGAACAAGAATCGAACGAATGGTGGATAGCTATTGTTTTTCAATGTGTTGTCGCGCCCTTGCAAATACGGAACAAAACATGTACAAAAACTCCTGCGGCGGCTTCATTGCCTCGGTAGCTTCAATAACCTAAAGGTGGACCAAATGGCACAAAACTCTTTGCGGCTCGTAGAGGACAAATCGGTGGATAAAAGCAAGGCACTTGAAGCGGCACTTTCCCAGATCGAACGGTCGTTCGGCAAGGGATCGATCATGAAGCTCGGTGGGAAGGACAGCATCATTGAGATCGAGACGGTTTCGACCGGCTCTCTCAGCCTCGACATCGCGCTCGGCATTGGCGGCCTGCCGAAGGGCCGCATCGTTGAAATTTACGGCCCGGAAAGCTCGGGTAAGACGACGCTGGCGCTGCAGACGGTTGCGGAAGCTCAGAAGAAGGGCGGCATCTGCGCCTTCGTCGACGCAGAACACGCGCTCGACCCGGTCTACGCTCGCAAGCTCGGCGTCGATCTTGAAAACCTGCTGATCTCGCAGCCCGATACCGGCGAGCAGGCGCTCGAAATCACCGACACGCTGGTGCGCTCCGGCGCGATCGACGTTCTCGTCGTCGACTCCGTTGCAGCGCTCGTGCCGCGCGCTGAAATCGAGGGCGAAATGGGCGACAGCCTGCCGGGCATGCAGGCCCGCCTGATGAGCCAGGCGCTGCGCAAGCTGACCGCCTCGATCTCCAAGTCGAACTGCATGGTCATCTTCATCAACCAGATCCGCATGAAGATCGGCGTGATGTTCGGTTCGCCCGAAACCACCACCGGCGGCAACGCGCTGAAGTTCTACGCCTCGGTTCGCCTCGACATCCGCCGCATCGGCTCGGTCAAGGAGCGCGAAGAGGTGGTCGGCAACCAGACCCGCGTCAAGGTCGTCAAGAACAAGATGGCGCCTCCCTTCAAGCAGGTCGAATTCGACATCATGTATGGAGAGGGCGTATCGAAGACCGGCGAACTGGTCGACCTCGGCGTCAAGGCCGGCATAGTCGAGAAGTCGGGCGCCTGGTTCTCCTACAACAGCCAGCGTCTCGGCCAGGGCCGCGAGAACGCCAAGACGTTCCTGCGCGACAATCCGGATCTCGCACGCGAGATCGAGACGGCGCTGCGCCAGAACGCCGGCCTGATCGCCGACCGGTTCCTCGAGAATGGCGGTCCGGAAGCGGACGACGGCGACGAACCGCCGGAAGCATAAGCCGCTCGGTCCACTGAGCTTACCCAGGAACCGGTCGCCCCATGGGCGGCCGGTTTTTTGCTGGCGTCTGGACAGTCGGATATGTGAGCGATAAAAGCCTTTGGTTCCGGCGACCCAGCGCGTTGGAGGGTGTGGTCACCAAGGGCGGCTGCAGGGTTTAGGGACAATGGCTTAGTGGCGCGGCGTGGGCCGGACCCGGGCCGGAATCGGTGCTTAAGAATAGGACGCAAGATGAGCGGCGTGAATGAAATCCGGTCGACCTTTCTCGACTATTTCCGCAGGAACGGTCACGAGGTCGTGTCGTCGAGCCCGTTGGTGCCGCGCAATGATCCGACATTGATGTTCACCAACGCCGGCATGGTGCAGTTCAAGAACGTCTTCACCGGCCTGGAGCAGCGTCCCTATTCGACGGCCGTGACGGCGCAGAAGTGCGTTCGCGCCGGCGGCAAGCACAACGACCTCGACAATGTCGGCTACACCGCACGCCACCACACTTTCTTCGAGATGCTCGGCAACTTCTCCTTCGGCGATTACTTCAAGGAGCGCGCGATCGAGCTCGCCTGGAACCTGATCACCAAGGAATACGGCCTCGACGCCAAGCGCCTGCTGGTCACGGTCTACCACACCGACGATGAGGCCTTCGATCTCTGGAAGAAGATCGCCGGCTTCTCCGACGACCGCATCATTCGCATTCCGACCAGCGACAATTTCTGGGCGATGGGCGATACCGGCCCCTGCGGCCCGTGCTCGGAAATCTTCTACGACCACGGCGACCACATCTGGGGCGGACCTCCGGGTTCGGCCGATGAAGACGGCGACCGCTTCATCGAGATCTGGAACCTCGTCTTCATGCAGTACGAGCAGATCACCAAGGAAGAGCGGGTCAATCTGCCGCGTCCGTCGATCGACACCGGCATGGGCCTCGAGCGCCTCGCCGCCGTTCTCCAGGGCGAGCACGACAACTACGACATCGACCTGTTCCGCGCGCTGATCGCCGCTTCTGAAGAAGCAACCGGCGTCAAGGCCGAAGGCGACCGTCGCGCCAGCCACCGCGTCATTGCCGACCACCTGCGTTCGTCCGCCTTCCTGATCGCCGACGGCGTGCTGCCGTCGAACGAAGGCCGCGGCTACGTGCTTCGCCGTATCATGCGCCGCGCCATGCGCCATGCGCAGCTGCTCGGCGCGCAGGATCCGTTGATGTGGAAGCTCCTGCCGGCGCTCGTCGGCCAGATGGGCCGCGCCTATCCGGAGCTGGTACGCGCCGAAGCGCTGATCTCCGAGACGCTGAAGCTCGAGGAGACCCGCTTCCGCAAGACGCTGGAGCGCGGCCTCAACCTCTTGTCCGATGCCTCTGCCGATCTGTCGGAAGGCGACCAGTTCAACGGCGAAACCGCCTTCAAACTCTACGATACCTACGGCTTCCCGCTCGACCTGACCCAGGACGCACTGCGCGCCAAGGGCATCACCGTCGATACCGACGCTTTCTCGGCCGCTATGGAACGCCAGAAGGCTGAAGCCCGCGCCAACTGGGCCGGTTCCGGCGAAGCTGCGACTGAAACCATCTGGTTCGAGCTTAAGGAAAGGCACGGCGCGACCGACTTCCTCGGCTACGACACAGAGACCGCCGAAGGCGTGATCCAGGCGATCGTGCGTGACGGCGCCGTCGTCGCCTCGGCTGCCAAGGGCGACACCGTCCAGGTTATCCTGAACCAGACGCCGTTCTACGGCGAATCGGGTGGCCAGATGGGCGATACCGGCACGATCACCGTCGAGGGCGGCAAGCTCACCGTCACTGACACGCAGAAGCGCGGCGAGGGGCTCTTCGTCCACTTCGCGACCGTCGCCGAAGGCACGGTCAAGACCGGCGACGCCGCCCAGCTCGACGTCGATCATGCGCGCCGCTCGCGCCTGCGCGCCAACCATTCGGCAACGCACCTCCTGCACGAGGCGCTGCGCGAAGTGCTCGGCACCCATGTGGCCCAGAAGGGCTCGCTGGTGGCGCCCGAGCGCCTGCGCTTCGACGTTTCCCACCCGAAGCCGATGACGGCCGACGAGCTGAAGATCGTCGAAGAGATGGCCAACGAGATCATCGTGCAGAACTCGCCGGTGACCACGCGCCTGATGAGCGTCGATGATGCGATTGCCGAAGGCGCGATGGCGCTCTTCGGCGAGAAGTACGGCGATGAGGTTCGCGTTGTCTCGATGGGCCGCGGCATTCACGGCTCCAAGGCCAACCGCGCCTATTCGGTCGAACTCTGCGGCGGCACGCATGTGTCTGCCACCGGTGACATCGGCCTCGTCCGCGTCGTCTCGGAAAGCGCCGTCGGCGCCGGCGTTCGTCGCCTCGAGGCGCTGACCGGTGAAGCGGCACGCGCTTATCTGAACGAGCAGGACGAGCGTGTGAAGACGCTCGCCAACACGCTGAAGGTTCAGCCGGGCGACGTGCTCGGCCGCGTCGAAGCGCTGCTCGACGAACGCCGCAAGCTGGAACGCGAGCTGACCGAAGCCAAGAAGAAGCTGGCGCTTGGTGGCGGCGGCGAGGCAGGCTCTGCCGACGCGGCCCGCGACATTGCCGGCATCCGCTTCCTCGGCAAGGTCGTCTCGGGCGTCGAGCCCAAGGACCTGAAGAGCCTGGCCGACGACGGCAAGAAGAGCCTCGGCTCCGGCATCGTCGCTTTCGTCGGCGTTTCCGGTGACGGCAAGGCCAGCGCCGTCGTTGCCGTGACCGACGACCTGACGTCGAAGCATAGCGCCGTCGACCTCGTCCGCATCGCGTCTGCCGCTCTCGGCGGCAAGGGCGGCGGCGGCCGTCCCGACATGGCCCAGGCCGGAGGCCCTGACGGGGACAAGGCAGCCGAAGCGATCGAGGCAGTGGCCGTCGCGCTCGCCGGCTGATTGCCACCGACAGAATAGGAAAAGGGTGCCCGTTGGGGCACCCTTTTTTGTTTGCTGCGTCAGGTCTTATCGAGCCCGCCGAGGCGCACAAATCCTCTGCGAAAGCTGCCGGACAACTCCGCAGGATTTGTCAAATTGATCTATGGTCTACCGATCCGTGAGCAAAGCGCGAAAGGGTGCACATGGAAGAGCGGGTAACGTGGGCGACCTATGAACGACGCCTGCACCGGGTCAGCGACTATATCTACGGCCATCTCGACGGCGATCTCGACCTCGATCGTCTCTCGGAGATTGCCTGCCTGTCGCCGCACCATTGGCATCGGATCTACCGGGCCGTTCACGGCGAGACGCTGGCCGGAACGGTCAAGCGGCTGAGGTTGCAGCGGGCCGCGGCCGATCTCGCCCAGACCGAACTTCCCATTGAGACGATCGCGCAGCGCTCTGGCTATCCCAATCTGCAATCCTTCAACCGCACGTTCAAGGCCGCCTACGGGCTGCCGCCGGCGCGATACCGCAAAGAGGGAAGCCATGTCGCCTTTGAAACCGCTTCAACGGAAGGAATTCCAGACATGTATGAAGTCACCCTCAAGGAGGTCGAAGCCTTCGACGTCGTCGGCGTCGCTCACACCGGCTCCTATATGGAGATCGGCAAGGCATTCGAGACGCTCTATGGCACTCTCTTTTCGCGGCAACTGTTCCGGCCGGACATGGAGATGATCGGCATTTATCTCGACGACCCGGAGCTGGTGCCGACCGAAAAGCTACGCTCTTTCGCCGGCGTCAGCGCGCGCGAGGCGATGCCGGTGGAGGCGCCGTTGACGCCACAGCATCTCGACGGCGGCCGCTATGCGGTGCTTCGCCACAAGGGCCCCTATGCGGACATGCCGAAAGCCTATCAATGGCTCTACGGAACCTGGCTGCCTCAGTCCGGCCGCGAGATCCGCGACAGCTTGATGTTCGAGAAATATCTCAACAATCCGCGGGAGGTCGCACCGACCGAGCTTTTGAGCGAGATCTACCTGCCTTTGAAGTGAAGGACACCTGAGCACTGCACCGCAATTGACGAATCAGCGGCCGGGCGGCACCTTTTGGTTCGGCGTGGCCTGCGCCGAACCTCCAAAGATCGTCCCCAGCACGATCCTTTCATGGAGGCAAAGGGACTTCAGTCTCGGGTCGCAATCCTGGTCCCACCGTTTCGGGTCCGGTTGCTGGGGAACTTGTCCGAGACGCGAAAGGCCCGTCATGACTGAAAACCGGAATTTCAAACGCCGCGTGCGCGCCCGTGCCGCCAAGACCGGCGAATCCTACACAACCGCACGCATGCACCTTTGCGACGCCGAGGCGACCGGCGCGCTGCGGCAAGACAAATCGCTGCGCCTGGCCGTGGTGCAATCTGCCTATTTGGATGATCCCCGCGACACGGCAGCCCTTCGCCATGCCGGTGAAGGGATCCGCCAGCTCATGAGGCAGGCGCATCGGGCAGGGGCACGCTTGGTGCATTTCCCGGAGGGAGCGACATGTTTTCCGAACAAACGGATCATGTCCTCAATCGGTCCCCGCGACATCGGCCCGTCCGATTGGCACCGGTTCGAATGGGCGGTTCTGCGCGAGGAGCATGACGCAATACGAATGCTGGCGCGTGAGCTCGGCCTATGGACAGTACTCGGCTCCGTGCACAAGCTCACTGAACCGCACCGCCCGCACAACAGCCTCTATGTGATCTCGGACAAGGGAACGATTGCGACGCGCTATGACGAGCGCATGCTGTCCAACACCAAGATCTCTTTCATGTATACGCCCGGAACGATCCCGCTGACATTCGAGGTCGATGGCATCCGTTTCGGCTGCGCGCTCGGCATCGAGTGCCATTTTCCCGAGATTTTCCTCGAATACGAGCGGCTGAATGTCGATTGCGTCCTGTTTTCGACCTCCGGCGGCGCTCTGGCGAACGACCTTGCCTTTGCCGCCGAAGTACAGGGGCATGCGTCGAGCAACCGCTACTGGGCAAGTTTTGCCGTTCTCGCACAACCGGGCCTCACAGCCCCCTCAGGGATCGTGGCACCTGACGGACAATGGGTAACGCGATGTGTGGGAGATGGGGCGTCAATGGCGATAGCCGATATCGGCAACGATCCCGACGATCCGGCCCGACCCTGGCGCCGACAGGCGCGAGGCGGGATCTACGACCCGCATATCGTCAGCGACGACCCGCGCAGCAGCAGCCGCGATATGTTCTAGGCGTAGACAGCACCTCGGCCGAAGCGATCGCACCTAAAGTGAAGCAGCCTGCGGCGAGGCCTTCCGCAGGGCTGCCGCCATGCGCGTGGAATCGCCCCAGGTCGAAAGCCAGATCAGCACGGTGGTGGCAAGGGATATGACGGCGCGCAGGGCGTCAGCGAGCCGGTCTTCGCTCGAAAGCTGCGCCTCCGCGTGATCGAGATGCGCCAGCTCCTCCTCGCGGATCGACAGGATGAGGGCATGAAGCTCCGGATCCTTGTCGGCGAGGAAATGCAGTTGATCGTCGAGATGGTGATGCACGGCGGCTTCCACGGCGGCCGTGCAGGCCCATATGCCGCGACGCCCGAAGAGCGCGGTCACGAACCCGATCAACCACCCGCCCAGGCTCCAAAACTGCATGATACGGCAGGGTCTGGATTTTCGTGCGGGCATCGCCGCGCGAAACAGCGCGCAGTGCTCGATCTCGTGACCAAGCATTTCCGAGAGCATCGGCACGTAATCCGGATAGAGCCTGCGGGCGACCGCGATCTGGGCTCCATAAATGCGGATCGCGCCGAATTCCCCGGCGTGATTGACCCTGACGATGCGAGCGATCGTCAGGGCGTTGCGCGGGGAAATCGGCGCGATCACTTTTTCAAGCTCGGTCGAGCCTATCAGGCAGCCATGGCCTTCTGCAGGTTCTCGTCGATCTTGTCGAGGAAGCCGGTGGTCGAGAGCCACGGCTGATCGGGACCGATGAGGAGCGCCAGGTCCTTGGTCATGAAGCCGGCTTCGACGGTGTCGACGCAAACCTTCTCGAGGGTTTCGGAGAACTTTGCGAGTTCGGCATTGCCGTCGAGCTTGGCGCGGTGGGCAAGGCCACGGGTCCAGGCGAAGATCGAGGCGATCGAGTTGGTCGAGGTTTCCTCGCCCTTCTGGTGCTGGCGGTAGTGGCGGGTCACCGTGCCGTGGGCGGCTTCGGCTTCAACCGTCTTACCGTCCGGCGTCATCAGAACCGAGGTCATCAGGCCGAGCGAGCCGAAGCCCTGGGCAACGATGTCGGACTGAACGTCACCGTCGTAGTTCTTGCACGCCCAGACGTAGCCGCCGGACCACTTCAGAGCCGAAGCAACCATGTCGTCGATCAGGCGGTGTTCGTACCAGATCTTCAGTTCCTTGAACTTGTCGGCGAATTCGGCGTCGAAGACCTGCTGGAAGATATCCTTGAAGCGGCCGTCATAGACCTTGAGGATCGTGTTCTTGGTCGACAGGTAGACCGGAACCTTGCGCTGGATACCGTAGTTGAAGGAAGCGCGCGCGAATTCGGTGATCGAATCGTCCAGGTTGTACATGCCCATGGCAACGCCGGCCGACGGTGCGTCGAACACGTCGTATTCGATTTCCTTGCCGTCTTCGCCGACGAACTTCATCGTCAGCTTACCCTTGCCCGGGAACTTGAAGTCGGTGGCGCGGTACTGGTCGCCGAAAGCGTGACGGCCGACAATGATCGGCTTGGTCCAGCCTGGAACTAGGCGCGGAACGTTCTTGCAGATGATCGGCTCGCGGAAGATGACGCCGCCGAGGATGTTGCGGATCGTGCCGTTCGGCGACTTCCACATCTTCTTCAGCTTGAATTCCTCGACACGGGCTTCATCCGGCGTGATCGTGGCGCACTTGACGCCGACGCCGTGCTTCTTGATCGCGTTGGCGGCGTCGATCGTTACCTGGTCTTCGGTCGCATCGCGGTTTTCGACGCTGAGGTCGTAATATTCCAGATCGACGTCGAGGTAGGGATGGATCAGCTTGTCCTTGATGAACTGCCAGATGATGCGGGTCATCTCATCGCCGTCGAGTTCGACGACCGGATTGGCGACCTTAATCTTTGCCATGAATATGCCTCGTAGCTTATGCGGGACAGCGGGAGCGATGTCCCTTCCTCTCTGAAAAATCCTGTGCCCTATAGCACTCAGAACCGACAAGGCAAAGCATGCTTGGCTGAAACTTTGGATGGGGGTGGAGACGGACCTCGGACGGCATTTCGCCACCGCTTTTCGACGCCCGCTTTCGTCGTGCCGGCCTTGCAAAGATCGCGTCTGCCGCTATGCAGGAAGAACCGGCGAAAGCGGCGCGCCTCGACAGGCGGCCGCGGGACAGGCAAAGGCGACCGATGGCACTTCGTTCCCGTATGCGCGATTGGCTCCTTGCCAATGATCCGGCCTTCTCCCGCCTGCGGCAGGCCTCGCGCATCACCGCGACGATCGTCGTTTCCATCCTTTTGCTGATGGCGTTTCATTACCTGGTCGCACCGTTGCCGCCGGCCGCTTTCGGGCTTGCGGCGTCGCTGTCCATCGAAGGGGGGCTGGCGGTGCGCGATCGCACCATCGCCGGCCAGCGGCTCACCCGCATCATCGCCGTCCTCGTCGGCGTTTCGATGGTCGGGCTTGCGTCGGTGCTCGAGAATCACCGCTACGTTTCGGACGTCGTCTTCCTGTTGATCATCTTCCTCGCGGTCTATGGCCGCTCCTTCGGCCCGCGCGGTTTTGCCGTCGGCATGTTCGCCTTCATGTCCTATTTCACCGGTGCCTATCTGAGGCCAACGCTCGACCAGCTGCCGGCGCTGTTCTTCGGGGCGGCCGTTTCGGCCACGGTCGCGCACCTCGTCCGCACGCGGCTGCTGCCGGAAGATCGCTATCGCGACCTCCTGCGCGCCACGGCAAGCGTGCAGCGCCGCGTCGACCAGATGCTGCTGCAACTGGCCGAGATCGCCCGCAAGCCCGTCCTGTCGCCGGCCGATCGTCGTCAGTTGCATGCGGCCGAGGAGCGGCTGAAGGAAGCGGTGCTGATGGCCGAGAGCTTCATTCCGACGGAAAACCGGCGCCCGGAACCGCAGCCCGGCCTCACGACCTCCGACCTCGTCATCAACCTCTTCGACCTGCATCTTGCGGCCGAAAGCGTGATGGTTGTCAGCTTTCAGTCGATGCCGCCGCCGGCACTGGTGGAGGCGATGGTGGCGCGCGACGGCGGTCGGATCGACGCGGAGATCGCGCGGCTCGGCGATGCGGCTCCGCGCCGCGAAGAAACGGTGAAGGCGCTGCTGTGGCTGCGCAACGTCCGGCAAAGGCTCGCCCGCAGCCTTGCAAAGCTGACGCCGGCCGATCTGGAAGAACCGCCGCTGGACTTGAGTGGCGTTTCCACCAGCTGGAAGCCGTCGCTGGACGATCCCGCCTTGAAGGCGGCGATCCAGATCACGCTCGCTTCGGGCATCGCCATGGTGTTCGGGTTGATGCTGTCGCGGGAGCGTTGGTTCTGGGCGGTGCTTGCTGCGTTTCTCGTCTTCACCAACACGCGCTCGCGCGGCGACACGGCGGTCAAGGCGCTGCAGCGCTCGGCCGGCACACTGTTTGGCATCGTGGTCGGCATCATCGTCGGCACGCTGGTCGCCGGCAATATCTACCTGGTGCTGCCGCTCAGCGCACTTTGCGTCTTTCTGGCGTTCTATTTCCTCGCCGTTTCGTATGCGACGATGACCTTCTTCGTCTCCGTCGTGCTGTCGCTGGTCTACAGCCTGATGGGCGTGCTGAGCCCGCATCTGCTGCAACTGCGCCTGGAGGAAACCCTGATCGGTTCGATCGCCGGTGCTGCGGTCGCCTTCGTCGTCTTTCCGACGCGCACCCGCACGACGCTCGATGCCGCCGTCGCAACCTGGTGCGACGAGCTCAAGGGCCTGCTGCAGGCGGCGCGCGACGGGGCCTCGGGGCTGGTGCTGATCGCCCGGTCGCAGGCGCTCGACCGCGCCTATCGTGACCTGGCGGCGGCAGCAAAGCCGCTCGGGCTTCCCTGGCAGCTGGTGACGCGCCCCGGTCACGTGCGTCAGGCGCTGGCGATCTTCATGGCTTGCACCTATTGGGCCCGGGTCTTCGCCCGGCGTGTCGGGACGGATGCGCGGCTGGAAGGAAGCGATTTCAAGGCGGATATCGACGCCAATCTCGCGCTCGTCCAGACGGTGCGCGACAAGGCGTCCGCCTATTTCTACCAGGTCGGCCGGATCGGCGCGCCGGTCGATCGCCATCTGCCGATTTCGAGGGACGACGCCGAGCTTGGGCTGGAGATGATCGGGGTGTCTCTCAACCGGCTTCATTTGTAGTGGACTTTAATTTCGCCGACATTTGTGCAAGGGAAGCGCCGAACGAAGGCAAAGGCTAGGGAAATGGCAGGCACGAACAGCGAGCGCGAACTTCTGGCGGAAGGGCCGGCGATCATCCTCGCCTATCCGCAGCTCGGCGAAAACATCGGCATGGTCGCCCGCGCGATGGCCAATTTCGGCCTGGCGGAGCTTCGGCTCGTCAATCCGCGCGACGGCTGGCCGAGCGAAAAGGCACGATCGGCCGCAAGCCGCGCCGACCACGTGATCGACGCCGCCAAGCTCTATGGTTCGGTCGAAGAGGCGATTGCCGATCTCAACTTCGTCTATGCGACGACCGCCCGCGACCGCGACGGCTACAAGCCGGTGCGTTCGCCGATCGTCGCGGCGCGCACGCTGCGCCAGCGCTTCCAGGGCGGTGAGAAGACGGGCATCCTGTTCGGGCGTGAGCGCACCGGCCTTACCAACGAGGAAGTGGCGCTCGCCGACGAGATCGTGACCTTTCCGGTCAACCCGGCCTTCGCGTCGCTCAATCTCGCCCAGGCCGTGCTTCTGATGTCCTACGAGTGGCTGAAGACCGGCATGGAGTCTGAGGACCAGACCTCGTTCCAGGCGATCGAGCAGCGGCCGGCGACCAAGGAACACCTGCAGGGTCTGTTCGAGCACGTGGAGGAAGCGCTTGAGGCGCGGAACTATTTCCGTTCGGCCGACAAAAAGCCGAAATTGGTCGAGAACCTGCGCGCGGTTCTGACCAGGCCGTCCTTTACCGAATCCGAAATCCAGGTGCTGCGCGGCGTCATTTCTTCGCTCGACCGGTTCACGCGGGAAAATCCGCGCGGCTCCGGCGCTCCGGGTGAACACAGCAGGAAAGCGCGAGACAAAGGTGACAGCGAGTGAACTGAAACCCATCCTCGTCTTCGACAGCGGCATCGGCGGCTTGACCGTGCTGCGCGAGGCGAGGGTGCTGATGCCCGAGCGGCACTTCATCTATGTCGCCGATGACGCCGGCTTTCCCTATGGCGGCTGGGAAGAGGCGGCGCTGAAAGAACGGGTGATCGCGCTCTTCGGCCGGCTGCTTTCCGAGCATGATCCGGAAATCTGCGTCATCGCCTGCAACACCGCCTTCACGCTTGTCGGTGCAGATCTTCGCGCGGCCTTCCCTCAGATGACCTTCGTCGGCACGGTGCCGGCCATCAAGCCGGCGGCCGAGCGCACGCGCTCCGGGCTGGTTTCCGTGTTGGCGACGCCCGGCACGGTCAAGCGCGCCTATACCCGTGATCTCATCCAGTCCTTCGCCACGCAGTGTCACGTGCGCCTTGTCGGCTCGGAGAACCTTGCCAAGATGGCCGAGGCCTATATCCGCGGCGAAAAGCTTGACGATGCGGAGGTTCTGGCCGAGATCGCGCCGTGCTTTGTCGAGATGGACGGCCGGAAGACCGATATCGTCGTGCTTGCCTGCACGCACTACCCCTTCATGGCCAACGTTTTCCGCCGGCTGGCACCCTGGCCGGTCGACTGGCTGGATCCGGCCGAGGCAATCGCCAGGCGAGCGCGCTCGCTCGTGCCGCTGCCGAACGGTTTTGAGCCGCTGAACGGCCAGGACCCGGCGATTTTCACGTCGGGAAAGCCGGATTTTGCGACACGTCGACTGATGCAGGGGTTTGGCTTGACGGTCGCGGCAAACACCACCGCCGACGAACGGGCAGAGAAGGCTGACGCGATCAGCTCGTGAGGATCGCCAACAGTATGGCGATCAAGGAGACCAGCGCGCAGGCAATCAGGAAGGTCTTGTGTCGGGCGGAGGCCCCTGCGCCTTTGATATGACGGGTTGGCCGTCTTTATAGGCGTCACGCATCCGCTGATCGAGGTGGTTCATCTCGAAGTGGCGTTTCGTCTCGTTCTGCGTCATCGCTGCTCCCGCGAAAGCCGGATGTGTCCGATCGATATGGGGGCGCGCGATTGCTCGCAAAAGTCCGCAGGCCGAAAAATCTCAACTTTATCTTGCGACAGGCTGCGTGCGGCTTAAGCGTTCGTCGCTGTTGCGGCGCGTATTCCCTGTGGGTTTTCTTCGGCGATGGCAGGCTTTCCGGGAAATCCGTGTTAGGTGTCGCCCGATTGGCGGTCTCCGCATGATCGCGAATCATCTAAAGCATTCCGGAAATATGCGCCGTCTGCGCGCGGAATTGCATGAAACCAACACATTGAGCGGTTCGACAAGCGGAACGCTCTCGCGCGAGAGGTGGACATGAAGGTCGGCATCGACATGGGAGCGACGTCCGAAGGGACATCGGCCTCGCTCGATATCGAGGAGCTTCTGGCCACCCGTCTCCTGGTGCAGGGCAATTCGGGTTCGGGCAAGTCGCATCTGCTGCGCCGCCTGCTGGAGCAATCCGCGCCCTGGGTGCAGCAGTGCATCATCGACCCCGAGGGCGATTTCGTCACGCTTGCGGACAAGTTCGGCCATGTGGTCGTCGAGGGTGAGCGCACCGATGCCGAACTGATCGGCATTGCCAACCGCATTCGCCAGCACCGGGTTTCCTGCGTGCTCTCGCTCGAAGGGCTCGATATCGAGCAACAGATGCGCAATGCCGGCGTGTTCCTGAACGCCATGTTCGATGCGGATCGCGAGTTCTGGTATCCGGTGCTGGTCGTCGTCGACGAGGCGCAGATGTTTGCGCCGTCGGTTGCCGGCGACGTCACCGAAGAGGTGCGCAAGATTTCGCTCGGCGCCATGACCAACCTCATGTGCCGCGGCCGTAAGCGCGGGCTTGCCGGTGTCATCGCGACGCAGCGCCTGGCGAAGCTCGCAAAGAACGTGGCGGCGGAGGCCTCGAACTTCCTGATGGGCCGCACCTTCCTCGACATCGACATGCTGCGCGCGGCTGATCTGCTTGGCATGGACCGGCGCACGGCGGAAATGTTCCGGGACCTGAAGCGCGGTTCGTTCGTCGCACTCGGTCCGGCCCTGTCGCGCCGCCCGCTCAAGGTAACGATCGGCACGGTGGAGACCTCGGCCCGGTCGACGAGCCCGAAGCTGATGCCGCTGCCGGAGGCGCCGCAGGACGTCGAGGACCTCATCTTCACGCCGGATCCGGACGAGTTGACCCGGCCGATCATGCGCCGCGCCGTTGCGCCGCCGCGCCCGACGACCGACATCTTGGCCGAGCTTTCGCGCCCACGGCCCGAGCCGGTCGCGCCGACCGAGGCAAGGCCGACGCAGCCGGAGATGACCGCTGACGAGAAAGAGACCTTGCTCGACAGCGTCTTTGCGGAAATCCTCGCCAATCCGGAAGCAGCCTTCCGGCCGGACGCGGAACTGTTTCAGGACTTCCTGGTGCGCTGCCGCATTCGCCGCATGCCGTCCGGTACGGCCCTGTCACTTGGCGCGTTCCGCCGCAAGATGGCGGTCGCGCGCTCAGGCGTCGATCCGGAGACTGCTGCGAGCGAGACCTGGGCCCAGGCCCTGCAGCTTGCCGATCGCGTCACCGAAGATCTGCAGGCCGTGTTCCTGATGATGGCGCAGGCGGCCGTCCGTGGCCTGCCGTGTCCCTCCGACGCGATGATCGCGCGTGCCTACGGCACCCATTCCGCAAGGCGGGCCCGCCGTCTGCTCGGCTACTTCGAGGAGCATGGGCTGATCGTCATCCATGCGGATTTCGCCGGAAAGCGCATCGTTGCCTTCCCGGACCTCGGCAGCGAGACCGCTCCAGGCGACGCCAACGGGCCGGATGTTACCGGCGCGGCCGCCGCTGCGGCGGAGTGAGTCCGGTTACAGATCAAGCCTTCGTTTCTCGCGGGAACTCAAGGCGAGAGATGCCGACCGTGTCGGCATGGCTCAGATAAATTCCTGTATGACGCGGTCGGACGCGTGGATGCAGGTCATCTCGAGCCGCGCCGTACCATTGTTGACGAAACGGTGGGGCGTGCCGGCCTCGACGACGATGATGTCACCGGTCTTACCGATCAGCGTCTCATCTCCAACCGTGAACTCTGCCTCGCCGGAATGAATGAGCCAGGTCTCGGGATAGGGATGCACATGCAGCGCCGGCCCTTGGCCTGGCTCAGCATCCATCAGGAAGAGCGAAATCGGCGTGCCATATTGCCCACCTTCAAACAGGATGGTCCGCTTGGGGCTCGGTTTTTGCTCTGAGCGCGGAATGACATGAAACATGCTGGCCTCCATCGGGTTGGCTTGTCGGTTGCGTTGGACTATCTTCACGAGAAGATATTATTCGAAACTATCTTCTCGTCAAGATAGTTTCGAAGACCTGGAGCAAGCGATGCAAAAAGAAAAGACTGAGAGCGATCACGTCGACCGGTTGCGGGCGCAATGGGACCGCGAGCTGCCGGACCTCGATACGGAGCCGATGACCATCCTCGGTCGCGCCTACCGGCTTTCCAATCTGGTGCGCCCCTCGATCGAAGAGACCTTCGCATCCTTCGGCATCGACCGCGGCGAGTTCGACGTGATCTCGACGCTTCGGCGATCCGGCCCGCCTTACCGGCTGACGCCGACGGATCTCTATACGCTGCTGATGATTTCGTCGGGCGGACTGACGCATCGGCTCGACCGGCTGCAGAAAGCGGGATTGATCCTGAGGGAACGCTCGGCGTCCGATGGCCGCAGCAGCGTCGTCGGACTGACGGAAAAGGGAATAGCGCTTGCGGAAAACGCCTTTCGTGCCGACATGGCGAGCGAAGCGCGCTACCTCGACGCGCTGAGCAAGGAAGACCGCGTAGCGCTCTCGGCGCTCCTCAGGAAGCTGCTGATTTCGTTGGAGCAAGCGCCGTCGGGTGATCAGGCGTGATCAACGGCTGTTTGTCACGATTTCGTTTGACAATAGGGGCCGGACCCACTAAAGCCGCCCCAACGCCGGGCAGAAATGTCCGGTGTTTCATTTGACATGTCCCGTGGCTTCTCCGTCAGCTTGATCGTGAGAAACCTGTCAGAACTCCGAAAATGGGTTCAGAGGAGGGCGTGTTTCCTTGATCCGGTTTGGAAACAGGCCGGTGTAACCGTTTGAAAGGAAATGCGATGAGCAAGCGCGAATCGTCCAAGTACAAAATTGACCGCCGTATGGGCGAAAACATCTGGGGCCGTCCGAAGTCCCCGGTAAACCGTCGCGAATACGGCCCGGGCCAGCACGGCCAGCGCCGCAAGTCCAAGCTTTCGGACTTCGGTGTACAGCTGCGCGCCAAGCAGAAGCTCAAGGGCTACTACGGCGACATCCGCGAGAAGCAGTTCCGCGCGATCTTCGCTGAAGCTGACCGCCGCAAGGGTGACACCCCGGAAAACCTGATCGGCCTGCTCGAATCGCGCCTCGACGCGATCGTCTACCGCGCCAAGTTCGTTCCGACGGTCTTTGCTGCCCGTCAGTTCGTCAACCACGGCCACGTCAAGGTCAACGGCGTCCGCGTCAACATCGGTTCCTACCGTTGCAAGCCGGGCGACGTCATCGAAGTCAAGGAAAAGTCGAAGCAGCTCGTAACCGTTCTCGAATCGGTTTCGCTCGCTGAACGCGACGTTCCGGACTACATCGAAGCCGATCACAACAAGATGGTCGCGACCTTCGTCCGCGTTCCGGTTCTCTCCGACGTGCCTTACGCCGTCGTCATGGAACCGCACCTGGTCGTCGAATTCTACTCGCGTTAATCCGAGGCTCACGCCTTGTGACGTTTCGAAAGCCGCCCGGAAACGGGCGGCTTTTTTGTCAGTGCCGATCAGCATCCGCGCAACCGCGGACCCTAGCGAACAAGCGCCTTATCGTCGCCTCGATCCGAAGGCGATGACCAAGAGGGAAGCCCGATGCCCGAAGAGCAGAAGCCGCAGGATCTGCAGGCGATCATCGACGACATTCATCGGGAGCTGAGCCCGCGGTTCGGCCAGGGCAAAGTCGCCGACTATATTCCGAAGCTCGCGCGCGTCGATGCCAAGCATTTCGGCATGGCGATCGTGACCACAGGCGGCCAGATCTACCGCGTCGGCGATGCCGAGGTACCGTTCTCGATCCAGAGCGTTTCCAAGGTCTTCACGCTGACGCTGGCGCTCGGCAAGCACGGCGAGAACATCTGGCACCGTGTCGGCCGCGAGCCGTCGGGCTCGGCCTTCAACTCGATCGTCCAGCTCGAGCAAGAGGGCGGCAAGCCGCGCAACCCTTTCATCAATGCCGGCGCGATCACCATCAGCGACCTGATCCTTGCCGGCCACACGCCGCGGGAGCTGATCGGCGAAATCGTACAGTTCGTCCGCTACCTCGCCGACGACGACCAGATCGTTATCGACCATGAGGTCGCGCGCTCGGAGACGGCCACCGGCTACCGAAACTTTGCGCTTGCCAATTTCATGCGCTCCTTCGGCAAGCTCGACCATCCCGTCGACCACGTGCTCGGCGTCTATTTCCACCATTGCGCGCTTTCGATGACCTGCAGCCAGCTCGCCAAGGCCGGGCTGTTTCTGGCCGCCGGCGGCAGCAACCCGCTGAGCGGTCACAACGTCGTTTCGCGCCAGCGGGCGCGGCGCATCAACGCGCTGATGCTGACCTGCGGCCACTATGACGGTTCGGGCGACTTCGCCTATCGTGTCGGCTTGCCGGGAAAGAGCGGCGTCGGCGGCGGCATTCTGGCGGTGGCGCCCGGCAAGGCCTCGGTTGCCGTCTGGTCGCCGGGCCTCAACGAAAACGGCAATTCGCTGCTCGGATCTCTGGCGCTCGAAATGCTGGCGGCGCGCACCGGCTGGTCGGTCTTCGGCCCTTGAACCGCTCCGACGCGGGCGATCTACGCCTTCAGGCCGATTTCCCTTGATCTTGACGGCCGGAGCGGGCAAGTGCTGCCCAAGATGAGCCGGGCGCCGGTTGCGCCCGCCTGCCGCACAGGATCCCCGCCATGGACCTTTCATTGAGCCAGCCCCAAGATCCGGTTGAAGCCGCGTTCGATGACGCCGCTATCGACGCTGGCGCGCATCCGCTTTTCGAGCGCATGCCGTCCTCGGTCTCGTTCAACAAGCTGCGCAAGCGTCTGCTTCGCCAGACCCGACAGGCGCTCGACGATTTCGGCATGCTGAAGGGATCGAAGCGCTGGCTGATCGGTCTTTCCGGCGGCAAGGACAGCTACAGCCTGCTGGCGCTGCTCATGGACCTGCAATGGCGCGGGCTCTTGCCGGTGGAGCTCATCGCCTGCAACCTCGACCAGGGGCAGCCGAACTTCCCGAAGCACATCCTGCCGGAATACCTGGCATCGATCGGCGTCAAGCACCGCATCGAGTATCGCGACACCTATTCGATCGTGAAGGAGAAGGTGCCGACGGGGGCGACCTACTGTTCGCTCTGTTCGCGGCTGCGCCGCGGCAACCTCTATCGCATCGCGCGTGAAGAGGGCTGCGACGCGCTGGTGCTCGGCCACCACCGCGAGGACATCCTCGAAACCTTTTTCATGAACTTCTTCCATGGCGGCCGGCTGGCCTCAATGCCGGCAAAGCTCTTGAACGACGAAGGCGACCTGATGCTGCTTCGGCCGCTCGCCTATGCGGCCGAGGACGATCTCGCCAAGTTCGCCGCGGCCATGGAGTTTCCGATCATCCCCTGTGACCTCTGCGGCTCGCAGGACGGCCTGGAGCGCAATGCGATGAAGGCGATGCTTGCCGATATCGAGCGGCGCATGCCGGGCCGCAAGGACACGATGCTGCGTGCGCTCGGCCACGTGAACCCCTCGCACCTGCTCGATCCCAAGCTGTTCGATTTCCAGTCCCTCACACCGGAGCCCAAAGAATGAGCCATCCCGTCGACATTGCCGGCCTTGCCAACCTCCTGCAGGAAGCGGCGGTCAAAGAGATCCTGCCGCGGTTCCGCAATCTTGAAGCCGGCGACGTCAGGGTGAAATCGGAAGCCATCGACCTCGTGACCGAAGGCGACGAAGCGGCCGAGCGGCTGATCAAGGCGCGCATCGAGGACGTCGCGCCAGGCGCACTGTTCGTCGGTGAAGAATCGGTTGCCGCCGACCCTGCGCTGCTCGACAAGCTCGCCGATGCCGACCTCGCCGTCGTCGTCGACCCGATCGACGGCACCTTCAATTTTGCCGCCGGCGTGCCGCTCTTCGGCGTCATGGCGAGCGTCGTCGCCAAGGGTGAGACGGTTGCCGGCATCATCTACGACCCGCTCGGCAACGACTGGGTGATCGCCGAGAAGGGCTCCGGCGCCTGGATGTGCCGCGCCAACGGATCGCAGGAGCGCCTGTCGGTGACCGCAGGCGTGCCGCTCGAGGCCATGGTCGGCGGCGCTTCGACCGGTTTCTACCAGCAGGAAGCGCGCCGCGAAGTCATGGCCAACATGGCCAAGGTGCGCATCGCCACCAGCTACCGCTGCGCCGCGCATGAATATCGCATGCTTGCCGGCGGCCACATCCACTTCCTGATGTACCAGAAGCTGATGCCTTGGGATCACCTGGCCGGCACGTTGATTTCGCAGGAAGCCGGCGCCTATGCCGCCCGCTTCGACGGCTCGCCCTACCTGCCGTCCCATCTCAATGGCGGCCTGCTGCTGGCGACCGACAAGGAAAGCTGGGAGACGTTACGCCGCGAGGTCTTCACGGTCTGAGCCTTTCGAAGCGGCCCGAAAATGCGAAAGCCCGCCCGGAGCGATCCGGGCGGGCTTTTTGTTTGCCTTATGGCGACCGTTACATGTGGCCGCCGCCGTGATCCATGGAGACGTCCTTGTCGCCGGGATGGGTGAAGAGCTTGCCCTTTTCAGCCCAGAGCGTTGCAAGGATCGTCACCGTGCCGAAGAGCGCGAAACCACCGAACAGCGGCTGCAACGTGCCATTGAAGAGCTGCCCGACAGCGCCGCCGATGAGTGCGCCACCGGTCGTCGAAACGAAGCCGGTGATCGCCGTTGCGGTACCGGCCAGGTGCCCCATCGGCTCCAAGCTGATCGCGGTGAAGTTCGTTGCGATCACCGCGAAGAACATCAAGAGCACCGAGAACATCAGGTAGCTGACGACGAAGGCCGGCGTGCCGGAGAGCGACATCACGAAGCCTGCGACCGAAATCAACGTGAACAGGATCATCGAGACGTGCGAGATGCGGCGCATGCCGAAGCTGCGGACGAAGAAGCCGTTGGCGAAGTTCGCAACCGCGATGCCGCCGGCCGTGCCGGCAAAGGCGATCGGCAGCCACTCGCCGAGGCCGTAGACCTCGCCGAAGATCTGCTGGACGGTAACGATATAGGCGCAGATGACGGCGGTGAACATCGTCATGCCGATCATGTAGCCGCAGGTGATGCGGTTGGTGAGCACGGTCTTGAAACCCGACGCCACCGCGCCGACGGAGAGCGGCATGCGCTCCTCTTGCGGCAGGGACTCCTTCATGCGGGAAAAGGCCCAGACGAAGAGGATCGCGCCGATGATGCCGATCAGGATGAAGATCCAGTGCCAATTGGCATAGAGGATCACGAGCTGGCCGATCGAAGGTGCCACGATCGGCACGATCATGAAGACGATCATCACATAGGACATGACGCGCGCCATTTCGCGGCCGCCGAAGCAGTCACGCACGATCGCCATGGTGGTGATGCGGATCGCCGCAGCCCCGATGCCCTGGATGAAGCGCAGGATCAGCAGCGTCTCAAAGCTCTGGGTGAGGGCGGCGGCAAACATTGACACGGTGAAGAAGGCGAGCCCGCCGAGCAGCACGCGGCGACGGCCGAAGGCGTCGGACAGGCTGCCGAAGAAGATTTGCGAGATGCCGAAGCCGAGGAAGAAGACGCCGATGACCAGCTGGCTGTCGTTGGTGTTGGCGACGCTCAGCGACTGGCCGATCGCAGGTAGCGCCGGCAACATGCTGTCGATGGCGATGGCGACGCTCGCCGTCATGACGGCGATGGTGATGATGAATTCGACGATGCCCATGTTCAGGCGCTCGGCCCCCGAGACCCCGTCGACATGTTCGGATTGATTGGTGATGGTGGACATTGGGATAACCCGTAAATTCAATCTTTGGAAAAAGCTGGCCAGCGGTTTGGAGCGCTACAGCGACCTTTACGCGTCTCCAGAGACGCGTGGCGCGGTAGAGATCAGCCGGCCGGCTGATGGTGCGGTTTGAACAGCTTGCCGCGTTCGGCAATCAGGACGAAAACGAGGCCGATCGCAGCGACAGTGAAGTAACCGGTGGCAAGCGGAGTGGCCGTTCCGTCGAAGGACTGGCCGATGAAGGCTCCGATCACGCTCCCGCCGATCGTCTGCATGAAGCCGAGGACCGAGGACGCCGTGCCGGCGACGTGGCCGAGCGGCTCCATGGCCATGGCGTTGAAGTTTGGCGCGATCAGCCCGAACTGGAACATCGTGGCGCAATAGAGGACCACGAAGACCGGGAAGGGCAGCGGCGCATAGAGGGAGGCCGACATCCAGATGAAGCTAGCGAGCGTAAAGCCGCAGAGTGCCGCATGGGACAACGGCCGCATGCCGAAGCGGCGGACGAGGCGGGAGTTCGTAAAGGAAGCCACCGCCATCATACTCGCGAAAGCCGCAAAGACAAGCGGAAACCACACGCCCAGATCGTAAACGCCGACGAGCACCTGCTGCGCCGAGTTGATGAAGCCGAACAGCGCGCCAAGGATGACCGAGGTGGCGAGCGTGTAGAGCAGCGACAGCCGGTTGGTCAGCACGATGCGGAAACCGCTGAGGATCACCGACGGCGTGAAGGCGCGGCGGTGCGCCGGATCAAGTGTTTCGCCGAGCTTCGTCAGCACGATCGCGATGTTCATCACCGCATAAAGCGCGACGATGACGAAGATCATGTGCCATTCGGCAAAGCTGATGATGAGCTGGCCGATCGACGGGGCGATCACCGGGACGATCATGAACACCATCATGACCAGCGACATCACCTCGGCCATCTGCCGGCCGCCATAGACGTCACGGACGATCGAGATGGTGATGACGCGCGTCGCGGCCGCACCGGCGCCCTGTATGAAGCGCAGGGCGAGCATGAGGCCGAAGGTCGGCACGACGGCGATTGCGACCGCGCAGACGGCATAAAGCGCAAGCCCGGCCAGAAGCGGCGGCTTGCGCCCGAAGCGGTCGGACAACGGACCGAAGAACAGCTGCGCCACGCCCATGCCGAGCAGGTAGGCGGTGATGATGTATTGCCGCTCGTTTTCCGACGCCACGCCGAGGCTCGCGCCGATTTCCTGAAGACCCGGCAGCATGATGTCGATCGAAATCGCGTTCGTCGCCATCAGGGTGGCCATCAGCGCGATGAACTGGAATTTCGTGAGGCCGGGCAGGGCGTCGTCGTTGGTCGTGCTTGTCATTTCAAAAGTCCTAGCGGCGCGGTCAGCGCCAAGCGAAACGGGTCTGGGTCCGGGAGGTGCCGGAAAAAAGGATGTCGGCTGGCTTAATGCCGGTCGGCACAGAGATGTCAGGCGGGGGCGACCGGGCAGCCGCACCAATTGGACCGGGCCTGCATGAAACCGCGGGAGCATCGATCGGCAGCGACGGGGTCTTTTCCGTGCCGGGAGGCCGGAGCGGGAACCGTTGCTGCTTATGCCGAACGATCGCGACTGCTTCATGACAGGCCGAAAACTCGGCCCAGGCCTCGCTTCAGAACGCCGGAAACGTTACAGGAAGGAAGCCCGCTTTCACAAACATTCAAACGGTCATTGCGCGAACCAAGCGCGCAAAGCCTTTGGGAAAACAACGAAAATCGAAATCCGGACAGCGAGGTCCGAATCAAAAAAGGCGGTTACCCGCCTTCTCCGATGGATCGGGACAAGGCGTCCTTAGATCAGGCGGCAGCGCCCTTGACGGCGATACCCTGCTCGGAAAGGTGGGACTGAAGTTCGCCGGCCTGGAACATCTCGCGCACGATGTCGCAACCGCCGACGAATTCGCCCTTGACGTAGAGCTGCGGGATCGTCGGCCAGCTGGAATAGTCCTTGATGCCCTGGCGCAGGTCCGCGTCGGCGAGCACGTTGATGCCCTTGTAGTCGACGCCGATGTAATCGAGAATCTGGACCACCTGACCGGAGAAGCCACACTGCGGGAACTGCGGCGTACCCTTCATGAAGAGCACCACATCGTTCGTCTTGACTTCGTTGTCGATGAATTCGTGAATTCCGCTCATCCTGTCATCCTTCCTGCGCCGGCTTCAAGGGCCGGATATCGATTGGGTCTTAGATAGCATGCATATTGGTGATTTTCACCACCCAATCGCAACAAATATTGATGGTCCTCAAGATGTGGTTTTAATACCACTCAGGCCGTGCGGCGCCGCGTCTTGCTGCGCGCCGCCGACGTTTTCCGCCGACTGACCTGCTTCTTTGCCGGCTTGCGGAGGGCCGCCTCTAGAATGTCGCCAAGAAGACCGCCGCCACCGGAAGAGGTCGGCCGTGTCCGGCGCTTGGTCCGCTTGGTGGTGGTTCGCTTGACGCCGGTCTTCTTGAGGATTTCCTTCAGCGCACTGTCAACGACGCCGCTGACGAGTTCCTTGATCAGGTCAGCCACGCCAGCTTACTCCGGCGCGCTCGTCTGAAGTGCAAGGGCATGCAGCACGCCGCCCATATTGCCCTTCAGTGCGTTGTAGACCATCTGGTGCTGCTGCACGCGGCTCTTGCCACGAAACGCCTCGGCCACGACTTCGGCGGCATAGTGGTCGCCGTCACCGGCCAGATCGCGGATCGTGACCTTGGCTCCGGGAATCCCTGCCTTGATCATGTCTTCGATGTCGCCTGGTGTCATGGGCATGATACGCCAACTCCCTTTTTATTCTGCAACGTCAGCAACCTGCCGACGTTGTCCATGAAACAAGGGAACCACGATTCAGGGGCGGAACGCAATTGCTGAATTGGGTGAGGCAGGGCTGTTGCCAGCGTGAACACGATCAAATGATCGCTCCCGGCAGCGCCTGCAAGCCGGCACCGCAAAAGAGATATGGGAGCCGCAGAAACCGCAGCTCCCGTCCTCGATCTCTTAGTTTTCAGGCGCGACGTCGCCCTGCATGAAGTCCGGGAACCAGCCTTCATGGGCGGCGCGGAGATCCGCGACCGACACGGCCTTGGCATCGCCAAGCTTGACGGCGTCACCGCCGGTCTTGCCGATGACGGGGAGCGAGACGCCGGCAGCCTTCGCACGGGCGGCAACCGCATCGAGCGCACCGGCAGCAACCGTCACGACGTAGCGACCCTGGTCTTCGCCGTAGAAGGTGGCAATCGGATCATGGCCGGCCACGGCGTCGACCGAGGCGCCGATGCCCGAAGCCATCGCCATTTCGGCAACGGCAAGCGCCAGGCCGCCCGACGAGCAATCGTGCACGGCGGTGACAAGACCGTCGACGATCAGGCCGCGGACGAAGTCGCCAACCTTGCGCTCGTGCGCGAGGTCGACATGCGGTGCCGGGCCGTCGGTGCGGCCGTGGACGTCGCGCATGTAGACAGACTGGGCGATGTGCGAGCCGAGAGCGGCAGGGGCGCCGGCGACGAGGATCGTTTCGCCTTCAGCGGCAAAGCGGATGCGCGCCATCTTCGACCAGTCCTTGATCAGGCCAACGCCGCCGATCGTCGGGGTCGGCAGGATCGCCTGGCCGTTGGTCTCGTTGTAGAGCGAGACGTTGCCCGACACGATCGGGAAGTCGAGCGCGGTGCAGGCCTCGCCGATACCCTTGATGGCATGAACCAGCTGGCTCATGATTTCAGGACGTTCCGGGTTGCCGAAGTTGAGGTTGTCGGTGGCTGCCAGCGGCAGCGATCCGGTTGCCGTCAGGTTGCGCCAGCACTCGGCGACCGCCTGCTTGCCGCCTTCGTAAGGGTCGGCTTCGACATAGCGCGGCGTCACGTCGGACGAGAAAGCGAGCGCCTTGGAGGCGTGGCCTTCGACGCGCACGACGCCGGCGTCGCCGCCCGGCAGCTGCAGCGAGTTGCCCTGGATCAGCGTGTCATACTGTTCGTAGACCCAACGGCGCGACGAGTTGTTGGCCGAGCCGACGAGCTTGACGAGCGCGTCTGCGACATCGGCCTGCGGGATATCGTTGGATGCGAGCGGCGCAGCGGACTTTGCGGGGGTCCAGGGACGATCATATTCAGGGGCTTCGTCGCCCAGTTCCTTGATCGGCAGGTTCGCGACTTCTTCGCCCTGGTGCAGGATGCGGAAGCGCAGGTCGTCAGTGGTCTTGCCGACGATCGCAAAATCGAGGCCCCACTTGACGAAGATCGCCTTGGCGACTTCTTCCTTTGCCGGTTCAAGAACCATGAGCATGCGCTCCTGGCTCTCCGACAGCATCATTTCGTAAGCGGTCATGCGCTCTTCGCGCACCGGAACGGTGTCGAGGTCGAGCTCGATGCCGAGGTCGCCCTTGGCGCCCATTTCGACGGCCGAGCAGGTGAGGCCGGCTGCACCCATGTCCTGGATGGCGATGACGGCGCCGGTCGTCATCAGTTCGAGGCAGGCTTCGAGCAGGCACTTTTCGGTGAAGGGGTCGCCAACCTGAACGGTCGGGCGCTTCTCTTCGATCGACTCGTCGAACTCGGCAGACGCCATGGTCGCGCCGCCGACGCCGTCACGGCCGGTCTTGGCACCGAGATAGACGACCGGGAGGCCCACACCTTCTGCCTTGGAGTAGAAGATGGCGTCGCTCTTGGCGAGGCCGGCAGCAAAGGCGTTGACCAGAATGTTGCCGTTGTAGCGGGCGTCGAACTCGACTTCGCCGCCGACGGTCGGAACACCGAAGGAGTTGCCATAGCCGCCGACGCCGGCAACGACGCCGGAAACGAGGTGGCGGGTCTTCGGATGATCAGGCGAACCGAAGCGCAGCGCGTTCATCGCCGCGACGGGACGGGCGCCCATGGTGAAGACGTCGCGCAGGATGCCGCCGACGCCGGTCGCCGCCCCCTGGTAGGGCTCGATATAGGACGGGTGGTTGTGGCTCTCCATCTTGAAGACGACGCAGTCGCCATCGTCGATGTCAACGACGCCGGCGTTTTCACCCGGGCCCTGGATGACGCGCGGCCCCTTGGTCGGCAGCGTGCGCAGCCACTTCTTGGAGGACTTGTAGGAGCAGTGCTCGTTCCACATGGCCGAGAAGATGCCGAGCTCGGTAAAGGTGGGCTCGCGCCCGATCAGGCCAAGGATGCGCTCGTATTCGTCAGGCTTCAGCCCGTGCGATGCGATGAGGTCCGGGGTGATGGGGCGGGTGTTGGAAATCGTCATCGTCGACCGTCAAATCCTTCGGGCGGCGCGCAATCCACTAGCGAGGAATATGGCGCGTGCGAACCGCAACAGAAACAGGGGGCGCTTTGCGGCTTCTTTAACCTATGCTGCGACGCGGCGCGACAGAAAAATACGGGCGATCAACAGCGGTTGACGGCCGTACAAGGCATTGCAGAGGCCAATACGGCGGTCAGCGTCAGAACTTGTAGCCGAGCGCAAGGCCGGCGCGTGTCAGGCCGTTGTTGGGACCGTCGCAGAGATTGGCATGCGACGCATGCTCCACGGTCGCCGAGACGTTCCAGTGTTCGTCGAGGCGCACGCCGGCGGCGGCGTATTCGCGGAAGAGGAAGCGGCAGCCGAGTTGCGGACCGGAACCGTTGGGATCGTCGAGATCGCCGTCGTGAACCGTGCCGCCCGCGCCGAACTCCACGAAGAGCCGCTGCGTCATGTCGAAGGTCCAGCTCAAGCCGGCATAGGCCTGGTTGACGCCGTTCGACGCGGTGGCCACGGCTGCACCGGTATAGACACGCGGCCGCAACAGCTTCTCGCCGAAATCTGCCGCGCCATCCGCATTGAACGGATCGAAGTAGAGCGTGAACGACGGAAACACGCCGTCTTCCTGCTTGCCGCCGCTGGCGATCGATGTCGTCACGCCGAAACGCATTTCGTCGAAGACGCCGTCCTGAGCCAGCGCCGGCGCGGCGATGACGGAGGTGGTCGTGACGAAAAGGAGGGGTGCGATCAGCCGGGACGAGACCGGGCGAAACGGTAGCGGCATGCGAAATCCTTAGGGGGCGAATCATCTACGCGATACTGCTAAAATAGTATCTTGCGTAAGCTTGCGCGAAAGTCACCCCGTGGATTTCGATCGTCACTCGAAACTGTCGTAGCCGGCTCGGCCGCTGTCGAGCAGCCGCTTCAGTGTCTGGAAGCCAGCCCTAACTTCGGCGCGCTGGGGTGGCGAGGAGAAGCCGATGCGGATCCGATGGAAGACGCGATCGGTGCGGCCGGCCTTGAACTCGTCCTCGTCGTCGACGAGCACGCCTTCCTGCAGCGCCGCCTGCTTGAAGGTGCCGGACAGCCAGGGGTCCGGCAGCTTCATCCAGAGGAACGGAATGCAGGGATGCGAGGCGAACTCGATGCCCTCGAAGACTTCGCGCGCCATGGCCTCACGGGCACGAACCTCCTCGATGCCCTGGCTGCGCAAGGCGGCAGCCGAGCCGGAGAGCACCAGGCGCGCGCACAGTTCCGCAAGGATGAACGGCAGGCCGCCGCTGACCATCTTGTGGGCGATGCGGATGCGCTGGCCGAAATGCGGAGGGCAGGCGACCCAACCACCGCGAACACCCGCGGCAACGGACTTCGAAAGACCGCCGACGAGGAAGGTGCGTTCGGGCGCAAGCTCGGCGAGCAGCGGCGTCTGGTCGCCGGTCATGGCGCCATAGAGATCATCCTCGACCAGCCAGACACCGTATTTGCGGGCGATATCGGCGATCGCCTGGCGGCGGGCGAGCGGCATGACGGCCACCGTCGGGTTCTGCGCGCTCGGCATCAGGAAGGCGAGCTTGGGATGCTGCTGCGCACAGACGCGCTCGAAGTCGTCGGGGATCATGCCGAAGGCGTCGGATTCGACCAGCGTCGTGCGGCGACCGATCAGGCCGGCGCTGCGGCTGACCTGCGAATAGGTGAGGGTCTCGAAGGCGATGCGATCGCCGGGGGCGGTCACCGCCGCGATCACCGCCACGACGGCCGCATGGGCGCCGAGCGTCGGCACGATGTTTTCAGGCTTGGGACGAAAACCGCCGCGCGCCAGCCATTGGCACCCGGCTTCGAACCAATGATCCGGGAAGTTCCGCGCGTAGCTGGCGATGTCGGCGTGATGCTCGTGGCTGATCTCACCCAACACTTCGCTCAGCACCGTTCCCTGGCCGATGTCCGGCGCCGCTGTGCTGTCGAACCTGAGCTTGCCGACGGGCGCGACCAGGGGGCGGGTGCCGGCAAGCGACGTCGTCAGCGGATCCGATTGCTCCGGCGGCCGGCTTTCGGGATGGTCGAGCACATAGGTGCCGCGTCCGACCTCGCCACTCACCAGCCCGCGCTCGCGCACGATATTGTAAGCGCGCCCGATCGTGCCGATTGTCACCCCGATGTCGTAGGCGAGGTTGCGTTGCGGTGGCAATTTGGCGCCGACGGGCAGGGCGCCATTGCCAATTGCCTGTTCGATCTGGTCGGCGATCCGCGCGTAGAGCGGGCCATGACCTTGCTGAATGTCCGGGAGCCAATTTGTCATAGTGACAATTCTTTAGATTACAGCGCGAAATATGTCAATTATCACCGATACAACGATAGCAATCGCTGCATTGGGGTTATCAATGAGTACAATCGATACAATTTGTTTGTCCCGCTCGGAGGCGAAGTCCGCAGGCTGCACCGGCGCATTGCTGGGTGGCGACTATTCGGAAGAGCGCGAAAGCCTGCTGAAGCGTCTTTGGAGACTCTATTGCACGCTGGCTGCAAAGCGGCGCGGCCGGCTGGCGCTCGGGGAATTGAGTGAGTGGCAGCTCAAGGATATCGGCGTTTGCGAGAAAGACGCGCGCCAGGAATCGTCTGTCCCGTTCTGGCGCTAGCCGATCGGGTCGGAACGACCGTCCGAAATGCAAAAGGACCGGCAACCTTGAAGTCAACCGGCCCTTGGATCAATTCGACACGTTCAGCTTGGGCTATTTGCAGCCCTGTCCGCCAGCAGCCCAGCGCTTGATGTCGGCGGCCATGCGCGTTCCCGTCGGTTCGCTCATCAGCGGCCCGAAGGCCTGCAGGCGGGCCGGATTGCCCTCGGCCTGAACGACGGCGAGGGGGCGTGCCTCGGGCGACTTGCGCGGGACAATCAGGATGCGCGGACGGCCGGAGAAGGAGTTGAGCTCGGGCGCCAGGCGATAGGACTTGAATTCGGCGTCACCCGACTTGAACCAGCAGCTGTTGGCACCGAGCGCCACGCGTTCCATGGTCGGCAGCGCCGCCGTGTTCGGGCTTGGTGCCGGCGGCTTCGGCGACTGGCACGAAGACAGAAGCACAAGACCGAAGGCCGTGCAGGCAAGGCCGGTCAGGCGTGCAGGGGCAAATGAAGGCATCGACGGTCTCGCTCGCAAATGGGGATGGGTCGAATGCCTTCTACCAGCCGGATGGTTAAGCGGCGATTACTTCGAGCGCAGACGCAAACAGTCCGCGACCGTCGGAACCGCCGTGGGCTGCTTCGATCAGGTTTTCCGGATGCGGCATCATGCCGAGCACGTTACCTTCAGCGTTCATGACGCCGGCGATATCGTTCATCGAACCGTTCGGGTTGGTGCCTTCAGCATAACGAAACACCACCTGGCCATTGCCTTCGATCGTCTTCAACGTCTCGGCATCGGCGAAGTAGTTGCCGTCGTGGTGGGCGACCGGCGAACGGATGATCTGGCCCTTGGAGTAGGCACGGGTGAAGTCGGTATCGGCGTTGACAACTTCGAGCTTGATCTCGCGGCAGACGAATTTCAGCGAGGCATTGCGCATCAGCGCGCCGGGCAGGAGCCCCGCCTCGACGAGGATCTGGAAGCCGTTGCAGACGCCGAGAACCTTGACGCCCTTTTCCGCCTTGGCCTTGATCGCCTGCATGACCGGCATGCGCGCAGCGATCGCGCCGCAGCGTAGGTAATCGCCATAGGAGAAGCCGCCGGGAATGACGATCAGATCGACATCCGGAATATCGGTTTCGGTCTGCCAGACGGTGACAGGCGCCTTGCCGGAGATCTTGGTGAGGGCCGCGATCATGTCGCGGTCGCGGTTGAGGCCCGGAAGCTGGACGACGGCTGACTTCATATCTCTGTCTCCGATACGGCAAGATCAATCTTGATGCCGCACTCCGGCGAGCCAGGCATCTGCTGCGACGATGGCAGCGGCGTTTCCCATGGGACCAGCGGCTGCTCCGGCATTTCGTAACGTCTGGTTCCGCGCCCAAAGGCGCGGAACGCCCCTTTTCCTGTAGGATCAGGCGAAGGAGATGCTGTAGTTCTCGATCACAGTGTTGGCGAGCAGCTTTTCGCACATGGCCTTGAGGTCTTCCTCGGCCTTGGCCTTGTCTGCGGATTCGATCTGCAGGTCGAAGACCTTGCCCTGGCGAACCTGGCCGATGCCGTCGAAGCCGAGCGCACCGAGCGCGCCTTCGATTGCCTTGCCCTGCGGATCGAGAACGCCGTTCTTCAGCGTCACGGTTACACGTGCCTTGATCACTTTGATTTTCCCCGAAGTTACTTCACGAGAACCGGACCGGTGCCGCGCACGGGTTCGTTCTCATTCATGATGCCGAGACGGCGGGCGACTTCCTGATAGGCCTCGACGAGGCCGCCGAGGTCGCGGCGGAAACGGTCCTTGTCGAGCTTCTCGCGGGTCTCGATGTCCCAGAGACGGCAGCTGTCCGGCGAGATCTCGTCAGCAAGCACGATGCGCATCATGTCGCCTTCGAACAGGCGGCCGCACTCGATCTTGAAATCGACGAGCTGGATGCCGACGCCGAGGAACAGGCCCGTGAGGAAGTCGTTGATGCGGATGGCGAGCGCCATGACGTCGTCGAGTTCCTGCGGGCTTGCCCAGCCGAACGCGGTGATGTGCTCTTCGGAGACCATCGGGTCTTCGAGCGCATCGGCCTTGTAGTAGAACTCGATGATCGAGCGGGGGAGGACCGTGCCTTCCTCGATGCCCAGACGCTTGGCCAGCGAGCCGGCGGCGACGTTGCGCACGACGATCTCAAGCGGGATGATCTCGACTTCCTTGATCAACTGCTCGCGCATGTTGAGGCGGCGGATGAAGTGCGTGGGGATGCCGATCTTGTTGAGGTGCGTGAAGATGTACTCGGAAATCCGGTTGTTCAGCACACCCTTGCCGTCAATGACGTCGTGCTTTTTCTTGTTGAAGGCGGTCGCGTCGTCCTTGAAGAACTGGATGAGCGTGCCCGGCTCTGGACCCTCATAGAGGATCTTGGCCTTGCCCTCGTAGATACGGCGGCGACGATTCATGGATTTTGTCTCTGTAGTTGTTGGCGCTCTCGGGACGCGCGTGGAACATCTCTCGGGGTCCATAGCCGAAAAGAACCGATTTCACAATCGGCGTATCTGCCCGTTCCCCTGATTTGCATGGGGCGCCGCGCGCCTTCTCAAAGTGCGCCAAGGTTGCTGCCGCCTCACGAAGCGGCGATGTCCTGATCCTTGATCAAATGCGATCTGAGGAACCGCACAAAGGGTAACATGAAAGTCATCAAACCGGAAAAGTTCACATTGCAGTTTGACCCGCGTTTTGATTTATGGCGATAAACTGATTTCAGACATGGAATTCTCAGGGAGATTGAGTGATGACGTCGATGCAGGATCGCGAAAAGGCCTTCGAAGCAAAGTTTGCGATGGACGAAGAGCTGAGGTTCAAGGCTGAAGCGCGTCGCAACAAGCTGCTCGGCCTGTGGGCCGCCGGCCTGCTCGGCAAGGCCGACGCCGACGCCTATGCCAGCGAAGTGGTGGCTGCAGATTTCGAAGAAGCCGGCCATGAAGATGTCGTTCGCAAGATCAAGGCGGATTTCGATGCGGCAGGCGTTGCCCAGAGCGAGGAGCAGATCCGCGTGCGGATGCTCGAACTGCTCGGCGAAGCCGTCCAGCAGCTGCAGAGCAAGTAAGGCGAAAGGCTGTTGCCAGATCGATTGAAGCGCCGCCCGTCCTTCTGGCCGGGCGGTTTTTATTTGTCCGGACCGCCGAACACCGGCTTCCACCCGCGGCGCAAGCGCTGCTCCAGCTCCAGCCGGTCCA
This sequence comes from Ensifer sp. PDNC004, assembly GCF_016919405.1. Taxonomy (NCBI): domain Bacteria; kingdom Pseudomonadati; phylum Pseudomonadota; class Alphaproteobacteria; order Hyphomicrobiales; family Rhizobiaceae; genus Ensifer; species Ensifer sp. PDNC004. The sequence goes on from NZ_CP070353.1 coordinate 863,574, forward strand.
TCGGCCGCGCAAGCGCGTAGCCCTGCAGCACGTCGCAGCCGAGATCCCGCAGCATCGCCGCATGCTCCCAGGTCTCCACGCCTTCACCGACGACCGCGATGTTGAGCGAGTGGCCGATGTCGATGATCGCCCGCACCAGCTTTGCCTGCTTGGCGCTTTCGGTCATCGGGCCGACGAGCGCCCTGTCGATCTTGAGCCGGGCCGGATTGAGGTTGAGCAGGCCGATGATCGAAGCATGGCCGGTGCCGAAATCGTCGATTTCGATTTCGATGCCGAGGTCGCCGAGCGCCGAAATGGTCTCGGCGATTTCGTCTTCCGGATCATCGAGGAAGATCGACTCGAGCAGCTCGAAAGAAAGGATGCCCGGCGGGATCCGCATGTCGCGCAGATCAGCGATCAACCCCGGATCGCGCAGCCGCGGCGACGACATGTTGACCGAGATCTTGGGAACCCCGAGCCCTTCCTTCTGCCAGGACTGAAAGTCGCGATAGGCGAGCTCGACCACCTTCCTGTCGATCGCCGGCAGGACGTTGATCTCCTCGGCCACCTTCAGGAAATGGAAGGGGGCGAGAATGCCTCGCTCCGGGTGGTTCCACCGCACCAGTGCCTCGACGCCGGATATCTCCAGCGAGCGCGCATGGAACTGGGGTTGGTAGTAAACCGTAAACTGCCCTTCCTCGATCGCCTGGCGAATGTCGTCACCGATGCGCTTGGCATTGAGGATCTGGGTTTGAATGAGTTCGGAAAACACCTCGACGCGATCACGTCCGACGCTCTTTGCCCGATAGAGGGCGATGTCGGCATTCATCAGCAGCTGTTTGGCTTCGAAGTCTTCGCCGCCTCTAAAAGCGATGCCGATGCTTGCACCCAGGCGGCAGAGTTGACCGTCATAGGGGATGGGGCGGCGGAAGGCATGGACGATGCGCTCGGCAAGCTCGGTCAGTTGCGGCAGGTCGCGGTCGCGGCGGCAGAGGATGACGAACTCGTCACCGCCGATGCGGGCGATGAAATCGTCGTGGCGGGCGTGCGCGCGCAGGATCGCGGCCGCATGCGTCAGCATGGCGTCGCCGGCCTGGTGGCCGAGCGTGTCGTTGATCTGCTTGAAGCGGTCGAGATCGATATGCAGGATCGCGTTGACGGCGACATTCTCCGTCAGCATCTGATCCAGGTAACGACGGTTGGGCAGGTCGGTCAGGTAGTCGTGCAGCGCGTTGTACTCGATCCGGATCCGGGCCTGCTCGAGTTCACGGTTGCGCGCTTCGGCCGATGCCTTCGCCTGGCGCAACTCTTCCTGCAGCGCAATGTCTTCCGTGACGTCCCAGTTGGCGCCGATAAGCTTGCGTGTGCCGAGATGATCGACATAGGTCGCCGCATTCGAACGGATGTGGCGGACCGCCCCATCCGGACGCACGATGCGGAAGGCGTTGGCGTAGGGCTTTCCCGAGGCGATGCCTTCATTGGTTCTGGCAATGACGGCGTCGCGGTCGTCAGGGTGCAGGCAGTTTTCCCAGGCCTCCGAGGTCGGCGCGCCATCAGCGGGGTCGAGACCATAGATCTCGAACATGCGCTCGTCCCAGTCGTCGCGCAGCACATCGAGATTGAAATCGAACACGCCGATCTTCGACACGCCGAGCGCCAGCCTCAGGCGGCGGGAGACTTCCTCTAGCCGCGCCTCGGCCTCCTTGCGGGCGGTGATGTCGGTATCCGTCCCGATGATGCGGCTCGGCCTGCCGTCCGGCCAGTAGGCAACGGAGGCGCCGCGGCTTTCGATCCAGATCCAGTGACCGTCGGCGTGGCGCTCCCGATACTCGAAGGTGTTGAAGATCGCTTCGCCGGAATCCTGCCGCTCGATGGCCGCACGCACATGCGCATGGTCGTCGGGGTGAACGTTCTGGATCCAGTTTTCGAGCGTACCGTCGACCTGGGCATCTTCGGGCAGGCCGCGAAGCCGCCTCCAGGTGGCCGAATAAAACAGGTCTCCGGTTTCGAAGTCGTGATCCCATACGCCCTCAAGCGCGCCGTCGAGGGCATATTTCCAGCGGGTCTCGTCGTTGCGCAACCCGGCGATCTCGTTGACGAAATCGTCGGCCGGCAACATCAGCAGCAGCGAGGCGGCTTCATCGCCAAACAGCACCGGCGAACAGGCAACGAGCATCGGCGCGGAGCGGCTGTAGCCGAGGAAATGGATCGTCTCGGCGACCGCCGACGTTGCGCGCGGCGGCACACGCGGCCGATCCTCGTCCGCCACGAAGTCGCTCAGAAAGGCGTGTCGCAACTGTGAAAGCGTGCGGCCGAACACGTCGCAGGCGCGGGCGTTGGCAGCCAGTATCCGTCCGTGCGCATCGACAATGACGGCGCCTGCCGGCAACCGTTCCAGGGTGGCCTGCGTCAGAGCATCCGGATGCGCCGGTGCGTTTTGCGCACCTTTGGTGAGACGTTCGTCTACGGCCACTTCCCATGTCCAGTATCTGCGGCCGGGCAACCAAAAGGAAGGATCCGGTCAATGCGGGCACAGATCAAGGTTCGACAGCGCTCGGCTCCATCATGAGACGAGTCGCGTCATGCCGGCGATGATGACCGCGGACAATGAACGTCGGATTAATATGGCCGCAACAGGTGGCCGCGGCGCGTCAGGGTTTAAGCCGGCTCAGGAACTGGGCAAACACCATCGTGCCCTCAGGCCACGGCCCATGGCCGGACTCGGTGTTGATGTGACCGGATTCTCCGGCATCGACGAGCAGCGAACCCCAGGCGTTGGCGATGTCGTCCGCATGCTCGTAGGAACCGAAGGGATCGTTGCGGCTGGCGACCATCAAGGACGGGAAGGGAAGCGGATCGCGCGGATAGGGGCCGAAGGTCATCAGATGCTTCGGACGGATCGCCGGATTGGCAACATCGGGCGGGGCCACCAGGAATGCACCGGCAATCGGCTTCTTGAAATGGGGCAGGGCGTGGATGGCCGTCGCAACGCCCAGCGAATGGGCGACGATGACAACCGGCTTTTCCGACGCATTGACCTCGTCGACCATGCGCGCCACCCAATCGTCGCGGACGGGCTTTGCCCACTCCGCCTGCTCGACGCGGCGTGCGGTCGACATCTTGCGCTCCCAGCGCGTCTGCCAGTGCTCCGGTCCGGAGTTGGTGTAACCTGGAACGATGAGGATATGGGCGTCGGAAACTTTCATGGTGGCCGCGATGTGGCGCTGAAAGGCGCGGAAGTCAAGGCCTGCGGCCCAACCCGTTCACCACGGCCCAGGCAACGCCCATGGCGGCGTGCCTGACCGGGCCGATGTTTCGCGTTCCAGGCGGCCGCTTAACGTGGCGAGAGGCGGCAGGCGACAGCGGTCGCATTTTCTGTATAATCGAACGGACGGTCGCGGATGGTGCGGCTTGGTTCGCCGTATCTCTGTTCCGTGGCCGCTCTGGTTCGTTGAGGAGTGTGAGCCATGACAACATTCCATGTCCTGTCGGGAGCGGACGCGAGTGTCGCCCATCCCGGAATAAAAAAGATTGGCGTCGCGGATGTATTCGACGCGTTACGCTTAGGCTTTGACGATTTTCGCGAGAAACCATCGCACTACGTCTTTCTTTGCCTGATCTACCCGATAGCCGGTGTCGTTCTGATCACCTGGAGCGCCGGCGCCAACATGCTGCCGCTGCTTTATCCTCTTGTCTCCGGCTTCGCGCTGATCGGCCCGGTCGCTGCTATCGGCCTTTACGAGATCAGCCGACGGCGAGAACTCGGCATGGACTACTCCTGGCCACACGCGCTTCGCCTGCACCGCTCTCCGGCGCTGCCGTCGATCATGGCCGTCGCCGCCATGCTGTTCGTTGTCTTCATCATCTGGCTGCTGGTCGCCCAGGCGCTCTATGTGCAGATCTTCGGGGCGGAACCACCGGATTCGATCGCGGCCTTCTGGAACGGTATCGTCGGCACTGACCAGGGCTGGAACCTGATCCTCGTCGGCAACGCCGTCGGCTTCGTCTTCGCCGTCATCGTTCTGTCGACATCCGTCGTGTCGTTCCCGTTGCTGATCGATCGTGACGTCGGCGCCGTGTCGGCGGTCGAGACGTCCATCCGCGCAACGCTCGTCAACCCGGTGCCCGTCGCCGTCTGGGGTTTCATCATCGCTGCCGGTCTGGTCATCGGCTCGATCCCGGTCTTCGTCGGCCTCGCCGTCATCATGCCGATCTTCGGACACGCCACCTGGCACCTCTATCGCAAGATGGTGGAACCCGGTCCGCGCGCGCGGTCACACTGATCGCTGACAACCGAAGGCAGGATAACCGCTCAACGGAAAAAGCGCCGCATGTCGATCGACTTGCGGCGCCTTTGGCGTGCTTGCCGAGATGCCCGGCCTAGCGAAAGTGCTTGTAATAGGATGAGATCTGCGCCGCCGTGTTGGACGACAGGTTGAGCTTGATGCCGATCTTGTCACCGCGATACCAGCGGACCATGCCGGTCAGGAAGCCGAGCTCCTCGCTTCTGATCGTCACTTCCTGTCCCGTCTTGGCGCCGATGTCGAAGAGCAGCTGAAAGCAGATGCCCTCGGCTGAGAGGTCCTTGACGATGCCGCTGCTGGAGCCGGACTTGACGGTCACCGTACCTGTAATTTTCGTTTGCGTGCGCTGCGTCGCCCGTTCGACACTGTCTTTGTAGGCCATGCGATCCTCAGAACCTGGATTGACAGACCCTGAGCTTTGCACGCAATGCGTGAATTTCCTGCTAACGCAAATGCCCGCATTCGAGCGATGTGCTCCAAATGCGGGCATGGCAACAAAACCAAAGGCCTACCGCCGTCCGCTCAGCGCGGAACCTTAGCCGAAGACGCGCTTGAAGATCGTGTCGACGTGCTTGGTGTGGTAGCCGAGATCAAACTTCTCGCGGATGTCCTCTTCGGAAAGCGCCGCGCGGACTTCCGCATCGGCCAGCAGTTCCTCAAGGAAGTCCTTGCCCTGTTCCCAGACCTTCATGGCGTTGCGCTGCACGAGGCGATAGGCATCCTCACGCGACACACCCGCCTGCGTCAGCGCCAAAAGCACGCGCTGCGAATGCACGAGCCCGCGGAACTTGTTCATGTTGTTGATCATGTTCTCGGGGTAGACGAGCAGCTTGTCGATCACGCTGGTCAGACGAGCGAGCGCGAAGTCGAGCGTCACCGTCGCATCCGGGCCGATCATGCGCTCGACCGAGGAGTGCGAGATGTCGCGCTCATGCCAGAGCGCAACGTTTTCCATCGCCGGGATCGAGAAGGCGCGAACCATGCGGGCAAGGCCCGTGAGGTTTTCGGTCAGGACCGGGTTACGCTTGTGCGGCATTGCCGACGAGCCCTTCTGGCCCGGCGAGAAATACTCCTCCGCTTCGAGCACTTCGGTGCGCTGCAGGTGACGGACTTCCGTCGCCAGGCGCTCGATCGACGAAGCGATGACGCCGAGGGTTGCGAAGTACATGGCGTGGCGGTCGCGCGGAATGACCTGGGTCGAAACCGGTTCCGGCTTCAGGCCAAGCGCCTCGGCGACGTGTTCTTCAACACGCGGGTCGATGTTGGCGAAGGTGCCGACGGCGCCCGAGATCGCGCAGGTGGCGACTTCCTCGCGTGCGGCCAGCAGGCGCTGCTTGCAACGGTCGAACTCGGCATAGGCGAGCGCCAGCTTGACGCCAAAGGTGGTCGGCTCGGCGTGGATGCCGTGCGAACGGCCGATCGTCACCGTGTCCTTGTGCTCGAAGGCGCGGCGCTTCAGGGCTTCGAGCAGCTTGTCGAGATCGGCGAGAAGCAGGTCGGTTGCGCGCACCAGCTGGACGTTGAAGCAGGTGTCCAGCACGTCGGACGAGGTCATACCCTGGTGGATGAAGCGGCTGTCGGGGCCGACGAATTCGGCAAGATGCGTCAGGAACGCAATCACGTCATGCTTGGTGACGGCCTCGATCTCGTCGATGCGAGCGACGTCGAAAGTGGCAGCGCCGCCCTTTTCCCAGATCGTGCGCGCGGCATCCTTCGGGATCACGCCGATTTCGGCAAGCGCATCGCAGGCGTGAGCCTCGATCTCGAACCAGATGCGGAATTTCGTTTCCGGCGACCAGATGGCCACCATTTCCGGTCGGGAGTAACGGGGGATCATGGGCTTAAGCTTTCGTCGTCAGTGGAGGGATGGCCGTGCCTCTAGCAAAGATAGCCACGAAGCTCAACGCCGTTGCTCATGGCGATCGCTTGCCAGCCACAGGCAGACGGCGAACAGTGTAACACCGCCGACGGGCAAATAGAGGCGAAGGCCCATGACCAGAAACTGGTAGAAGGCGATCAGCGTCGTAAAGGCGAACTGGAAGAGCCACGTCGTGGTTCCGATCGGGGCGTGCCACTGTGCATAGAATTCGCGGTAGTCGAGCGCGAAAAGCAGTGCCGTCATCCCGATCGTGCCGAGCGAGAGGAAGAAGAGATAGGCCGCGAAACGCGTTTCCACGCGGCGTCCGATCGCCGCGAAGCGGGCGAGAAACAGCGCCGGCGGCCAGGCGAGCAGAGCGCCGGCCCCGAAAACCCAGAGCAGTTCGGCCAGATGGAAGGTCGCGTCCCGTTCCCGCAGCCACAGCGCAAACCACGCCGACAGCGTCATCGACGCGCTCCACAAGGGCGCGCCGAAGAGCAATAGCGGAAGGCTCGGCACGGACCGGGCGAGGCGGGCCCGTTTCCGGGCACCGGCCGCCGCACGCCCCGCTTTCGCTTCGACGCTGGCGGCCGCCTCGTTCATTTGGCGATCCGCGTCGGGATCGCGATCCAGCGCCCGTCCGTCGTGCCTTCAAAGCCGAGCGACTTGACGAGCACCATGATCACATGGGTTTCCGAACCGTCGTCGTTGCGGTGGGTGATGGCGCCGCCGACCTGATAGCCGGTGGGGCAACGGCGGCTTTCCGGTATGCGGCTGTCATCCTGAAGCACGTCGCTTGCCGGCGCGCCCGCCTTCATCGTCATCGACAGACGGAAACCTTTGGTTTCCTTCAGGAAGTCCTTGCAGATGCCGTCCGGCTCGAAGGTCTTTTCCTCGAGCGTAACCGTATAGGTCTCGCGGAACGCTTGATCGGCTGCAAAAGCATCGTAGGTCAGCGAGAGCGGCTTGGCGTTGGCTTCCGTGATCGGGTTGAAGGCCGCGAGCAGCCCGGGCGCATCGGCAAGGCGATAGGCATCGATCAAGGGAGCCGCCCGACGCCGGGCTTCATGGCGCGCCTTAGACAGCGGGCTGCCGTCTTCGCGGCTGACGGCGCGCACCGGCGCGCCCGGTAGGAAGCTGTCATTGCGCGTGTCGATCACATAGATGGTCGAATAGGGAAAGCCGGAGCCGTCCTGGACGCCATACTCCTCGAAGGCAAAGACATTGCCGTCGGCCGAGAAGCCGATCGGCTGCAGTGCGGCATAGTCGCCAGCAAGGGCCGGCGATGCAGCGGCGGCCGCAGCCAGGCAACAAAGACCGGAAATTGCCGCGCGTGCTGTCATCGATAGGCCTTCTCGGCAGGCGCACGGATCGCTTCGATCGCCGAGCGATAGGCCTCGACCGAGCCGCCCTTGAAGATCGCCGAGCCGGCAACGAGAACATTGGCGCCGGCGCCGGTGGCAATGGCTGCCGTTTCAGGCGCAATGCCGCCATCGACTTCGATCTCGATCGGACGATCGCCGATCATCGCCTTGATACGACGGATCTTTTCCGCGGTGGCGTCGATGAACTTCTGCCCGCCGAAGCCCGGATTGACGGTCATGACGAGGATCAGGTCAAGCTCATCGAGCACGTATTCGATGGCGCTTTCGGGCGTTGCCGGATTGAGCGACACGCCAGCCTTCTTGCCGAGCGAACGGACCGTCTGCAGCGAGCGATGCAGGTGCGGACCGGCTTCGGCGTGCACCGTCAGGATATCGCAGCCGGCCTTGGCGAAGGCTTCGAGAAACGGGTCGGCGGGCGAAATCATCAGGTGGCAGTCGAACGTCGCATCGGTATAGCGGCGCAGCGACTTGATGACATCGGGGCCGAAGGTGATGTTCGGCACGAAATGACCGTCCATGACATCGAGATGGATCCAGTCTGCGCCGGCATCGACGACATCGCGAACCTCCTGGCCGAGCTTGGAGAAATCGGCCGCCAGGATCGACGGGGCAATGCGGATAGGGTAGGTCATGGCGCACTCCAGCGTGTTTTCCGCGGGAATAGCACCGCCGAGCCCCGCAAACAACATGCCTGCGATCAAAGCTGCGTCAGCGACGCTGCGACCAGCAGGGCATGAGATCATTTTCCGCCGGCGTCGCGTCGTGGACCCCGCGGGCGATCGCGCGCGCCATGGTCGAGGCGGCAACCGCGCCGAGATCGATGAAATCCTCTGTTGTCGGCGTCTTGCCACAGGCGCCGGTCGCAAGCGCGAAGATCAGGTCGCCGTCGAGCGGCGTGTGCGCCGGCCAGAGCCCGCGGGCAAAGCCGTCATGGGCGGCAATCGCCAGGCGCTTGGCTTCAGCCTTCGTCAGCACCGCATCCGTCGCGATCACCGCGATCGTCGTGTTGGCGACGGCCGCCTGGCGGTCGCGGAACTTGATGCGGATGTCGGCCGCGTCGGCCGGCATCGGGTGGGGCAGGCCAAGCCCGCCGAACTCGTCATCCAGTTCGAAGGGCGCGGACCAGAAATGCCCGGTGTCGCCGACTGTAGCGGATCCGAGCGCATTGACGGCGACAAGCGCACCGATGGTGACGCCGTTCGGCAGAACCGTGGACGCTGAACCGAGCCCACCCTTCAGGCCCGCGGTCAGCGCACCGGTGCCGGCGCCTGCCGAACCGGTCGAAAATGTCGCGCCAGCCCGCCCGACGGCCTCGAAGCCGAGTTCGCGGTAGGGCGGAAAGCGGCCCCAATCCTTGTCGCCACCATTGATGAGGTCGAAGAGGATCGCCGTCGGGACAATCGGGATGCGGTGCGGGCCGACGGCGAAGCCGCGGCCCATTTCCCTGAGGGCGGCCTGCGCACCGGACGCAGCGTCAAGCCCGAAGGCCGAACCGCCGGAAAGAACGAGTGCATCGACCGTTTGCACCGTGTTGTGCGGGTCGAGAAGGTCGGTTTCCCGGGTACCCGGCGCACCACCCAGAACCTGGACGGCGGCCGTTGCCGGCGGGTCGCAGACGATCGCCGTGACGCCCGATTTCAGGCGATGGTCCTCGGCGTTGCCGACCGTCAGACCTTTGACATCGGTGATCAGGTTCAGCGGTCCGGGACGCATCATGGCGTGGCTCCTTCAGCGGCCGCAGGCACGAAATGGCCGCCTTGCCACTGCATCAAACGGTAGGGATTGTCGGCACGCTCGTGCGCGGCGTTGAAGGCGGTGAGGCCGAGGACAGTCGGGTAGGGCCCCTTGCCTGCGATCGCTTCGATCAACGACTTGTCGTCCTGTGCTGCCCTATCCTTGGCTTCCTCCAGCAACGCCATCACCGCGAAGGCCGGCATCACATAACCTTCCGGCTCGATGCCGGCGGCGCGCATTTCGTCGGCAAAGGGCTTGCCTTCCGGCGATTGCGCCGCATCCGGCAGCGTTACTGCAAGCACGCCATCGGCAAGCGGAACCGTGAGATCGGCCGCGTTCAAGGCATCGCCGCCAAGCAAGGTGAGGTTCGCGCCTTCGCCAAGGGCATCGCGGGCGATAACGGCGGTATCCTGCCGGTCGCCGCCGGTGAAGACGTGGGTTGCGCCGCTTTTCACCAGGCGTCGCACCAGGTTGATCTGCTGCTCCTGCGCCGGTCGGTAGGTGTCGCTGAAGACCGGTGTCATGCCGATTTCGGCAAGCGCTGCGCGCACCGCCTCGACCAGCTCCCGGCTGTGGATCGTACCGTCGTCGACGAGCGCGATGGGCTTGTCCTTCCAGCGGTTGACGATGGCATCGACGATGGCCACGGCCTCGGCATTGCCGCTCGGCGCGAGGCGGAAGAGCGGCCATTTGTTCTTGAGCGCGTCTTCCATCAGGATATCGGAGCGCACGCTGAGGGTGATTGCCGGCAAGCCCGCTTCTGTCAGGGCCGGAAGCGTCGCATCCAGGCTTTCGGTGCAGAGAAAGCCGACGGCGGCTTCGGCACCCGCCGCAAGCAATGCCTTGGTCAGCGCCTCGTTGCCGGCGGTATCGCAGGTCTCGGGAATGACGACGATCTCGCTGCCGCGATCACCGGCCTTGAAGCCTGCGCCGTCTATAATCTGCTTGCCGAGCGGCGCGAACGGGCCTTCCACCGGCGCCACGACCGCCACCTTGATACCGGCCGCCCAAGCCGGCGTTGCCTGCACCAGTCCGGCAAGGATGAGGCTGGTGACAATGGATCGACGCATTCACTTACTCCGCCGCCGCAAGCTTCCCCGTCCGAACCGATCCGGGGCAAAATCCTACGGCGAGCCACCACAGCTTCCTCTTCCGTTGCCGCTCGCGTCTGACGCGAGGCACGGTCGTTGCTGCATGTTTTAAGGAAGTGCCCCGCGGCGTCAAAGGAAAAGATGTCGCTCCTGGTGAAGAAGGTTCAATCTGCGTCACGGCCACGTCGCAGATGTGCAAGAATCTCCTTCCCGCGGGTTTCATATTTTCTGACAGCGTCTATGTATGTGCCTGACATCGCCCGGAGAAAGATGTGTTGGAGAAGACCCGGCTGGACCCTATCAGTTATCGCGACGCGATGAGCCGCCTGGCCGGTCACGTGCAGATCATTACCGCCGCTGACGGCAGCGAGCGGCGCGGCGTCACCGTGACTGCGGCCTGCTCGGTTTCCGATAGCCCGCCAACGGTTCTCGTCTGCCTGAATGGTGCCAATCCGCGCAACGAGATCTTCACCCGCAGCGACAGCTTTGCGCTCAACCTGCTCGGCGACGAGCACCGGGCGCTGGCCCATGGTTTCTCCGGCCGCGACCAGCTCGACATGGATCTGCGCTTCGCGCTCGGACAGTGGACGCGGCTTACGACCGGTGCGCCGATCCTCGTCAACGCCACCGCCGCTTTCGATTGCCGCCTGGTCGAGGTGAAGACGATCGCCACGCATCTGGTGCTCTTTGGCGAGGTCGTCGACGTCTCGATCGGGTCGTCCCGCCCGCCGCTCATTTATGTGGACCGCGGATACCACTCGCTATAAGTTTTTATTCAGCGATCTACTGCTCATCGCAACATGAGAAGATCGCTCTAAGTCGTTGAGCTCGCCGGTGGATCTTGTCCCCTTCCAGCTTCCAGCGATCGATTCGGGCCGTGGTGGAGGAGACATGGCGATAAAGGCGGCAACGGGCCTGCCACAGTCCATCGAAGAGACGATGGCATTGCTGGAGGCGCATGATTATCTCGCCGGCACGGCGCTGGCGACGGTGCTGTTTCTTGCCCTCAGGATGAAGCGCCCGCTTTTTCTCGAAGGCGAAGCCGGCGTCGGCAAGACCGAGATCGCCAAGGTACTGGCCAAGGCGCTCGACCGGCCATTGATCCGGCTGCAATGCTATGAAGGTCTCGACGTCGCCTCGGCCGTCTACGAATGGAACTATCCAGCGCAGATGCTCGAAATCCGCCTGTCGGAAGCATCCGGCAAGGTCGATCGCAAGCGAGTCGAAAGCGATATATTCTCCGAACGTTTCCTGATCCGCCGCCCGGTCTTGCAGGCGATTTCGTCGAACGGAGGACGTGCGCCCGTTTTCCTGATCGACGAGCTCGACCGGACAGATGAAGCCTTCGAGGCGTTCCTGCTGGAAGTTTTGTCCGATTTCCAGGTGACGATTCCGGAACTTGGTACGATCCGGGCGGACGAACCGCCTGTCGTCATCATCACCACCAATCGCACCCGCGAGATCCATGACGCGCTGAAGCGGCGCTGCCTCTATCATTGGGTCGATTATCCCAAGGCGGCGCAGGAGCTGGAGATCATTCGCCGCAAGGTTCCCGGCTGCAACGCCACCCTGTCACGCGAAGTCATCGCCTATGTGCAGCGGCTGCGCACGATCGACCTCTTCAAGAACCCGGGCGTTGCCGAAACCATCGACTGGGCAACGGCGCTGACGGAGCTTGACCGGCTGGCGCTCGATCCGGAGACGATTGCCGACACGCTCGGAACGCTGCTGAAATACCAGGACGACATCGCCAGGATAGAGGGAGCAGAGGGGCGAAAGCTGCTCTCCGAGGTCAAGGCGGAATTGCTGGCGGCAAACTGATGACGGAGGCGCGGGAGCACAGGAACGATGTTCCCCCGCCAATCGCGGTAGGCGACGGACGGCTTGCCGACAATATCGTGTTCTTCGCGCGCGCGCTCCGGCGCGCCGGCATCAAGATCGGGCCAGGCGCCATCGCCGACGCCATCGATGCAGTGGCGTTGATCGGGATCGGCGGACGGGACGCGTTCTACGCCGCGCTGCAATGCGTCTTCGTCAAGCGTCACGAGGACCAGCCGGTCTTCGACGAGGCGTTTCGCCTATTCTGGCGGTCGCGCGGTCTCGTCGAAAAGATGATCGCGATGATGTCGCCGCTGGCGCCGGAACGCGAGAGCGAACGGCAACAGCGCCGGGCAGGCGAAACCCGCGTCAGCGACGCGCTGCTTTCCGGGCACGAGGCTGATCGACCGCCACGCGACGAGCCGGAGATCGAGGTCGATGCCCGTTTCACGGTCTCCGGTCGCGAGCTTCTGCGCGGTGCCGATTTCGCGCAGATGAACGCTGCCGAGCTTGCCGAAGCCAAGCGTGCGCTCTCGGCCCTGACGCTGCCGATGGACCGCGTCGTCACGCGGCGCTTCCGCGCCTCGAAGCGTCAGATCCGCATCGACCCGCGCGCAACCATGCGCGATGCCATGCGCTTTGGCGGCCAACTGATCCTTCCGCGGTTTCGGGAGCGGCGCGTCGTCCATCCGCCGCTCGTCGTGCTCGCCGACATCTCCGGCTCGATGAGCCAGTACACCCGCATCTTTCTGCACTTTCTGCATGCGCTGACCGAGGAGCGGCGGCGTGTGCATACCTTCCTCTTCGGAACCCGGCTGACCAATGTCTCGCGCCAATTGCGCAATCGCGATCCGGACGCGGCGATCGATGACTGCGTCGCTGCGGTCAAGGACTGGTCCGGCGGCACGCGCATCGGCGAGACCTTGCACGAGTTCAACCGGCGCTGGTCGCGGCGCGTGCTCGGGCAGGGTGCGATCGTGCTTCTGATTACCGACGGTCTGGAGCGCGACGACGTGGCCGATCTCGAAATCGAGATCGATCGCCTGCACCGATCCTGCCGGCGGCTGATCTGGCTCAACCCGCTGCTGCGCTTCGACGGCTTCGAAGCGCGCGCGCGCGGTGTGCGGGCGATGCTGCCGCATGTTGACGAATTCCGGGCCGTGCACAATCTTGAATCGATTGGCGAACTGGTGAAGGCGCTTTCCGGGCAGGGCTCCCGCCAGGCGGATCCGAGGCGGTTCATCGAACCAAGATGAACGGCACTGATGGGAGGTGGCAAGCATGGGGCAGGCAGTCAATGTTCTCGATCCGCTCGACATCGCCGAGGCCTGGCTGAAGGAGGGACGCCGGGTGGCGATCGCAACGGTGATCGAGACCTGGGGCTCGGCACCACGGCCGGTCGGCAGCCATCTGGTGATCGATGGCGACGGCAATTTTCAGGGCTCGGTTTCGGGTGGGTGCGTCGAGGGCGCCGTCATCACCGAGGCAACCGACGTAATCGCCTCGGGTGCTGCGAAAATACTCGAATTCGGCGTCGCGGATGAGACCGCCTGGCGCGTCGGTCTTTCCTGCGGCGGCAGGATCCGGATCCTGGTGGAGCGAGTAAACGGCTGACAATGGAACGGGCGATCCTGGAAAAACTCAACCTTGCGCGCGCGGCCCGCCGCGCCGCCGTCACCGTCAGCGACCTTGCCGGCGACGTCCGCGTCCACCTCGAAGGCGACGACTGTCCCGAACCCTGGCGCGAGGCCGTTGCCCGTGCCTTGCGATCCGGCCGGGCCGGCATCGTCGAGACCGGGCAGGGTGCCTTCTTCCTCAATGCCTATCTGCCGCCGCCGCGCATCCTCGTCATCGGCGCAGTGCACATTTCACAGGCCCTCGCGCAGCTTGCGCCCGTTGCCGGTTTCGACATGACCATCATCGATCCGCGCACGGCTTTCGCCACGCCGGAACGTTTTGCCGGTGTCGACCTCATCGCCGAATGGCCAGAGGACGCCCTGAAACTCAGACCGCTCGACCGCTTCACAGCCCTTGTCGCCGTGACGCACGACCCGAAGATCGACGACGGACCGATCCGGGCGGCATTGTCGGCCGGTTGCTTCTATGTCGGCGCGCTCGGCAGCCGCAAGACCCACGCCACGCGGATCGAAAGGCTGCGGCATGCGGGGGTCGCCGATGCCGACGTGGCCCGCATCAGTGCACCGATCGGCCTCGATATCGGCGCGGCAAGTCCGGCCGAAATCGCGGTTGCGATCCTCGCCGAAATCATCGAGGCGCTGCGACGGCGTGACGTTGGCGCCGCGGGGAGTGGAGCATGAGGTTCGGGCCGCTCAAGGTCGCGGAAGCAGAGGGCGCCATGCTCGCGCATGCGGTGAAGGCCGGCGACCTCAGGCTTCCGAAGGGGCATCGGCTCACGTCCGCCGACATCGCCGCTTTGATCGCCGCCGGCGTCGATGCGGTTGTGGTTGCGCGGCTTGATGCCGGCGATTTCCCGGAAGACGAGGCGGCCACGCGCATTGCCACGGCCATCGCCCCCGATCATCTCCGGTTCTCGCGGGCTGCGACCGGCCGCGTCAATGTCTATTCCGAGGTCGCCGGTCTCTTCGTTGCGAGCCGCGAAATCGTCGATCGGTTGAACCGCATAGATCCGTCCATCACTTTCGCCTGTCTCGCCGACCATGTGCCGGTGCAGCCCGGCGATATGGTCGCGACGATCAAGATCATCCCGCTTGCGGTCGCCGGTGCCTTCGTCGAGCAGGCGGAAAGGCTGCTGCGCGACCATCGCCCCTTCGAGGTCAAGCCGTTCGTGGCGCGGCGCACGGCGTTGATAGCAACGGAGTTGCCAAACCTCAAGCCGCAGGTGATGGACAAGACACATGCCATCCTGGCGGCGCGGTTGCGACAGGCCGGAAGCGAACTCCTCACAGAACGGCGCGTCGCGCACAGAGAGGACGCCGTTGCGACGGCGATCGCCGAAATGCGAGAAACGCACGACCTGATTGTCGTCTTCGGCGCGTCAGCGGTTGCCGATCCCGACGACGTCGTTCCCGCGGCAATCCGGCGAGCCGGCGGCGCGGTTGATCACGTCGGAATGCCTGTTGATCCCGGCAATCTTCTCGTTCTCGGCCGGGTCGGCGAGACACCGGTGATCGGTGCGCCCGGCTGCGCCCGCAGTCCGCGCGAGAACGGCTTCGACTGGATCCTCGACCGTATCCTTGCCGGCGAGTGGCCGAGCTTCGATGATATTACCGGCCTTGGGGTCGGCGGTCTCCTGAGCGAAATCCCGACCCGGCCGCAGCCGCGCGATACTGCAACGGAGTTGTCTTTGCCCTTGGTTTCTGTCGTCGTTCTGGCCGCCGGCCGGGCCAGCCGGATGGGCGCGGACGGCGGACACAAACTTCTCGCCACCTTCGACGGCGTGCCGCTCGTGCGCCGCAGCGTCGAAGCCGCGCTCAGGGCCGCGCCGGGCAGGGTCAGCGTTGTGACCGGCCACCGCGAGGCCGACATCCGCCACGCGCTGCAAGGGCTGCCGGTGACATTCGTCTCCAACCCCGACTACATCTCGGGCATGGCCTCCTCGCTAACAGCGGGGCTTTCAGCAATTGGGACGCGGGCGGCCGGCATGCTGGTCATGTTGGCGGACATGCCCGGGATTACCGGCGACGACCTGCGGCGGCTCATCGAGCGTTTCGTCGCCGAGGGCGGCCGCTCGATCATCCGGGCGACCGCCGGCGGGCAGCGCGGCAATCCGGTGATCCTGCCGCGCCAGACATTTTCGGCGATCCGGCAGTTGCTCGGAGACGTTGGCGCAAGGCACATCATCGAAAAGAGCGGCCTGCCGGTCATCGATGTCGAACTCGGCGCCGCGGCGCGCCTCGATCTCGATACGCCGGAACAGATCGTCGCCGCTGGCGGTATCTTGGAGGAACAGACGCGTGGATAATGCCGCAATCGAAGAGATGTTCGAAGTCCTCGGGCCGGTGACCATCAAGCGGATGTTCGGCGGAAAGGGCATCTATTGCCAGGGCGTGATCTTCGCGCTTGAGGTCGACGGCGAAATCCTGCTCAAGGGCGACGAGCAAACAGCGCCGGCGCTTGAGGCGGCCGGTTCGCGGCAATGGGCCTACGACGGCAAGGGCAAGCCGGTGAAGATGCCCTATTGGAGCATTCCGGACGACGCATTCGACGATCCGGACGAGATGGCGCGCTGGGTGCGGCTTGCCTATGAGGCAGCGCGGCGCTCCCGGAAGTAGGCCGCCCAACATATGCGCGGCGCCTCAGATGAAATATAGATCACCGCGCCGCCTATCCGCGCGTCCAGGTGACGTCGAGTGGGTTCAGGGATGCCAGTCACACGACACATGATCCCGCAAGGTGACGGAACGGCCGTTGAGCTGTTCCAGGCGTCTGCCATCGGAACCGCGCCAACGGGTGCAATTCTGCTTATCCACGGCAACCAGGGCGGACGTCGTCTCGGCGCAAGCGAATTTGTCGACAGCGGCGCTCTCACGCGGCTTTCGTCCCGACTGAACATTGTGACGGCGGCGGTTTCCCAGCCAGGCTTCGGCGCCTCGGACGGGCCCGCGGATTTCTGTGGCCCCCGAACGCAGCAAGCCGTAATTGCTGCCGTCGCCTTTCTGAGAGAGCACCCCGCAATCGATCCGGACCGGATTGTTCTCTATGGAAACAGCCGCGGCGCGGTCGCTGCGGCTATGGTCGCAGCTCAGCTATCCGACCTTCGTGCCGTCGTTCTGGCAAGTGGCGTCTATGATCTCGATAGCGTTTTCGACAACGCTCCTATGGGCATCCGGAAGGCGATAGAACTTGAGGCCGGGCTTTTCAGTGAAGCCTTCAAGGCTCGCTCCGCCTTGCATCATGTTGGTAATATCAGGTCGGAGATCCTGCTTTTGCACGGACGGCATGATGACCGCGCGCCCGCTTCCCAGGCAGAGGCGTTTTACGAAGCCTTGTCCGACGCCGGCGTGCCCGTCGACCTAAAGGTATTCGACTGCGGGCACCGTATCCCGCGTGACGAATCACAACGGGTGCTCGGCGAGTTTCTGGAGAGGATTTTCGCTTCCGGCGTCACACGCCACCAGGCATTGCGCTCGGAAGACGGTTGTTCCTCCAACAGCGGTACCCGAAAAATTGCGGAATGAAACGCGCCCGATGAACGCCGGCATCGATTTGACCAATCGCCGCCAAGCTATGCGGCGACACCGTGTTCCTGGCTTGCGCAAGGCTTCAGCAGCGTCGGCGGTAAAACGGGACAGCGGTTGGGGCAGGGCGTCGAGGCTGAACCAGCCGAATTCGGAAAGCTTGTCCGGCTCGACGAGTCGCGGCTCGCCGGAGAAATCCCGGGTCACATAGATCATCGAGATCCAGTGCTGGCGATCAGCTTCGATCACCTGTTCGCTCAGGCAGAGGAATTCGCTCGACCGGATCTTGAGGCCGCTTTCTTCTTCGGCCTCGCGTCGGGCCGCAGCTTCCGAGCGTTCCATATGGTCGACCTTGCCGCCGACGATGTTCCAGTAACCGGCCTCAGGCGCCTTCAAGCGCCTGTAAAGCAGGATCTTGCCATCGCGCACGATGACAAGTCCGCAGCCGAAGCCCGGAAAATCGACGCCTGGCTGGCCCATCCGCTTGGATCAGGCCTTGCCGGCGATCAGCATGAATGCGGGGATTTCGTCGCCGAAACCGACCGGCGTCGGGCCGTCGTCATAGTCGCGGCGGTGGCGGTTGCGGCGGTCGCGATTGTCGTCGTTGGCAGGGTTCGATGCACGCACCGGACGATCGCCACGATTGTTCTGTGCCTGCTTGTTCTCTGCGCTGCGTGCCGGTTTCACCGATTCCGCCCTTTCCACGACTGTTTCAATTTCGGCCTCACTATCGGCACGCACGGTATCGGATTTATGATCGGAACGGCCCCTCGAGCCACGATCCCCATCTTTTTTCCGGTCCTTGCGGCCATCACGACCGCGTTCACGGCGGCCGGTATCGTGGCTTTCCATCGGCTCAGGCAGATTGGAAAGGTCGCCGTTCAGCCATTCGACGTTCTGGCCGATCAGCTTTTCAATGGCGTCGGAGAATTTCGTGTCGCGCTTGGTGACCAGCGTGAAGGAGGCGCCCGAGCGGCCGGCACGGCCGGTGCGTCCGATGCGGTGGACGTAGTCTTCCGCATGGATCGGAACGTCGAAGTTGAAGACGTGGCTGACATCAGGGATATCGAGGCCGCGGGCCGCAACGTCGGAGGCGACGAGCAGCTTGATGTTGCCGTCCTTGAAGTTGGCCAGCATCGTCATGCGCGACCGCTGGTCCATGTCGCCATGCAGCGCACCGACGGAGAAGCCGTGGCGGTCGAGCGAACGGAAGAGGTCGGCGACATCCTTCTTGCGATTGCAGAAGATGATCGCGTTCTTCAGTTCGTCCTGGGCGCGAATCAGATCACGCAGTACCGCGCGCTTCTCGTAATCCTTGGCATGCGCCGCAACGAAGCGCTGCGTCACCGTCTGAGCCGTGGAAGCCGGGCGGGCGACTTCGACGCGCTCCGGGTTCTGCAGGAAGCGGTCGGCAAGCTTCTGGATTTCCGGCGGCATCGTCGCCGAGAAGAACAACGTCTGGCGCGTGAACGGGATCAGCTTGGCGATGCGTTCGATATCGGGAATGAAGCCCATGTCGAGCATACGGTCGGCTTCGTCGATGACCAGGATTTCCACGCCGCTCATCAAGAGCTTGCCGCGCTCGAAGTGGTCGAGCAGGCGGCCGGGCGTGCAGATCAGCACGTCAGCGCCACGCTCAAGCTTGCGGTCCTGCTCGTCGAAGGACACGCCGCCGATCAGAAGCGCGATGTTGAGTTTGTGGTTCTTGCCGTACTTGTCGAAGTTCTCTGCGACCTGTGCGGCGAGTTCGCGCGTCGGCTCCAGAATGAGCGTACGCGGCATGCGCGCGCGGGCGCGGCCCTTTTCGAGCAGCGTCAGCATCGGCAGCACGAACGAAGCGGTCTTGCCCGTGCCCGTCTGGGCGATGCCCAGAATATCACGACGCTGCAGCGCCGGCGGGATAGCGCCTGTCTGGATCGGGGTCGGGATTGTGTAGCCCGCATCGGTGACAGCGGAGAGAACTTTTTGGCTCAGGCCAAGGTCAGCAAAATTGGTCAAAGGGAAATCTGTTTCCGTTCCGGTTCAATAGAACACTGATCGATCGATGGAAAACGCACGAGCACGTGGCCGCGCTCTTAAGCTGAACGCCGCCGAAAGTCAAGAAATCCAGCACGTTGAAGCAGTAAAAGGTAAATAGTGGCGAATCTGTCGCATTTCTTGTCAAGCGGAACCGCGCGGTAGCGTCAGTTCATATAGCTTGCAAGCTTGGTGCTCGCATCCAGAAACCGCATGGGATCCACGGCATTGCCATTCAGCCGGATTTCATAGTGCAGGTGCGGTCCGGTGGAGCGCCCGGTGTTGCCGGACTTGGCAATGACTTCGCCAGCCTTCACCCGGTCGCCGGCTTTCACCAGCACGGTGGAAAGGTGGGCGTAGCGCGTCGCGACACCATTGCCGTGGTCGATCTCGACCATGTTTCCATAGCCGCCGGTCAACCCTGCATTGGTCACCGTTCCAGGGGCCGCCGAGCGGATGCGGGTGCCGACCGTTGCGCGAAAGTCGATGCCGGCATGCAGCGCCAGACGCCCGAGAAACGGATCAAGCCGGTTGCCGAAGTCGCTGGTGATGTCGCTGGCCGGCGAGGGGTTGCCGAAGGGCAGCTTGCGGACCTCGGCGCGCGTGCGGTCGAGCTCCAGGAGTGCGGTATCGAGTGCGGCAAGCGAACGGCCGAAATCGTCATCGTTCACAGGCTCGACGAAGGGGCCGCCGATCGCTGCCTCGGCGGAGCCGGATATGTCGTTGGCCGGAATCAACTCGGCAACATCGTCGACGGGCAGGTCGACACCGGTGCGCCCGACGATCGAGCGAATCGCACCCGACGTTTTCGCCGCGCCGTCCGTCAGCTGCTGGACCCGCGTCATCTGCTCGCGCTCGACATCCTTCAGCGAGAGCGTCACTTTTGAGAAAATCCGGTCGGCGCGGTCGGAACTTGATTCGCCGGCATCGGGTGCTGCATAGGCGAGGGCGGGGACAGCCGCAGCACTGACCGGCGCAACGTTCAGTCCCATCAGCTTCTCGATTGCCTTGACACTACCGCTGCCGCTCGCGTCGGCGCGTTTGTCATAGGCAAGCGGCTCGACGGTCGCGGGCGCGTCGGTTGCGGTCGTGACGCCGGAATTTTCGGCCCTTTCGACAAGGGCGCCGAGCTTTCCGTTGCGCGAGGTCAGCGCCATCTGCTGGCGCAGCAGCTTCTCGACCTTTTCCTCGACCACTTGCTGGTCGAGCAGTTGCCGGCTGGTGACCCGATCGACCTGCGCCCGCAGCGCGGTGATCCGATCCTCGTATTCGTGCTGCATGCGGGCCTGGCGGGCAATCGTGCCGCCGATCAGGTCGTCGCGCAAAACCAGATAGGAAGTGGCCGCGAGATAGCCGATGCTGCAGACGCCGGCGAAGGAGACGGCGATCGCCGCCATCCACGGACGCACGGTCATGTGCCGGACCTTGTCGCCGCTGGCCAGGATCAGGACGTGATTCTGTCTGCGTTTTCCAAAGGTACGATTTGCCTGATGTCCAGACACCCGTTCTCTCCCGCCATGTGCGCGTTGCCTCGCATCACCTGGGGTCATTACACTTTGTTAGGGTTAACAATCGGTAAGCAAGATTGCGGGAGGGTGATGGCCGCTAACGATTGGTCGATGCGGTCATCGAGCGGTAGAAGGACGGCGTCAGGCCGGCCTCGGCGCGGGCGATATCGTTGAACGGCGCCTTCAGGGGACCGCGGAAATTGGCGCGCACCAGCGCCTGGAAGGTCGCCGCCGGGTCCTTCTTCTCGCGGGCGCAGAGAAAACGGAACCATTTGGCGCCAACGGCGACGTGGCCCTTCTCGTCCTCATAGATGACGTCGAGCACGGCAGCGCTCTCGAAGTCGCCGGTTTCGCGCATCTTGGCCTGCAGCGCCGGCGTCACATCGAGACCGCGCGCTTCGAGAATGAGCGGCACCACGGCGAGCCGCGCCGTCAGGTCGTTGCGCGTATCATGCGCCGCCTGCCAGAGGCCGTCATGGGCGGGCAAGTCGCCATAGTCTGCGCCGAGGTCGTTCAGCCTCTGGCGGACCATGCGGAAGTGTTTCGCCTCTTCGAAGGCGACACGCATCCAGCCGTCGAAGAAGGAATTGGGCACCGGCTCGGTCGCAAAGCGGGCAACGATATCAAGGGCGAGATCGACGGCGTTCAACTCGATATGGGCGATCGAATGGAGGAGGGCGATTCGGCCCTTCAGCGAGCCGAGAGACCGTCGCTTGACCTGGGTCGGTGGTGTCAGCACCGGCTTGTCGGGCCGGCCCGGGCGTACCGGCACCGGCCGGTCGAGCGGCGAGCGCAGCGACAGCGTGCGGCGCTGCCAGCGACGCGCCGCTTCCTGCGCAAGCGCCGTCTTGACCTCGAGGTCCGCGGCGCGGATCGCTTCGACGGCGCCGCCCCGCAGGCTGTGAAACACGGGCAACTCGCTCATCGGCGTCCTCAGATCGCCTTTGCGGCGTCGAGGACCTCGCGGGCGTGGCCGTCCACCTTCACCTTCTCCCAGACCTTGACGACGACACCGTCTGCGCCGATCAGGAAGGTGCTGCGCTCGACGCCCATATATTTGCGCCCGTACATCATCTTCTCGACCCAGACGCCATAGGCCTCGACCACTGCCTTCTCCTCGTCGGCGGCAAGCGGCACCGTCAGGTTGTGCTTCTTGGCGAAACGGTCGTGCTTCTTCACCGAATCGGGCGAAAGCCCGATCAGGGCGATACCGGCTGCGGCGAATTCGTCGGCCAGCTCCGAAAACGAGATCGCCTCGAGCGTGCAGGCCTGCGTGTCGTCCTTCGGATAGAAGAACAGAACGACCGGACGGCCGCGCAGGGCCGAGAGCGAAACCGTACCGCCGCCGTCACGCGGCAGGGTGAAGTCGGGAGCGACATCTCCGGGAGCGGGTCTTGCCATGATTAAACCTTCCTTCCGCCAAGTTTTGCAGACAATCACGCACTACTGCATGTTTTCATTGGTCTTTGCCGACCAAAGGGCAAAACGTGCAGTGCTCAAGGTAGTCGAGCGATATTTGCGCGCCACAGGGCACGCGATGCTCTTGGGCATAGCGAAAATCGTCGACCGCCGTCCAGCGCATTTGTGCTAGATTCGACAGGTTTCGGACGGCATGGGCCGCTACGAAACGTTGCAATCGCCTGCGCGCGCGAATTCCATCGCAGGTGGTCGCTTTCCACAGCATGGTCCCGCGTCCCTTGGTGACTCGGCACGATGACATGTGGTCTACAGAAGCGAGAAGTAGTCGCCCCGTACCGTGAGAGACGAAGGGCGGCGACGAAGCTCGTATCGAACGGAGGACGTCCGCGCTGATGAGTGAGATCCGCGGCGAAAAAGTCGGCTTTCGCAAGAAAGACATCGTCGCGTTGCATGCGTTGCCTTCAGCGCAGGCGCACGAACCCATGATCGTGCACGCGCCGCGCAAGAACAGAGCCGCGCGCTTCTGCGCCAAGATCGCACTGCTGATATCGCTGCTCGCGCTTTCCATCGCGGCAATCCTCATCGTCGTCATCGAAAGCGGAATGATGGACAGCACGCTCAATGCGCGCGCTCGCACCGCACTCAATGCAGCACTCGGCGACACCTATCGCGCCGAGGTCGGCAGCACCGTCGTGCGCATGACCGCAGGCGGCGCGATTGCGCTCAGGGCCCGCGAAGTGGCGCTCAGCGAAGCCTCCTCCGGCCAGCCGGTTGCCAAGCTACGCGCGATCTCGATCGCGCTCGACCCGCTGGCGCTGATGACCGGCCGCATCGCCGTCTCCAATCTCGAGGCGGAAGGCGGCGACTTCGATACAGGGTTGCTGCCGCGCGGCGAGCCGCTCGATCTGACCAAGATCCGCATTGCCGACGTCGGCGATGCGCTCGAAGCAATCTTCTCGCACGTCGATCGCATGTCGCAGATGGCAGCCGGCCGCGGCAGCCAGAAGGTCACGCTCTCGGATTTCAGTTTCTCCGTCATCGGCTCCCGCGATCGCGTCGTGCCCGTCGTCGCCAAGGCGCTCGAGTTCAACCGCAATTCTGGCGGGTCTATGAGCGTCAAGGGCAGCGTCACCGTGGATGGGGTGGAGGTCGATCTCAGCGCCGACGCCCTCGGCGACAAGGGACACATGACCGGCTTCGAAGCGTCGATCACCAATCTGCCGCTCGCGCCCTTCTTCTACCATGGCAAGGTTGGTTCGGAGCCGCCCTTCGGAGTCGTCGCGTCGGCCGGGCTGTCGCTGAAGGCGACGCGGGCCGCCAGCAACGCGAAACCGGATCTGCGCGTGACGGTGCGCACGTCCAAGGGCGAGTTCCACGCAGGCAACCTCATCTCGACCCTCAATGCCTCGCAAATGGACGTCGCCTATGACTTCGAGCGCTCGTCCGTCGAGATCCTGCCGTCGTCGGTCAAGATCGGCCGTTCGACCTTTCCGTTCACCGGGGCGATCATCGACCTCGACAAGATTGCCGGCGCAACGGAGACCGGGTTTGCCATTGACCTCCTGCTCAAGAATGCAAGCTCCGCCCCGGAAGACGTCGCTGATGCGCCGCTGATCTTCGATGCCAAGGCAAATGGCCGCTTCGTGTCGGACAAGCGCCAACTGATCTTCGACCAGCTTGCGGTGTCGACCCCGCTCGGTTCGATGTTTGGCTCGCTTTCCGTCGCCTTCGGCAAGACCTCGCCACAGATCAGCTTCGCTTCTGTCAGCGATCGCATGGAGGCGACCGCCGTCAAACAATTGTGGCCGTGGTGGCTCGCCAAGGGCGCGCGCCGCTGGGCGATCGCCAACCTCTTCGGCGGCACGGTTACCAATGCTCGTATCGAGGTGTCGGTCGCAGAGGGCCGGATCGCCACCAATGAAGGCGAGCTCAAGCTCGACGAGCAGGAACTCAATATCAATTTCGACATCGACGACACCCGCATCAACATTACCGGCGAGATACCGCCGCTGCGCGACACATCCGGCAAGTTCAAGCTGAGCGGCCAGCGCATGACGGCGGAGATCGAGAAAGGGACCGCCTTCTTCCCGTCGGGACGCTCGGTCGCGCTCAACGGCGGCGACTTCATCCTTCCCGACGTCTATACGAAACCGCTGATGGCGGAGATGAAGATCGAGGTTGGCGGCAATGCCGATGCGATCGCCGAGCTCGTCAGCTACAAGCCGATCCAGGCGCTGCAAAAGACCCCCCTGCTACCGGAAGATTTCAGCGGCCCCCTGACGGCTGTCGTCGGTGCCCGATTCGGCCTCATCTCGGATCAGAAGCCGCCGAAGCCGCTCTATCAGGTGGAAATGCAGCTCGATAAGGTCAGCGTGAATAAGGCCCTCGAAGAGCGCCCCGTGACGGACCTCGTCGGGACGTTCCGCGTCGACAATCAGCAGGCGGTTCTGGAGGCTGATGCAAGGATTGAAGGCGCCAAGGTCAAGGTCAAGCTCACTGAGCCGGTGGATGTGAATTCGACGGTGAAGCGTTCGCGCCATATTTCGGGCACGCTTGAAGACGGCGTCTGGCAGAAGATCGCATCGGGCCCTTCGAGCATAATCTCCGGTCCGATTACGATTGATGTCACCATCGACGAGAACCGCAAGCAAAAGGTGAAGATCGGACTTGCCAAGGCGGCGCTGTCGCTTCCCTGGATTGGGTGGAGCAAGGGTGTCGGCATACCGGCTGAAGCACAATTCACGTCGAGCACGGACGACGACTTGTCGACAATCAGCGACTTTGCGCTTGCCGGCGACGGTTTCGGCGCGCGTGGCACTTTTCAGGTCGACGATCGCGGCCTCGTCTCTGCCGACCTGGACAATGTCCGCCTCGCGCAAGGTGACGACTTCAAGGTTGCCATCGATCGCACCAAGAGCGGTTACACGGCGTCACTGAGCGGCGCTGCGGCCGACATAAGGCCGATCCTTGCGCAATTGAAATCGGGAAGCGACCAGGGCCAGGGCGGTGGCGACGACATCACCGTCAAGGCTCTGCTTGGCCGTGTCACCGGCTTCAACGGCGAATCGCTGTCTAACGTCAATCTCGTCTACGGCGAACGCGGACGCCAGATCGAGGACGTCAACCTGTCGGCTGTCACAAGCAGCGGCCAGGCGCTGGTTGCCCGGCTCGCCAAGGCCGGCGCCGACAACACGCTGGAACTGACCACGGGCGATGCCGGCGCGCTGGCGCGGTTTGCCGACATCTACCAGAACATGCGCGGCGGCCTGCTCAATCTCAAGCTACGCGATCGCGGCGGCCGTTCGTGGCGCGGCAGCGTCGATATCCGCAAGTTCCAGCTTGTCGGCGAGCAGCGCCTGCAATCGATGGTGTCGACGCCAACCGGTGCCGACGGCCGAAGCCTCAACCAGGCCGTGCGGCGCGACATCGACGTGAGCTCGGCCCGCTTCGAACGCGGCTTCGCGCAACTGGCGCTCGACCGCGGCGCGATCCGCGTCGATGGCGGCGTGCTGCGCGGGACGGATGTCGGCGCGACCTTCCAGGGAACGGTGCGCGACAACAACGGCATCATGGACATGACCGGCACCTTCATGCCGGCCTACGGGCTCAACCGCATCTTCGGCGAACTGCCGCTGATCGGCGTGCTGCTCGGCAACGGCCGCGACCGCGGCCTGCTCGGCATCACCTTCAAGCTCAACGGCCCGTTCAACCAGCCGAAGCTGACGATCAACCCCTTGTCGATCATCGCGCCGGGCGTCTTCCGCAGCATCTTCGAATTCCAATAAAAAAAGCCGGCGCACTGCATGTTCCTTAAATCGTCGCCGATTTAAGGACAAAACATGCAGCACTTCAAAGTTCTACAGCGACCTTTGCGCGTCTTAACAGACGCGCGGCGCTGTCGGGCCGGCCTTTCTAATCCTTGAGTGGTGCTCCGCTTCAGGCCGGGCGCACCAGAATGTGCTTCTTCTTGCCGAGCGACAGCTTGACGACATTGTCGGCGGTCACGTCGCCGGTGCCGATGACCCGGCGCTCGTCACTGACCGCATCGTCGTTGATCCTGACGGCACCGCCCTGGACATGACGACGGGCTTCGCCGTTGGAGGCGGCAAGGCCTGCGCGCACGATCAGCGTCAGCAGGCCGAGGCCGGCTTCGAGTTCGGCGGTCGGGATTTCGACCGACGGCAGGTCGGCGGCAAGCGCGCCTTCCTCGAAGGTCTTGCGGGCGGTCTCCGCCGCCTGCTCGGCGGCCGGGCGGCCGTGCAGCATGGCGGTGATTTCCGTCGCCAGGATCTTCTTGACCTCGTTGATCTCCGATCCGCCAAGCTTGGAGAGGCGGTCGATTTCGGCCATCGGCAGGGTCGTGTAGAGCTTCATGAAGCGGGTGACGTCGGCATCCTCGGTGTTACGCCAGTACTGCCAGAAGTCGTAGGCCGACAGCATATCCGGGT
Source organism: Ensifer sp. PDNC004 (assembly GCF_016919405.1). Lineage (NCBI taxonomy): Bacteria > Pseudomonadati > Pseudomonadota > Alphaproteobacteria > Hyphomicrobiales > Rhizobiaceae > Ensifer > Ensifer sp. PDNC004. The sequence continues at coordinate 890,293 of NZ_CP070353.1, forward strand.
TCAGCCAGATGGCGCCGTTGACCGACTTGCCCATCTTGGCGCCCGACGAAGTCGTCAGAAGCGGCGAGGTCAGCGCGTAAAGCTGCTCGGTGCCCATACGGTGGCCGAGGTCGATGCCGTTGATGATGTTGCCCCACTGGTCCGAGCCGCCCATCTGCAGACGGCAGCCGGTACGCTTATGCAGCTCGACGAAGTCGTAGGCCTGCAGGATCATGTAGTTGAATTCGAGGAACGACAGCGACTGCTCGCGATCAAGCCGCGTCTTGACGCTGTCGAAGGACAGCATGCGGTTGACCGAGAAGTGACGGCCGACGTCGCGCAGGAATTCGAGGTAGTTGATACCGAGCAGCCAGTCGGCGTTGTTGATCATCAACGCGTCCTTCGGGCCCTCGCCGTAGTTGAGGTAATTGGAGAACACCGTCTTGATGCTGGCAATGTTGGCGTCGATCGTCGCCGGCGTCATCAACTGGCGCGCCTCGTCCTTGAAGGACGGGTCGCCGACCATGCCGGTGCCGCCGCCCATCAGCGAGATCGGCCGGTGACCGGTCGCCTGCATCCAGTGCAGCATCATGATCTGGATCAGGCCGCCGGCATGCAGGCTCGGCGCCGTCGGGTCGAAGCCGATATAGGCCGTCACGGTTTCCTTGCGGAACAGTTCGTCCAGGCCAGTCTCGTCGGAGATCTGGTGGATGAAGCCACGCTCGCTGAGGGTGTGAAGGAAATCGGACTTGAAACCGGACATGATCTGTCTCTCTTGCGGGGGGAGTTTTTGAACGAACGGGCGTTTAGCACTGTTTTTGCGCATAATCACTTCAAAAGTGATTCTGGAAATATTGACCCGCATGACACAGACAAGAACCGCGATGGGCCTGATGAGTGGCACAAGCATGGACGGCATCGACGTCGCCCTGCTTCGAACCGATGGGGAGACCGTCGTCGAGCGCGGCCCATCCGCCGGCTTTCCCTACGATGCGCGTTTTCGGGATCGCTTGAAACAGGGACTTGTCGACGCGAAGGCGATTACGCAACGTGACCAAAGGCCGGGCGCCCTTGACGAGCTTGAGCGCGACCTGACGCTGCGACACGCAGAAGCGGTCAAGACCTTCCTCAAGCAGAACAGGCTGTCTGCGGCGGATATCGACGTGCTCGGCTTTCACGGGCAGACCGTGCTGCATCGCCCCGACGAGGCTCTGACGGTACAGATCGGCGACGGTGTGCTGCTTGCCGGAGAAACGGGCATCGATGTCGTCTACGACATGCGCGCCAACGACATGGAACATGGCGGGCAAGGCGCGCCGCTGATCCCCGCCTACCACGCGGCACTGGCGCGTGGCGCGGCCGGCCTTGCAGCCCCGGTTGTCTTCGTCAACATCGGGGGCATTTCCAACCTGACCTTCATTGGCGAAGGCGAGACGGTCATCGCCTATGACAGCGGCCCCGGCAACACGCTGATCGACCAGTGGGTCGAGGCGCATGCGGGCATTCCCTTCGACCAGGGCGGCATGATCGCCAGCGAGGGAACGGTGCTGCCGGCGCTTGCCGAGCGCTATCTCTCCAATGCCTTCTTCACCGCGACCACGCGCCGCTCGCTGGACCGGAACGATTTTGCACCGCCGGCTGGAAGCGACGCTGGCCTCGCCGACGGTGCCCGCACGCTAGCCCATGTCACGGCGGCAGCGATCATCAAGTCGGCCGGGCACCTGCCGCAGCGGCCGGCCACCTATGTCGTCTGCGGCGGCGGGCGGCTCAATCCGGTGATCATGCGCGACCTTGCTTTGCTTGCCGAGGAAGAGGCCGCGACGGTGCTTGCGGCGGAAACCGTGGGCTTCAACGGCGATTCAATGGAGGCCGAGGCCTGGGCGTATCTCGCCGTTCGCTCCTTGCGCGGTTTGCCGCTCACCTATCCGGGAACGACGGGCGTGCGGCAGCCAGTCAGCGGCGGCCGGCGCGCGGCGAAAACTTAAAGTTGATCTCGCGTTTCGCCATGAGTTCGTCACCCGGACGGATTAATCAAATTTTCGCAACAGCGAATTAGGATCTCAGCCGCTGCCACAGGAGGTGGCGAGGAGCGGCTTGGTGCCGCACGAGGGTTTCGGGTTCTTCGATGGGTGGTGCGATTTCTCTGCTGGCCGTGAATTTCATCATCGCGCAGATCTTCACAGCCGCATTTCTCATCATTGCTGCAAAGAGCCGGCAGCGGCGTACAGCGCTCTGGTGCGCCGCCGGATTTGCCGTCGCCTCGCTTGCAGCCGTCTGCGAAGCCATCGTTCCTTTTTCCTCGACCCCGCGGCTCTTTGCCATCAGCGCCTTTGCCTGCGTGCTCGGCGGCTTCTGTCTCCTGCGGTTTGGCCTCGGCCTTTTCTATCAGGTGCCGGTGCGCCTGCCGTTGCTCGGCGCCTTCTTCGTTGCCGGCGTTTGCCTGGACCTGGCGATCTACGACCTGCCGAGAGGCACCTGGCAGCATGCCATCCCGTACCAGGCGCCTTTTGTCGTGATCCAGGCCTGGACGGCATCGGTCGTCCTGCGTTCCGGCCGCCGCACCTTCTTTGACTGGCTGCTGTTCGGCCTGCTGGCGCTCTCGGCCGCCTATTACTTCGTGAAGATCTATGCTGCGGTCGTCGCCGGTTCTGGCGCGACGGCCCAGGACTACGTTTCCAGCCCCTTCGCGCTCATCTCGCAGGCGTTCGGCGCGATCCTCATTGTCGGCGCCGGCCTTGCCATGCTCGGCGTGATGGTCAAGGAGATCGTCGACGACGCGCAGGCGCGCTCGGAAATCGACCTGCTCTCCGGCCTCTACAACCGCCGTGGCTTCATCGAGCGGGTCATGCCGCTGCTGCACGCCCGCGCCACCCAGACGCCGGGCACGCTCATCCTTGCCGATCTCGACCGCTTCAAGCTGGTCAACGACACCTACGGCCACCTCACGGGCGACGAAGTCATTCGCCGGTTCGCCCGGGTGCTGATGGACGTCATGCCGAATCGCGCCGTTGCCGGCCGTCTCGGCGGTGAAGAGTTCGCGGTGTATCTGCCCTGCACGGATCTGTCGGAAGCGCGCGTCGTCGCCCATGGCATGCGTGCAGCGATCATGTCCCAGCAGATCGGCGGTCTTCCGGAAGCCGCACGGGTGACGGCAAGCTTCGGCGTCACGGCCGTCGGTACCGGTGAGGCGCTGGAGCCCGTGATACAGCGCGCTGACGAGGCGCTCTACACGGCGAAAGCCAACGGTCGCAACCGCGTCGAATGCGCCGAAGCACCGACCACGGTCGTCAATCCCAGCGTTCCGCACTGGATCGGGCGATCATAGGCCACTGGCGTCTAGGCGATGCATTTTTCTCGGAGAAACCGGAGGATATCTTCGGTGAACTGGTGCGGGTTCTGTAGTATCGAAAAATGGCTGACCTCAGGCTGGATCAACAGGCCGGCACCCGGAATGTTGTCGGCGATGAACAGCGTGTCGTCGCGTTTGATGGCTTCCTCATGGTCCCCGTCCACCACCCAGACAGGGATCCGGATTTTCTGAAGATCGATGGCGGTGATGTTCGGCTGCGAAGTCCACATCGCATTCATCTCGCGGAAGAAGCACTCAAATCCCGCTGGGGTCGACGACCGCAGAGCATACTCTTCGCCCGTTCGCGCGATATAGGCGTTGAAGACTGCACTCTTGGACAGATCGTGTGTTCCGGACGGATTGCTGTTCGCCCCGAAGGAAAAGACACCGGCTATGAGGTCCGGGTGTCGAATCGCCAGCAGGAGCCCGATAATCGCGCCGTCACTCCAGCCGACAATGCACGCCTTCGGCAAGGTCAGGTGCGCCATTAGTGCCATGACATCACCTGCCATCAGATCATAGCTCATGCTCCCGCTACCCCGGGAGCTGCGTCCGTGGCCGCGGCTGTCCATCACGATGACCTGATAGCTCTTGGCAAGCTCGGCGACCTGAAGCCCCCAATAGTCGGAGTTGCCGAGCCCGCCATGGAGCAGAATGACGGGAGCGCCCGAACCGTAGACCGCATACCAGATCCTGGCGTCCGCGACCTCGACAACACCCTCTTGACCGCCGGCCGGAAGCTTTGGCGTGGCGGGCAAGGTTAGCCACCTCGGTGAGGACGCCGACCCATTCGACACCTGCGACATGGCTCCCCTCCTGCGAACACTGCTCGGCTCTGCCCCACCCAAACAGCCTAGACTTGCACTATACGCCGATCGCACGGCGCTGAAACTCACCCTGTCGGGTGAGCGCTATCGTGGCCCTCAGGCGCACGACCACTGGGCGCATTTGTCCATAAAAAATGCCGCGCACCCGAAGGGATACGCGGCGTTTCTGTACTTTGGTCAGGGTCTTTAGCGGATGCGCTTTGCGGCCGGCTCAGGCGTCAGTTCGCCGTTGAGGCGACGGTCGAGATAATCCTCGCATTCACCCATCAGGCTCTCGACCTGGCCGTTGAAGAAGTGATTGGCGCCGGCCACGGTCTTGTGGGTGATGAGAATGCCCTTCTGGGCCTTCAGCTTCTCGACGAGACCGTTGACGTCCTTTTCCGGCGCGACCTTGTCGGAATCGCCGTTGATGATCAGGCCAGAGGACGGGCAGGGCGCCAGGAACGAGAAGTCGTAGATGTTCGGCTGCGGCGCGACGGCCATGAAGCCTTCGATCTCCGGGCGGCGCATCAGGAGCTGCATGCCGATCCAGGCGCCGAAGGAGTAGCCGGCGACCCAGCAGCTCTTGGAATCGGGATGCAGGCTCTGCACCCAGTCGAGCGCCGAGGCTGCGTCGGAAAGCTCGCCGGCGCCATGGTCGAATTCGCCCTGGCTCCGGCCGATGCCGCGGAAATTGAACCGGAGCGTGGTGAAGCCGCGCTTCTGGAACATGTAGAAGAGCTGGTAGACGATCTGGTTGTTCATCGTGCCACCGAACTGCGGGTGCGGGTGCAGGATGATGGCGATCGGCGCGCTCTTCTGCTTCGAAGGCTGATAACGGCCTTCGAGGCGGCCGGCGGGTCCGTTGAAGATGATTTCGGGCATTGGCTCTCCGGGAGTGTTCCTGGTTCGAATCTTGGGTTCAGATCGCGATGAGTCTTGACGAAAGCAGTCAGCTTTTCTAAAACCTAGTTTAGAACCGTTCAAAACTTCTGTGCGGGCATTCCGCCTTGTGCTTCGTCTCATAAGGCAAGCGGCGCGGAAAATTCAAGGAAAATGCATCGCCAGAGGTTGCGGGCTTGTGACCTGTTGATCTAGCGAAGGAAATCATGTCGAGTTCGCGCATCTATATGGACTGGAACGCCACGGCGCCGCTTCTACCGGAAGCGCGCGAGGCTTGCCTGTCGGCGCTCGACCTTCTCGGCAACCCTTCTTCCGTTCATGGCGAGGGCCGCGCGTTGCGCACGCTCGTCGAAAATGCCCGTCGCGACGTGGCGTTGCTCTGCGGCGCCAAGCCCGGCAGCGTCATCTTTACCAGCGGCGCCACGGAAGCGGCCAACCTGGTGCTGACGCCCGATTTTCGCATGGGCCGCACGCCGCTGAAGATCGGCCGGCTCTATGCCTCGTCGATCGAACATCCGGCGGTGCGCGAAGGCGGGCGCTTCCCGCGTGAAGCGCTCGGCGAAATCCCGGTGACATCGAATGGCGTCGTCGATCTCGAGGCGTTGCGGGACCTGTTGACGGCGCATGACCGCCAGCTCGGCTTACCGATGGTTGCGGTCATGCTGGTCAACAACGAGACGGGCATCATCCAGCCGGTCGCCGAGATCGCCGAGATCGTCCGCCCTCATGGCGGCATTCTCGTCGTCGATGCGGTGCAGGCTGCCGGCAGACTGCCGCTTTCCATCGAAGACCTCGGCGCCGATTTCCTGATCATCTCCTCGCACAAGATCGGTGGCCCAAAGGGCGCCGGCGCTCTGGTGGCGCGCGGCGAGGTCATGATGCCCGCGCCGCTGATCCGCGGCGGCGGACAGGAGAAGGGACACCGCTCCGGCACGGAAAATACGGTCTCGATTGCAGGCTTTGCCACAGCCGCCAGGAAGGCAGGCGAAGGTGTCGGCCAGCGCATGAGCCATGTCGGCGCGCTGCGCGACAAGCTCGAAGCCGACATGCTTGCGGCCGCGGCGGACGTCGTCATTCACGGCCGCGACGTTTCGCGCGTTGGCAACACGACCTTCTTCACGCTTCCTGGCCTCAAGGCCGAAACCGGACAGATCGCCTTCGATCTCGAAGGCGTGGCGCTGTCGGCGGGTTCGGCCTGCTCCTCGGGCAAGGTCGGGCAGAGCCACGTGCTGACGGCGATGGGTTACGATCCGCGCCAGGGCGCACTTCGGATCTCGATCGGCGAGGGCACGACACAGGCTGATATCGACCGTTGCGCCGCGGTCTTTGCAAAGGTAGCAGCAAGACGACGGATGCCCGGGCAAGCGGCCTGAGCGGAACGACCGGACGAAATTGCGGAAAAGCAATTTTCCGCTTGGCAAACAGGGTGAAAAGCGCCTTTTAGCCATTACATAAGCGGTGCGCCAAGTTCGCATCGTGTTGACAAGCTGCCGGACCTTGGATCCGGCAAGATTGGAGAACGACATGCCTGCCGTGCAGGAGACCATTGATCAGGTCCGTCAGATCGACGTGGACCAGTACAAGTACGGTTTCGAGACGACCATCGAAGTCGAAAAGGCCCCCAAGGGCCTTTCCGAAGACATCATCCGTTTCATCTCTGAAAAAAAGAGCGAGCCGGAATGGATGCTGGAGTGGCGCCTTGAGGCCTATCGCCGCTGGCTGACGCTCGAAGAGCCCACCTGGGCGCGCGTCAACTATCCGAAGATCGACTTCAACGAGATCTACTATTACGCCGCTCCCAAGGGCGTAACGGGTCCGAAGTCGCTCGACGAGGTCGACCCGGAAATCCTCAAGGTCTACGAGAAGCTCGGCATTCCGCTGAAGGAACAGGAAATCCTCGCCGGCGTGCAGAAGTCCAAGATCGCCGTCGATGCCGTTTTCGACAGCGTCTCGGTCGTCACCACCTTCAAGGAAGAGCTGAAGAAGGCCGGCGTGATCTTCATGTCGATCTCCGAGGCGATCCGCGAGCATCCGGATCTGGTGAAGAAGTATCTCGGTTCGGTCGTTCCGACGACCGACAACTATTATGCGACGCTGAACTCGGCTGTCTTCACCGACGGCTCCTTCGTCTACGTGCCGAAGAGTGTGCGTTGCCCGATGGAACTGTCGACCTACTTCCGCATCAACGAGAAGAACACCGGCCAGTTCGAGCGCACGCTGATCATCTGCGAAGAGGGCGCCTACGTGTCCTATCTCGAGGGCTGCACGGCGCCTCAGCGCGACGAGAACCAGCTTCACGCTGCCGTCGTCGAACTCGTTGCGCTCGATGACGCCGAGATCAAGTACTCGACGGTGCAGAACTGGTATCCGGGCGACAAGGAAGGCAAGGGCGGCATCTACAACTTCGTCACCAAGCGTGGCGATTGCCGTGGCAAGAACTCCAAGATCTCCTGGACGCAGGTCGAAACCGGCTCGGCGATCACCTGGAAGTATCCGTCCTGCATCCTGCGCGGCGACGGTTCGCGCGGCGAGTTCTACTCGATCGCCGTTTCGAACGGTCACCAGCAGATCGACAGCGGCACCAAGATGATCCACCTCGGCAAGAATACGTCGAGCCGCATCGTCTCGAAGGGTATTGCCGCCGGCGTTTCGGAAAACACCTATCGCGGTCAGGTTTCGGCCCACCGCAAGGCCGAGAACGCCCGCAACTTCACCCAGTGCGATTCTCTCCTGATCGGCGACAAGTGCGGCGCGCACACCGTTCCTTACATCGAGGCGAAGAACTCGACGGCGCAGTTCGAGCACGAGGCGACCACGTCGAAGATTTCCGAGGACCAGCTGTTCTACTGCCTGCAGCGCGGCATTCCGACCGAGGCGGCGATCGCACTGATCGTCAACGGCTTCGTCAAGGAAGTGATCCAGGAACTGCCGATGGAATTCGCCGTCGAAGCGCAGAAGCTGATCGGCATCTCGCTCGAAGGCTCGGTGGGCTAAGGCCCTGAACTGAAAATTGAATGGCGCGCACCAAGAGCTTGCGCGCGAACGAACGTTCGTTTCCCAAGAGGACGATAGAAATGCTTGAAATCAAGAACCTGCACGCCCGCATCGCCGAAGACGGCACCGAAATCATCCGTGGCCTGAACCTCACCGTGAAGGCCGGCGAAGTCGCCGCCATCATGGGCCCGAACGGCTCCGGCAAGTCGACGCTGTCCTACATCCTGTCGGGCCGCGAAGACTACGAAGTCACCGAAGGCGACATCCTCTATAACGGCGAGAGCATTCTCGAGCTCGACGCCGCCGAGCGCGCCGCCAAGGGCATTTTCCTGGCCTTCCAGTACCCGGTCGAGATCCCGGGCGTTGCCACCATGCAGTTCCTGAAGGTGGCGATGAACGAACAGCGCAAGTATCGCGGCGAAGACGAACTGACGACGCCGGAATTCATGCGCCGCGTCAAGGAAGCGGCAGCCGAGCTGAAGATCGCACCGGAAATGCTGCGCCGCCCGCTCAACGTCGGCTTCTCCGGCGGTGAGAAGAAGCGCGCCGAAATCCTGCAGATGTCGTTGCTTGAGCCGAAGCTTTGCGTGCTCGACGAGACGGACTCGGGCCTCGACATCGACGCGCTGAAGATCGTCGCCGACGGCGTCAACGCGCTGCGTTCGCCGGATCGCGCCGTCGTCGTCATCACCCACTACCAGCGCCTGCTCGACTACATCGTGCCGGACACGGTTCACGTGCTCTACAAGGGCCAGGTGATCAAGTCGGGCGACAAGACGCTGGCACACGAACTCGAAGCCAACGGCTACGCGGAAATCATCGAGGCCGCGGCCTGACGCCTGTCGAAGGAGTGTTCGAATGAATATGCAACAGGCAATCAAGATGACGGCGGCCGAAACGGCGCTCGTCGATGCCTATACCGCGCAGATCGGTGATCTGCCGGGCGACGGCTCCGTGCTCTCGGTTCGCGACACGCTGGTGCACGAACTGCGCACCGCCGGCCTTCCGACCCGCCGCGTCGAATCCTGGCACTATACCGACCTGCGCACGCTGCTGCGCGCGGTGCCGGCTGCCGACCCGACGGCTTTTGCCGATCGCGTCGACGCCCTGGTTCCGGGCTCGACGGTGTTTTCCGTCCGCAATGGCCAGGCAGAGGCCAAGGGCAGCCTGCCTGACGGCGTGACGGTTCGTTCCTACGTCGACAGCCTGCTCGACGGTTCGGCTGCCGCCGGCCTTGCGGTGCTCGGCTTTGACGACGCGATCGGCCGCATCAACGGCGGTCTCGTTCGCGGCGGTCTCGAAATCGCTGTCGCCGACGATGCGACGCTCGAAAACCCGCTGGAAATCCAGCTGGTTCAGAGCCTCGGCCAGGCGCACACCCGCTTCCCGGTCACCTTCGGCGCCAACGCCAAGGCAACCGTGATCGAGCGGCATCTGTCGACCAAGGACGCCGAGAGCTTCGTCTCCTCCGTCAGCGACGTGACGCTTGCCGAAGGCGCGGATGTCACCTGGATCATCCTGCAGCAGCAGGGTGCCGCCGATACCCATCTCGGCCAGATCCGCTTCGATCTCGGCAAGAACGCCAAGCTGCATCTCTTCGTCATCAACGCCGGCGGCAAGCTGGTGCGCCAGGAGATCCATGGCAAGACGAGCGGCGAGGGCGCGGATTTCAAGCTGCGCGGCATCAACCTGCTCGGCGGCGAGACCCATACGGACGTGACCTTTACGCTCGGCCACAACGTGCCGCACACGACCTCGACGGAGATCATCCGCAACGTCGTGTTTGATCGTGCCAAGGGCGTGTTCCAGGGCAAGATCCTGGTCGCCAAGGACGCGCAGAAGACCGACGCGAAGATGGCGTGCAACACGCTGCTTCTGTCCGACGACGCCGACCTGTCGGCCAAGCCGGAATTGGAGATCTTTGCTGACGACGTGCAGTGCGGCCACGGTGCGACGGTTGCCGATATCGACCACACGCAGCTCTTCTACCTGATGGCGCGCGGCGTTCCGGAAAACAAGGCGCGGGCCATGCTCGTCAATGCCTTCGTTGCCGAGATCGTCGAAGAGCTTGAAGACCACGAAGCGCTGGTCGAGGCACTGGAAGACGTCATCTCGACCTGGCTCGACAAGCACGCCTGACGGGCTCCTTGCGTAATTCCTTAAATCGGCAGCTATTTGAGGGTAAATTATGCAGCGGCTCAACATGTTGCAGCGCGCTTAGCGCGTCTTAAGGGACGCGCGGCGCTCCAGGGCAATTGGATTAAGAGACATGGAACACACTGTACCGGTGCCTGCCTACGACGTCGAAGCGATCCGCAAGGATTTCCCGATCCTGTCGAAAACCGTCTACGGCAAGCCGCTTGTCTATCTCGACAACGGCGCATCGGCACAGAAGCCGCAGGTCGTGATCGATGCGATCTCCCATGCCTATTCCAACGAATACGCCAACGTCCATCGCGGCCTGCATTTCCTGTCGAATGCCGCGACGGAAGCCTATGAGGCGGCGCGCGAAAAGGTGCGCCGTTTCCTCAACGCCCCATCCGTCGACAACGTCATCTTCACCAAGTCCTCGACCGAGGCGATCAACACGGTCGCCTATGGCTACGGCATGCCTGTCCTTGGCGAGGGCGACGAGATCGTGCTCTCCATCATGGAGCACCACTCCAACATCGTTCCCTGGCACTTCATCCGCGAGCGCCAGGGCGCCAAGCTCGTCTGGATCCCGGTGGATGACGACGGCGCGCTGCATGTCGAAGATTTCGTCAAGTGCCTGACCGACAAGACCAAGCTCATCGCCATCACCCATATGTCGAATGCGCTCGGAACCGTCGTTCCGGTCAAGGAAATCTGCCGCATCGCCCGTGAGCGCGGCATTCCGGTGCTCGTCGATGGCAGCCAGGGCGCCGTGCACATGCCGGTCGATGTTCAGGACATCGACTGCGACTGGTACGTGATGACCGGCCACAAGCTCTACGGTCCCTCGGGCATCGGCGTGCTCTACGGCAAGACCGATCGTCTGAAAGAGATGCGGCCGTTCCTTGGTGGCGGCGAGATGATCGAAGTGGTCACGGAAGACACCGTCACCTACAACGATCCGCCGCATCGCTTCGAAGCCGGCACGCCGCCGATCGTGCAAGCGATCGGTCTTGGCTACGCACTCGACTATATGGAAAAGCTCGGACGGGCAGCCATACAGGCCCACGAGGCGGACCTGACGGCCTATGCGCGCGAGCGCCTGTCGGCGGTCAACTCGCTCAGGGTCTTCGGCAATACGCCCGACAAGGGCAGCATCTTTGCCTTCGAGCTTGCCGGCATCCATTCGCACGATGTGTCGATGGTGATCGACCGCGCAGGTGTCGCCGTTCGCGCCGGCACGCATTGCGCCCAGCCGCTCTTGAAACGCTTTGGCGTCACCTCCACATGCCGTGCATCCTTCGGCCTTTATAATACCCGGGCGGAAGTCGATGCTCTGGTCGAGGCGCTGGAACACGCTCGCAAGTTTTTCGCTTGAGGAATAATATATAGAAGGTTCAAAGACTTCTCATAAATCTTTGAACCAGAAGAGAAAGTTCAGGAGGCCTGACATGAGCCTTGATGCTACGGAAGAAAAGATCGACGTTCGTGAAGGCATCGTCCATTCGGCGATTCCGGCCGAAGAAATTGCACGCCTCAGCGACGATATCATTGCCGCGCTGAAGACCGTCTACGACCCGGAAATCCCGGCCGACATCTTCGAACTGGGCCTGATCTACAAGATCGACATCGAAGACGACCGCATGGTCAAGATCGACATGACGCTGACCGCACCCGGTTGCCCGGTGGCGGGCGAGATGCCGGGCTGGGTCGAGAATGCCGTCGGCGCCGTCGAGGGTGTCTCGGGTGTCGAGGTCAAGATGACTTTCGATCCGCCGTGGACGCCGGACCGCATGTCCGAGGAAGCACAGGTCGCCGTCGGCTGGTACTGAGCCCTGCCATATTGATCCGTTAAGGCACGGATACTACATTTGATTCTGTAAGGCGCCGGGCCTTTACCCCGGTGACGACAAGGAGAATGAGCCCATGGGCTTTGCCGTGATGAGCCTGACCGATGCTGCTGCTGGCCGCGTGCGCGCGATCGTCGAGAATTCCGGCGCCGATGCCAAGGGCATTCGCGTCGGCATCAAGAAGGGTGGCTGCGCCGGCATGGAATATGCCGTTGATCTCGTGACCGAACCCAATCCCAAGGACGATCTGATCGAGCATCAGGGCGCCAAGGTTTGGATTGCGCCGGAAGCGGTGCTCTATCTGCTCGGCACGCAGATGGATTTCGAAGTGACGACGCTGCGTTCCGGCTTCACCTTCCACAATCCCAACCAGACATCCGCCTGCGGGTGCGGTGAATCGGTCGAGTTGAAGCCGGCCGATCTGGCGGCACTTGCCGCGCAGGGCGACGCCGTCGTGCGCGCCAACTAAGTTTTACCATTCCTTCAATTGGATAGGTCGGCCCGGTTTTCGCCGGGCCTTTTTTCTGCTGAGATACACGTCTATGGAATAGGGAGAGGGACATGGCGGCGTTGAACGAAGATCTCGTCTTCAAGGCGCTCTACGAAACGTTTCCCGATCCCGTGATTATCATCGACGCCGAGCGGATCATCCGTTCCGCGAACAATGCAGCGCTCCGCCAGTTCGGCTATCCGGCTGCGGAGTTCATCGACAAGTCCGTACGCCTGATCTACGCGACCGACGCGGAATACGCCAAGCGCCTGCAGAACCGGGCGGCGCGCGTGGACGAAACCGCGCCCCGATCCTCGAACTACCTTTATGTCCGGCGCGACGGCTCGACGTTTTCGGGGCATCTGCGCACGACGCCGCTGATCAACGACGCCGGCGAAGAACTGGCGCTCATCGGCATCATCAGAGACATTTCGGACCTGACCGAGGCCGTGAGCGAACGGCAGAAGGCTTCCGAGATGCTGAATGCGGCGCTCGAAGCGATGCCCGAAGGCTTTGCCATCTTCGACCGGGAGGAACGGCTGGTCGTCTATAACCGGGCTTATCAGGCGATCTGCGGGCCTGCCGGCCAGGCACTCAAGCCCGGCATCACCGCCGAGGAAATCCTGCTCTTGGCGCGCCAGGGCGGTCATTACCCGGACGCCTTGCCGGGCACGCGCGAAGGCGACGAGTGGATCGCCTCGCGGCTGCGCGATTTCCGCTATCCGGACGGAAAGCCGAAAATCCACCGCTATGCCGACGACCGCTGGCTGCGGGTTGAAAACATCAAGGCCAAGGACGGCAACACGGTCGTCGCGCGTGTCGATGTCACGGACCTGAAGCGCGCCGAACTCGCGCTCGAGCGGCAACGACAGGAACTGGAGCACAAGAACGAAGCGCTCGATCAGTTCACCGCCACCGTCTCCCACGACCTCAAGGCTCCGCTTCGGCACATCTCGATGTTCTCCGAGATGATCGAAGACGACCTCAAGGCAGGCAATCAGACCGAACTTGCCGAACATGCCCGGCACTTGCGCGACAGCGTCCGGCGCATGAACCGAGTGGTCGACAGTTTGCTCGACTATGCGCAGATCGCGCATCGCATCACCGACTGGACCGAGGTGAAGCTGAGCGACGTCGTCTCGGAGACGCTGGCTATCCTTGCCGGTGACGCCAGCGACGCCAACGCTACCTTCGATGTCGGCCCGCTGCCGGAACTGGAGGGGGATCCCGAGTTGCTGCGCCGCCTGGTCCAGAACCTGGTCGGCAATGCGATCAAGTACCGGCACGCCGACCGTCGCCCGGTCATCCGCATTCACGGCAACAATTTGCACCAGACGGTGGAACTGGTGGTGGAGGACAACGGCATCGGCATCGATCCGCGGTTTGCGACCCGAATCTTCGAAGTGTTCCAGCGGCTGCACAAGGATGAGACGGTCTATGGCGGTACCGGAATCGGCCTGTCGCTCGCCAAACGCATCGCCGAAAGCCATGGCGGTTCGATCTGCCTTGACACGAGCTTCCGAGAAGGCGCACGTTTCATCGTGTTGCTTCCGAGGTGGCTGAGGAAGGCGAAGTAGGGCGGAACAAGGTGACCTCGACGCCAAAGCGATTGCTCTTGGTGGAAGACGACGCGCACGATGCGCGTTTCGTGATGCGCGCCTTTGCCCAGGTCGATAAATCGATCAAACTCGTTCTGGCGACCGATGCGGATGAGGCCCTAGGGCAGCTCGCCAGCGGGCATTTCGACTACATGCTGATGGATATCAAGCTGCCCGGCAGCGACGGCATCGAGCTTCTAAGGCGTGTGCGCAAGAGCCGCGCCACTGCGCTGATCCCGATCATCGTGCTGACGTCCTCGATCAATCCGGCCGACGTGCTTCAGTGCTACGGTGCCGGCGCCAATGCCTATGCGGCAAAACCCTCCTCGGTCATCGAGTATCGCCGCTTTGCCGAGGCCTTCATCCGCTTCTGGGTCGAAAGCACGATCCTGCCAGCGGGCATGAGCGCGCGCCGATAGCTGCGGCCCGCACGCTACGGGCGTGACACGTCAAGATCTCTGGGGAATCAGGCGGAGCGCAGATGCGGCGCATCCATCCGGGCGCAGGCGCGCCGGAAAGACAACCGGCGGAACATTGCTGCTCCGCCGGTCGATGTCGTTACTCTGCGGCTTCCGCGTAGCTTTCCAGCGGCGGGCAGGTGCAGACGAGGTTGCGGTCACCGAAGACATTGTCGACGCGATTGACCGGCGACCAGTACTTGTCGACCCGGAAGGCGCCCGGCGGGTAGCAGGCCTGCTCGCGCGAATAGGGACGATCCCATTCGCCCACCAGGTCTTCGACCGTGTGCGGAGCGTTCTTCAGCGGGTTGTTGGTCTTGTCCATGCGGCCTTCTTCGATCGCACGGGCTTCCTCGCGGATCGCCAGCATCGCCTCGCAGAAGCGGTCGATTTCGGCCTTGGTCTCCGATTCCGTCGGCTCGATCATCAGCGTGCCGGCAACCGGCCAGCTCATGGTCGGAGCGTGGAAACCGCAGTCGATCAGGCGCTTGGCGACGTCGTCGACGGTGACGCCGGCGCTTTCGACCAGCGGACGGGTGTCGATGATGCACTCATGCGCAACACGGCCCTTGGACGACTTGTAGAGCACCTCATAGGCGCCCTTGAGCCGGGCAGCGATGTAGTTGGCGTTGAGGATCGCCACCTTGGTCGCCTGGGTCAGGCCTTCGCCGCCCATCATCAGGCAGTAGCTCCAGGAGATCGGCAGGATCGAGGCCGAGCCGAAGGGAGCTGCCGAAACCGCACCGTCCTGGCCGTCCGTTTCCGGGTGGCCGGGCAGGTAGGGTGCCAGGTGCGCCTTGACGCCGATCGGGCCCATGCCGGGACCGCCGCCGCCGTGCGGGATACAGAAAGTCTTGTGCAGGTTCAGGTGGCTGACGTCGGAGCCGATGTCGCCTGGGCGGGCAAGGCCGACCATGGCGTTCATGTTGGCGCCGTCCATGTAGACCTGGCCGCCGTGCTTGTGCACGATCTCGCAGACTTCACGCACGTTCTCCTCGAACACGCCGTGCGTCGAGGGGTAGGTGATCATGCAGCACGAGAGGTTTTCGGCGTACTGCTCGGCTTTCGCACGGAAATCGTCCATGTCGATGTCGCCGTTTTCGCTGACCTTGATGACGACGACCTTCATGCCGGCCATCTGGGCCGAGGCAGGGTTGGTGCCGTGCGCCGAGGTCGGGATCAGGCAGACGTCGCGATGGGCGTTGCCCTGCGCGAGGTGATAGGCACGGATCGTCAGGAGACCGGCATATTCACCTTGAGCACCGGAGTTCGGCTGCATCGAGATCGCATCATAGCCGGTGACCGCGCAGAGCTTTTCCGACAGGTCCTCGATCATGTGCTGGTAACCAGCCGCCTGATCCTTCGGCACGAACGGATGGATCTCCGCAAATTCCGGCCAGGTGATCGGCAGCATTTCCGCCGTCGCGTTCAGCTTCATCGTGCAGGAGCCGAGCGGGATCATCGCCCGGTCGAGCGCGAGGTCGCGGTCGGACAGCCGGCGGATGTAGCGCGTCATCTCGCTTTCGGCGCGGTTCATGTGGAAGATCGGGTGCGTCAGGTATTCGCTGGTGCGCAGCAGCGCCTCCGGCAGACGGTAACCCGGCTCGAACTCTTCCACCTTGAAGTCGCCACCGAAGGCGCGCCAGACGGCTTCGAGCGTGACGGGGCGCGAGCGCTCGTCCAGGCTGATGCCGATCTTGGTTTCGCCGATCTTGCGCAGGTTCACTTCCTCGGCGACCGCGGTCTTGAGGATGATGCCCTGCAGCTTGCCGACTTCGACGGTGATCGTGTCGAAGAAGACATCCGGCTCAACGGTGTAGCCGAGCTTTTCGAGGCCCATGGCGAGACGAACGGTCTTCTGGTGAACGCTCTGGGCGATCGCCTTGATGCCCTTCGGGCCATGGAAGACGGCGTACATCGAGGCCATGACGGCGAGCAGTACCTGCGCGGTGCAGATGTTCGACGTCGCCTTTTCGCGGCGGATATGCTGTTCGCGGGTCTGCAGCGACAGGCGATAGGCGCGGTTGCCGCGGGCATCGACCGAAACGCCGACCAGACGACCGGGCATCGAACGCTTGTGCGCGTCCTTGACGGCCATATAGGCCGCATGCGGGCCACCATAGCCGACCGGAACGCCGAAGCGCTGGGTGCAGCCGATGGCGATATCGGCGCCCATTTCGCCAGGCGACTTCAAAAGCGCCAGCGCCAGCGGATCGGCGGCAACAGTTGCGATCGCACCGGTCTGGTGCAGACGCGCGATCAGGCCGGTGAAATCGTTCACCTGGCCGTAGGTGCCCGGATACTGGAAGATCGCTCCGAAGACGTCGACCGGATCGAGATCGGTGAAGGGATTGCCGATGACGATCTGCCAGCCGAGCGGCTCGGCGCGGGTCTTCAGCAGTGCGATCGTCTGCGGGTGGCAGTTTTCGTCGACGAAGAACGACTTGGCCTTCGACTTCGAAACGCGCTCGGCCATGGCCATGGCTTCAGCGGCTGCCGTCGCTTCATCGAGAAGCGAGGCGTTGGCGACGTCGAGGCCGGTCAGGTCGCAGACCATCGTCTGGTAGTTGAGCAGCGCCTCGAGGCGGCCCTGGCTGATTTCCGGCTGGTAGGGCGTGTAGGCCGTGTACCAGGCCGGGTTTTCCAGGATGTTGCGCTGGATAACAGGCGGCGTGATCGTGCCGTAGTAGCCCTGGCCGATCAGCGACACGAGCTTCTGGTTGCGGTTGGCCGTCTCGCGCATCTTGTCGAGCGCCTCGCGCTCGGTCATCGGCGCGCCCCAGGCAAGCGGCGTCTTCTGGCGGATCGACGGCGGCACGGTGTCGTCGATCAGCGCGTCAAGCGTCGGATAACCGACGACCTTCAGCATCTCGTCCATTTCGGCCGGCGACGGGCCGATATGACGCCGATTGGCAAAGTCATACGGCTTGTAGTCCGTAAAGGTGAAATCCTTGGGCATGCTCATCAGGCGACGAGCTCCTTGTAGGCCGCTTCGTCGAGAAGGGCGTCGGCTGCGTTCGGATCGGCAAGCTTGAGCTTGAAGAACCAGGCGGCGCCCTGCGGGTCGCTGTTGACCAGCGACGGGTCGTCGACGATCGCCTGGTTGACTTCGACGATTTCGCCGTCAAGTGGACAATAGACGTCGGACGCCGCCTTGACGGACTCGACCGTTGCCGCCGTGTCGCCCTTGGCGAAGGTGGAGCCGGTTTCCGGCAATTCCACGAAGACAAGGTCGCCGAGCTGGCCGGCTGCGTGCTCGGTGATGCCGACCGTTGCAACGCCAGCTTCGACCTTCAGCCACTCGTGTTCGTCGGTGAACTTCAACATTATCGCTCTCTCCTGATCAGCGTTTGTAGGTTTGTTTGACGAAGGGAAGGGCAGCGACCGCCAGGGGCAGGTACTTGCCGCGCACTTCCGCAAAAAGGGTGGTGCCGACGTCCGTGTGGCCGGCATCGACATAGCCCATCGCGACGGGGCCATCGACGGAGGGGCCGAAACCGCCCGAGGTCACCTGACCGACCGGGGTCTTGCCCTCGGCATCGGCAAAGAGATTGGCGCCGCCGCGAACCGGCGCGCGTCCCTCAGGTTTCAGGCCGACGCGGCGACGCGAGGCGCCGTCAGCGAGCTGCGAGAGGATGCGGTCGGCACCGGGGAAGCCGCCCGCCCGGGCGCCGCCGGCGCGTCGCGCCTTCTGCATCGCCCATTCGATGGCGCCCTCGACCGGCGTGGTCGTGGTGTCGATGTCGTTGCCATAGAGACAAAGGCCCGCTTCCAGACGCAGCGAATCGCGCGCGCCAAGACCGATCGGCTTGACATCGGGATGTTCCAGCAGCCGTTGTGTCACATCGACGGCGGAAGCTGCGGGAATGGAAATCTCGAAACCGTCCTCGCCGGTATAGCCCGAGCGCGAAATGATGCAGGTGACGTCGTGAAGGTCCGCTTCGGCGACATCCATGAAGCGCATGCCGGAAACATCGGCCCAGAGTTCGCCAAGAACGGCTTCGGCATGCGGTCCCTGCAGCGCGATCAGCGCGCGGTCGTCGAGCATGGTGACGTCGCAGGTGTCGGCAAGGCCGGACTTCAGATGCTCGAAATCCTGATCCTTGCAGGCGGCGTTGACAACGAGGAACAGGTGATCGCCGCGGTTGGCGATCATCAGGTCGTCGAGGATGCCGCCTTCGGCATTGGTGAAGATCGCATAGCGCTGCCGGCCTTCGCCAAGACCGAGAACGTCCACCGGCACCAGCTTTTCAAGCGCAAGCGCTGCGTCCTCGACCTTGCCGGACTTCGGACGCACGATGACCTGGCCCATATGCGAGACGTCGAAGAGACCGGCGGCAACACGGGTGTGCTGGTGTTCCTTCATCACGCCATCGGGGTACTGCACCGGCATGTCGTAACCGGCAAAGGGTACCATGCGCGCGCCCAGCGAAAGGTGCAGCGCATGCAGCGGCGTCTGTTTCAAATGAGGATTGTTTTCCAAATCCGGCCTCCAGGTCTGGCGCTCCCGCGCCGGCTCACACTTCCGGCGTCAATCGCCGTCGATTCGAGCCCCCTCTGTCCCTTTGCCTGAGATTGTTATCCCTTCGGCGAGCGTTAAAACGCTTCTCTCCAGAGTCCTACCGGCACCTTGCTGGTCCTTTGGCCTGAGAGTTTCCGGGGCGGTTGCTCCTTCGGCACCGGTTTGAGCCGGCTTCTCCCAACAAGATCGTCTCCAGATAACGGCGAAGGCGGGATGTTGGCAAGGGGGCGGTGTCGCGCTGAAACACATTTTTGTCGCACGACCAAAAGACGCAGCCGAGCCGGGTGCGGCAATTCTGCCTTTGCATTCTTCTCCGGTTGAGGATAACCCAAGACAGATACTGGGGATAACCATGACAGGGCGCGACGGAAAATTCGGGATAGCAGTGCGGCTGATCGCCGTCTTTGCGCTCGTTTTCCTGACCTTCGCCCACAAGCCGCTCAGCGCCAAGAAACTGAGCCCGGCTGAAATTTCCGCCTATCAGCTGCCTGACGGAACGATCGCTGAAATCTGCTTCGGCATGGATGGCGTCGACCATGAAAGCGGCAAGGGCCAGGCGATGGCCCCGATCTGCGAGGCCTGCCGTCTTTCGGGCTCCATTCTGCTGCCGGCTCCGCCAACCGAGAGCCTTCGCGCCGAAACGGGCGCGTGGCAGGTTTCTCCGATCGCCGCTGTAAACGCGGCACCCCATCAGCATCTGCGGCTGCTGCCGCCTTCGCGCGGGCCTCCAGCGCGCTCGTAATTCTCCTCTCGCATCCCAATACAATTTGCCGCGTTCAAGCGGCTTGGACCACCGGACATCGGGCAAAGCCCGGCGCGTGGTCAGGAGATTACGACATGACAAAGACCAGGATCGCTTCGCTTTCGCTCGGCCTTACCCTTGCCGCAAGCGGCATCGCCCACGCCCACGCCACCTTCGAGAAGGACACGGCGCCGGTGGAGAGCACCTTCAAGGCGGTGCTGCAGGTTCCCCATGGCTGCGACGGCAAGCCGACGACGGAAGTACAGATCAAGCTGCCGGAAGGTTTCGTCTTCGCCCAGCCGCAGCCGAAGCCCGGCTGGGAGATCGAGATCATCAAGGGCGACTACCAGAAAACCTACGACAATCACGGCAAGAAGGTCACATCCGGCCCGCTGGAGATCCGCTGGAAGGGCGGCAATCTTCCCGACGAATATTACGACACCTTCGTCGTGCGCGGCAAAGTCTCGGGCTTCGACAAGGAGACGGTGCTCGCCTTCCCGACCACGCAGCTTTGCGGCACCGAAGGCAAGGTCGTCTGGGACCAGGTGGCGGCCGAGGGCCAAAATGCGCATGACCTGAAAAGCCCGGCGCCGACCGTCACGGTAACGATGGCCGATGCCGCCGATCCGCATGCTGGCCATGGCGGGCATATGGCTACAGCCGGCGGCTCGGCGAAGGTCGGCGATCTCGATATCACCGGCGGCTCGGTTAAGGCCATGCTGCCCGGTGCCAAAGTCGGTGGCGGTTTCCTGACGATCAAGAACGGTGGGGCAGGTGAAGATCGGCTCGTTGCTGTCGAGAGCCCCGCGGCCGCACGGGTCGAGATCCATGAGATGAAGATGGAAAACGACGTGATGCGGATGCGCAAGCTGGACGACGGCGTGGCATTGCCGGCCGGCGAAACGGTCGAGCTCAAGGCCGGCGGCCTGCACCTGATGTTCATGGACGTGAAGACGCCCTTCAAGGAAGGCGAAACGGTTCCCGTCACGCTCGTCTTCGAAAAGGCCGGCAAGGTCGATGCGACTTTCCCGGTGGGCTCGGCCAAGGGCGGCGAGGCAGCCGGCGGCCAGAAGCATCATTGACCCGAGAAATCGCGATGCCGCTCAAGCGGCGTCGCTCTCATCCTCCTGGCCGGCGGGTTCATCCTGCCGGCCTTCGTTTTCCTGCTTCTCGGAACCACCGTCGTCGTCGCGCATGAATTCGAGATAGCGGCGCAGGGCTTCGGATTCCGAGCGCTCCGGCAGACGCCCGTCGGCCGTGGCCAGCATGAAAGAGAGGGGCAGGGCGCCTTTGGTGTTGGGGATCGAGACTGGCGTCAGCTTGGGCTCTTCGGTGCGCCGCGCCGAGAGCAACGTGATCGCTTCGTCGGTCGGACCGTCGCCACGCACGCGTGCGGACGGCTTCAGCGCTTCCGCCGCATAGGCCGCCGTCGTTGCGGATACTGTGACGATCTGAGTCACGTCTTTCCTGCCTTCCCGTTAGCAATCCACTCTTGTCGCTCAGTTTCACCTGAAGGCGAGTAAAAACTGGTGGTTGCATTTTAGGAAAACTCTAACGATGGTCGCCGCGACCCGTGCGGAGCGAGCCGGCACATCACTAATACTTGCGCGATCGCTAAAGTTAAAACACACTCGTTCTAATAGAAACGGGAGGTTGTGATGACCGAGCGAAGCATGCTGGAATTCAGGGTGCGGGCCCTTTA
Organism: Ensifer sp. PDNC004; assembly: GCF_016919405.1. Lineage (NCBI taxonomy): Bacteria > Pseudomonadati > Pseudomonadota > Alphaproteobacteria > Hyphomicrobiales > Rhizobiaceae > Ensifer > Ensifer sp. PDNC004. The sequence goes on from NZ_CP070353.1 coordinate 911,819, forward strand.
TCTCGCCCGCAATGTGAACGACCTCGACACGATGATGGCGCAACTCGATCCGGACTTCAGCTTCCGCATCGTCGGAAGCGGCAGGCTCGGCACGATGGCGCTTGCCGTCAACACACCGGAAACGGTGCGCGACAGTTTCGCGACGCTCGTCAACAATTGGGACCTGAGCGAGATGGAGATGGTCGGCTGCTATGCCGATGGTGATACCGTCGTCGTCCACCGCGCCGGCTTTGTTCGCTTCATCCCGTCGCAGACCCGCGAGCGAACCGAGATCATCGACAAGTTCACGTTCCGCGACGATCGGATCGTCGACCTGACGGAGTTCGTCGATACCCTGTTTGTCGCCGAAACGATCGGGCTGCTGAAAGAGCCGGCCGTCGCCTAGTCCTCTTCGGCGCGCGACAGGATGAGCTTTTGAACCGCCGGCTCCTGGGAGCGAATGGCGTTCATCAACACGGTCAGGCGGCCACGCAGGCTGTGGACCTGGTCGAGCAGCCGCATGGCCACGTCGACGCCGTCGTCATTGACGCCCATGGGGCCCGTCAGATCCTGGATCAGCCGCGCGCGCGCAAGGTCGGCATCCTCGAACAGCCAGCCGGCGTCGGCCTCCTGGGGCATCAGCCAGCGCTGCTCGACCCAGATGCGCAAAACCTTGACCTCGATATCCAGATGTTCGCAGAATTCACGGTCGTTCATAGGTCATCCTCCCATGCCCTTGCGCGGATCTTCCGTCTTGCCGGCGGCCCAGCCTTCGACGAAGGCCGAAAGCGCCGGGTCCGGGGTCTGCGGCAGCACGATCTTCAGGCTGACATAGGCATCGCCATGGCCGCCGCCCGGCTTGTGCAGTCCCTTGCCCTTCAGCCGCAGCGTCTTGCCGCTGTTGGTGTGCGGATTAATCGACACGTTGACGGCGCCATCGATCGTCGGAACGCGGATCTTGCCGCCGAGCACCGCCTCGCTCAGCGATATCGGTACCTCGTAGCGCACGTCGTCGCCATCGGTGGCAAAGAGCGGATGCGGGCGGACGCGAATGTCGATCAGCGCGTCGCCGGCCGGTGCGCCATCGCGACCCGGCTCGCCCTTGCCGCGCAGCCTCAGCGTCTGGCCGTCACGCGTGCCGGGCGGAATGGTCAGGTCGAGCGCCGGTCCGCCGCCGGGCAGGGTGATCTGGGTCTTGGTGCCGTTCGCCGCGTCGAGAAATGCGATCTCCATCGAGAAATGGGTATCGCGACCGCGCTGGCGCTGCTGCTGTCCGCCCGCACGCCGCGAAAAGAAGCTCGAAAAGATATCGTCGGCCTCGGCAAAATCCGAAAAGCCATGCGCACTTTCGTAGCGTGCCCCCGTATCTCCGGATTGGGCATAGTCGCGGTAATAGTGCCGGGGCGGCGTTTCCGCTCCGGTTTCGTCGATCTCTCCGCGATCGTATTTTCCGCGTTTGTCCTCGTCGCCAAGCAGGGCATAGGCCGCTGAAACCGCCTTGAAGCGGTCTTCCGCGCCCTTGTCTCCCGGGTTGAGATCCGGGTGCAGCTTCTTGGCAAGCTTGCGATAGGCGCTCTGGATGTCCTTTTGCGTCGCGTCGCGGCTGACACCGAGCGTTTCGTATGGGCTCGTCATGCGATCTCCTTTGGGCGAGCGCGGATCGACCACGTTTGCCGTGCCTTGCCGGGCTGGCGGGTGCGTCTTCAATCGCTCGTCTAACAGCATAGAGCAGATTTGCGCCCGCGACAGGGGCGAAGACGCCGCGCGACTCCACCATTTCGCGAAAGAGGGCGGTCTGCTACAATCGGTCGCGCAAATGAGCGCTTAAGGGGCGGTACGCCCCGAATCTTCGGGAGGTCGATATGTCCGTCCGCCTGCAACTCGCGATCATGGTCGGCCTGATGGTCAACGCCATCCTGTTCGCCATCGGGATCCTCATCGTTCTTTCGGTGCCGGCCCTCACGGCCAACGCCAAATATGCGATCCCGGTCGTGGTCGTCAGCTGTTTCCTGATCACGCCCTTCATCGCCTGGATCATGGCGCCGCGACTTCGGCTGCAATACTGGAGAGAACGCGAACAGACGAACCGGCAGCATCCGATCTAGCGGCCCATTCATCCATTGTTGACCGTGTCCGGGTTGTCGCCCCTTGGCGGGCGGCGGTCGATGCAGATTGCATCTCCAACGATCATACATTTTGTTATACCACCATTTTAGTACTTGTTTTCTAACCGGCTCCGCCGCAGATTCTCTCAAGTCTCAAGGACATAGCCGGAACGCAGGCCAGAAGGGGACCGACTTCATGAGAACGATCGTATTGCTGCTCACGCTCGCCACGCTGGCCGCCTGTTCGCAAACCGCCGGTGGCCCGCCGCGCGTCGTCGGCGGCGACGGAGACTACTACCAGGGCATCGTTGCGCCGCGGTGAGTTCGATCGTTCCAATCGATCATTTGGGGTACCGCTCCCCTGAGCGCGCGTCCGTCAGACGGCGCCCTTAAAAAGGCGCCGCGTTCCGTGACCTCGGCTTGGGTCAAGTCCGCTCGTCGGTCCACGTCCATCTGCCATCCTCCCGGCAATCCAGCAGGGGACGGTAGAGGTCGCGCGTATCGCCTTCCTCGCCGTTGTTGATGCAGGTGATGGAACGCTCACAGAGAAGCCTCAGCGTATTGCGGAAGGTCTCACGTCCAAGCGTAGCCTCGATCCGGTCGAGAAAGAGGGCGACCCAGAACGATCGTCATGTATGAGCCGCAGGCGGCATAGAGCACGGCAACGGCAAACAGCAGCGGACTGATGGACCAGAGCACGCCCGAGAACGTCACCACCGTCAGCGTGCTGCTGAACAGCATGATGATGTAGGAGAGCGTGGTGACCGTAAGGCCTGGATGTCCTCGGATATCCGCTGGTCCGGATGGCTCAGCCTGCCCGAGACCTCGAGCCGGTAGTAAGCCTCGTCTTCCAGATAGATGTCGACGGCGCGGCGGGTCAGGAATTCGCGCGAGAGCAACGCCAGCCGTTCCTCCACGAAGCGCGCAGTGACACCGACGACGGTCAGCACCGCAAAGACGCAGACATAGAAGACGGCTTGCCGGATGAATTCGTTCATCTGGAGCTCGGCGATCGCCGTCATGAAATTGCGGCCGACATAGTTGTTGACGACGTTGAGGCCGTTCAGGCCGAAGAGCAGCAGCATGAGCCCGAAGAACATCAACCGAGCGCGGCCGCCAACTTCGGAGGTCAGGAAAATTCGGACAGCCCGTGCGAAGCGAAGTGCGGTTGTTCTGATCGGCACTGGCTGGCTGTCCATCAGAGTACCTTTGTTGCGTTGGCCGTCAGAGCCAGCCGCCGGAAAAGCCCGCCCGCCTCAAGCCCACCACCAACGGCTCGCACCGGCGCATGATGTTCCAGAGCAGGCCGGTCCTGTAGTTCTCGATCATCAGCACCACCGGCCCCTGGTCGACGCCGAAGTGATAGGGGCTGACCCACCAACCGGTTTCGCTTCCCTCCACCGGAAAGCTTCTGTTGAAGGAGGGCTTGAAGCCGTAGAGCTTGGTCATGCCGAGGTTCATGCGGGCGCAGTTCCAGACCGTCGGGATGACGATCTCCGGCGCGAAGGGCAGGGAGGCGACCACCGCCCAGGGCGACACAGTGCCGTCATCCGGACCAAAGGGTGCGCAGCGGGCGATGTAGTCGAAGAACTCCCGCTCGACGCCGTTCACCATGCCCTTTGTCCAGCCCGGACCATCGCTTGCGGTGAAGCCCCAGCAATGTTCGCCGTAGCCGACGAAATTCAGCGGGTTTCGGATGGCATATTCCTGCTGGACGAAGGTGGCATGGCGACTGTTCTGGAAATAGTCGCTGTTGTGCTCGCGCATGAACTCGTCGCGGATGCGGCGGAAGTCGATCCACATGTGCGAGAGCTGGTGGGTGAAGAGCGGTCCCGAATAGAGCAGCTCGCGCCCGTAAAGGTTCCGCCAGTCGTAGCTTGCGGTGTAGGCGGTGTAGGCTTCCGGTGGCAGTGGATGGGTCGGCGAGCCGAGGCCGAGGATGTAGAGCAGCAACCCTTCGTCGTAACCGCGCCAGCGGTAGGGGATGAAGCCGTTTTCTGGCCGCCAGCCATGGGTCAGCGTCAGCCCGTGGTCGCACGCCCAGTTCCAGTCGGCCCGTTCATAGAGCGCGTTGGCCAGCCGGCGAACCTCGGCTTCCTCAGCGCTGTCGCCGTCGAAATAGGCGGCGACCGTCAATGCGCCCGCAAAGAGGAAGGCAGAATCGATCGTCGACAGCTCGCACTCCCACACCCGCCGGCCGGTCTCGATGTCGAGGAAGTGGTAGAAGAAGCCCTTGTAGCCGGAAGCGTCGGGTTCCGGCCCTTGCGGGCATTCAAAGAGGAACTGCAGCCGTCGACGCGCGATCTTGGCGGCGAACTTGCGAATGACGATGCCGCGCTCGACCAGCACCGGGATCGTCGCGAGCGCCATGCCGACTGCGGCGATGCTTGCGGGTGCGTCTTCCTGAGTCTTGTCACGAACCAGGCCGTTGTCCGGGTTGGTGCAGTGGAGATAGTAGAGCAGCGTCGTGAACTGCAACCGGGCAAGATCCTGCTCGGTCGGCATCCGGTTCAGTTCGGGATCTGTCGACAGCAATTCCGACATGGCAGCCAGCCGCAATGACGATGAGGGTTCATTCGTATCGGATGCGCGAGACGCCCCTTGCGGAGCGGCTCGCAAGCCCAGGCAAGCCGGGGAGGGCGACCGTCAATCCAGCCGTGCGCGGGCCTCAGACATTGTCCCCTTCGGTCGATGTCCCGGCCTTGAAAGGCTGCGCGCCTTTAACGCCCCATTTCCAGCCGCTGATCGAGGGCATGTCGTCGCCATGTTTCTCGATGTATTCGCGGTGCTCGATCAGCTTGGCCTGGATCGCCTGCTTGAAATAGGCCGCCCGCGCGCCGAGCTGCGGCAGGCGGTCGATGACGTCGCCAGCCAGATGGAAACGATCGAGCTCGTTCAACACCACCATGTCGAACGGTGTCGTGGTCGTGCCTTCTTCCTTGTAGCCGCGCACATGCAGGTTGCCGTGGTTGGTGCGGCGGTAGGTGAGGCGGTGGATCAGCCAGGGGTAGCCGTGGAAGGCAAAGATGATCGGCTTGTCCCTGGTGAAGATGCCGTCGAAGTCGCGGTCCGAAAGGCCGTGCGGATGTTCTTCCGCCGGCTGCAGCTTCATCAGATTGACGACGTTGACGACCCGGACCTTGACCTCCGGCAGGTGCTCGCGCAGCAGTTGGACGGCAGCAAGCGTTTCCAGCGTTGGAATGTCGCCGCAGCAGGCCATGACCACATCCGGCTCGCTGTTGGCGTCGTTGCTCGCCCAATCCCAGATGCTCACACCCATGCTGCAATGGCGCACGGCCTGCTCCATCGTCAGCCACTGCGGCCCCGGCTGTTTGCCGGCGACGACGACGTTGATGTAGTTGCGGCTGCGCAGGCAATGATCGGTGACCGACAGCAGCGTATTGGCATCCGGCGGCAGATAGACGCGGACGACCTCTGCCTTCTTGTTGACGACGTGGTCGATGAAGCCCGGATCCTGATGGCTGAAGCCGTTGTGATCCTGCCGCCAGACATGGGAGCTCAGGAAATAATTGAGCGAGGCGACCGGCCGACGCCAGGGGATCTCGTTACAGACCTTCAGCCACTTGGCATGCTGGTTGAACATGGAATCGATGATGTGGATGAAGGCTTCGTAGCAGGAGAAGAAGCCATGGCGGCCAGTCAGCAGATAGCCTTCGAGCCAGCCCTGGCATTGATGCTCGCTCAAGACCTCCATGATGCGGCCATCCGGTGAGAGGTGATCGTCCTCGGGATAGATCTCGGCCATGTAGCAGCGGTCGGTGACCTCGAGCACATCCTGCCAGCGGTTGGAGTTGTTTTCGTCCGGGCTGAACAGCCGGAAGTTTTTCGCATCCATGTTGTTCTTCATCACGTCGCGCAGGAACTTGCCCATCACGCGTGCCGCTTCCACGGTCGTGGCGCCCGGGCTCGGAACGTCGACGGCATAGTCCCGGAATGCCGGCATCTTCAGGTCGCGCAAGAGCAGGCCGCCGTTTGCATGCGGGTTGTCGCTCATGCGGCGATGTCCCGATGGCGCGAGCGCCGCAATCTCCGGCTTCAGCCGGCCCTCGTCGCTGAAGAGTTCTTCCGGACGGTAGCTCTTCATCCATTGTTCGAGGACGCGGATGTGCTCGGGCTTGTCCATCTCGCCCATCGGCACCTGGTGCGAGCGCCAGTAGTCCTCGCATTTCTTGCCGTCGATTTCCGGCGGGCAGGTCCAGCCCTTGGGCGTGCGGAAGATAATCATCGGCCAGGCCGGGCGCTTCAGATTGCCCCTGATGCGGGCATCGTCCCAGATCTGCCGGATTTCGGCCATCGCCGTATCGAGCACGTCCGCCAGTTGCTGGTGAACCTTTGCCGGATCATGTCCTTCCACGAAATAGGGCTTGTAGCCCATGCCCTCGAAGAACTTCTTCAGTTCGTCGTGCGGGATGCGGGCGAGGAAGCAGGGATTGGCGATCTTGTAGCCGTTCAGATGCAGGATCGGCAGCACGCAGCCATCGCGGGCAGGGTTGAGGAACTTGTTGCTCTGCCAGCCGGTCGCAAGCGGCCCGGTCTCCGCCTCGCCATCGCCGACGATGCAGGCAACAACGAGATTGGGGTTGTCGAAAGCGGCGCCATAGGCGTGGCTGAGTGCATAGCCGAGTTCGCCACCTTCGTGGATGCTGCCGGGCGTTTCCGGCGCCACATGGCTCGGGATGCCGCCGGGAAAGCTGAACTGCTTGAACAGCCGCTGCATGCCTTCGGCGTCTTCGGCGATATTCGGATAAAACTCCGTGTAAGTCCCTTCCAGGTAGGCATGCGCCACCAGAGACGGCCCGCCGTGTCCCGGACCGATGATGTAGATCATGTCGAGATCGTCGCGCTTGATCACCCTGTTGAGGTGAACATAGAGCATGTTGAGGCCCGGCGACGTGCCCCAATGGCCGAGCAGACGCGGCTTGATGTGCTCGCGCTTCAGCGGTTCGCGCAGAAGCGGATTGTCGAGCAGGTAGATCTGACCGACCGACAGGTAGTTCGAAGCACGCCAATAGGCGTCCATCAGGCGGAGTTCGTCTGATGACAACGGTGCTGCTGATTTTCCGGATGCCGTCTCTTTCATCGATGCTGTTTCAGGCGAAACCATCTGAGCCTCCCGGTCAAAAGGACATATGCTGAAATTCCCTCCGGCTTGCCGTCGCGCAAGCCATCGCAGTCTCTCGAATTCGCTACGGTCGTTGCTGTTTTTCTGCGGCGGGCAGGTGGTGGAACGCTTGAAGTTTGAACGACAGCAGCAGGAACACGCTTGCAGCGCCGCGAACTCAGGCCGCGGCGGTCTCGACGCACATGTTATTGCGGATAGGGCTCGGCGTAGTGCTCGACCACACCGCGGACACCACGCACGTTTTCGGCGAGGATGCGCGCCGCCTTGCGGCAATCGGCAGTCTCCACATTGCCCCAGAGATGCACGATGCCGTCGGTGACGGCGACCTTGATATCCAGGCCCTCAAGGCCGGTGTTTTCGCCGATGCGCACCAGGATGCTGCGCCGGATGGCTTCATCGCCCGCCGCCGTCTCGTCCTGCTTTGCGGACAAGATCGCCTGCAGCAGGTCGGCGCGGCTGACGATACCGACGACAAGGCCGTTCCGCAGAACCGGTATGCGCTTGATCCCGCGCTCCTGCATCACCGCCGCGACCCGCGCGACGGAGGCGTCCTCGTCGATGGTCACGGGATTGGCCGTCATGGCGTCACCGACCCTCCAGGAGGACCGGCGCACATAGGCGCTCGCCCGCTCGTCCGCCGCCCCGGCAGGGTCGGCGACCAGAATGCCGCCACCAAGCTCGCTCCGGCGAATGAGATCGCCTTCGCTGATGACGCCCACCAGGGCTCCATCACCGTCGACCACGGGAAGGCCGCTTACATGATTGTCGAGCATGATCCGGGCTGCCTGCCTGACGCTGTTGTCAGGGGACAGCTTGACGACCGAGGTCGTCATTACATCTTTAACGCGCATGTCGATCCCGCTCCCCAAAGGACTTGGCACCGTCATTACGCTGCGTAAGTTAGTCCCATCTCGTCGGCTCGACAACTAGTGGGTGGCAGAAAAGGGAAATGGCGGACAGGGTGGGATTCGAACCCACGGTACGGTTTCCCGTACGCTGGTTTTCAAGACCAGAGCCTTAAACCACTCGGCCACCTGTCCTTGCCTGAAGCACCGCGAGACTGCGTGCCGGGCACGGCGTTATTGCGCGAAGCCTCGGCGCTTTGCAAGAATTAACATGCGTCGCTGCAAGATTTTCTCGACCGCTTTAAAGAGCAGGCGCCGGGCCCGATCGCGTTAACCAGCCATAAACCATAACTCGCGAAATGCGGCGCCGGCCTGTGGATGAGTTCGCATTTTTGCCTTGATGATGTCATGAATACACACCTGTTCCGTTTCGGGACGTCGAGATTTCCGCTGGGGGTAAGCGGAAGGTTTCGAGTACGGCTTTATCGATCGATGTTGTGGGACAGATGACCTCCAGTAAAAATGCGGCATTTCTGGTCAAGGGATTGCGCCTTGCGGCTATTCCGGCGCTGTGCGTAGCGCTTACCGCCTGCGGCTCCACGTCGAACGTCAAGAAGACTGCGCGCAGCAAGGAGTACTTTCCTGAATCCGTCTATGGCGTGAAGGCGAGCCCTCGCGTTGCCACCGGCAACAACATCCCGAAGGGCGGCGGACGCTTTCAGGTTGGCAAGGCCTATCAGGTCAAAGGCAAGTGGTACCAGCCCAAGGAAGACTTCGGCTATAACAAGACGGGTATGGCATCCTGGTACGGCTCGGCCTTCCACGGGCGCCTGACCGCCAACGGCGAAGTCTACGACAAGGCGCATCTGTCGGCCGCCCATCCGACCTTTCCGCTGCCGAGCTACGCCCGCGTCACCAACATGGAAAACGGCACCTCGGTCATCGTGCGCGTCAACGATCGCGGCCCCTACGAATACGGCCGCATCATCGACGTTTCCTCGAAGACGGCAGACCTGCTCGACATCAAGCGCAAGGGCAGCGCGCAGGTGAAGGTGCAATATGTCGGCCGTGCGCCGCTCGAAGGCAACGACATGCCTTACCTGATGGCGTCCTATGTCGAGAAGGGCCAGCGCGGCCCGAGCATCATGCCGGAAGGGCAGATCGCGACCGGCGTGATGGTTGCCTCGAACGAGCCGTTCCGCAAGCAAAGCCTCGGCACGATCACCGTGCCGGCCAAGGCGTCGCTCGACGTCAGCGAACCGGTGACGGCGATGGCCGCACCCGTGCCGCAGTTTGCCCAGCAGCCGGCGTCGTTCAACGAATTCGTCATGCTGCCGGAAATCGGCCCGATCCCGCGCGAGCGGCCGGAGTACATTCCAATGCCCAACGGCAACATGGCCTATGCGGCGGCCTATTACGAAGTTCGCGTCAGCGACGCCGAATCGCCCTTCGAAGCGATCATGGTCGACAAGAAGCAGCTGACCCCGCAGGTCATCGTCGACTACGCCAAGCGCCAGAAAACAAACGGTTCGGCCCGTTAACAGTTCTCGGCGTTGTGCCAAAATGACCACGCTGCTATGCCCGAAGGGAAACCGGAGTTTCCCATGCGCATGAAGATGCTTTCGGCCGCATTCCTGGGCCTTGCGTTGTTTGCCGGCGCCGCATTCGCGCAAACGCCGGCACCCGCCTTCGACACCAAGGCAAAACAGATCCTGCTGGTCGATGCCGAAACCGGCACGGTGCTTTTCTCGCGTGCCGAAAACGACCCAATCCCGCCCGCTTCGCTTGCCAAGCTGATGACCATGGAAGTCGTCGCGGAGGCGCTCGGCAAGGGCGAGATCTCGCCCGAGACCCTCTACGACGTGTCGGAGCATGCCTGGCGGACCGGCGGCGCACCGGCCGGCACTTCCACGATGTTTGCCGCGCTGAAATCGCGCATCCGGGTCGCTGATCTGCTGCAGGGCGTCGCAGTTCAGCTTGCCAACGATGCCTGCATCATTCTCGCCGAGGGCATGACCGGGAGCGAAGGTGCGTTCGCCGAACGCATGACAGCGCGCGCACGCGAACTCGGCATGCCGGTTGCGACCTTCCGCAACGCGACCGGGCTGCCCGATACCGGCAACAAGATCACGATGAGCGAACTGGTGACGCTCGTCCGCCATCTGCACGAGGCGCATCCCGATCTCTACCGGCTCTATGCGCAGCCGGAATTCGAATGGAACAAGATCCTCCAGCGCAACAAGAACCCGCTGATTTCGGCCAATATCGGCGTGGATGGCCTGGCGACGGGCTTTGCCGAGGGTTTCGGCTTCTCGCTGGCCGCATCGCTGCAGCGCGGCGACCGCCGCGTCTACCTTGCGATGGGTGGCCTTGAAACCGACAAGGAGCGCATCGAGGAGAGCCGCAAGGTTCTCGACTGGGCGATGACCGCCTTCGAGAAGAAGCGCATCTTCGCCGATGGAGAAGCGATCGGTGAGGCGGCTGTCTATGGCGGCGATGCATCTCACGTCGCGCTCGTGGCCGGCGGCCCGGTCGACGTGCTGCTACCGGTCAACAACCCCGAGCGGCTGACGGCCCGCATCGTCTACAAGTGGCCCCTGCGAGCGCCGGTGTCGGCCGGCACGGAAGTCGGCGTCGTCAAACTGTGGAACGGCGAGAAGCTGTTGCGCGAAGTCCCGGTCAAGACGGCCGGCGCGGTGGGGCAGGGAACCCTGACGAGCCGCGCGGTCGACGCCCTGCAGGAACTGCTTTTCTTCTGGCTTTAGGCCATGGGCGCAATGCCGGCGCAGCAATGCATCTGCCAAATCGTCACCTGACGGTTTCGCCCGGAGAACCAATCGGCTAAACAGGGCCAAATCGCATGCCGATACGGGAAAGCATGGTGTCGCTGAAAAAAGGTCTGTTCGTTACATTCGAAGGTGGGGAAGGTGCCGGCAAGTCGACGCAGCTCCGCCTCCTGGCTGAATCCCTGCGTGCGCGCGGGTACGAGGTGCTGACGACACGCGAGCCCGGGGGCTCTCCCGGCGCGGAGGCTGTGCGTCACGTGCTGCTTTCGGGGGCTGCGGAAGCCTTCGGGGTGCGGATGGAAGCGATTCTCTTTGCCGCAGCCCGCAGCGACCATGTCGAAGAGGTCATCCGGCCGGCGCTCGACAAGGGCACGATCGTGCTTTGCGACCGCTTCATGGATTCCTCGCGCGTCTATCAGGGAATTTCCGGCAATCTCGAACAAAGCTTCGTCGAGAGCCTCGAGCGCGTGGCGATCAACGGTGTCGTGCCGGACCGCACGGTGATCTTCGACCTGCCCGCCAGTGTCGGCCTCGAGCGGGCGCAACGCCGCGCCGGCGACGACAACCCAGATCGTTTCGAAAAGGAACAGCTGGAGACCCACGAGAAGCGGCGCGATGCCTTTCTCGACATTGCCAGCCGCGATTCCGAGCGGTGCCGGGTGGTGGACGCGACGCAGCCGGTCGAGGCGATCGCCGCCGAGGTGCTTTCGCTTGTCGAAGCGCTTCTGCCGCACGGCGACGGCGCGGACGCGTCCGCCGAGGAAGTCGTGTCATGAGCGAAAGAGCCGGCGTCCTTGATGGTGCCATTGCGCCCGCGGAGAACAATCGCCTGTTCGGCCATGAGCAGGCGGAAGCCTTCCTGGCGCAGAGCTACCGCTCCGGCAAGGGGCACCACGCGATCCTGATCGAAGGACCGGAAGGCATCGGCAAGGCCACGCTTGCCTTCCGCTTTGCCTACCACATCCTGAAACACCCCGAGCCGGCCGATGCGCCAGAAGCACTTGCCGACCCGGACCCGAGCTCGGCGATCGGCAGGCAGCTCGCCTCCGGCGCCTCGCACAATCTCCTGCATCTGACCCGCCCGATCGATGAAAAGACGGGCAGGGCGAAGGGGGCGATCACGGTCGACGAGGTTCGGCGCGCCGGCAAGTTCTTCAGCCAGACCTCCGGCACGGGCAATTGGCGCATCGTCATCATCGATCCGGCCGACGATCTCAATCGCAATGCGGCCAACGCCATCCTGAAGATCCTCGAGGAACCGCCGCGCCGCTCGTTGTTCCTGGTGCTGACGCATGCACCCGGGAAACTGCTGCCGACGATCCGCTCGCGCTGCCTGCCGCTGCGGTTGAAGCCGCTCGACGCAGCACCGCTCGGCCAGGCATTGGCGCATCTCGGTTTCGATCTCGAGGGCGAGAATGCCGGCCGCATCATCGCTGCCGCCAGCGGCAGCGTCGCCGAGGCGCTGAAGCTGATCAATTATGGCGGCCTGGAAATCGCCGCGACCTTCGAGGGCATCCTTGCGGGGCAGGGACCGGCTGTCCGAAAGGACATGCACAAGCTCGCCGACGCCCTCGCCGGCAAGGACAGCGAAACGATCTTCGATTTCTTCCAGGCCCTTGCCAGCGACCGCATCATGCGCGAAGCGCGCGAGGCGGCCGTTTCCGGCGATATCATGCGCGCCGAGCGCTTCGCCCGGCTGTCAGCCACCGTGACCGAGCGGCTGACCGTCAGCGACGCCTATAATCTCGACCGGAAGCAAACCATCCTGTCTTTGCTCGACGATATGAAAGCGGCGCTATAGCGTCGGCTGAAAACGCCATTTGCGCTCGATCGCTGCGTGAAGGTCGAGCTTGTGGTGCTGCGCGAAGAGCAGCACATGCCCGAGAAGGTCGGCGGTCTCGTCGGCCATCTGTGTCCGGAGATCGTCCGGCGATTTCCCCTGGGATCGGCCGCGACCGCTGAGCTTGTTCCACGCCTGGGTCAGTTCACCCATTTCCTCCTGCATCTTCAAGATGAACCAGTCGGGATCGCGCTCGATCCCGTGCGCGGCGGCATAGCCGGCCGACGCGGCTTCAAATTGGCTGCCAAGTTGATCCAGCACGACTCATCCCCCCTAGCTTGTTTCCGTTTCGTTCTACGTCCTACACGCGAAGCCCGCAAGAAGGAGGGCGGTGTCAGCGGTTGTTCCGGCGGGGCTTTTCATGGATCGCATGTTTCTTCCTTCAAGCGTATGCGCTAAGAGCGTGCGTAGCTTAATCCGAGATAGATCGAATCCGCCTATGAGAGACACGTCCCCCTTCTACATCACGACAGCGATTTCCTACCCGAACGGCAAGCCGCACATCGGCCATGCCTATGAACTGATCGCGACGGATGCCATGGCGCGCTACCAGCGCCTCGACGGACGTGAGGTTTTCTTCCTGACCGGCACGGACGAGCATGGGCAAAAGATGCAGCAAACGGCGCGCAAGGAAGGCGTGACGCCGCAGGAGCTTGCCGACCGTAACTCGGCGGAGTTCCAGAAGATGGCGGTCGCCCTGAACGCGTCCAACGACGATTTCATCCGCACGACCGAGGAGCGCCACCACAAGGCGTCGCAGGACATCTGGATCCGCATGGGCGAGGCCGGCGACCTCTATAAGGACTCCTACGCCGGCTGGTATTCGGTGCGCGACGAAGCCTACTACCAGGAAAACGAGACCGAGCTGCGCGCCGACGGCGTGCGCTACGGCCCGCAGGGAACGCCGGTCGAGTGGGTCGAAGAGCAGAGCTACTTCTTCAAGCTGTCGGAGTACCAGGACAAGCTGCTGAAGCATTACGAAGAGAACCCGGACTTCATCGGTCCGGCCGAGCGCCGCAACGAAGTGATTTCCTTCGTGAAATCCGGCCTCAAGGATCTCTCGGTTTCGCGCACCACGTTTGACTGGGGCATCAAGGTGCCGAACGATCCGGCGCACGTCATGTATGTCTGGGTCGACGCGCTGACGAACTACATCACCGCGACAGGTTATCTCGACGATCCGAAGGGTCCGCGCGCCAAGTTCTGGCCGGCGAATATCCACGTCATCGGCAAGGACATCATCCGCTTCCACGCGGTCTACTGGCCGGCGTTCCTGATGTCGGCCGGCCTGCCGCTGCCCAAGCGCGTCTTTGCCCACGGCTTCCTTCTCAACAAGGGCGAGAAGATGTCGAAGTCGCTCGGCAACGTTGTCGATCCTTTCAACCTCGTCGAGCATTTCGGCCTTGACCAGATCCGCTACTTCTTCCTGCGCGAAGTCTCCTTCGGGCAGGACGGCAGCTACAGCGAGGAGGGGATCGCAACCCGCATCAACTCCGACCTCGCCAACGGCATCGGCAACCTGGCGAGCCGCTCGCTGTCGATGATCGTCAAGAACTGCGACGGCCAGGTGCCGGTTTGCGGCCCCTTGACCGACGAGGACAAGGCGATGCTGGCCGCTGCCGACGCGCTGCACGAAATCACGCGCGACGAAATGGGCAAGCAGATGATCCACCGGGCGCTGGCGGCGATCATTGCCGTCGTTTCCGAGACGGACCGCTACTTCGCCGGCCAAGAGCCTTGGGCGCTGAAGAAGACCGATCCGGCCCGCATGGGCACCGTGCTTTACGTGACGGCCGAAGTCGTGCGCCAGATTGCCATCCTGCTGCAGCCGTTCATGCCGGAATCCTCGGCCAAGCTGCTCGATCTGGTGGCTGCCCCCGCCGACAAGCGCGACTTCGCGGCACTCGGTGAGGCGGGACGCCTCGTCTCGGGCACGCCGCTCGAGGCGCCGAAGCCGGTCTTCCCGCGCTACGTGGCACCGGAAGCGCAGTAAGGCATTTTGAGCATGCTGATCGATACCCATTGCCATCTGGACTTCCCCGACTTCGAAGCGGAGCGTGATGCCATCGTCGCGCGGGCGCACGAGGCCGGTGTCGAGCAGATGATCACGATCTCGACCCGCGTGAAGCGGTTCGAGACGATCCTCGCGATCGCCGAAAGCTATCCGAACGTCTTCTGTTCCGTCGGCACCCATCCGCACAATGCGGACGAGGAGCTGGATATCACAACCGAGGATCTCGTCAGGCTTTCGGCCCATCCGAAGGTGGTGGCGATCGGCGAGGCGGGTCTCGACTATTTCTATGACAACGCACCGCGTGAGGCTCAGGTCGAAGGCCTGCGGCGTCACATAGCGGCTGCCCGCGAGACCGGGCTGCCGCTCGTCATTCACAGCCGCTCGGCCGATGACGACATGGCGGCGATCCTGACCGAGGAGACCGGGAAGGGGGCCTTCCCTTTCCTTCTGCACTGCTTCTCTTCCGGTCCGGAGCTTGCCCGTATTGGCGTCGCGCTCGGCGGTTACGTGTCGTTCTCGGGCATTCTGACCTTCCCGAAATCCGAGGAACTGCGCGAGATCGCCAAGACCGTGCCGCATGACCGGATGATCGTCGAGACCGACGCGCCTTATCTCGCGCCGAAACCGTTCCGCGGCAAGCGTAACGAGCCGGCTTACGTCGCCCATACGGCAGCCGTGCTTGCCGAGACGATCGGCGTGACCACTGAGGAGATTGCAAGGATCACCACGGAGAATGCTTTCCGCGTCTTCTCCAAGATGCCGAGGCTCTGACGTGGCGTTCCGGCGCGCCTTCACCATTCTCGGCTGCGGCTCGTCACCAGGCGTGCCGCGTATCACCGGTGACTGGGGCGCCTGCAATCCTGAAAACCCGAAAAACCGGCGCATGCGCGCGGCCTTGCTCGTCGAGCAGATCGCGCCCGACGGTGGCAAGACGAGCGTCGTCATCGACACCGGACCGGATTTTCGCGCGCAGATGGTCGCAACGAATGTGCGCCACATCGATGCGGTGATCTATACCCATGCCCATGCCGACCATCTGCATGGGATCGACGACCTGCGCGGTTACGTCATCGAAAACCGGAGGCGGGTGCCCATCTGGGCGGACGCCTATACGATGGGCCGCATTCGCGAAGGGTTTGGCTATTGCCTGCAATCGCCTCCGGGAAGCGGCTATCCGCCGATCGTCGAGCCGCATATCATTCCTGATGACCTGCCGCCCGTGGTGATATCAGGCGCCGGCGGGCCGATCGCTTTCCGGCCGCTGATGCAGTTTCACGGCAATATTCACTCCCTGGGATTCCGTATCGGCGATTTTGCCTATTGCAGCGACGTCAGCGATTTTCCCGCAGAAACCGTCGCCAAGCTCGGCGGCCTTGATCTGCTGGTGATCGACACGCTGCAGTACAAGTTCCACCCGAGCCACCTGTCGCTTGTGCAATCGCTCGGTTGGATCGAGCGCCTGAACCCGAAACGGGCGGTGCTGACGCATATGCACGTGCCGCTCGACTACGACACTTTACAAGGCGAAACGCCTGACCATATCGAGCCGGCATACGACCTGATGCGGCTCGAATTCGATGTCGATGATCCTACGCTCAACGCCTAAATCAGATTAAAATAAATATATAATATACTGATTTATTTCGAGAAATACGGCGTCAAGTTGGCGCGAATTCGCTCCAGCACCGTCGCGCCCGAAAGATCCGGAACGAAGCGCTGGCCGGTGATCTTCTCGAAGGCTTCGATGTAGACCGCCGAGGTCTGCACGACGAGATCAACCGGGATCTCCGGAATCGGATCCTTGTAGGGATCGCAGCGCGCGGTAACCCAGGCGCGCACGAAATCCTTGTCGAAACTCCTGGGGCGTTCGCCGCGCTCGAAGCTCTGCTGGTAGCTGTCGGCGATCCAGTAGCGGCTGCTGTCGGGCGTATGGATCTCGTCGGCGAGAATGATCGTGCCGTTTTCGTCGGTTCCGAACTCGTACTTGGTGTCGACGAGGATCAGGCCGCGCTCGGCGGCGCGCTGCTGGCCGCGGGCGAAGAGAGCCAACGCATATTGCCAGACGGTATCGAGTTGTTCCTTCGTCAACAGGCCTTGCTCGAGAATCGCTTCAGCCGAAAGCGGCTCGTCGTGGCCGCCGTCGAACGCCTTGCTGGTGGGCGTGATGATCGCCTGGGGCAGTTTCTCGTTGTCGCGCATGCCGTCCGGCAAGGTGATGCCGTACATCTCGCGCTCGCCGTTGCGGTACTTGGTCAGGATCGAGGTGCTGGTGGTTCCGGCGAGATAGCCGCGCACGACGACCTCGACCGGCAGAATGTCGAGCCGCTTGCCGATAACGACATTGGGGTCCGGATAGCTGACCACATGGTTCGGGCAGATGTCGGCCGTTTCCTCGAACCAGTAGCGCGCCGTCTGGGTCAGCACATGACCTTTGTTCGGGATCGACGTCAGGATGACGTCGAAGGCGCTGAGGCGGTCCGTCGCGATAATGATGCGGTTGCCATCGGGAAGGTCGTAGTTTTCGCGAACTTTGCCTTTGTAGCGGTTTGGCAGTTCCGGAATGAAAGCATCTGAAAGAACGCGCAATTCGCTCATCACATCTGGCCTTGAAAAATGAGGTGTTCGGTTCGGGAACGCTAAGCAGGCTGGAAAGGCCGGGTCAAGCTCGCCAAGGCAACGTTCAGCCGCAATCCATGCTTTCCGGCATATACGTTAGTTCCATAATCTATCTTATGTGATCTTTGTATGTAGCGTGGGTGGATTCTATTTCCAAGTGCGACATGCTCCCAGCGCTTGCCCAAAGCGCGCCCTCGTCACTTGCGTTTTGTCTTTCATCATCGTCTCTCGCCAGGCTTCCTGCTCGGCGTTGATCAGCGCTAATTCCCAAACACATGCAATGACCGGTCTCCGTGCCGCATCCGTCGGCTCAGAAGCCGAATAGAGCTTGCGATAATTGTGCTGACACAGGACCGAGCCCTGTATCCACCAGTGCGCAGAGATGGAGATACCGAGGCTGCCGGCATGGATGATGACAAAGCCGAGGCGGTTGCTGTCGCCCTCAGCCGCCACGCGCGAAATCACGTCCTGTCGGACGAATGACTGAGCGAGCACCACCATCGCATCATCGATGTGCCTGCCAACGGCTGCAAGGCCATAGGCTTTGAGCTTGAGACCGCCGATGTCCCAATCGCCCAGGATGGAAACATCACGTGGACGGTAAACCTCGATCGTTCCGGCATTCATCGGTACGCTCCCATGGACACATTGCCTCCCACCACCTTGGGTGCCGACATTCAGGGAAAAACGACGAACTGCCAAGCGGTCGGCAATAGTGGCGGTGCATCGCGTGGAGACCCTCAACCGGGCAACCTACCCCGGCTCAGCTCGTTTCAGTTCCTTGACCAAGCGTTCCGCCGGACCAAAGGCGGTTATCTCCATCCCGGCGGATTGGAACCCCAAGGACCGATAGAAGGAAGTCGCATAGACGCCGGATGTCACCCACATCTTGAGCGCGCCCGCACTGGACGCACGCTGCTCCGCTTCTGCCAACAGCATCTTGCCGATGCCGCGTCGCCATGCACTCGGATCGACAAAGATAGCGTCCAGCTCTGCAGATTCGCTGGATATGGGCAGCACAGTACAGAAGCCGATGACCTCACCGTTCGCTTCGGCAACCAGCGAATTCGGGAGGTGTTCCTCGGCGACCCCGAAGACATCAGGATTGTCGAGGAGTTCCTTGTGGTGATCGCCGGTTGCGAGCGAAGCAAGGCGTTGCAACTCTTCGAGGCGATCGTGATCGGCTTTGGTTGCCTGGCGAAGTGTCGTCCGCATGACTGGCTCCATTGAAGTGAGCCTGAATGGCTGGAAGGCTCTGCATAGCTGAAATCGTGCATGCTACGCGGGCACTCAGCGCACCCCCTACCCGCATTAGCTGCCATGATCGCCTTGACAAAAAAAATTGTCAAGGCGATCATGGCAGCATGCTCGATCTCGACGTCATAGATGCGCCGGCCGCTGCCGCGCTTGCCCTGGAGCCGATCAAGGCCCGTTTGCTGGCGGAACTTGCCGCGCCGGCATCGGCGGCCGCGCTGGCTGTGCGGGTGGGCCTGACGCGCCAGAAGGTCAACTACCACCTGCGTGCGCTCGAAGAGCACAAGCTGATAGAACCGGCTGAGGAACGCCGCTGGGGCGGGCTGACCGAGCGCCTGATGGTTGCAACCGCCACATCCTATGTGGTTTCGCCGGCGGCGCTGGGGCCGATTGCCGCCGATCCCGGGCGCAGCAACGATCGCCTGTCTGCGAGTTATCTGGTCGCACTGGCGGCCCGCATGGTCCGCGAGGTCGGCGGGTTATTGCGCAGTGCCCGGGCGCAGGACAAACGGCTGGCGACGCTGTCGATCGACACCGTCATCAATTTTCGCTCGCCCGCGGAGCGCGCCGCCTTTACCGCCGATCTCGCCCAGGCGGTGAGCACGCTTGCTGCGCGCTACCACGACGAAAGCGCGCCGGGAGCCCGGCCGCACCGGCTCATCATCGCCTCCTACCCTGCGCCAAGCGACGACGGCGCAGCCAACGGCGGCCCCAACGACACCAACTCCTGAAAGGATATCCCATGCCGATCAAGAAGGATGGCAGCGGAAAGCGCTGGGTTGAAATGGAACTGATCGTGCCCGGCTCACCCGAAAAGGTCTGGCAGGCGATCGCCACCGGCAGCGGCAACAATGCCTGGTTCACCAAGACGGAAATCGATGAGCGGGTCGGAGGCAGGATCGCCTTCGACTTCGGTCCGAACGGCAGCTCGACCGGCGAGGTGATGCATTGGGAGCCGCCTGCCCGCTTTGCCTATGTAGAACGCGAGTGGAGCGAGGGCGCGCCGCCGGTCGCAACCGAGCTCACCGTCACGGCGCGTTCCGGCGATCGCTGCGTGCTGCGCATGGTGCATTCGCTGTTCACATCGAGCGACGACTGGGACGACCAGCTGGAAGGCTTCGAGGGCGGATGGCCGGCGTTCTTCGAGATCCTGAAAATCTATCTCGCGCATTTCGCCGGCGAGACGGCGGTCAGCAGCTTCGCCATGGTTTCCAGCGGGAAACCGGAGGCCACGGTCTGGGCCCGCCTGACCGAAGCACTGGGGCTTCTCGGCGCCAATGTCGGCGAAGAGCGCAGCACGCCACCAAAGCCCGAACGCCTTGCCGGCATCGTCGAACGGGTGCAGCAGGACGCCAAGCAACGCTATCTGCTGCTGCGCCTGAAGGAACCCGGCGCTGGCATCGCGCTCATCGGGACCTATTCGACCGGCGATGGCACAAACGCCAGCATCGCGCTCTATCACTATGGAGACGATGCCAAGGCGCGAGCGAAAGACAGCGAGCCGAAATGGCAGGAATGGATGACGACGACTTTCAGCTAGATCGACTTCCCCGGCGGTTGGCGTTCCGCTCGTTTGCACATCGGCAACGGGCGCCTCGCCGCCGCCGGCCCTATGCAAGCCATTTTGCAGACATCACTAACTTATGATGCCTGATACAAGACTTTCATACATAGCAATAAGACATTGATTTAAAACTGTTTATATAAACCAATCGGATGCGTTATTCGAAGCGGCAACCAACGCTCCTGTTTCCAAAAGCCGTGACTGTCCTAAGGTCTTCCATTGCAGCTATGGAGATCGGCGATGTTCAGGAGCTTTGCAATTGCCCTCGGCATGATGGCGCAACTGGCAGCCGTGACCGCGGCGCGCGCGGACGAACCCGTCGATACGGCGCGGACAATCATACGGGAACAGATCGCAGCCTTTCTGCAGGATGATGCGGAAACCGCCTACTCCTTCACCTCACCCGCGGTCCGCGGCAAATTTACCGACAAGGCAAGCTTCTTCGAGATGGTGAAGCGCGGCTACCAGCCCGTCTATCGGCCTGGCAACTTCGCTTTTGGCCGATCGAAGGTGATTGGCGACCAGGTGCTGCAGGAAGTTCTGATCTCGGCACCCGACGGCAAGGATTGGACAGCCGTCTACGAACTCGTGAAGCAGCCGGATGGCAGCTACAAGATCAACGGCGTGATGATTTTGCAGTCGGCTTCGGGACCGGCGATCTGAGGCACCGGTCCGCAGGCGGCCATCAGACGGGGGGAAGGTCCCCTCGCCGCCAGGTTTCCTGGGTTTCGGCCATGAAGTCGGCGAAGCGGCCTTCGTCGATCGCCAGGCGGATGCCGGCCATCAGTTCCTGATAGTAGGCCAGATTGTTCCAGCTGAGCAGCATGCCGCCGAGCGATTCGTTCGAGCGGATGAGATGGTGCAGATAGGCACGCGAATAGTCGCGCGTTGCCGGGCACGAGGACTGCTCGTCGAGCGGCCGCATGTCCTCCGCGTGGCGGGCATTGCGCAGGTTGATGCGGCCGTGGCGCGTGAAGGCAAGGCCGTGGCGTCCCGAGCGGGTCGGCATCACGCAGTCGAACATGTCGATGCCCTCACCGACCGAGCGCAGGATGTCGTCAGGCGTACCGACGCCCATCAAATAGCGGGGCTTGTCCACCGGCATGATCGGGCAGGTAATGTCGAGCATGCGCAGCATCACCTCCTGCGGCTCGCCGACGGCGAGCCCGCCAACCGCATAGCCCTTGAGGTCGAGGCCCTTCAGGGCTTCGGCCGAACGCTCGCGCAGCTTCGGGATATCGCCGCCCTGGACGATGCCGAACATCGCCTTGCCCGGCTGGTCGCCGAAGGCAACCTTGCAGCGCTCGGCCCAGCGCAACGACATTTCCATCGCGCGCTCGATTTCCTTTGGCTCTGCCGGCAGCGCCACGCATTCGTCGAGCTGCATCTGGATATCGCTGTCGAGCAAGCCCTGGATCTCGATCGAGCGCTCCGGCGACATGTGGAAGAGCGCGCCATCGACGTGACTCTTGAAGGTGACGCCCTGCTCGTCGAGCTTGCGAAGGCCGGCAAGCGACATGACCTGGAAGCCGCCGCTATCGGTCAGGATCGGGCCCTGCCAGCGGATCAGGCCATGCAGGCCGCCAAGCCGGGCGACGCGTTCCGCGCCCGGACGCAGCATCAGATGGTAAGTGTTGCCGAGAATGATGTCGGCGCCGAGATCCTTGACCTGGTCGAGATACATCGCCTTGACCGTGCCGACGGTACCGACGGGCATGAAGGCCGGCGTGCGGATCGTGCCGCGCGGCATGGACACTTCGCCGCGACGGGCCTTGCCATCGGTCTTGAGAAGCTTGAACTGGAAGGTCTCGGTCATCTAGTCTTTCCGGAAAAGCAGGCTGGCGTCGCCATAGGAATAGAATCGGTAGCCGGTTTCGATCGCATGCGTGTAGGCCGCGCGCATGGTGTCCAGGCCACTGAAGGCCGAAACCAGCATGAACAGCGTCGATTTCGGCAGGTGGAAATTGGTCATCAACATGTCGACCGCGCGGAAGCGGTAGCCGGGCGTGATGAAGATCCCCGTCGGACCGGACCAGGACTTGACAGTGCCGTCTTCCGAGGTGGCGCTTTCGATCAACCGCAGCGAGGTCGTGCCGACGCAGACGATGCGCCCGCCCCTCGCCTTGACGGCATTGAGCTTTTCGGCCGTGCGGGCGTCGACGTGGCCGATCTCCTGGTGCATCACATGGTCGTCGGTATCGTCCGCCTTGACCGGCAGGAACGTGCCCGCGCCCACATGCAGCGTAACGAAATGCCGTTCGATGCCGGCCTCGTCGAGCTTGGCGAACAGGCGGTCGGTGAAATGCAGACCGGCGGTCGGCGCCGCAACGGCTCCCTCCTCGCGGGCATACATGGTCTGGTAGTCGGCGCGGTCCTGGGCATCCTCGGCGCGCTTGGAGGCGATGTAGGGCGGCAAGGGAATGTGGCCGACCGCCATGATCGCTTCGTCGAGCGAGGGACCGGAGAGATCGAAGCGCAGCGTCACTTCGCCGGCATCGCCCTTCTCCTCGACGGTCGCGTCGAGCGTTCCGAGAAAGCAGCTCGAGCCACCGTGCCCGAAGGCAATGCGGTCGCCGACCTTGAGCCGCCGTGCCGGTCGAGCGAAAGCCTTCCAGCGATCGGGTGCGACCCGCATGTGCAGCGTCAGCGAGACCTGCGTCGCGATCTCTTCGCCGCGCCGGCGGATGCCTTCGAGCTGCGCCGGGATAACCTTGGTGTCGTTGAAGACGAGCGCGTCGCCTTCCCTCAGGAACGACGGCAGGTCGAGCACGCCCTTGTCCGCCAGAACGTCGGCGCTATCGGGACGCACCACGAGCATGCGGGCGCTGTCGCGCGGGCTTGCTGGCCGAAGCGCAATCGAGGTTTCCGGGAGATCGAAGTCGAACAGGTCTACGCGCATCGTTATCTTCAGACAAAGAAAAACCCGCCCCGGCGCAGTTGGCGACCGGGGCGGGTTCGTGCATTAGCGCAAATCAGGCGTCTGCGGCAACCCGCATCGTCACGATCGAGTCTGGATCACGCACCGGCTCGCCGCGCTTGATCTTGTCGATCGTCTCCATGCCTTCGATAACCTGACCCCAAACGGAGTACTGCTTGTTGAGCCACGGCGCATCAGTGAAGCAGATGAAGAACTGCGAGTTGGCCGAGTTCGGCATCTGGCTGCGGGCCATTGAGCAGGTGCCGCGAATGTGGCTGACGTTCGAGAATTCGGCCTTCAGGTCCGGCTTCGAAGAGCCGCCCATGCCGGCACGTGCCGGGTTGAAGTGTTCGCCGCCGGTCTTGCCGTACTGGACGTCGCCGGTCTGAGCCATGAAGTCCTCGATCACGCGGTGGAACACCACGCCGTCATAGGCGCCTTCGCGGGCCAGTTCCTTGATGCGGGCGACGTGCCCCGGAGCGACATCAGGCAGAAGCTCGATGATGACCTGGCCCTTGGTGGTCTCCAGGATGATCGTGTTTTCCGGATCCTTGATCTCGGCCATGGGTTTTCTCCTTCTGTTGATTTTACTTGCCGACCTTGACGCTGATCATGCGGTCGGGATCGGTGACGGAGCCGTTGTTGGCGTCGTCGCCGAGCTTGATCTTGTCGACGTTCTCCATACCGGAGACAACCTTGCCGACGACCGTGTACTGGCCGTTTAGGAAGTCGCCCGGGGCGAACATGATGAAGAACTGCGAATTGGCGCTGTTCGGGTCCTGCGAGCGGGCCATGCCGACCGTGCCACGCTCGAACGGAACGTCCGAGAATTCGGCCGGAATATCCGGACGCGACGAACCGCCGGTACCGGCTGCCTGCGGCTGGTAGCCGTTTTCCATGTCGCCATACTGCACGTCGCCGGTCTGGGCCATGAAGCCCTTGATCACGCGGTGGAACGCGACGTTGTCGTATTCACCGGCGGCGGCCAGCGCCTTGATCTGCTCGACATGCTTCGGTGCGATGTCGGGGCGCAGCTCGACGACGACCGGGCCGTCCTTGAGCGTGATCGTCAGGAAGTTGTCTGCCGATTGTGCAAACGCCGTTCCCGTAAAGGAAGCAAGCGCGATGGCGCCGGCGAAAGCGAGGTGGAGGATTTTCATGATTTCTCCCTGCGTGGTGAACTGGGGCCGCCCGTCAGGGGCGGCGTTTGGCCTGCAGTGCTTCGTAAACGGACTTGGGCACGAAGGCACTGACGTCGCCGCCCATGGCCGCGATCTGGCGGACCAATGTGGCCGTAATGGGCCGTGATGCCGTGCCTGCGGGCAAGAACAAGGTCTGGATATCCGGCGCCATCTGCCGGTTCATCCCGGCCATCTGCATCTCGTAGTCGAGGTCGGTGCCGTCACGAAGGCCGCGCACCAAAAGTTTCGCGCCGCGCTCGCGGGCCGCATCGACGACCAGATTGTCGAAGGAGACGACATCGATGTCGCCTGCCCTGTCCGGCAGAAATTCCTTGAGCGAGCGGCGGATGAGTTCGGCGCGTTCGTCGAAGGAAAACAGCGGTGCCTTGCCCGGATGGATGCCGATTGCAACGATGACTTTCGCCGCCACGTTCAGCGCCTGCACGAGCACGTCGAGATGCCCGTTCGTCATCGGATCGAAGGAGCCGGGATAAAATGCCGTGGTCATCGCACCTGTTTCCGTTTGGTGAAGCCTTTTGTCACGGACGGCGACGGATCGCAAGAGTTGTACGGCGCTTGGCCCTGTTCCCTGGGAAACAGCGGGCCAGAATGAATGAATGCTAGATGAATGCCATGTTCAACGGTGCTTCACACCAAAGACGTTAAGTGTAGCGCCAGTAACAACGGAACTTTTTTGAACGTACCGCCGTTTAGGATGCGAAAGGATTACGGCTATGGGACTTGCTCTGTTTTCGATGGCGATGTTTTTCGCGATGATCTTTGCGACGATACATGGACTGCGCAACGAGTCCCGTGACCGGCGCGAGCGCTACGCGACCCAGAAGATCTTCCGTTGATGGAGGGCACTATGGCCACCCTGTTCATGATCGCGGCAGCGGTCACAAGTCTCGTATTCTTGATCGACTTTGCCCGGACGATACGCGACCTCCAGCGCGATCGCCAGGGTTCGGAACGGCTCGACGGCTTCAACGTCTAGCAGTTCCAAAGCTTCGTAAACGAAGCGTGGTAGTAAGCGGCCGTCGTTCCCTTCCCCTGAGGCGACCGCCATTGTAAGCCGGACGGCATCCCCTGCCCGTCCGGCTTTTTCTTTGCGTTCGGCAGCCCCCGCTCGCTTCGTTACTCTGCCGCCTGCTTGGCGGCGGCCTTGGCCTCCAACGTGCCCAGCATCCGGAAAAAGCGCCAGTTCAGCAGCACCGCGGCGGCGGCAAGGCCGAGCACGAAGCCGAACCAGACGCCGATCCCACCGAAATTGAACAGGAAAGCAAAGGCCCAGGCGCAGACGAAGCCGATCGGCCAATAGGAAATCAAGGCCAGCAGCATCGGCACCTTGGTATCCTTGAGGCCGCGCAACATGCCGGCGGCAATCGCCTGCATGCCGTCGACGAGCTGGAATGCGCCGGCGATCACGATGAGCGGCGCTGCAAAGGCAAGCACGGCTGCAGCATCAGGGCGGGCGGTGTCGAGATAAAGGGCGGCCAGCTGGCTCGGAAAGAATGCGAAGATGGCGCTGCCGACCATGGCAAAGCCAGCGCCGAGCACCAGCGAAGCGATCGCCGCGCGCCTGACGCCCAGGAGGTCACCGCGGCCATAGGAAAGACCCACGCGCACCGTAGCTGCCTGCGCCAACCCCAACGGGATCATGAAGGCGATCGAGGCGAATTGCAGGGCGATGCCGTGGGCCGCAAGTTCGACCGTACCGATCGTGCCCATCAGCAGCGAGGCGACGGTGAAGAGGCTGACCTCGGCAAGGATCGTCAGCGAAATCGGAATTCCGAGAAAAACGACTTCACGGAAAGCAACCCAGTCGGGCCGCCAGAAGCGGACGAAAAGTTCGTACTGGTTGAGCTCCGGCTTGCTCTTGATATAGCCGATCGTCAGCGCCGCGCCGAGCACGGCGACGCCAAGCGCCGCAACCGCCGCACCGAAGATGCCGAGTTGCGGGAAGCCGAAGTGGCCGAAGATCAGCACGTAGCAGAGCGCGGCATTGAGCACGAGCGTCGCCAGCGTGACGTAGAGAATGATCCCTGCCCTCTCCAGACCACTCAGGAACGCCCTCAGAACCATGAAGATGAGGCCGGGGAAGATTGCCCATTGCGCGATGCGGACATATTCTCCCGCAAGGGCTGCGACCTTGGGCTGTTGGCCGGCAAACAGCAGGATCGGCTCGGCCATCCAGAGAATCGGCGCGGTCAAAAGGCCGTAAAGCATCACCACCCACATGCCCATGCGCACCGAGCGGCGCACCGAAACCTTGTCGCCGCGACCGACCGCCTGTGCCGCCATCGGCACTACCGCATTGGCAAATCCGTTGCCGAAAACATAGACGGTGAAATACATCTGGGTCGCCAGGATGATGGCCGCGAGCTCGGTGGCGCCCAGCTTGCCGACCATCAGGACGTCCGTCGTGTTGATGGCGAGCTGCGCCAGCTGCGCACCGATGAACGGCAGGCCCAGATAGAAGCTCGCGCGATAGTGCGTCCGCCAGGAATTGTCGGTCGTCAACGATATCGGGCTCGCATTCGCGGTCAGCATGGCAGATTCCTGGCAGTCAATACGGCCCCGGGCCGCAACCGAAGATCGGGGGGAGGAACCCGGAATAGAATACCGTCGGGCAAAGAGCCAGCCGCAAGGGCGAGGTTGCTCAAAGTTTCATCGATAGATCACGAAAATTGATCAATTTCCGTGCAATCGTGGCCGCTCCATCGCCTCTGGCTCGTCCGGCGCTACGGCGTCGGCCGGCCCGACATTCTCCGCGCCTTGCGGTCCGACCGCCCTGCTTCTCGGTATCTTCAGGAAGAACACGACAAGCGCGCCGACGAGGAAGCAACTGGCGAGTGCATAGGGCGCGCCGGCAAAGGCGACGGGCGCGGCAGGGCTGGTGAAATAGCCGAAGGCCTGGGTGAAGATCAGCGGACCGATGATCGTGGTGATGCTGCCGATGCTGGTCAGCGCGCCCTGAAGCTCCCCTTGCGCCGACGGCGGCACGTGGGCCGCGGCGATGCTGCGCAGCGGTGGATCGGCGAGGCTTTCGAGTGCGGTGGCGATGATCACCGCATAGATCATCCACCCCTGCCAGGCGCCGGCATAGCCGATGGCTCCGAGCGTGGTGAAGGTCAGGCCGAGCATGGCCGTGCGCCACTCGCCAAGCCGCGGCACGACGCGCGGCAGGATGACGGCCATGACGAAGGCGCCACCGATGCCGAAGATCCCGAGCGAAAACCCGATCTGCCCTTCGCTCCAGCCGTAGCGGTAGCTGGACACGAAGGACCAGACGGCCGGATAAACGGAGTGGGCGAGCCAGAAGAGGAAGAAGACCAGCCCTACCCAGCCGATGCCGGGATAATTGCGCATCTGCTTGAGAGCGCCGAGCGGGTTGGCACGCTTCCACTCGAACCGGCGGCGGTTGGCGCTGTCGAGCGTCTCCGGCAGCAGGAATATGCCAAGGATGAAGTTGACGAAGGAGAGCGCCGCCGCCCCGTAAAACGGGACCCGCGGACCGAGTTCGCCGAGCAGACCGCCAAGCACCGGCCCGAGCGCGAAGCCGGTGCCGAAGGCAATGCCGATCAGCCCGAAATTCTTGGCGCGATTTCCGTCATGGCTGATATCGGCAATGTAGGCCGACGCCGTGCCGAAGCTCGCGCCGCTGATGCCGGCGAGCACGCGGCCGATGAACAGCATCCAGTAGCTGGTGGCGAGCGCGCAGATGAGATTGTCGAGCGCGAAGGTGAAGACCGATGCGAGCAGCACCGGGCGGCGGCCGAAGCGGTCGCTGAGATTGCCGATCAGCGGCGCGAAGAGAAACTGCATCGCCGCATAGACGAGCAGCAGCCATCCGCCATCGATCGCTGCCTCGCTGACATTGGCGCCGGTCAATTCCTCGAGATAAGCCGGCAGCACCGGCACGATGATCGCGATACCGATGATATCGAGAAACAGAATGAGGAAGACGAGGAACAGGCCGCGTCGCACAAATTTCTCGTCGCGCATGCGATCCCTCCCCGGCGGCCTGCCCCGGGAAAAGAGACAGAACGTGAACAACGCTACCAATTTAGGTGTAACGGATCATTTCGCACGAAACAATCCGTGAACGTCTCAAATTATCTGATGGGACTATCGCAATGGTTGATACATCAGGCAGCGTACAGCCTGTGCCTCAGCGATGGTCCCGTCGCTGTTCGCGCTTCAGAAAGTCGACAAAGGCGCGCAACGGCGCCGGCATGTGCTTGCGGCTTGCATAATAGAGTAGCGGGCCGGAAAAGCTCGTCGTCCACGCCTGAAGGATCGGCACCAGGCGCCCTGCGGCAACCGCAGGCGCGATGAACTCCTCGAAGGTCCGGATCACGCCAAGACCGTCGATGGCCGCCCCGAGTTCGAGATCGATCGTATTGGCGGTGACGACGGCCGGCGGCGCGATCGTCAGCGCCGCCTCGCCCTCGCCGAACTCCCAGGGAAGCGAGAAGCCGCTGGCGAAACGGTGGCGAATGCAGGCGTGTTCAAGCAATTCGCGCGGATGGCCGGGCACACCGCGCCTGGCGAGATAGTCCGGTGCCGCGGCCGTAACGTAACGCTGGCGGCTCGGCCCGATCGGGATGGCGATCATGTCACGCTCGACGCGTTCCTCGTAGCGGACGCCGGCGTCGAAGCCCGCGGCGAGGACATCGACGAAGCCGTCCTCCGCCGTCACCTCCAGCGAAATTGCCGGGTGCTCGCGCAGGAACCGGCCGATGATCGGTGGTAGTATTTCGCGGGCGACGATGGTCGGAACGTTCAGTTTCAGCGTTCCCGCCGGACTGTCGCGCATCTCGTTAACCTGATCGAGCGCGCCGGCGATCTCGCCGAGCGCCGACGTCAACCGGTCGAGCAACCGCGTACCCGCCTCCGTCAGGGTCACGCTGCGGGTCGTGCGGTTGAGCAAGCGCACCTGCAGCTTCGCTTCGAGGCGGCGGAGCGCCTCGCTCAGCGCCGAGGCGGAGACTCCGCGCTTCTTCGCAGCCGCGCGGAAGCTGCGGGCTGCTGCGACAGCAGTGAAGGCATCGAGATCGGCAAGCGGCAAATCGTTCATTGTGCGGAATTTCATACAAGTCGTTCGATTGAGATCGGATTATCGCACGGCGCCGAACGAAGTAAACAGGACACAGGGCAAGCGGCCGGCTGTTTTTCGGCCTTGTCGAAGGAGAACGAAGATGGATTACGTTTCACTCGGAAAGACCGGTCCCTCGGTTTCGGCGCTCGGCCTCGGCTGCATGGGCATGTCCGGCATGTACGGCCCCTCGGACCGGGCCGAAAGCATTGCCACGATCCATGCCGCGCTGGAGGCCGGCATCACGCTGCTCGACACCGGCGATTTCTACGGCATGGGTCACAACGAGATGCTGATCGGCGAGGCGCTGAAAGGTGGCAAGCGAGACAAGGCGCTGCTGAGCGTAAAGTTCGGGGCGTTGCGCGATGCCGCCGGCAACTGGTCCGGCTACGATTGCCGGCCCAAGGCCGTTCGCAACTTTCTCGCCTACACGCTGCAGCGGCTCGGCGTTGACCATATCGATGTCTACCGCCCTGCCCGCCTCGACCCGGATGTGCCGATCGAGGACACCATTGGCGCAATCGCCGATCTGGTGAAGGCCGGTTACGTCAAGCACATCGGCCTCTCGGAAGTTGGGTCCGAGACCATCCGGCGTGCGGCGGCCGTGCATCCGATCGTCGATCTGCAGATCGAGTATTCGCTGATTTCACGCGGGATCGAGGACCAGATCCTGCCGACCTGCCGCGAACTCGGTATCGGCATCACCGCCTACGGCGTGCTTTCACGCGGGCTGATCAGTGGCCACTGGCAGAAAGGTGCGGCCGCCAAGGGCGACTTCCGCGCCATGAGCCCACGGTTTCAGGAAGGCAATATCGACCGGAACCTCGCCCTCGTCGATGCTTTGAGACAGATCGCCGACGGCAAGGGCGTGTCGGTGGCGCAGATCGCGATCGCCTGGGTGGCGGCCAAGGGCAAGGACATCATACCGCTCGTCGGCGCACGGCGGCGCGATCGGCTGGCGGAGGCGCTGGCGTCACGCGATGTGTATCTCAGCGCAGATGATCTGGCGGTGATCGAACAGGCGGTACCGAAGAATGCGGCAGCCGGGGCGCGCTATCCGCAGGCCCAGCTCGCCCATATGGACAGCGAGCGCTAAGCCACAAACGAAAGGGCCGGCTGTCGAGCCGGCCCTTTCGTTGATTCCGGTTGAAAGAAATCAGACCGCGCCCGAGAACGTGTCGCAAGCCGTCATCTTGCCGCTGTCGAAGCCGCGCTTGAACCAGCGCATGCGCTGTTCGGACGTGCCGTGGTTGAAGCTTTCGGGAACGACATAGCCCTGCATGCGCTTTTGCAGCGTGTCGTCGCCGATCTGCGTGGCGGCATTCAGCGCCTCTTCAAGATCGCCCTGTTCAAGCAGGCCCTTCTGCTGGGTGTACTTGCCCCAGACGCCGGCGAAGCAATCCGCCTGCAGCTCGACTCGCACCGACATCTGGTTGGCTTCGGTCTCGCTCATCGACTGGCGCATCTGGTTGAACTTCGGCAGCACGCCGATCAGGTTCTGGACATGGTGGCCAACCTCGTGTGCGACCACATAGGCCTGGGCGAAATCGCCGGCCGCATCGAACTTCTGCGCGAGTTCGTCGAAGAAGCTCATATCGAGATAAACCTTGCGGTCGCCAGGGCAATAGAACGGCCCGGAGGCGGCCGAAGCAAAGCCGCAAGCAGAGCGCACCTGGCCACGGAAGAGCACCATCTTCGGCTCTTCATACTGCTGGCCGTTCGCCTGGAAGATGCCGTTCCAGGTGTCTTCGGTCTCGGCAAGCACCGTCGCCATGAACTGCTTCATTTCCTCTTCCTGAGCCGTGCCCTGCGGCGCTGGCGAGCCGTCGCTCTGCTCGAAGCCCGGCATCTGCACTTGGCCACCGCCGCCTTCCAGCACCTGCAGCATGTCGATGCCCATGGCCTTGAGGATGAAGTAGAGGACGACGAGGAAGATGATCGTGCCGAAGCTCATACCGCCGCCGGCGCGCCGCATGCCGCCGCCCCCGGTCGGCATGCGAAAGCCGCCACCACGCCCGAACGGATTTCCGCCGCCGGGGCTCGCGCCGCGCTGGTCTTCGATATTATCGGATTGGCGGCGGCCCTTCCATTCCATGATCTGTCCTCCCGGCCTCTGAAAGGCGTTGTCGGTTTGCTCTTTTATAAGACGGCCCTAACGTCGTTGTAAAACGCAATCGCGACCCGTAAGTTCGCGATCTCACCAATCTTTCTGCTGCGACGGGCAGATCGCGAAAGCGCTGACGGCAAGCGGGCAGCTAGGCTCGTCAGCCGTCCGCTTTGAGCAACCGCGACGCCTTGACGCAAACCCGCCTTGCTGGTCCTATTCGCAATCGTGCAAAGGCGAGGAGGCACGGTCATGAAGGCATTGCGGCTCGAAGGCATCGGTCAGTTGCGGGTCGCAGAAGTGCCAAAGCCCCTGCCCGGCCCTGACGATCTGCTGGTACGCGTCGAGGCCTGCGGCATCTGCGGTACGGACAGGCATCTGCTGCACGGCGAATTCCCCTCCAGCCCGCCGGTCACGCTCGGCCACGAATTCTGCGGCATCGTCGAGGCCGTCGGAAGCGGTGTTTCCGATATCGCAATCGGCGCCAGAATCACCGGCGATCCCAACATCGCCTGCGGCACCTGTCCGCAATGCAGTGCCGGGCGCATCAATCTCTGCCGCAATCTCCGGGCGATCGGCATCCATCGTGACGGTGGTTTTGCCGAATATGTGGTGATGCCGCGCAAGCAGGCACATGAAATACCGTTGAGCCTCGATCCCGTGCACGGCGCCTTCTGCGAGCCGCTCGCCTGCTGCCTGCATGGCGTGGATATGGCGGGCATCCGCGCCGGCTCCTCCGTCGTCGTTCTCGGCGGCGGCGTGATCGGCCTGTTGGTGGTGCAGCTCGTCCGCCTCGCGGGCACGACAACGGTTATCCTGTCGACAAGGCAGGCGGCCAAGCGCCGCCTTGCCGAAGAGGTCGGCGCGACGGCGACGGTCGATCCTTCCTCTGCCAATATCGTCGAGCAGATCGCCGGCGACACCGGGCTCGTTCCCGGCGGGGTCGATGTCGTCATCGAATGCGCCGGCGTTGCCGAAACCGTCTGGCAGTCGACACGGCTTGCCAGGGCCGGTGGAACCGTCGTGATTCTCGGCGTCATGCCGAAGGGCGAGACCGTGGAAATCGAACCGTTCGACATTCTCTTTCGCGAACTGCGGGTGCTCGGATCCTTCATCAACCCCTTCGTCCACCGCCGTGCGGCAGACCTTGTCGCCACGGGCGCGATCGAGATCGACAAGCTGATTTCGCGGCGGGTAACGCTCGGCGAAGCGGCCGACGTCATTGCGCATCCGCCGGCCGCCGGAGAAGTCAAGGTTCTCGTCATCCCCGGCCGCGCCTGACATTCGCAGCACTGTTTCGCCGCGCGCAGAGCGCGCTGCGTGGCCGGAGGTGCGCAAATATGGCTGGTTCCTGTCGATTCCGGAATTTTCGGGGTTTCGCTTGCAGAAACATTTGCCTATAAGCCGCTTCTAGCCTGAAAAGACCCATCAATGCGTGCCCGGCCGGTGACCTCCCACCTCGGCCGGTTTTTCGCGCAGCTAGAAACGGATGATCGACCATGCCGAAGCGCCAAGATATCAAGTCCATTCTTATCATCGGCGCGGGGCCGATCGTCATCGGTCAGGCTTGCGAATTCGACTATTCCGGCACCCAGGCCTGTAAGGCGCTGAAGGAGGAAGGCTACCGCGTCATCCTCGTCAACTCCAACCCGGCGACGATCATGACGGACCCGGGCCTTGCCGACGCAACCTATGTCGAGCCGATCACCCCTGAGGTCGTCGCCAAAATCATCGCCAAGGAGCGCCCGGACGCGCTGCTGCCGACCATGGGTGGCCAGACCGCGCTCAACACGGCACTCTCGCTGCGCCGCATGGGCGTTCTCGACCGCTACAATGTCGAGATGATCGGCGCCAAGCCTGATGCAATCGACAAGGCCGAAGACCGCGCCCTCTTCCGCGAAGCCATGGCGAAAATCGGCCTGGAGACGCCGAAGTCGCGTCTCGCCAACGCCACCGACATCAAGGACCATGACCGCAAGACGCACGAGGCCGAGCGCGCCGAACTGAAGAGCCGGCTTTCGGGCGCGGAGCTCGACAAGGCGCTCGACGACCTCGAGAACCAGTGGAACCTTGGCGAAGGCGACCGCAAGCAGCGCTATATGAACCACGCGATGGCGATTGCCGCGCAGGCACTCGATGATGTCGGCCTGCCGGCCATCATCCGTCCGTCGTTTACGCTCGGCGGAACCGGCGGCGGCATTGCCTATAACCGCACGGAATTCTTCGACATCGTCGGCAGCGGCCTCGATGCGTCGCCGACCACCGAAGTGCTGATCGAAGAATCGGTGCTCGGCTGGAAGGAATACGAGATGGAAGTGGTCCGCGACACGGCGGACAACTGCATCATCATCTGCTCGATCGAAAACATCGACCCCATGGGCGTTCACACCGGTGATTCGATCACCGTTGCGCCTGCGCTGACGCTGACCGACAAAGAATACCAGATCATGCGCAACGCCTCGATCGCGGTTCTGCGCGAGATCGGCGTCGAGACCGGCGGCTCGAACGTTCAGTTCGCCGTCAATCCGAAGGACGGCCGTCTCGTCGTCATCGAAATGAACCCCCGCGTGTCGCGCTCTTCAGCTCTGGCGTCGAAGGCGACGGGCTTCCCGATCGCCAAGATCGCCGCGAAGCTCGCCATCGGTTACACGCTGGACGAACTGGACAACGACATCACCGGCGGCGCGACCCCGGCCTCGTTCGAACCGTCAATCGACTATGTCGTCACCAAGATCCCGCGCTTTGCCTTTGAGAAGTTCCCGGGCGCCTCCCCGGTTCTGACCACCGCAATGAAGTCGGTCGGCGAAGTCATGGCGATCGGCCGTACCTTTGCCGAATCGCTGCAGAAGGCGCTGCGTGGCCTCGAGACCGGCCTTACCGGCCTCGACGAAATCGAAATCCCGGACATGGACGAGAACGGCGATGGCCGTAACGCCATCCGTGCCGCGATCGGCACGCCGACGCCGGACCGCCTGCGCATGGTCGCCCAGGCGCTGCGTTTCGGCATGAGCGAAGAAGAAGTCCACGAGGCGAGCAAGATCGATCCGTGGTTCATCGCCCAGTTCAAGGCGATCGTCGACATGGAAGCGCGCATCCGCGAGCACGGTCTGCCTGTCGATGCCGAGAACCTGCGCATGCTGAAGGCCATGGGCTTCTCCGACGCCCGCCTCGCGACGCTCGGCGGCAAACGCCCGAAGGAAGTGGCGGAACTGCGCAATGCGCTTAATGTCCGCCCGGTCTACAAGCGCATCGACACCTGCGCTGCCGAGTTCGCCTCGCCGACCGCCTACATGTACTCGACCTACGAGCCCCCCTTCGTCGGTGCCGCTCGCTCGGAAGCCGAGGTTTCCGACCGCAAGAAGGTCGTCATCCTCGGCGGTGGTCCCAACCGCATCGGCCAGGGCATCGAGTTCGACTATTGCTGCTGCCACGCCGCCTTCGCGCTGAAGGATGCCGGCTATGAAGCGATCATGATCAACTGCAACCCGGAGACGGTTTCGACCGACTACGACACCTCCGACCGCCTCTACTTCGAGCCGCTGACGGCCGAGGACGTGATCGAGATCATGCGCGCCGAGCAGGAAAAGGGCGAACTCGTCGGCGTCATCGTCCAGTTCGGTGGCCAGACCCCGCTGAAGCTCGCCGAAGCACTCGAAAAGAACGGCATCCCGATCCTTGGCACCGCACCTGACGCGATCGACCTTGCCGAAGACCGCGACCGCTTCCAGAAGCTCCTGATGAAGCTCGACCTCAACCAACCGAACAACGGCATCGCCTACTCGGTCGAGCAGGCCCGCCTCGTCGCTGCCGAGATCGGCTTCCCGCTGGTCGTGCGCCCGTCCTACGTTCTCGGTGGCCGCGCCATGCAGATCATCCATTCGGAAAGCATGCTGCAGAGCTACCTGCTCGACACGGTTCCGGGCCTCGTTCCCGAGGACATCAAGCAGCGCTACCCGAACGACAAGACCGGTCAGATCAACACCCTGCTCGGCAAGAACCCGCTGCTGTTCGACAGCTACCTGACGAACGCAACGGAAGTGGACGTCGACTGCCTCTGCGACGGCAAG
The DNA here is from genome assembly GCF_016919405.1 of Ensifer sp. PDNC004. Classification (NCBI taxonomy): domain Bacteria; kingdom Pseudomonadati; phylum Pseudomonadota; class Alphaproteobacteria; order Hyphomicrobiales; family Rhizobiaceae; genus Ensifer; species Ensifer sp. PDNC004. The sequence continues at coordinate 947,335 of NZ_CP070353.1, forward strand.
GACGTCTTCGTCTCGGGCATCATGGAGCATATCGAGGAAGCCGGCATCCACTCGGGTGACAGCGCCTGCTCGCTGCCGGTGCACACACTCGACAAGGAGATGGTCGACGAGCTCGAGCGCCAGACGGCAGCCCTTGCCAAGGCGCTCAATGTCGGCGGCCTGATGAACGTACAGTTTGCGATCAAGGACGGCACCATCTACGTGCTTGAAGTGAACCCGCGCGCCTCGCGCACCGTGCCCTTCGTCGCCAAGACCATCGGCGCGCCGATCGCCAAGATCGCCGCCCGCGTCATGACCGGCGAAGCGCTCGACGTCGCGATTGCCGCCTATGGCGAAAAGCCGGATCCGCGCAACCTCAAGCACATCGCGGTCAAGGAAGCGGTCTTCCCGTTTGCGCGCTTCCCCGGCGTAGACACTCTGCTCGGCCCGGAAATGCGCTCGACTGGCGAAGTCATCGGCCTCGACACCGACTATGCGCTGGCCTTCGCCAAGTCGCAGCTCGGCGCCGGCGTCGACCTGCCGCGCGATGGAACGGTGTTCGTTTCGGTGCGCGACGAGGACAAGACCCGCGTGCTGCCGGCAATCCGCATCCTCGTCGATATCGGCTTCAAGGTGATGGCGACGGGCGGCACGGCCCGCTTCCTCGGTGAACACGGCATTGCCGCCACCAAGATCAACAAGGTCCAGGAAGGCCGTCCGCATGTCGAGGACGCGATCCGTAACCGTCACGTCCAGCTCGTCTTCAACACCACCGACAGCAACAAGGCGATCTCGGACTCCAAGTCGCTACGCCGCGCGACGCTGATGCAGAAGGTGCCCTACTACACGACCATGTCGGGTGCGGAAGCAGCTGCCCATGCCATCAAGGCTCTGAAGGCCGGCAGCCTCGAAGTGCGCCCGCTGCAGAGCTACTTCAAGGCCTAAGAACGACAGCGGCGCGCGAAACCTTCGCGCGCCGCCGCCATGCCCCAGGAGTGTTGCGCTTCAACGGCCCGCTCGCCGCTGAACGCCGCATGAACGATCGGTTCAGCCTGCATTCCCCCAGCACATGTTTCTATGACCCTGCGCACAGAGAGATCGGCGGCTTCGCCGGCGGGCGCGACATGGGGCAAGATCGTGCAACTCTATTTCTTTGATTTGTTGTGGGGCGACGAGCACTTCGTCGACGAAGACGGTATCAGCCATTTCGACGAGGGATCGGCCCTCTACTACGGCCAGCGCATCGCAGACAAGATCGGCCGCGATGCCGACTATGGTTCGCTGAAGGTCCATGTCCTCTCCAGCAACCGCAAGCTGCTGGCAACGATCGTGCCTTCCATCGGCCGGGGCATCGAACAGCGAGCGCTGCTTGGCCGCTGCCACGTCGGGGCGTCGCTCCGCGCTGCTGCCTGAGTGATCTAATCCGCCGCAAACACCTCGACCGCGCTTCCGCCCCGACCGCGCCGCGGGCTCTTGGCTGCGAGCCGCACGGTTCTGAGGCCAAGATAGAGGGACGCAGTCGAGATCACGCAGGCGACGACGAAGACGGTGAACAGGGCGCCATGCATGGTCGCGATGTCGGCATTTTCATCGAACCCGCGAAGATTTGCAGTCAGTCCACAGATCGCGGCGCCGATCGCATAACCCGCCGATTGCAATGTCGGCAGAAATGCCGAGGTCTTATCCCGCTCGCCACGCGGCGAGACGTCCATCATCAACTGGCTGAGCGTTCCCCAGGACAGGCCGAAACCGGTCCCGACCGCGATCTGGCTAGGGAAGACGAGCCGGAAATCGTCGATCGCGAAGGCGATCATCAGGCCTGCAAGCCCAAGGCTGAGAAGTGCTGGCCCCGCCGGGATGAGCTTAACGCGCAGGTCATGCGAGCGCAGGCTTGCGACCAGAATAGCGGCCGTGCTCCAGGAGATCGCCATCAGCGCACCGGAAAAGCCGGCGGCCGTGGGGCTGAAGCTCCAGACATGCTGCAGGCCATAGATGAGGTAGATCGAGCCGGACGCCTGTGCCAGTGGCATCAGCATGACAACCCATAGACCGGTGCCGAGTGGCTTCGCCAGCGCGAAGGCGCCGGTCGGCAGGATCGGATGTTCTGCCCGCCGGTCGGTGGCGAAGGCCGCCCACAGGATCGTCAGCGCCGTCACCAGCGCGGCGATCATCAGGGGCATGGTGGTTGCCGTATTTGACAGCGATATCAGCAGGATGCCGGTTCCGACGACGATCAGGCGCAAGAGCGGGATCGGGCGCGGCTTTTCAGTGGGCGCCGCCTTCTGCCGCGGCACGATCGCCAGTATGAGCGCGACGAAGATGGCTGTTGCGGGAATGTTGACAGCGAACGCCGCGCGCCAGGACCAATGCTCGGTCAGGAAGCCGGACACCAATGGACCGCCGAAAGCCGCTGTTGCCCAGACGATCGCCTCGGCTCCGAAGATCTTCGGGACCAGCCGGGCAGGAAAGAGTTCCGGGATGAGCGCGTAACAGACCGCGGCAATGATCCCCTCGCCGAACCCCTGGAACACGCGCCCTGCAAGGACCCGCGGCATGCTGCCCGCAGTCGTTGCGATCATCGTCCCGACGACAAAAACAAGCGCGGCCGTAATCAACGTGCCGCGCGCGCCGAACCGTGCCTTGAGCGTGGCGGCAACGGCGCCACCGAGGATGGCAAAGACGAGATAGAGCGTGACAGCCCAGGACAAAAGCGTGGCGCCGCCGATCTCCTCGACCGCGGTGGGCAACGCCGTCGCCACGAAGAACTCATTGAAGGCAAACAGCGCGACGCCGAGACAGAGGGCGGCGGTCGTTGCCAGATAGTCCGGCCGAAGCAATTCGCTCCAACGGCCGTCCTCCTCGGGCGCCGTCTTGCTTTCGCTTGCCTTGGTATCGTCGTTCGTCGGGACCACGTGGAATGTTCCGTCATCGTTAGCTGGGACAGGCACCTGTGTACGACCTCAACCGCAGTTGAGGTAAAGCGCTTTTTTCTCAGCTTGCCTGCCATCCGCCTCCCCCACAAGTTGCAGCGGCATTTCAGGGTTCGGTGGACGACGGCGAAATATCTGGCTTTCGCGCTTCCGTTTCTGCTATAACGAGGGTTCGAAGTTTCGGACGGTTCCGGCGTTTGCGCGCCGGAGACCGTTTTCTTTTGCGTTGGCGCCGCCCAAAGGGCGGCGCCTCGTGCTTGATGAAGGACATTGAAATGGTCGAAAAAGTGCCGATGACCCAGGGCGGATTCGTCAACCTGCAGGAGGAGCTGCGCTGGCGCCAGCAGGAAGAACGACCGCGAATCATCGAGGCGATTGCCGAAGCCCGTGCACATGGCGACCTGTCGGAAAATGCCGAGTACCACGCTGCTAAGGAAGCGCAGAGCCACAACGAAGGCCGCATCACCGAGCTCGAAGACTTGATCGCCCGCGCGGAAGTCATTGATCTCTCGAAGATGTCCGGCTCCAAGATCAAGTTCGGCGCTAAGGTGAAGCTCGTCGACGAAGACACCGAAGAGGAAAAGACCTACCAGATCGTTGGCGACCAGGAAGCCGACGTGAAGGCCGGCCGCATCTCGATCTCGTCGCCGATCGCCCGCGCGCTGATCGGCAAGGAAGTTGGCGATTCCATCGAAGTGAACGCCCCCGGCGGCTCCAAGGCCTACGAGATTCTCGCCGTCAACTGGGGCTGATCAGCCCCAGTAGGGGCGAAGTCTCCCTTCGCCCCATTTCTCTTTCTCCCAAAGACGATCATTGCTCGCGCAAGGAGTGCGCTTTCGTGGCCGATATCCGGAACGTCGAGGTCATCGCTCCCAATTTCAAGCGCCGTCTCTCGGGCGTGACGTCCACCATCATCCAGTTGATTCCGATCCAGCGCGCGCTCGGCGAAAAGATCGCCGTGCTTGGTCCGGGCCTGCCTGACACCCTGCCCTCGATCCGCTTCCGCGATCTTCTGCGTCTGTGGAGTGCTCCGGACGGCCGGCCCTGCCGCGTCTGGCATGCGCGCCGCAATGTCGAGATGCTGCCGGCGATCGTGCTGCGCGACCTGCTTGGCATGAAGCTGAAGATTGTCTTCACCTCCGCTTCGCAGCGCCGCCACACCGGCTGGAGCCAGTTCCTGATTTCGCGCATGGACGCGGTGATCGCGACGAGCGGCAAGACCTCCGCCTATCTGCAGGTGCCGAACACGGTCATCCTTCACGGCATCGACACCAAGCGCTTCCAGCCACCGACCGACGCAAGTGCGGCAAAGGCCGCGCTCGGGCTGGATCCGGCGCAAAAATATGTCGGCTGCTTCGGGCGGGTGCGTAAGCAGAAGGGTACGGATCTCTTCGTCGACAGCATGATTGCGCTTTTGCCCTGCCGGCCCGGCTGGAGCGCCATCGTCGCCGGTCGCGCGACCGGCCCGCATGTCGCATTCGAGAACGAGCTGAAAGAGCGGGTCGCAAAGGCCGGGCTTACCGACCGCATCCGTTTCGTTGGTGAACATACCAACATTCCGGACTGGTACCGCGCGCTCGACCTTTTCGTTGCGCCGCAGCGCTGGGAAGGTTTCGGGCTGACGCCGCTCGAAGCGATGGCAACAGGCGTTCCTGTTATCGCGACCGACGTCGGCGCATTTTCGGAACTGGTCGTCGTCGGCGAGCAGGAAACCGGCACGGTGATCGCCGCCAACGATCTGCAGGCCATGGTCGAGGCGACTGCTGGCTTCATGGACGATGATCATCGCCGGACCTTGGCTGGCGCCAACGGTCTTGGGCTGACCCGCGCATCCTTTGCGATCGAGGGCGAGGCCCGCGCGATCAACGCCGTCTATGAACGCCTGATGCGTACCTGACAGGCTGCCACCGCGTGGCAGCCTCGCACTAAACTCTCTTAGCGCTTCGAAGCGAAGAGCTTCAGATAGGCGTCGGTGATCGCCTGCTTCGAGAACTGGTTCATCAGCGTCTCATGGCCGCGTTCGGCAAGACTTTCGCCCAGCGAGGGATCGCCCGCGATGCGGTCGATCGCCTGGGCAAAGCCGTCGGCGTCACCGATATCGACCATCAAGCCGTTTTCGCCGTCGCGCATGAACCATTGCGGTCCTTCCGACCGGCTCGACACGACAGGCGTGCCTTGCGCCCAGGATTCGAGGATAACGTTGCCGAGCGGCTCATGGCTCGATGCCATGACGAAGATATCCGAAGCAGCAAGGAAAGGCCGCGTGTCCTTCTGCCAACCGGCAAAGCGCACGCGCTTCGACACGCCGAGGTCGGCAGCGAGCTTTTCCAGGTTTGCCCGCTCCTCGCCATCGCCCACCAGCCAGAGATAGGCATCCGGCACCTTGGCGATCGCCTGGATCAGGGTGTGGAAGCCCTTGCGCGGGACGAAGCGCCCCATCGACATGACGACAGGCACGTTTTCAGGCGTGTCGAGCGTGGCGCGGCTGATCGGAGCGACCCGCTCGGTTCCGGTGAAGTTGGAAATCACCTCGACGTCACGCTTCCAGCCGATCTTGCGCACATGCTCGGCAATGCCCGGCGTGTTGCAGACGAGGCAGTCGGTGTTGCGGAAGTAGTCGAGCCGTAACGGATAGTCGCCGAGACGCGAGATCTTGATGCAGCCCTTGTAGTTGGGCATCAGGCGGCTGGCGCGCGGCATCCAGGCAAAGAGCGCGTCGGGCTTCTCGCGCCGCGCCATGCTGCTGACCTTCATCGGCAAGAGAATGCGGTCGAGCGACAGGTTGCGGAAGTTGCTTTCGATGATGCGCGTCGCGCCCTCGATGTCCTTCCGCCAGATGCGACCCGGCCGGATAACCGAGGTCTGCTCGACGCCGCGCTCGCCGAGCGCGTTGACCAGGTGGACGAAGAAGCGCTCAGCGCCGCCGTCCTTGCCGAAGTGAAAATGCATGACTTTCATGGAACCTCACCGCTGGTTCTGCCGCCGATCCATATCATCATGGTTCGGGTGGCGTTTCAGCGCGTGCCTCTGATAGATCTTGGCGGCAGTCAGGAAAGCGTAGACCGCCCCCGTCATCGCCTCGATGAAGCCTGGAAAGCCGCAGCGCCACAGGCCGTTACGGAAATAGAGCCGGAGGAAATAGAGCGGCGGGCTGAACAGCATCTTGTAGGGCCTCGCCGACTTGCCGGCGGCGAATTGCTGGTCGGCCTTCAGCGTCGAGTACTTGTTTTCCTTGAGGATCTGCTCGTCGATGATCAGCGGCCGGTAGTGCAGCAGGCTGCCCTTGGGAGCGGCGCCGACCGCGCCATCGGGCACGATGCCTTCGTGGACCTTCTGGTTAAGGTCGTAGCGGCCCCTGCCCTGGCGGATAAGCCGCAGGTTCCGTCGCTCGTGCGCGCGCTCCGGCGTGTAGCCATAGCCGATCAGGTAGGGCCTGCGCGCGACGCGCCAGCCAACCGTCTCCGGTGGCGCATCGAGCAGCGACGGCAGCAGCGCCTTCAGCGGTTCGTCCAGGCGTTCGTCGGAATCGATGTTGAAGCACCAGGGCTGCGTGCATTGATCAAGCGCGAACTGCTTCTGGCCGGCATAGCCCCGCCACGGCTCATGCAGGAAACGGATCGGCCAGCCCTTGTCGATGTAGGACTGCACGAGTGCCGGCGTTCCGTCGGTCGAGCCGGAATCGACGATGACGATTTCTGAGCATTGCTCGAGGCTCTCGATGCAATTGCCGAGATAGGCTTCTTCGTTCTGGCAGATGATGAAGGCGGACAGCGGAAGCTTGTTCATGGGCAGGCCTTAGATCTGGACGAGGCCGATATCCTTGACCTGGCGAATGGTCAGCATCGTGCGCACCGTGTCGACGCGTTCGTTGGCCGTCAGCACTTCGATGACGAAATCCTGGAAAGTCGTGAGGTTTTCGGCGACACAATGCAGCAGGAAATCGCTTTCGCCGGAAACCGTCCAGGCCTGCCGGACGATCTGCCATTCGGCGGTGGCGGCGGCGAAGGCCTTCAGATCGGCTTCCGACTGGCGCTTCAGGCCCACCATGCAGAAGGCGACGAGATCAAAGCCGAGTGCCGGAGCGTTCAGCAGCGCGTGATAGCCCTTGATGACGCCCGTCTCTTCGAGCTTGCGCACGCGCCGCAGGCACGGCGGCGCGGAGATGCCGACCCTTTGCGCGAGATCGACATTGGTCATCCGGCCATCACGCTGGAGCTCGCGAAGGATCTTGAGATCGATAGCGTCGAGCTCGACTTGTTTCGTCATGAACGTTCGTCCTTTTCGTGGTGACTTTGAGCGCGAGGCAAAGTCGAAAACTTGTGTCTACCGATGGTGAGGTTGCCCCGATCGTGGGCGACGTCGACTGATGCGTCCCTATCCCGGCGCTGCCGCGATCGTCTCGGTCGAGATTTTCGGCAAGGCGCGCTCGTCAAGGGCAAGGTCGTCTCGAGTCGGTGCGTGGCCGAGCGCAGCGCGTTCGCAGTGCAACCATGCACGGCCGGCATTCAACCCCATATGCTTCTCCAGCAAAGTGAATCCGCGTGAAATATCGTCAAACCCGCTGGACAACAAGGAGCCCGGCCGACTATTCGCGGGAAAATGGCGTTGGCGATGCCGGCAGATGTGCAAATAGAGGTGGACATCGTCAGAAGCGACACGAAGTGCGCTACACTGCCGCCGCGCGCCCCGGCGCGAGACGCGGATCGATGCCGGGCCGACGCCTGTGCCCTAAGCGCGTCATCTGGTGGCAAAAGCGGGCTTGAGGCTCAAGCACTTGTGTGTATCAGGCTGTGCGCTCTTGAAAGTCATGGTGGGGAATACCTAAAGTATGGAACGATTTCCCATTGACGCAATGGAATCGGATGGGGACGCAATCCTCTCCGATGAACGAAGGACAAGATTATGACTGCCCGTCACGTGAAAGTGCTGATCATCGGCTCCGGCCCGGCTGGCTACACCGCCGCCATCTATACGGCGCGCGCCATGCTCGAGCCCGTGCTGATCGCCGGCATGGAACAGGGCGGCCAGTTGATGATCACGACGGACGTCGAAAACTACCCGGGCTATGCCGATCCGGTCCAGGGCCCGTGGATGATGGAGCAGATGCTGAAGCAGGCGACCCATGTCGGCGCCGAGATCGTCAACGATCTCGTGACCGATGTCGACCTGTCGGTTCGTCCGTTCCGCATCAAGACCGACAGCGGCAACGACTGGACGGCGGACGCGCTGATCATCGCCACCGGCGCCAAGGCAAAGTGGCTCGGCATCGAGACCGAACCGACCTTCATGGGCTTCGGCGTCTCGGCCTGCGCCACCTGCGACGGCTTCTTCTATCGCAACAAGGACGTGATCGTCGTCGGCGGCGGCAACTCGGCCGTCGAGGAAGCGCTCTACCTGTCGAACCTCGCCAAGACCGTGACGGTCGTTCACCGCCGCGATTCCTTCCGCGCCGAAAAGATCCTGCAGGAGCGCCTGTTCGCCAAGCCGAACGTCAAGGTGATCTGGGATCACGAGGTCGTCGAATACCTGGGTGCGCCGGCCAAGCCGCCGATGCCCGCTTCCGTCAACGGAGTGAAGCTGCGCAACACCAAGACCGGCGAAACCTCCGACATGGTCACCGACGGCGTGTTCGTCGCGATCGGTCATGCACCTGCGGTCGAACTTTTCAAAGGCAAGCTTCGGCAGAAGTCCAACGGCTATCTCTGGACCGCAGCCGATTCGACGGCGACCGACGTGCCCGGCGTTTTTGCCGCAGGCGACGTTACGGACGACATTTACCGTCAGGCGGTTACGGCGGCCGGCATGGGCTGCATGGCAGCGCTTGAGGCCGAGAAATACCTGGCGGGTCATATGCCCGTCGCAATTGCAGCCGAATAGAAGCTGCGAATCGGGGTGGTGTCGCTGAGGCACCTCGCCCGTGTGGGAACAGATGCATCAGCCACGCCCGGAAGACAGGACCCCGTCTTCCGGAGTGGTTTCTTATGGGGGACTTCATGTCGCTGGACTGGGACAAACTGCGCATTTTTCACGCGGCGGCCGAGGCTGGGTCGTTCACCCATGCGGCAGACAAGCTTCATCTTTCGCAGTCCGCGATCAGCCGGCAGGTCAGCTCGCTGGAGCAGGATGTCGGCATCAAGCTGTTCCACCGTCATGCGCGCGGCCTGATCCTCACCGAACAGGGCGAGATCCTCTATCGCACCGCGCATGAAGTGCTGATGAAGCTCGAAAGCGTCAAGGTCCAGCTGAGCGAGACCACCGACAAACCGAGCGGCAAGCTGCGCATCACCACCACGGTCGGTCTCGGCCAGGGCTGGCTCACCGACAAGATCCAGGAATTCATGTCGCTGCACCCGGAGGTGCAGGTTCAGCTCATCCTCGACAACGAAGAACTGGACGTGAACATGCGCCATGCGGACTGTGCCATCCGCCTGCGTCAGCCGCAGCAGTCGGATCTCATCCAGCGCAAGCTCTTCACCGTGCACATGCACGTCTATGCAGCTCCGTCCTACATCAACAAGTATGGCGAGCCGCAGTCGGTCGAGGATCTCGACAACCACCGCATCATCACCTTCGGCGAGCCGGCGCCGAACTATCTGCTCGACGTCAACTGGCTCGAGATCGCCGGCCGCGATTCCGACAATCCGCGCGTGTCGCATCTGCAGATCAACAGCCAGACCTCGATCAAGCGCGCCTGCCTGCTCGGCATCGGCGTCGCCATGCTGCCCGACTATATCGTCGGCCGCGACCCTGGCCTCATCCAGCTGCCGATCAGCGCCGACATCCCGTCTTTCGATACCTATTTCTGCTATCCGGACGAGATGAAGAACGCAGCCAAGCTCAAGGTCTTCCGCGACTACATCGTCGCCAAGGCCCGCAACTGGAACTTCTAGCGCACTCCGCGCGAATGCTCATTTTCCGAGCATTTTCCCGAGTGGATGCCAACCTTCTGTTTTTGCATCGATATTACCAATGCGCCGGCTAAATTGTGCGGCGCATTTTTATTGTGCGCCGCAGAAATAGGCAGGGATGCGTGCATGACATGGCTGTCATGCACAGAAAATGATTGTTGCGCGCCCAAAAAAGCAGCATACCAAACTCAGCTGATGCATCTTTGGTGGCTTCTCCTCCCAGTGCCACCGCAGCAGCTGTTCCCCTCTGGAGGTTTAATTACCTTCACAACTTATAAGGGCCCAAGTCATCTTGTGGCCCTCTTTTTTTGTCTACTGTTAGATACAGGCGAACCGTGATGAAAATCACAGCCGGCTATTGAAAGCCGATACTTCGCTTCCCACATTAAAATGCAGCTGATGCATTCTTGGTGGCTTCTCCTCCCCGCCACCGCATTAGCTGTTCCCCTCTGGAGGTTCTTATTACCTTCACAACTACAAGGGCCCAAGTTTTCTTGAGGCCCTCTTTTTTTGCCTTCAGCACGCTCACGGTCTTGTGATTTGAATATCGTGTTTTAGCGATACATCTATCGATAAAATACGATACGGCGATATACGATGGATAGAGACGAAATCTTCAAGGCGCTTGCCCATCCCGTTAGGGTCAACATCCTCGCCTGGCTGAAGGAGCCGCAGCGCCATTTTCCGAGCCAGGAGCATCCGCTCGATCTCGGCGTATGTGCCGGCCAGTTCGAACGCTGCGGCCTGTCGCAGTCGACCGTTTCCTCGCATCTCGCTGTGCTTCAGCGCGCCGGCCTGGTGACCACCCGCAAGGTTGGCCAATGGATTTTCTACCGCCGCGATGAAGAGACGATCGCCGCCTTCCTCAAGAGCCTCGGCGATCTCTAAGACGCACCTTCTCCCCAAGCAGACCTCCTCCCTGAAAGGACCTCCCATGGCCTCGCTTTTCGACCCCATCACCATCGGCGACATCGCGCTGAAGAACCGCATCGTGATGGCGCCGCTAACCCGCAACCGGTCGCCGGGCGCTGTTCCGAACACCCTGAACGTGACCTATTACGAGCAGCGTGCGACGGCCGGCCTGTTGATCACGGAGGGAACGGCAATCACCCAGCAAGGCCAGGGCTATGCCGACGTGCCGGGCCTCTATACGCCGGAAGCGCTCGACGGCTGGCGCAAGGTGACGGACGCAGTGCATGCAAAGGGCGGCCGGATCGTCGTCCAGATGTGGCATGTCGGCCGCATTTCGCACGATTCTCTGCAGCCGGGCGGCGGCAAGCCCGTGGCGCCGTCGGCCATTCGCGCCAAGTCCAAGACCTATCTGGTCAATGCCGACGGTACCGGTTCCTTTGCCGAAACCTCCGAGCCGCATGCGCTGGAGATCGCCGAGATCAAGGCGATCGTCGAGGACTACCGCAAGGCCGCACGCGCCGCGATCGACGCCGGCTTCGACGGCATCGAGATCCACGCGGCCAACGGCTATCTCATTGACCAGTTCCTGCGTTCGGGTTCGAACCACCGCACGGACGCCTATGGCGGCTCGATCGAGAACCGCGCCCGCTTCCTGTTCGAGGTCATGGATGCCGTAACGAATGAAATCGGCGCCGGCCGGGTCGGCATCCGCCTTTCGCCCGTCACCCCCGCCAACGATGCCTTTGATCCGCAGCCGCAGCAGATCTTCGGCCACGTGGTCAAGAATCTCGCCCGCTATCCCCTCGCCTATATCCACATCATCGAAGGCGCGACCGGCGGCCCGCGCGACCACCAGCAGGGCGACCAGCCATTCGACTACGACGCGCTGCGTTCGACCTATGTGGCCGCTGGCGGCAAGGCTGCCTGGATGACCAACAATGGCTATGACAGGGCGCTCGCGGTGAAGACGGTCAAGGACGGCGAAGCCGACCTCGTCGCTTTCGGCAAGCCGTTCATCGCCAATCCGGATCTCGTCGAGCGGTTGAAGCGCGATGCGCCGCTCAACACGCCGGATCAGGCAACCTTCTATGGCGGTGGCGCCAAGGGCTATACCGACTATCCGGCCCTTGAACAGGTCGCCTGACACTCCCACATGGCAATGCTCCGCCTCCTTGGCGGAGCATTTGTCCTTGGGAATGAAGAGCTTATGTTTTCGCTATATTCAGAAAAATGGTCATTGCATCCTGACGGCGACGTCATCGTAACCCCCTCCAGCAGTCTTTACCCCGTCCGTTATCGCGGCCAGCAGGCAATGCTCAAGGTCGCCGAGGACCCGGAAGAGAAGTATGGCCGCCTGCCGCTGCTCTACTGGAACGGGCAAGGCGCCGCAAAGGTCTTTGAGGCCGATGGCGACGCGGTACTGATGGAGCGCACCGACAGCCGGCGCAACCTCTTCCACATGGCGATGACCGGAAGCGACGAGGATGTGACGCGCATCATCTGCCGCACCGTCGCCGCGCTACATGCGCCGCGCTCAACACCGGTTCCCGGCGATCTCGTGCCGCTCGACAGATGGTTCACCTCTCTGGAAACGGCTGCTCCCGCTCAAGGCGGGCTCTTTGCCCGTGCGCTCGAGGCGGCGAAAAGCCTGTTTGCCGATCCCGAACCGCCGGTCGTGCTGCATGCCGACGTGCACCACGCCAATATCCTCGATTTCGGCGATCGCGGCTGGCTGGCGATCGATCCGAAACGCGTGCTCGGCGATCGCGGCTACGACTACGCCAACCTGTTCTGCAATCCGGAACTGCCCCTGGTTACCGCTCCGGGCCGACTGCAGCGGCATCTGCCCATCGTCGCCAAGGAGACCGGGCTTCACCCGCACCGTATCCTCAACTGGGTGCTTGCCTATGCCGGGCTTTCCGCAGCCTGGTTCCTGGAAGACAACGACGAATTCGGTGTCGAGAACGACCTCGCAATGGCGCGGATCGCCATCGCCGAACTCGACCGCTAAGCTCACCCCGTCCGCAACAGAACGACGGCGTAGATACAGGTCTCTCCGCCGGCATTGTGGAAGACACAGTCCTGGGGCGGGCCGAGCTCCAGGCAATCCCCGACGCCAAGCGTATGGGTCTCCAGCCCTTCCACGAAGGTCAGGCGCCCTGCACTCACCCATATCCACCGGCGATGGAGCGCATAGGCGGATGCCGGGATCGGCACCTCGGCGCCGGGCGGAAGCTCGACCTCGACCAGCTCGAGCGGCTGGTCCGACATCGGCGAGACGTGGCGCCGGAGGTAGCCGGTCTGCGGATCGCGCCACACCGCCTGATCCTGGCGTCGCGACAGCCTGCCCTGGCTCATCTCGGCCCGCGCGATCAGGCTGGACATGGTGAGACCAAACGCACCGGCGAGCTTTGCCAGCAGCGTCGCCGTCGGGCTGCTGTCGCCCCGCTCTACCTTGTGGATCATCGCGCGCGAGACGCCCGAGCGTTCCGAAAGCTCGCTCAGCGACCAGCCGCGCGCCTCTCTTTCCAGACGAATTCGTTCACTGAGCCGTTGATCCAGGCTGTCCACTTTAGTATTCATATCGTAGTCATATAGTGAACGAATGCGAGGAGCAAGCATGCTGATCCGGGCGGCCACCCAAGACGATCTGCCGATCATCTGCGACATCTACAACGACGCCGTGGCGAACACGACGGCGATCTGGAACGATACCCTGGTCGATGTCGCCAATCGAACGGCCTGGCTGAAGGCGCGCACGGACGCGGGTTATCCGGTGCTGGTGGCGGTCTCGGACGAAGGCGATGTCATCGGCTATGCGTCCTTTGGCGATTGGCGCGCCTTCGATGGCTACCGCCACACGGTCGAGCACTCCGTCTATGTTCACAAGGATCGGCGCGGCGGCGGCATTGGCCGGAATCTCATGGAAGCGCTGATCGCCGAGGCCGAGCGGCTGGGCAAGCATGTGATGATCGCCGGGATCGAGTCGGAGAACGCAGCCTCGATCCGCCTTCATGCCCAACTGGGTTTCGAGGATACCGGCCGACTGCGCGAGGTCGGCACGAAGTTCGGCCGCTGGCTCGACCTGACATTCATGCAACTGGTGCTCCGGACGGGCTCGCCGCGCTAAGCCGCGGCGCCGCCTCGACAATGGTCGTTTGTCGAGGCGGCGGGAGATGCTATGAACCTCCAAGGACTGTTTCTGGAAACATTTTGACGTGGGTCTTCGGCAGAAGGTCAGATCGGGCGGCTGGGCACGTGTCGCGAAAGCGGCACTGGCGCTGGCTGTCAGCATCCCGTCGTTGAGCGCCTTCCCCGCGGCGGCTCGTATCGATGATCTCGCCCCACAGCCCAAATGCGTCTATTTCGGCCCGTCGGCCACCGACCCTGCCAAGTCGCTCTGCATCAGCAAGGAAAACTTCGCTCGCGATATCTGCGGCGTGATCGACCACTATGCGGCCGTCAACGACCTGCCCGCGGCTTTCTTCGCTCGCCTGATCTGGCGCGAAAGCCTGTTTCGGCCCAATGCCGTCAGCCCCAAGGGCGCTGAAGGCATCGCGCAATTCATGCCGGGAACGGCGAAGATGCGGGGGCTCAACAACAGCTTCGATGTGGTCGAGGCGCTCGGCAAGTCGGCGGAGTATCTGAACGAACTCAAGTCGCGCTACGGCAATCTCGGCTATGCGGCTGCCGCCTACAATGCCGGCGAGAACGGGCTCGAACGTTTTCTCGAGGTCGATTGGCTGCCGGCGGAAACACGCAACTACGTGCTTGCGATCACCGCCTATAGCGTCGAGGACTGGCGCGACAATCCGCCAAAGATCCTCGACCTGACGCTCGACAAGAACAAGAACTTCATCGACGGCTGCGTGGCGCTCGCCAGCACCCGCAACCTGCGCGACATCGAGGTGATCGAGGAGGCGGAATGGGCGCCCTGGGGCGTGCAGCTTGCCGCGCATTTCCAGAAGTCGGTGGCGCAGCGATTGTTCGTCAGCGCCGTCAAGCGGTTGCCGGAGCCGATCCGCAGTGAGAAGGCGCTTCTCCTGCGCGAGCGCAATGCCAGCTTTGGCCTCAGGATCCGCTACGCCGCACGCATCGGCCGCGAGACCCAGGCAGACGCAAACAAGCTTTGCGCCACCATCCGCAAGAGCGGCGGCGCTTGCCTCGTCTTCCGGAACTGACAGGTATCAGGCCCGGCCGAAATCGATCGTGGACATGGCGCGCCCTAGCCTGCGGCAACCCCTTGTAGAAGCGCCGGCCGGTCGCTCAGGCAACCAAGCCCGCGGAGCGTCGTTGCGACTGCCTCGTCGATCGGCGTGTGCGGCTCTTCGCCGAGCACCGCGAGCAGCCGTTCGTTCGGCATTCTCAAGGGTTCACGCCAGAGATAACGCATCTTGCGCAACTCCCTGAAGAGCGGAACGAAGGGCGACGCCAGGTCGATCAGCCACCACGGGAAGGCGCGGACGGGAAGCGCGGGCTTGCCAACGACCCGGCGGATCGCCGCAATCATCTCGGTGCCGTTGCGGTCGAGGAAGCCCCGCATGTGGTAGACGGCGAAAGGCGGCAGGTCCTCGGCGCGCTCGACAAGGCGGATCATGGTTTCGGCCACATCGGGCAGATAGGCCCATTGATGACCGATGCCTTCGCGGCCCGGGTAGGAAATCGCGCCCAACTGTTTGCCCGGTTTCACCAGCCCTTGCGAAAACCAGTTATTGGCTGCACCGGGACCGAAGAAGTCGCCCGCCCTGACGATGATGACGCCGACACCCACCTCCGACGCATCCTTCAAGCGACGCTCCATCTCCTTGCGAATCTGGCCCTTGTCGGTGTCCGGGTTCTGCGGTGCGTCCTCCGTCAGGACGGGAAAGGCGTCGCGGCCGAAATTGTAGATCGTTCCTGGCAAAAGAATAAGTGCGCCGGTGGCCTTGGCGGCGGCGATCGTATTGTCGAGCATCGGCAGCACCAGGGTGCCCCAATTGCGGTAGCCGGGCGGATTGACCGCATGCACAATCAGATCGACGCCTTCGGCAGCAGTGCGAACGTCGCTCGCGTTCATGGCATCGCCTTGCCGCCAGTCGAACGCCGGCTCGGTCTGCGCCGCCGTCGCAGCGTTTCGGTTCAAGGCACGCACCTGCCAGCCACGCCTTTTGAGCCCGCGCGCGACGGCGCTGCCGATACCGCCCGTCGCACCGAGCACCAGCGCGCGTCTTGTTTTCTGCTGCATCTCGGTCATGTCACGCTCCATCCGTTTCGATGAAGGGAAGATCACGCTTTCACGGGTTAAACGCAATTGCCGAACAATATTGCACCGCTATACTGAAATGCATGAGCAAGATGGATTTGAGCTGGGATTTCTATCGTACGTTCCTCGCGGTTCTTGACGAGGGATCGCTGTCGGCCGCTGCTCGCGAGCTTGGCTTGACGCAGCCAACCGTTGGCCGGCACGTGGACGCCATGGAAGCCGCGCTCGGCTATCCGCTCTTCGTGCGCTCCCCGCACGGCCTGTTGCCGACCGATGCCGCGCTGGCGCTCAAGCCCTATGCCGAGACGCTCGCTGCGACATCGGCCGCGCTCCTGCGCGCCGCGTCGAGCCAGCGCGATACAGTCAGCGGCACAGTCCGCATCAGCGCCAGCGAAGTCATCGGCATCGAGGTGCTGCCGCCCATCCTCACAGAACTGCACGAGACCTATCCGGAGCTGACAATCGAACTTTCCGCTTCGGACACGGTCGAAGACCTCTTGCGGCAGGAGGCGGATATCGCCGTGCGCATGGTGGCGCCCGTTCAGGATGCGCTGATCGCCCGCCATCTCGGCGCGGTTCCCTTAAGCTTTCACGCCCATCGCCGCTATATCGAGAGACACGGCATGCCGCAGACATTGGCCGAGCTTAGCGATCACAGCCTGATCGGTTTCGACCGCGAGACGGCGGCGATCCGAGCGATCATCGCCCGCTCGCCGGAACTGCCGGCGACACGTTTTACGCTGAAGGCCGACAGCAACCTTGCCCAACTGGCTGCAATCCGCGCCGGCTTCGGCATCGGTATCTGCCAGAACGGGCTTGCGGCGCGCGATCCCGATCTTCTCCCGGTGCTGCCGGAACTGTTCGAGATGAAGCTCGACACCTGGCTGGCGATGCACGAGAACCTGAAGACGGCGCCCCGCTGTCGCGTCACGTTCGACGCACTTGCCGCGGGGCTGCGGGCCTATATTCGTGGCACTGCGCTCGCAGACGCGAATACCGAAATCTGATTTCAGGCACCTCCCGCTAACGGCTCTATACTGGTGCCGACCCACGAAAAAGCCCGCCAAAATGGCGGGCTTTCTGTTTCCTTGGCACTTCAAGTGGAGCGCTTAATCCTCGGATTCGACTGGCGTTTCCGGCGCACCGTTCTCGACGACTGCCTCTTCGCCCTCCTCTTCATCGCTCTCCGGCTCGCTGATGCGCTCGACCGACACGACCTTCTCATCCTTGGCGGTCGAGAAGATGGTGACACCCTTGGTCGCGCGGCTCGCTAGCCGGACGCCATTGATCGGCACGCGGATCAGCTGGCCGCCATCGGAGACGAGCATGATCTGGTCGTTGTCTTCGATCGGGAAGGCAGCAACAAGAACGCCGATTTCCGTCGTCTTCGAGGTGTCGGTGGCACGGATGCCCTTGCCGCCACGGCCCGAGGTGCGGAAATCGTAGGACGACGAGCGCTTGCCGAAGCCCTTCTCCGAGACCGTCAGCACGAACTGTTCGCGTGCCTTCAGCTCCTCGAAGCGTTCGTTCGACAGCTCTCCGCCGTCAGCGACTTCCTCGCCGACCAGGGCGATTTCTTCCTCGTCGCCGTTCGTCGCCCGACGTTCCGCCGCTGCACGCTTGAGATAGGCTGCACGCTCCCACGGTTCGGCCTCGACATGGCCAAGGATCGCCATCGAGATGATGCGGTCGCCGTCGCCGAGGTTGATACCACGAACGCCGATCGAGTTACGGCCGGCAAAGACGCGCACGTCGTCGACCGGGAACCGGATGCACTGGCCGAGCGCCGTCGTCAGCATGACGTCGTCACGCTCCGTGCAGGTGTCGACGGAGAGGATCTCGTCACCCTCTTCCTCGAGCTTCATCGCGATCTTGCCGTTGCGGTTGACCTGGACGAAGTCCGACAACTTGTTGCGGCGAACCGTGCCGCGGGTCGTCGAGAACATGACGTCGAGGTTTTCCCAGGTCGCCTCGTCCTCAGGCAGGGGCATGATCGTCGTGATGCGTTCGCCGGGTTCCAGCGGCAGCATGTTGATCAGAGCCTTGCCGCGCGATTGCGGCGTGCCGATCGGCAGGCGCCAGACCTTCTCCTTGTAGACGATGCCACGCGAGGAGAAAAACAGAACCGGCGTGTGGGTATTGGCAACGAATAGCCGGGTAACGAAATCCTCGTCCCGGGTCGCCATGCCCGAGCGGCCCTTGCCGCCACGGCGCTGCGCGCGATAGGTCGTCAGCGGCACGCGCTTGATGTAGCCGAGATGCGAGACGGTCACGACCATGTCTTCACGGGCGATGAGATCCTCATCGTCCATGTCGGGGCCGCCCTCCATGATCTCGGACCGGCGCGGAGTGCCGAACTCGTCGCGGATGGCGACGAGCTCGTCCTTGACGATGCTCATGATGCGCAGGCGCGACGACAGGATGTCGAGGTAATCCTTGATTTCCTCGCCGATCTTGTTGAGTTCGTCGCCGATTTCGTCGCGGCCGAGCGCTGTCAGGCGCTGCAGGCGCAGGTCGAGAATGGCGCGGGCCTGCTCTTCCGAGAGGTTGTAGGTGCCGTCCTCGTTGATGCGGTGACGCGGGTCGTCGATCAAGCGGATGAGGCTCTCGACGTCATGGGCCGGCCAGCGGCGCTCCATCAACTGCTCGCGCGCCGTCTGAGGGTCCGGCGCATGGCGGATGAGCTTGATGATTTCGTCGATGTTGGCAACCGCGATGGCAAGGCCGACGAGCACATGGGCGCGGTCGCGTGCCTTGCGCAGCAGGTACTTCGTGCGCCGGCTAACGACTTCCTCGCGGAACGAGACGAAGGCGCGCAGCATGTCGAGCAGCGTCATGTGCTCCGGCTTGCCACCGTTCAACGCCACCATGTTGCAGCCAAACGAGGTCTGCAGCGGCGTGTAGCGGTAAAGCTGGTTCAGGATGACGTCGGCATTGGCGTCACGCTTGAGTTCGATGACGACGCGGTAGCCCTGGCGGTCCGATTCGTCGCGCAGGTCCGAGATGCCCTCGATACGCTTCTCGCGCACCAGCTCGGCCATCTTTTCGATCATCGTCGCCTTGTTCACCTGGAACGGGATCTCGGTGATGATGATCTGCTCGCGGTCGCCGCGCATCGGCTCGATATGGGCGCGGCCGCGCATGATGACGGAGCCGCGGCCGGTCTCGTAGGCCGAGCGGATGCCCGAGCGGCCAAGGATCAGCGCGCCAGTCGGGAAATCCGGGCCGGGGATGATTTCCATCAGTTCCGGCAGTTCGATCGCCGGATTGTCGATCAGCGCCATGCAGCCGTTGATGACTTCGACCAGGTTGTGCGGCGGAATGTTCGTCGCCATGCCGACGGCGATGCCGCCGGCGCCGTTGACGAGCAGGTTCGGGAACTTCGCGGGAACGACTGCCGGCTCCTGCAGGGTGCCGTCATAGTTGTCGCGGAAGTCGACCGTTTCCTTGTCGAGGTCGTCGAGCAGCGAATGGGCGGCCTTCTGCAGGCGGCATTCGGTGTAGCGCTCGGCTGCCGGCGGGTCGCCGTCGACGGAGCCGAAGTTGCCCTGGCCGTCGATCAGCGGCAGGCGGAGCGACCAGTCCTGCGCCATGCGCGCCAGCGCGTCGTAGATCGCGGCGTTGCCGTGCGGGTGGTACTTACCCATCACGTCCCCGGTCACGCGGGCGCATTTGACGTATTTCTTGTTCCAGTCGATGCCGAGCTCGCTCATCCCGTAGAGGATGCGGCGGTGCACGGGTTTCAGACCGTCACGCACGTCGGGAAGCGCGCGGCTGACGATAACGCTCATCGCGTAATCGAGATAGGACCGCTGCATTTCCTCGATGATGGAAATCGGCTCGATGCCTGGCGGAGTTTTTCCGCCGCCGGGGGTGCTTTGCTCAGTCAATGGTGATCACGATCTTTGTTCAGAATCAGTCGGATATTTATAGCGGATTGCCATCGGAAGCGCCAATTTGCGGCCTTTGGCGCCACTTGCCCGCCGGACTGTGAAGATGTCCTTGTAATGCCTTGATTCGCTGTGCGATTCACGCGGTTATCCCAGCAGGAACCGATGAGCCGCACGGCAGTTGTGAACAGTCTTTTGCCGCCGGAGCAGGCTTTTGTAGGGCATGGCGCGCGAAATCGGAAGAGCCTGGCCGCCAATGACGTCCACGGCGCCCGTTGCGCCCCACCTGGGCGCAGCGATTGCTCATTAAGCCCTTGCTGAGACTTTGTTTGTCGCCCCCTTCCCAAGCCAGCGCCGCTTGCCTAACAATACCTCATGCCACCGGGAAAACCCGGGGCGAAATCCGGAAGGGGAAACGGATGTTCAATGTCGATCTGCTGGTCAATGCGCTTACAACGCTTCTCGTCACGCTCGATCCGCCCGGCCTTGCGCCGATCTTCCTAAGCCTCACGGTCGGGCTCAGCCGCCAGGAGCGCTTTCAGGTGGCCACGCGCGGCTCGCTGATCGCCTTCTTCATTCTCGCGGCCTTCGCACTCTTCGGCAACAGTATCCTCGGCCTGCTCGGCATCTCGATCGGCGCCTTCCGCATCGCCGGCGGCCTGCTGCTCTTCTGGATCTCGTTCGAGATGATTTTCGAGAAGCGGCAGGAGCGCAAGGAAAAGACCGGCGAGAACGCGACGGTCAAGGATCACATCCACAACATCGCGGTCTTCCCACTCGCCCTGCCACTGATTGCCGGTCCCGGTGCGATCTCGGCGACCATCCTGCTTGCCGGATCGTTCCCGACCGCCGTCGAGCGTACCCAGCTCATCATCGTCATCGCGCTGTCGATCGTCAGCCTGTTCATGGCGCTCGTCATCGCCGAGCGCATCGACCGCTTTCTCGGCGTCACCGGTCGCGCCATCCTCACCCGCCTGCTCGGTGTGATCCTGGCGGCACTCGCCGTGCAGTTCGTCGTCGACGGCGTCAAATCCGCGATGGCGAGCTGAGGTCGGACGGCCGCGCGCATTCTTCGCCCGACGCCGTCGACAAAGACCGGAAACAAAAAACGCCACGTCCTTGGGACGTGGCGTTTTTCGTCAAAAGGATCCGCTTGCGATCAGAACGGAATATCGTCGTCCATATCGCGCGAGAAGCCACCACCCTGGCCGCCTTGACCGCCTTGACCACCCTGGCCACCGCCCGAACGGCCACCGCCGGAGGACTGGCGCGGCTGGTCGTAATCGTCGTAACCGCCGCCGCCATAGTTGCCGCCGCCGCCGAAGTCACCGGCTCCACCGCCGCCGCCACGGCTTACACCGGAGCCGCCGCCTTCGCCGCGGCCGTCAAGCATGGTCAGCGTCGAGTTGAAGCCCTGCAGGACCACTTCGGTCGAATAGCGGTCATTGCCGTTCTGGTCCTGCCACTTGCGGGTCTGCAGCGCGCCTTCGATATAGAGCTTGGCGCCCTTCTTGACGTACTGCTCGACGACCTTGCAGAGGCCTTCGTTGAACACCACCACCTGGTGCCACTCCGTCTTTTCCTTGCGCTCGCCGCTGTTGCGGTCGCGCCAGGTTTCCGAGGTTGCGATGCGCAGGTTGGCGATCGGCCGGCCGTCCTGCGTGCGCCGGATTTCCGGGTCTGCCCCGACATTTCCGATCAAGATCACCTTGTTGACGCTTCCAGCCATGTTGCTTTTCCCGTGGTTTCACCGGACCGTCGGCCCGGCTTGGAATTTCAAGAGCGCGCATCTTAGCGGTCTGAACCCGTCGATACGCCCCGCCTCACACATAATCCACAACAGTTTTGGTCGTTTTATGGGCGATTTGTTCTTTATTTGTTCTAGTATTTGACTATGATCCTGTCAACCGACTCGAATTGGCCGCCTGTTTTGCCGATTGCGCCTCGACATGGGCGTTAGCGTCATTACATAGGGGGCTTTCAACCGACATGCAAAAGCTGGCTTCCGATGAGTGAACTCAAGACCATCTCCATTCGTGGTGCGCGCGAGCACAATCTGAAAGGCATCGACCTCGATCTGCCGCGCAACAAGCTGATCGTGATGACCGGCCTTTCCGGCTCGGGCAAATCGTCGCTTGCCTTCGATACGATCTATGCCGAAGGCCAGCGCCGTTATGTCGAAAGCCTTTCGGCCTATGCGCGCCAGTTCCTCGAGATGATGCAGAAGCCGGATGTCGACCAGATCGACGGCCTGTCGCCAGCAATCTCGATCGAGCAGAAGACGACCTCGCGCAACCCGCGCTCGACGGTCGGTACGGTCACCGAAATCTACGACTATATGCGCCTGCTCTTTGCGCGCGTGGGCGTTCCCTATTCGCCGGCGACGGGTCTGCCGATCGAAAGCCAGACGGTCAGCCAGATGGTCGACCGGGTGCTCGAATTCGGCGAAGGCACGCGTCTTTATATCCTTGCGCCGCTCGTGCGTGGCCGCAAGGGCGAGTACAAGAAGGAACTCGCCGAGCTGATGAAGAAGGGCTTTCAGCGTGTCAAGGTCGACGGCACCTTCTACGAAATCGCCGAAGTTCCGGCACTCGACAAGAAGTATAAGCATGACATCGACGTCGTCGTCGACCGCGTCGTCGTCCGCCCCGACCTCGCCTCGCGCCTTGCCGACAGCCTTGAGACCTGCCTGACGCTCGCCGATGGCCTTGCCGTGGCCGAATTCGCCGACAAGCCGTTACCGCCAGAAGAAACCGCCGCTGGCGGTTCGGCCAACAAGTCGCTGAACGAAACCCACGAGCGCGTGCTGTTTTCGGAGAAGTTCGCCTGCCCGGTTTCCGGCTTCACCATTTCCGAGATCGAGCCGCGGCTGTTCTCGTTCAACAATCCCTTCGGCGCCTGCCCGACCTGCGACGGTCTCGGCAGCCAGCAGAAGATCGACACGGCGCTGATCGTGCCGGAAGAGCATCGGACGCTGCGCGACGGCGCAATTGCGCCCTGGGCGAAATCCTCGTCGCCCTACTACAACCAGACTCTGGAAGCGCTCGGCAAGGTCTTCGGCTTCAAGCTCGGTAGCCGCTGGAACGAGCTGTCCGCTGCGGCGCAGAACGCGATCCTGCACGGAACGGAAGAAAAGATCGTCTTCCATTATGAGGATGGCGCCCGCTCCTACAACACCACCAAGAACTTCGAGGGCATCGTGCCCAACCTCGAGCGCCGCTGGAAGGAAACCGACAGCGCCTGGGCGCGCGAGGAGATCGAGCGCTATATGTCGGCTGCGCCCTGCCCGGCCTGCGCCGGTTTCCGCCTGAAGCCGGAAGCGCTGGCGGTCAAGATCGACAAGCTGCATATCGGTCAGGTGACCGAGATGTCGATCCGCATCGCCCGTGACTGGTTCGAGGCCCTGCCGGAACGTCTGAATGCCAAGCAGAACGAAATCGCCGTCCGCATCCTGAAGGAAATCCGCGACAGGCTGCGCTTCCTCAACGATGTCGGTCTTGAGTATCTGAGCCTGTCGCGCAATTCCGGAACGCTTTCAGGCGGTGAAAGCCAGCGCATCCGGCTGGCCTCGCAGATCGGCTCGGGGCTGACAGGCGTTCTTTACGTGCTCGACGAGCCGTCGATCGGCTTGCATCAACGCGACAACGCCCGCCTGCTCGACACGCTTCGGCATCTGCGCGACATCGGCAACACGGTGATCGTCGTCGAGCATGATGAAGACGCGATCCTGACATCCGACTACGTCGTCGATATCGGCCCGGCTGCCGGCATCCACGGCGGCGAGGTCATCGCACAAGGGTCGCCGTCGGACATCATGGCCAATCCGAAATCGCTGACCGGCAAATATCTGTCCGGCGAGCTTTCGGTCGCCGTTCCCTCCGAACGCCGCAAGCCGAAGAAGAAAAAGGAAATCACCGTTGTCGGCGCCCGCGCCAACAACCTGAAGAACGTCACCGCCTCGATCCCGCTCGGCGTCTTCACCGCGGTTACCGGCGTCTCCGGCGGCGGCAAGTCGACCTTCCTGATCGAGACGCTTTACAAGGCCGCCGCCCGCCGCATCATGGGCGCGCGCGAAAACCCGGCCGAGCACGACCGCATCGATGGCTTCGAGCATATCGACAAGGTGATCGACATCGACCAGTCGCCGATCGGCCGTACGCCGCGCTCGAACCCGGCGACCTATACCGGCGCCTTCACGCCGATCCGCGACTGGTTCGCCGGCCTGCCGGAGGCCAAGGCGCGCGGCTATCAGCCGGGCCGTTTCTCCTTCAACGTCAAGGGCGGCCGCTGCGAGGCCTGCCAGGGCGACGGCGTCATCAAGATCGAGATGCACTTCCTGCCGGATGTCTACGTCACCTGCGACGTCTGCCATGGCAAGCGCTACAACCGCGAAACGCTCGATGTGCATTTCAAGGGCAAGTCGATCGCCGACGTGCTCGACATGACCGTCGAAGAAGGCGTCGACTTCTTCGCCGCCGTTCCCTCGGTGCGCGACAAGCTCGTCACGCTCAACCAGGTCGGTCTCGGCTATATCAAGGTCGGCCAGCAGGCCAACACGCTTTCGGGCGGTGAAGCCCAGCGCGTCAAGCTTGCCAAGGAACTGTCGAAGCGCTCGACCGGCCGCACGCTCTATATCCTCGACGAGCCGACCACCGGCTTGCATTTCCACGATGTAGCCAAGCTTCTTGAAGTCTTGCATGAGCTGGTCAACCAGGGCAATTCGGTCGTCGTCATCGAGCACAATCTGGAAGTCATCAAGACCGCCGACTGGGTGATCGACTTCGGCCCTGAAGGCGGCGACGGCGGCGGCGAGGTCATCGCCAAGGGCACGCCGGAAGACATCGTGAAAGAGAAGCGGTCCTATACCGGCCAGTTCCTGAAGGAGCTGCTGGAGCGCCGGCCGATGAAGAAGGTCGAAGCGGCGGAGTAGGTTCGCCGAACTGGTCGGCGCGCTTCAGGAGTGTTGGCATGATGCGGCCTGCTCGTCTCAAAGATCTGGCCGCCGTGCAGAGCGTGACGGAGGCGGCCTATGAGCCCTATCAGGCGCTGCTTGGTGGGCCGCCGCTCCCGGTCACCGAAGACTACGCGCCTCGTATCCTTCGTGGCGAAGTCTGGCTTCGGGAGCGAAATGAGGCTGTCTCGGCGCTTGCCGTTGTCGAACGGCACGCCGATCACCTTATGATCTTCAGCCTGGCGGTTGCCCCGGCCTATCAGCGCCAGGGGCTCGGTATCGAATTGCTGCGCTTCGTGGATGCCAAGGCGGCCGAGTGGGGCTTGCCGGAGGTGCGGCTCTACACCAATTCACGCATGGAGCGAAACATTGCGCTCTATCGCGCCTATGGATTTCAAGAAACGGGTCGCCGACCCAATCCCTATCGTCCAGGGTGGACACTCGTGGACATGACGAAATCGATCAAAGAGTAAAAAGTAGGCGGTCAAGCGATGGCCGTCGTTGAGGAGGATGGCATGGCAAAATCCGGAAAGATCCGCGTTGGTATCGGCGGCTGGACCTTCGAGCCCTGGGAAGGCACCTTCTATCCCGACACGCTGGCAAAGAAGCGGCAGCTTGAATTTGCCGGCAAAGAGCTTCGGGCGATCGAGGTGAACGGCACTTATTACTCGTCGCAGAAGCCTGCGACCTTCGCCAAGTGGGCGTCGGAGGTGCCCGATGATTTCATCTTCTCCCTGAAGGCGAGCCGCTTCGTCACCAACCGCAAGGTTCTGTCGGAAGCCGGCGAATCCATGGAGCGTTTCCTGACGCAGGGACTGACCGAGCTTGGCCCCCATCTCGGCCCCATCCTCTGGCAGTTCGCGCCGACGAAGAAGTTCGAGCCCGACGATTTCGAAGGCTTTTTGAAGCTTCTGCCGGAGAAACAGGACGGCTTGCCACTGCGCCATGTGGTCGAGGTCCGCAATCCGACCTTCCAGTCTCCGGATTTTGTCTCGCTGCTGGAGAAATACGGCGTCGCCGTCGTGCTCGCCGAGCATGCTGACTATCCGATGATCGCCGATGTCACCGCCGATTTCGTCTATCTCCGCCTGCAGAAGGGCAGCGACGAGATCAAGACCTGCTATGCCGCCGACAAGCTCGACCTCTGGGCCGATCGCGCCAAGGCGTTTGCAGCCGGCGACGAGCCGAGCGGCCTTGAGAAAAGTGCGCCTGATCGCAAGGCCAAGAAGGAACCGCGCGACGTGTTCGCCTACTTCATCACCGAGGGCAAGGTGAATGCACCGAACGGCGCACGCGAGCTGCAAAAGCGCGTCGACTGACATCAGCGGGCCAGATTGCGCGCAGACGCGTCTGGCCCGCTTGGAGCGCATCGGCGCCCGCGAACCATACCACTCGCTTTAGTCCCAGGCCTGTCGCAGGGCGTCGATGATCTCCTCCCGCGGGCTGCGCCGACGTCGGCTGCGAACAGATACCGGTGCTTACGGGACCGTTAATAAACGAATCACTGCCCCACCCCATATCACTTTCACTGATGCAACCGAGCCTGCCGTAAGGGACACTTTTTATGCGGGTTTTTACCCGTCAAAATTTCGTTTGGGCGCCGACCGTTGCGTCAGTCTCACAGGCAACCTCCGGAAGTGCCTGATTTTCATGGCATTGGCCGATGTCCCCGTTTTCCACAGCTGACCCACACAACATCTAGGGCTCAAACTTCCGTCACAAACCACCCCTTGACGCCCCCGGACGATTCACGGTTAATGGATTTCACGTTGCAACGGCGGCGGACCGGATTGTTCAAGTCCCGGTTCCTCTCCCAAAATCGGCGGTTCTGAAAGGCGGCAGTCATGGATTTCACCATGGGGTCGCCCTGAGGATTTCTGTGCGATTTTTCGGGTCCACCGGGGCAATATTTGGCTGGCTTGAAGAAGTTGTTGATACTATATTTAGTATTTGCAGCCAGCCTATCTCACAAGATACAGGGTCACCCAGTTATGGGTTTCTCTCCAAGGACGGAAGCTGAGACTGGCTGCGGGATGCCCCTCGCGGCCGGGCGGGGACAATTGCGCCTGTGGCGGGCGCTAGGCAACACGAAGGACCAGGGACAATGAAGATCGAACGTCGTTTCACGAAAGCCGGGCAATCCGCCTATGCGGAGATCGAATTCCGCAAGGCTACGAGTGAAATCAAGAACCCCGATGGTTCGATCGTTTTCCGCCTTGCCGATATCGACGTACCGGCTCAGTTCAGCCAGGTTGCCGCCGACATTCTCGCGCAGAAGTATTTCCGCAAGGCCGGCGTTCCCGCCAAGATGAAGCGCGTCGAGGAGAACGATGTCCCCTCCTTCCTCTGGCGCGCGGTTCCCGACACGGATGCGCTGAAGGCGCTGCCGAAGGATGAGCAATACGGTTCCGAAACCGATGCCCGTCAGGTCTTCGATCGCTTGGCCGGCACCTGGGCCTATTGGGGCTGGAAGGGCGGCTACTTCGATACCGAGGAAGACGCCTCCGCCTTCCAAGACGAACTTGCCTACATGCTCGCCACGCAGCGCGTCGCGCCGAACTCGCCGCAATGGTTCAACACCGGCCTGCATTGGGCCTATGGCATCGACGGCCCCGGCCAGGGCCACTTCTATGTCGACCCCTTCACCGGCAAGCTGACGAAGTCGAAGTCGGCTTACGAGCACCCGCAGCCGCATGCCTGCTTCATCCAGTCGGTCGGTGACGATCTTGTCAACGAAGGCGGCATCATGGATCTCTGGGTGCGTGAAGCGCGCCTGTTCAAGTACGGCTCCGGCACCGGCTCCAACTTCTCCTATCTGCGCAGCGAAGGCGAAAAACTTTCGGGCGGCGGCAAGTCCTCCGGCCTGATGTCGTTCCTGAAGATCGGCGACCGCGCCGCCGGCGCGATCAAGTCGGGCGGCACCACCCGCCGCGCCGCCAAGATGGTCGTCGTCGACATCGACCATCCGGATATCGAGGAATACATCAACTGGAAGGTCAAGGAAGAGCAGAAGGTTGCTGCGCTCGTCACCGGTTCCAAGGTCGTCGCCAAGCATCTGAAGGCGATCATGAAGGCCTGCGTCAACTGCGAAGGCACGGACGACGCCTGCTATGATCCGAAGCAGAACCCGGCGCTGAAGCGCGAGATCCGCGCCGCCAAGCAGGCGCTGGTTCCGGAAAACTACGTCCAGCGCGTCATCCAGTTCGCCAAGCAGGGCTACAAGGACCTCGAGTTCAAGACCTACGACACCGACTGGGATTCGGAAGCCTACCTCACGGTTTCAGGCCAGAATTCCAACAACTCGGTCTCGATCAAGGACGACTTCCTGCGCGCCGTCGAAACCGATGGCGATTGGCACCTGACCGCCCGCAAGGACGGCCGCGTCATGAAGACGCTGAAGGCACGCGACCTCTGGGAATCGATCTCCTACGCCGCCTGGGCGTCGGCCGATCCGGGCCTGCACTTCAACACGACGATGAACGACTGGCACACGAGCCCCGCCGCCGGCCCGATCCGCGCGTCGAACCCGTGCTCGGAGTACATGTTCCTCGACGACACCGCCTGCAACCTCGCCTCGCTGAACCTGATGACGTTCAAGGACGCGGCGACCAAGCGCATCAACATCGCCGACTACGAGCACGCCGTCCGCCTGTGGACGATCGTTCTCGAAGTCTCGGTCATGATGGCGCAGTTCCCGTCCCGCGAGATTGCCGAGCTTTCCTACGAATACCGCACGCTCGGCCTCGGCTACGCCAACATCGGCGGCCTGCTGATGTCCTCGGGCATTCCCTATGACAGCGCCGAAGGCCGCGCCATTGCCGGTGCGCTGACCGCGATCATGACCGGTGTCTCCTACGCCACCTCGGCCGAGATGGCCGAGAAGCTCGGTCCGTTCCCGGGCTTTGCGCCGAACCGCGACAACATGCTGCGTGTCATCCGCAACCATCGCCGCGCCGCCTACGGCGAGATGACGGGCTACGAATCGCTCTCGGTCAACCCGGTCGCGCTCATCCATGGCGACAATCCGGACCAGGACCTCGTCATCCACGCCATGAGCGCCTGGGACAAGGCGCTGGAACTCGGCGAAAAGCACGGCTACCGCAACGCCCAGGCAACGGTTATCGCGCCGACCGGCACGATCGGCCTCGTCATGGACTGCGACACGACCGGCATCGAGCCTGACTTCGCTCTGGTGAAGTTCAAGAAGCTCGCCGGCGGCGGCTACTTCAAGATCATCAACCGCGCCGTCCCGGAAGCCCTGCGCTCGCTCGGCTACGGCGAGAGCCAGATCGCCGAGATCGAAGCCTACGCTGTCGGCCACGGCAACCTGAACCAGGCGCCGGCGATCAACCCGTCGACGCTGAAGGCCAAGGGCTTCACCGACGAAAAGGTGGAAGCGGTCAACGCCGCTCTGAAGAGCGCCTTCGACATCAAGTTCGTCTTCAACCAGTGGACGCTCGGCGCCGACTTCCTGAAGGGCACGCTGAAGGTCACCGACGAACAGCTCGGTTCGATGGACTTCAACCTGCTCGACCACATGGGCTTCTCCAAGAAGGACATCGAAGCGGCAAACATCCACGTCTGCGGCGCGATGACGCTGGAAGGCGCACCGTTCCTCAAGAACGAGCACCTGCCGGTCTTCGATTGCGCCAACCCCTGCGGCAAGATCGGCAAGCGCTACCTGTCGGTCGAAAGCCACATCCGCATGATGGCGGCGGCCCAGCCGTTCATCTCGGGCGCGATCTCCAAGACGATCAACATGCCGAACGAGGCGACCGTCGAGGACTGCAAGAACGCCTACATGCTCTCCTGGAAGCTGGCGCTGAAGGCAAACGCTCTCTATCGCGACGGCTCCAAGCTGTCGCAGCCGCTGAACGCCTCGCTGATCGAGGACGACAAGGACGAGGATGCGCTGGAGGATCTGATCCAGGCGCCTGCCGCCGCCCAGGCCGTCACCATCACCGAGAAGATCGTCGAGCGCGTCATCGAGAAGGTGATCCGCGCTCGCGAAAAGCTGCCGAACCGTCGCCAGGGCTACACCCAGAAGGCCGTCGTCGGCGGTCACAAGGTGTATCTGCGAACCGGCGAGTTCGGTGACGGCCGCCTCGGCGAGATCTTCATCGACATGCACAAGGAAGGCGCCGCCTTCCGTGCGATGATGAACAACTTCGCGATCGCCATCTCGCTCGGCCTGCAGTACGGCGTGCCGCTCGAAGAATATGTGGAGGCCTTCACCTTCACCAAGTTCGAGCCGGCCGGCATGGTTCAGGGCAACGACGCGATCAAGAACGCGACGTCGATCCTCGACTACGTCTTCCGCGAACTGGCGGTTTCCTATCTCGGCCGTCACGATCTTGCTCACGTGGACACGTCCGATTTCGGCAACACCGCACTCGGCAAGGGCATCCAGGAAGGCAAGACCAACCTGATCTCCACAGGTTGGACGCGCGGCTACAAGCCGACGATCGTCGGCGGCACCGGCGACCGGGCCTCCAGCGAACCCAAGGGCTCGTCGACGGGTGCCCCCGCTCGCGCCTCCTCGGGTGCGACCGTGACGGCGATCGCCGGCAACACGGTGCGCAAGCTGGAAACAACGACCGCGATCGCCACTTCGGAAATCGTCGCTTTCAAGCGCGACTATGAAGAGCGGGCTGCGGAACTGGCAGAAGAGATCGCCGACGAAGTCGAGCAGGAAGTCACCGCCCTCTTCTCCGACAAGGCAGCCGCCGAAGCGGCATCGGCCAAGTCGGATGCCAAGAAGGTGGAAGCCGAACGCCGCGCCCGCTCGATCATGCAGGGCTACACCGGCAACATGTGCACCGAGTGCCAGAACTTCACGATGGTGCGCAACGGCACCTGCGAGAAGTGCGACACCTGCGGCGCAACGAGCGGCTGCAGCTGAGCCACGTCGTCGTCGTCTCTGACGACGACTGAACGAAGACCACGATCATTGCCAACCCGAGGTTTTCCTCGGGTTGGAGTGCTTTATAGAACAAAACGCGAATATACAGACCGAGCCACCATTTGATTGGGTTCCCTTGAAGCCTGTTCCGATCATCGACATTATTCTCGAAGACCCGAACCGGGAGGACCTCAGCGGCATCGTTGCGCCGCTGGATGCCTACAACCATGCCCACAGCGGCATGGCCGATCTGCCCGGTTTTGCCATCGTCCTTCGCGATCCGGAGACGAAAGTCGCGACGGGTGGGCTCTATGCGACGGATGGATATGGCTGGGCCTTTATCCGTTACCTCGCCGTTCCCGATGAATACCGCGGCCAAGGCCTTGGCCGACGCCTGATCGAGGAAGCGGAGAAGATCGCGCGCCAGCGCGGCTATGTCGGCCTTTGGCTCGACACCTTCGAATTCCAGGCCCGGCCCTTCTATGAAAAGCTCGGCTTCGAGTTCTTTGGTGAACTCGAAGGCGGTGAAGGGGCGATTGCGCGCTACTTTCTGAAGAAGCGGTTCTGACGTCGGAAAGTCACGCTCCGAAGAAGCAACCGCGTTTTCTGCCCTCCGAAAGCAGCAGCATGCGGCGGCGACACGATGCACGACCGCCGACGCCGCCGGACAGCGAGTGCCTTGTTGCCCTACAACGCGTTTAGGGTCACCCGAATCGCCGGCTGCTGTTGACGTCCTTGCCGATGATCTCCCGGATAATGGTCAGGGTTTCCTTGGCCGCCTCCTTGGGCGCAACTGCCGTATCGGCGACGTTGCCGACCAGCTTCGTCATGTCGTGATCGATGTCCTTCTCCGCCCAGCGCTTTCCTTTGGCGACGGTAATGTAGACCGAGTAGGCGTGGTGCATGGTTCCGGGCCGCTCGCCGATGATGTGGAGAATTCCTCGAAACGTGTTGGGATCGGCCTCGGCAAACAACGTCTCGCCGATCCTATAGCCGGCCCGCACTCTGCCGCTGGTCACCAGGATGTTCTTGTCACTCACCGAGACGCCGGCATCGCCGAGCAACCTGCGCATTTCCTCCAGATAGGGCGAAAGATGGCCCTCATCCATGATGGCCTTGGCGTTCAAACCATCTGAAATGACGATCTGGCCCATGGGCATATCGCCTTTCCGCGACGTCCTGATCGGCTTCGATAGCCTTGATTGAGTCCGGGCTCAGCGTTTCACCGGTGGTCGGGTGCGCGATGTAGTCGTTCCTATCCTTGGACAGGGTGCGAACCGGGACGACACTGAGACTGGGTTTTACCGGCCAGTCTCCGTTTGCGGCATGGAGATCGGTATGGCACACGCCCGTTGCTTCGTATTTGACCAGGATCTGCCCCGACTGCGGCGTGGGCACCGCCAATTCGTCGATCATCAGCGGTGCGCCGAATTGCCGGACCACGGCCGCCTTCATCATTTGAGCCATTTGCCAATCCTCCTCCAATCGCCGGGCCACGGAGAGGTTTCTGATGGGAACAGCGGGCCGGCAGTGGCCTATCTCACATACGAAATTCGTGTAATTGGCGCGGGCATCGTGGCGTTCACAAGC
Organism: Ensifer sp. PDNC004; assembly: GCF_016919405.1. Classification (NCBI taxonomy): domain Bacteria; kingdom Pseudomonadati; phylum Pseudomonadota; class Alphaproteobacteria; order Hyphomicrobiales; family Rhizobiaceae; genus Ensifer; species Ensifer sp. PDNC004. Next base: position 979,639 of record NZ_CP070353.1, read on the forward strand.
ATGGCCCGGACGGCATTTCATGGTTGGCGTGTACCGCCGACACTTCAACGAGGCTCACGGAGCGCCATCGTCCGGTTGCAGGGTAAACCCGCCGGCAGAGTTCGACAATGGGTGGAGTTCAGAAGCGGTTCAGAGAACGACGCCTCGCTTCGCCTAGCCGGATCGAGCAACACTTATCGGGCAACGACGTTCGAGCGGGCGTGCTGGCGCGCGTCTATTGACAGGCTCGGCGGCCGTCGTGTTGACTGGATGGCACGGGGCCGTAGCTCAGTTGGGAGAGCGCCGCAATCGCACTGCGGAGGTCGAGGGTTCGACTCCCTTCGGCTCCACCAAGGCAAACAGAATTGAGCCAATTGCCGAAGCACTGCAGGAGCGGCTGACTTGTAATCAGCAGATCGCAAGTTCGAGTTTCTCTGGGGACAACACTCGTCCCGGCCACCGCCCGGCCTTCGCGCAACAACGCCCGCTCACGCGCCCCTGTTTTCAGAGGCTGAACGGATCCCGTGCCGAGCGTTTCCCGCTCGGTGCATTGAACGGATCCGCCTTCTTCTCCTTGGACTTGCGGCCTTCGTCGGCGATGATCTCGTCGACTGCCTTCTGGCACTTCATCAGCTCTTCGGCCGCGGGGCCAGTGCCGCGCAGGCTGAGATTGGCGATCACGCGATCTTCGAACGCGATGGCCAGGCCCCGCTTGCGCACGAAGCCCGTCAGGAACTCGGCGTCGGTGACGTTCACGAACAGAAACTTTCCGCTCGCATCGCCAGCAGCGGTCGCCGAAGCGCTCCAGGGCTCGGTCTTGTCGAAGCGGAACGTCAGGTCGTATTCCTTGCCGACCTCGAGCGACCGCCAGTCGTCGCTGGCAAAGCCCATGTAGAGCGGCGACTCGGAGCCCTTGGGATAGAACCCGAGCCGCAAGGTGACGCCGCCGTCGAATTCCGACGATATGAAGCAGGAGCCCTCCATCGAGGTGTCGGATGCAACGGTCCAACCGTCGACGTCCTTCCACTTGATGATTTCGGACTCCTCGGCCGCGGCCGATCCCGCGGCGATCAGACAGCTTACCAATCCGACCAGCAATCTACGCATGCAAAACCCCCGTTTGCCCGCATTTTGATAGGTACCCGCGCCGCTGTCGAGGGTACCGAGCCCGATACCAGCAACATTTTAGGAATATTCACCTCTCTGCGGCAAGCGGACGCGCCCATCACATGGCGAAAGGATCTTTCGACGACTTGGTCTGGCCGCCACCGGCAAAGGGATCGTTGTTCGGGCCAGTGCCACCGGCGCCGGCAAAGGGATCGTTCGCTGCCCCCTGCCCGCCATTCGGGATCAAGGCGCTAACCGCCTCCTGACATTTGAACATCTCGCTCACCGCCTTCATCGAATCGCGCAGGCTGAGGCTCGCGACGACGCGTCCCTCGAAGGCCAGCGCCAACGTGTTCTTGCGAACGAATTCGGTAAAGAAGTCGGTGTTGGAAAAGTTCACGACGAGGGCCTTGGCGCCGGTAAGATCGACGCCGAATGCAACGGCCGGCCACTGGCGACCACGGTCGAGCTGCAAGGCGACGTCATATTCCCGCTGCGGCTCGATGGATTTCCAGTCGGCATTGCCGATCGAAAGAAACGCCAGGTTCGCCGACCCCCGCGGATAAAAGCCGATACGAAGGATCGCGCCTGCATCATAGCTCGTCGCGGCGTAACACGAGCCTCCCAGGGAAGGATCGGAACCCACCGTCCAGGCGTTGATCCGCTTCCAGATGTTCGAACGCCCATCTTCAGCAGACGCCGCTCCGGCCGTGAGCAACAGACCGAGCACCACCAACGACAATCTACGCATGCAATTACCCCACTTTCCACGCAAAGTTATCTTTTTTTGACCTCCTGTCGAGACGGTGAAGCCTCTTCCTCGCAGGGATTCTTGCGCATCCCCCACCCCCGACCCTAGAGCCGATACTGCCGGTGCGTTCTTCGCGCGTCGCAAGAGGAACGGTCAAGATGAACTCGAGGTGGAGCGGCTGGCGCAAATCAGACACAGCCTGCAGGCAAAGAGCTGTTGAACACGGCAGAGTGATCGCCATGCTTGCTGGACTTCGGAACGAAAGCACGGTTCACATCGTTACCCACCCTGTAGTGCCACCCCTTCATCAAGTGGACAATTCCCGTGCTTGCCGCCCTGCTTCTCGCTTCGATAGTCGCATCGCCCAATATGCCTGACGTCAAGCTCAGCGCCGCGACGGTGGATGAACTCCAGACCGATTTCGAACGGGCCGTGCCGTGCCATCAGATCGATGGACGCAACGTGTGGAAGGGCGCACTGGCGTTCTACATCCAGTCCTTCGTTTATGACGGCGACACACCCGTCGCGACCGACGCCGCCGACGCGGTGCTGCCGGAAGACAACAGCGCAGAGACGGTGAAGGAGTTCGAGGACGCCTGCTCGACCTCGCAAGCGACCTAAATCTCTCCTCATAGAGCCCCGTGATTCGCTCGAATCAGCTGCGCGACTGGCGTCATCCGGCGCGATTTTGGCACGCAACCGTCGCCGATAAGCGCCCTGCTCCCGCAAAAGTGACCGATCGGCACCCGCAGAAGCGGCCAATCGCCTGAATTCACGAAATTTTAGGCACTTGCGGAACACATATGGAACAGATAGTGTCTGTTCTTGATTTGTTTCACGCCTCTGGAGCGACGTGCCATGCTGACCCGCAAGCAACAGGAATTGCTTCTGTTCATTCACGAACGCATGAAGGAGTCGGGCGTACCGCCGTCATTCGATGAAATGAAGGATGCGCTCGACCTGGCGTCGAAGTCCGGCATCCACCGTTTGATCACCGCGCTCGAAGAACGCGGCTTCATTCGCCGGCTGCCGAACCGGGCGCGCGCGCTCGAAGTCATCAAGCTTCCGGAAGCCTACGCCGCCGGCCAGCAGCAGCCGCGCAGGGGCTTCTCGCCGAGCGTGATCGAAGGCAGCCTTGGAAAGCCGCCGGCGGCCGCTCCTGCTGCGCCGAAGCCCGCCCCGGTTGCCGAAAGTACGTCCGTTTCCGTCCCGGTGATGGGGCGCATCGCTGCAGGCGTTCCGATCTCGGCGATCCAGAACAACACCCATGACATCACCGTGCCGCTCGACATGATCGGCAGCGGCGAACATTACGCCCTTGAAGTGAAGGGCGATTCGATGATCGAGGCCGGCATCTTCGACGGCGACACGGTGATCATCCGCAACGGCAACTCGGCCAATCCCGGCGACATCATCGTGGCGCTCGTGGACGACGAGGAAGCGACGCTGAAGCGCTTTCGTCGCAAGGGCGCGTCGATTGCGCTCGAAGCCGCCAACCCCGCCTACGAGACGCGCATCTTCGGACCAGATCGCGTGAAGATCCAGGGCAAGCTCGTCGGGCTGATCCGCCGCTACCATTGAATTCCAGGCAGAACACCGAATCAAAAAAGAGCCTCGCCAAGGAAATTGGCGAGGCTCTTTCCATTTCGGGTGACCTGAAATCCAGATCGCCTATTCGTGGATCGTATATTCGCCGAGCTCGCAGAGATCCTGCGTGTCCTCGGTCGTATCGAGGGCCGAGCCCTCCTCGAATTCGAATCGCATGTCGTATTTGCAGACGTCCCGCCCGTCGGCAATGGTGATCTCCATGCTCTCGCCGGGGTTCAGGACCTGCCGACCGAAAACATCGTCTTCCCACTCATTGACGCCGACCGGCGACGTATAAAAGTTCGTCAGTACCACGCTGGTGTTGTTCTTCAGCTGGAAAACCAGGTCGTCAGCGTGCGCCTCAATAGCGGTCGCCGCAAAACACGCCAACGCCGTCAGGATCAGTCTCTTTTTCATTGATGCCATTGCCTCCGTTCTTAATGTTGACGGACGCTACCGATGCGGCTGATCTCAGCGGAGTCATCGCTCCCCCTCTACCGATTTCACCGAAGCGATAAGATCCGACGGAGGCATAGGAGACGTGGCTTGCGCGGACGTGGGGTCGCGAAACGACCCGCGCTGCCCTAGGGCAGAACGTCAAACCAACTTAAACGAGGTGAAAATATTGGAGGCCTCGCCCGGAACAGTAGAAATGCGAAATATCAATGGCTTGCGCGAGCGCGCTGCCACACTTGGCTGAAATATTTTCATTGAAAATTCAAAGGCGGCTGCCACACCCTGCCACACTTTTCTTACTCTGAATCGGTCCGCGGCAACTCGTCCAAGGTGAAGAGTGGCAATGCGTTGTCATCCCTTTGTTTCACGCCCTTGAAGGATGGATGCCGCAGCTTCCCGTCTTGTGTCCATGCCCGGTACTCGATGTCCGCGACGAGCAGAGGGTCGGTGAAGACGGCTCCCTTGCGCTTCAGCGCGACCGGCGGCCGCGTTGCCCGGATCGTGTCGAGCACCTTGCGCAGGTCCACCGATTCCTTATTGCTCCACCCGGTACCGCAGCCGCCGACATAGACGAAGTTGTCGCCCTTCCTCGCCGCCAGCAGCAGCCGACCGATGGCGCCTGGCATCGTCGAAGGCTCATAGCCGATGATCACGAAGGTATCGCGGCGCGCACATTTGATTTTCAGCCACTCCGGCTGACGGCCCGATCGATAGGGCTTGTCCCGGCGCTTGGCGACGATCCCCTCAAGGCCGAGTTCGCACGCCGCGCGGAAGAACTCGGCGCCGTCCGCCGCCACCTCCTCGGAGAACCGGATCGCGCCCATCATGCCGGCGACAATCGGCTCGAGCAATTGCCGCCGCTCGGACAACGGCAGCCACCGCAGGTCGCGACCGTCGAGACATAGCAGGTCGAAGGCATAGAAGATGATTTCGCTTGCGTCGTGCGCGCTGGGCTTCTTGCCGACCGCACGCTGCAGCAGCCCGAAATCTGACCTGCCTTGATCATCGAGGACGACGGCCTCGCCGTCTATGATCATGGGAGTGTGCCCGAGCTCGCGCGCCTCGGCGACGATCGAGCCGAACTTCGGCGTCCAGTCGTAGCCGCCCCGCGTTATCGCCCTCACCTCTCCGGGCTCGACATGAACCGCGAGCCGATATCCGTCCCATTTCACCTCAAAGGCCCAATCCGGCCCCTTCGGCGAGTTGTCGACGAGGGTTGCGACGCATGGCTCGACGCGCCGCGGCATCGGATCTGCTTGCGGCCCGGTTGACGGGGCTTTCTTCGCTGTTTTAGCCATTCCGCGTTAACGCAAGAAACAGCGAAAACGTCTAAGCCGCGCCTCGCCTTTGATCACCGTCGGCCGGCGGCATAAAGACGACGGCGACGCGCCGAGAGCCGCAGCGCGGGCAGCGCAGCCGGGAAGCGAGAATTGCAAGGGGAAAGTCGCGACCGCGCGTGGAAACGAGCGTCAGCATGTCGAGATCATAGCTCCAGGTGCACTCGCGAATAGATTTCAGGCCCTCGCGCTTGCCATAGGCACAGCGCGCCTTGAGGCGCCATCCGAGGCTGAAAGCTTCGCCAATTGTCTCGACCATTGGGTCGAAATAATATAAGAACAAACGAAGAACAACAATTGACGTTTGCGCTCCCCAGAATTCGGGAGAACCAGCAAAAGGCAGCACCGTGAGCGACGAGGGTACCGCGACAAGAAGATCGGCCGAGGGGCCGTGGGTTCACCTCTGCGAACAGCCCGGCTGTACGAAATGGGGCGGCTGGGGCTTCGCCATCGGCAAAGGCTCTTCGAACTGGTTTTGCTATGAACACAAGCCGGCAGTCTGGCCGCCGGCAAAGACGGCCTACCCCATGTCCGATCATAAAAACCTGGATCAAGGCATCTACATCGGCCTTGTGACCACGCGCGAGCCGATAAAGCGGGCGTTCGCCGGGACGGGCCAGTCGCGACGGCGAGAGAAAACTAGTGCCGCGGCAATCGCGCGCTCCATCGTTGAGAGCATCCTTAGAAACCACAGGATCGAGCGCGGCGGCGAGCCGGTAGACGAAGCCGAGATCATTGACGTCCTGACAGAGGAACTCTGGAAGGTGCCGGAGCAAACCGCCAAGGATCTCGTCGGGGTCGACGCCAACAAAAGGGACGCCGCCAAGGCCGCGATCACCCAGGCGTTGCTGGCGGCGCTGCTCGATCGATACGATTGCACATTCTTTATGCCGGAGTATCGCAGCATGGGAGCTTCAACCCATAAGGGGCGATGAAATGATGAAATTGACGGTGGTGGCTGGGGTTTTGCTGGCGTGCGGGGTGGCCAAGGCAGCGGAACCACTGATTGGCCGCGCATCTGTCGTCGACGGGGACACCATCGACATCGGGAAAACCAGAGTGCGCTTCAGCGGGGTTGACGCGCCGGAAAGCTGGCAGAGGTGCCGTGACGGGGATGGGGGAGAGTATCGGTGCGGCCATGCGGCGGCGATGGCTCTTGATCGGTTCCTCGCTGCTTCCCGACCGACCCGGTGCGAGTTAGCCGGACGCGATCGTGACCGACGTATCGGAACCTGCTTTCGCGCCGATGGGACCGACGTCAACCGGTGGCTGGTCGAGAACGGCCACGCCCTGGAATGGCCGAAATACAGCAAGGGTGCGTATGCAGACGCGCAGCGCTCGGCGCAATCGAACGGTTTGGGGATCTGGCGGGGAGAATTTCAGTTGCCCTGCGAGGTGCGGGCGAAGCGCTGGAAGCGGGAAGCGCGATGCGATTGAGCGTCACCTGAGCCGTTGAATCCAGTTCACGCAGCGATATCTAAAAACGTCGGATGAAACATCACCGAGGCATCGAGTTGGGTCGCGACCACCGCCAAATCGACCCCGAAGTAGGCATCGGCCATATCCGGTTCCGGGACCTGGCCGAATGGGAGATCATCGGCGCCCGGTGCGCGCAGTGCGGCTACAGCAACTGGCTTGACCGCTGGCAGCTTGCAAAGAAGTATGGCGCCGAAACGCCGGTCGCCGTTATCCGGCCACACCTGCGCTGCGGCAAGTGCGGCAATCGAGACGGCAACGGTTTGAGACTTGGTGCGATCAATCGCAACGCCTGAGAGGTGCAGCGAACTAGGCGGCGTGGCTTCTACTTATATTTGGAACTGTCAGGCATTTTAGACGTTCCTGTAATGCCGTGCCCCACATCCCCTGTGGCTTATCGGCGGGCTCCATATTTCCCCCGCAATGGAGCCCCTGCGCCTAGCGCACTCGGTGGCCTCGTCGAGAATGGCGGGGTCATTGTGGTTATGCATCGCCCCCGTCAATCTTTCGAATTGATCCGACCGCCTTTCTTTTTTGGCCATCGACTTCCTCAACGTACTCACCTGTTGGTGTGTTGCGTTGTCATCAATTCGGCGCATACTTCATCATCGCTGGGCAGTTCCCAGGGCCCCGACGACTGGAAGATCATCAAGCTTTCGCCCCAAGTACAGGAGGTCGCGCGATGTCTACCACGACCCATTCAACAACACTTTCCCCCCACGATATAGACGAAATCGACCACATCTTCGTGGACATGCTGCGCTCGCTCGGCCTAACGCGGAATAGTGAGGCCGCAGAAGCAATCGCAAGACGCATCATCAACTGCTACCAAGGGGGCGATCGGGAGAGCGGCGCTCTCCAACACATCATCGACTACTATCAATCGGCGGCGTTACGTCAGACACCGGCACAGACCAAAACTGAAGCGATCAATCGATGGGAGAATGAAGGTGGCGCTCTCGCACGCTTACCGCATGAGCGCTTACTGATATGGCCCGCCCCGCTTCATTCATAGGAGGCGTCGGTGCACATACCTCCAAAATTGGCAGTTCAACACCTTGGGTCTCGCGACGTTGCTTTGATACGGAGAGTTTTCAAAGCGGCATGTTCGAAAACTCACACCCACCACATCAGCAAGGATGCCGACCGACTAGCAAAGTTCATCTGCGATGAATTCAGGTTCGGAAACAGAGATGAAGCTTCCCTTCTTGAATGTGCGCTCTGGTTCGGCACCGCCCGTATTCCGCCGGCGACAAGGGACGTCTCAACCGTCGACACCCAAGTTGCTGCGACACGAGAGGGCAGAGATCGGGTAGGCCTGCGGAAAACCGGCGTGCCCAAAAGCCAAGGCTAGATACGCTCCCGAAAATGCGCCACCGCCACCCACGTAGCGGCCGGATTCGCGATTGGGGCCCATTTTTTTTGCGAAGGCAGGAACTCAATAACGCCGTCGGCGCTTCTCGCCTGTGGCAGCCCTGAGTCCCCCGATCAGCATAACGCCTTCACGATCCGCCCGGATCTGAAAGCAACGACAGTGCCCCAATGGCCTCGCTCTCCCCGGCGAGGCCATACTTTTTGGCGGGGACAGCTTTGCTCCTTTGAGGAAAAGCTTCTTTCCCGCCCACCCACAATCTGGCATTGTGCGCGGCCGAGAGGGGGAAGCTCATGTCCTACGATTGGGAACGCGCCAGGCGGCGACGGTACAGGAACGCGCGGCTCTGGCTTTTGATTGCCGTAGCAGCATGGCTGGTCGCTCTCGCTTCAGCGCAACGGCGGCAGGTATGGGCTGTCCCGCCGCGTCGAGCGTGGTCATGGTAACGTGGATGAAGCTCCCCACCCTGAAGCGACCCACAAACTCCGTGGCATCCCCGATGTACCGGAAACATCCGTCCATCGGGTGAGAGCCTCACCGCCTGAGATTTAACAGGTGATCGCTCCTCTTGGGCGGCAGCCGGAGCCACCGCCAGAAGAACGCAGACTGTGGCGACTACGGCTTGCACACGTTGGCCTTGAAGTCCGCAACCGCTGCATCAAGCGCCTGTTGGTGGGCCTTTTTGCTTTCCGCACTGTTGCCCTGAACGACAGGCCCGAAATGCGCCTCCCACGGCCCGCCTTGCGCGTATGTGCTGGCATCGGCGCACTTGTTCGGGGTTTCGATGCACTGAAGCTCCGCCCCCTCCAGCTTGGTAACGCCCATTCCCTTGGAGGGCACATATCTTTCGTATGTCACCTTTTGCAGGCCGGAGAGGTCAAACCGAATCTTGCCCCGTGGCAGAGGCATTTCAGCATTGGCAGGCTTCATATCCACTACATACCTGCAATCGTCCTCCTTGGTGACGCCCAGCGTCATCAGCGTGCCTTCATCGGCCCGGAATTCCATCGTCAGCGGCGTGTCGCTCGTTTTCACAACGTTGACCCCATCTGCGACATCTTTGTCGCGGACGCCGAAGACCATGAACATAACCTCCTCTTCCGGTGTTTGGGCGCTAGAGCTGCCCGAGCAGGCGGCGAGGAACATGGCGGTTGCTGCCATCGCGCTTATTCTTGCGATTTTCGATTTACTCTGCATGGAAACTCCGCCCCCGAACGCGATGGAAGGCGGATTCCTGCCGTTGGGGGCACGGCAAATCCGCCGCACGGCCCTTGCCATTGGCTAATTCTGCTTATCAAACATCACGAGTTTTGCAACTAGAACGTCAATTATTGGGACAAAGCCACCGCGTTTCGCCGGACACCTCTGGTCGATCGGGCGATACATAGAGGTCATTCCCCATCAAGCTCGCCACTAGGTCACGGAACCGTTCGGATAGGCAATGGTTAGTAAGGCCTCCGAAGGTTTTCCCATTTCCAACGGAGCGGCGAGAATTGGCCCCCAAAGCTCCAGGGGGGCCAATTCTCTGGGAGACTAAACGAGCCTATCCCTTCCCGATAATCACGAACACAATCCGCCTGATCGCCTCGGCGAAGCTCACGCCGAGCGCCATCGCGGCGATGCCGGTAACGCCCAGCGCGCCGATCCCCATCAGCTTCCATCGCTTCACGTCGTCGGTCACTGGCTTCATCTCTGAGACGTCCTCGCCGATCGTTGCAACCGATGCCTCGACGTGCCCGACACGATCGACAAGCTGATCCATGCGTTGATGCACGGCAGCCCGGCTCGTTGCCGCCCTATCCTCGGCTCGCACCGAGCCCTCCTCCAAGCGGCGGATCGATTCCTGCAAGCCTCGCATGCCCGCCACCAGTTCCCCAAGCTGGCGGTGAACCGCCGCATCAATTTCCGTTGGTGCCATCCCCTACCGCCCTTCCCCGTGTCGCTCGCATTCCGCCTTGGTCCAGATCGCCGCGGCGCAGATGCCGACGGCGGTCCGGTCTATTTTCCGCTGGTCGTCCGGCGTCGCCCCGCGCGCGCCGATCAGATCAGTGCCGACCACCCGCCTGAGACCGTCGACATTTGCCGGCGCCGTAGTCCCACACGCCGCCCCTATCGAGGCATAGGTCAAAATCACTGCGAGCATTGCTCGCTGCATCACCGCTCGCATTGTTCTGCCTTTCAATCTTGGTGACGACCGCCCGGGCGCCGTCCTTGCGGATCTCGGCAACCAGCCAGAGAAGACCGGCGAGCGCGAGCCCGCCGACGACGACGCGCGGCCACATGTCAGCGGGCCGGTGCGCGGTTCACCGACCAACGGCCGGTGACGAACATGAACGCTGCGATCGAGCCGATAACAATCAGCAGCGCAGCGATGCCGAAGGCATAGGGGTTGTTGACGCCGAGAACTGCCGAAAGGCCAGCGCCCCCGAAGAGCCCGCCGACGGTAGTCAAGGCCGTGCCGCTCTGACCGGCCGGCACGTCGTCGGCCTTCGCCGCTTCCGGCTTCACATCGGTCAGCTCTGCCGGCGTCCGCGACGCCTCGAGCGCGTCGAGGAAGTTGCGATAATAGCCGGCGATCAGCTTCGCCTTGTCGGTCCCATTGACGATCTTGCGGGCGCCAACCGGATCGTCGTCGACCTGGTTGAAATGGTCGGCGAGCTTCTGGCCGGTGAACATGCCACGGATCATGCCATCGAACAGAATGCGGATGGCGGTCGGCATCTCGGCCGCCTTCTCCGGCGCATCGGCAATGCCGAACTTCTCATAGTTTTCCTTGCCGGTGATCTGCGGCAGTCCGCGGCCGCGATGCCGCCAGCCGTCGTCAGGGGCCGTGTTGCCCATCCGGCCGCCATAGACCTTGTTCGCCAGCTTGCGCGGATTGCGGGCGAAGGGTTTGGCGCTGGCAATCGTCGGAAAGCGGGACGGCCAGACCTCGGTCAGGCGCTCGGCCGAGTAATTCAGGTTTTCGGTCACCGGCTGCATCGTTCCGCCGGTTTCGTGAAACACCGTCGCCAACATGTAGGCGAGATGCCGATTGTCGATCACCTTGCCGGTCGACTGGCGCCGATCCCACTCGTCGAGGATGGCGTTCATACCGTCAATCTGGCTCTGTTTCAGGCGGCCGCCAAAAGGCGCGCGCCTCGCATAGGCGAGGAACGTCGTTCTGTTCATCGGATTTACCTCTAGTTTTACCGTTGGATGACCGTCGCTCGACAACTTGTCGGCGATCTGGTTGTGTGGATGAGTCAGGCATCGGGAATGACGAAATGCACCCAGAAACGCTCGCTCTAATCGGTCGAATTCTCTTTGGAGCCGCGTTAATCCTGAACGCAGCTTGGGATCCAGCATCGAAACGTGTCTGCGACGACCCTTGGGGCCTAATCAGGTACCGGCGCTACTTCGGGACCAAATTGGGCAAATGGCATGCTGCGTTGATAGGAGCGCTCTGGCTGGCAGCCTTCTCGGTTGCCATCTGGGGGCTTGTCGTGGCGAAACAGTTGCAGAAGGCCGTCGAGGTTTAGGCTCAGACAAGAACTCGTCCTGCTCGCCGGTTTACCTCTTTGTTAGGAAAACAGGCCACCATTCCGGCGCGGCATGATGCCGGCTGGGGGAACATGATGGGCTATGATTGGAATGGCGCTCGCGGGCGCCGAATGAAGATTGCGCGATTTGGAACGGCCGTCGCACTGGCGGCCTTGCTGGTATCGGTCGCGGCCCAGGTGGTGACGCGAGCGATTTAAGCTTAGGCTTCGCCGGTCACGCCCGACACTGGCGATGCCGGCGCCACGCCGAAGCGTATACGCATGGCCGCGACGAACTCCGGCTCATGTTTCTCCAGAGCCGTCAGCGTCTCATTCAGCGCCGCCACTACAGTATCAAGGCTTGTCGCATGGCGCTCATTCTCTTCCAGGGCAAGAGCGAGCTGCTTCTTCAGGGATGCCGCGAGTGAGGTCATTTCAGGTTCCATAGTTCACGATGGTTGCGGCGACGATCGCCTCGGCTGTGGTTGCTTCCGCCACGGCCTTCTTCGCCCCGAGGCGCTTGGCCTCGATCCCGGCCGAGACGGCTTGCCATTGCTCAAAGGTCGCGATGATCTCGGCAGCCTTTGTCGCGACCGTGACGCCGTCGATCGCCGCCTCGGCGACGATATGCGGGATCTCGCTTTCGAGCGCCGGCGGGACGGCGACGGCTGCGCGTGCCTCGGCGAGCTTCTGCTGGTAGGCCATGACCTGGCCAGAGCCTGGCGTGATGAAGTTCTCCCGATACTTCTCCGCTTCCCGGTCGATGTTGCGGATGGCATCGGCGCGCAGCACGGCGAGATCCGGAGCGGGCAAGATCGGGTCCCAAGAGGCGAACAAGCTTACCAGCCCCGACGGCAAAGGCGGCCAGGCCGACACCGGACTATCGACATAGGTGTCTTCCTGCTTGCCGAGTTGCGCGACGATCGCGTCCCGATCGGCGGCCGGCAGCAGCGATGTCACCCGGCCGGCGACCTGAAACCAGTACTCGCGCTCGTTCATGATCTGCTGTCGGCCGAGCCACCAGGCGGTGGCCGCCATCGAGCGATGGATGGTCCCGGCCGCCATCGCTGCATGAAGCGCCTCCATCATCGGGTGGTAGCTGTTCTCAATGCTGTACATGCGGGTTTCCTTAGGGTTGGGGGATGCCGAAGATGTAGTAGCGGATGCCGATGGGGGCGTAGGCGCCTGAGGTGCGCCAGTTTCCGGGGCTGTCGCCACGATTATAGTAATCGCCGACATTGCCCCGGAAGGTATGGAACCGGACGTTGTTCTGCGTGAGCTCGCAATAGGTGCTTTCGCCGGCATGGTACTGGTTGCCGTTGTAGATGTACTTCAGCCGCTTCACGAACGGCAGGCGCCACATCGCGCTCCATGACATCGGGAGGTTGTTCTGTCCGATACTCGAACCATCGCCTGCGCCGTGTTGGGTCAGGTATTTCACCATCGGGAACATGCCGGTTCCGTCGAACGGGATATCCGTGATCACGTCGTTGCCGGCGCCGACAGCGAAATACCCCTCTTTCAGGATCTGCACCTGCGGCCAGCGGGTATCGATGATGATGTCGGGCCAGCTCGGAGGATCTGCGGAACCGGGGCGCAGCAACTGCACGACATCGCGCGTGCCGTCGTTGAACTGCCGGAACACCTTGTTCGAGCCTCCCGTCGGGGGGCTCGTATCCTCCAGATAGAGCATGAACCGTGCTCGCATCGCCTTGCTGGCGTCGAAGTAGATCTTGGTGCCGTCGAACCAGTACTCCGCGCCGAAATCGAGGACCTGCGGATTTGACGGATACATGATCGCCGCGCTGTCATAGAAATGAACATCGAGCGCGATGGTGTCAGGCAAGGGGATGCCGGTCTCGTAGAAGCTCACTCCGGCAGGGAGGGCAATATCACCGGCCGCCACCACCTTTACAGGAACTCGCGAGCTATCAAATGCAAGCTGCGCCGGCGTCGCCGTATCAACGTTGTAGCCCGGCTTGGCGACCTTCATGAACTGCGAGTTGATCTTGATGGTCTTGGTGCCGTTCGGCGCCAAGGCCGGGGCGTCATCCGGAGCGACATTGTTTCCCGGCAGGTTCCACACGTTCAGCCGCTTGTCCCGCGACCGGAACTTGTTGAACGCGTCGATACCGTCATTCGGCGTGACGATGATCGGCATCCCGTAGGCGAAGGTCCCCAGATTGTTGTTGAGAACCATGTTCTCTGCCCACCCGATCTGGGCATAGTTCCCGACGGCATAATACCCGCCCTGACCATGGTAGTATTCTCCGCTGTCAGTCCAGGCGACCATCTGCTGATTGTAGCGGTTGCTCCCGCCACCCTTTTTGGCTTTCACGTCGAACAGCGGGACGTTGTAGCGCAGCGTCGGGAACGCGCTGTTGCGAAAGCCCCAGAGGGTGCCGCTGGCTACGGTCACGGACATGTATGTGAACGTCGCGGAATTGCTTCCTGGCGGGTAGTAAGTGACGCCGCTGCCCGGCTGGAACGTGTTGACCACCCAGATGTCACACAAGCTCGCCTGAATGCCGAACTTGCTGTTGTAGAGGAACTTCCACCGCTCACTATCCGGAGTCGAATAGGGATTGTCGGCGTTGTTCTTCATGATCTTGATCGCACCGGAGCCGGTGTAGTCGTTGCCTATTCTGATCCGAGCCATCAGGTAAAAACCTCCATGCCGCCGTTGTTGAAATCCAGCAGGAGTTTGCCATTGACGCTCCGGGCGATGCCCGAAAAGTAGGCGTCACCGAAGTTGGCCGAGATTGCCGAGAGGCTGTTGACGTTGAGCTTGTTGGCGGTGATCGCGCCATCGACGATCATTTCGGCCGAGGACGCGCGGCGCAGCACCGGCTTGGACCAATGGACCGGGTTTCCATAGACGCCCCACGGCCGATCGGTGATCAGGAACATGCGCATCTTGCTCTTGCCGCTCGGCGCGGTCACGCGGCCGCTGAGCTTCACCCAGCCGGTGTTCGCCGGCACAGACGAAACCGTGGCGAATTGCGACGAACCGCCGGCCTCGTCCAGGAACTCAATCGACAGATAGGCCGGATAGGTCGACACCCAGTTCCAGCACCAGACTGAAGCGAAAAACACGTCGCCGGCCTGGCAGGGGTAGACCGCCGAGATCGCAACGTTGCGCTCGTCGCCATAGACGCGCCAGCCGCCATAGTCAGCACCCGCTTCGGAGGCGCTGTTGAAGATGCCTTTGTTCTGGCCATAGAGCGTCCAGCCGTCCGTTACACCCGTCGTGAAGTCGTTGACGATAATGTTCGAGAAATCCGTCAGCACGAGCTGTTTGGCGGTGATCGAGTTGGCTGCGATGTGATTGGCGCCGACGCTGCCGGCGGCAATCTTCTCGCCGGTGATCGCGGCCGCCATGATCTTGTCGCCGGTGATCGCGCCGAAGGCGATCTTGTCGGCGGTAACCGAGGCCGCATTCAGCTTCTCTGTCGTGATCGCCCCTGCAGCAACCTTGTCGGCAATCACCGCACCGGTGGCGAGGTAATCGGGACCGATGAAGGTGAAGCCGCCCGGCTCCCAGTCGGAATAGGCGATCTGGTTGGGGCCGGCCTCGCCGAAGTACGGTCGCACGACGAAGACATAGCTGTTGGCATTGCCCGCGACCGTCGGCTGCTTGCGGATGTAGAGTTCGGCAACGACGGCATTGGCCGGCGCGGTCGCCATCAGCCCGAGCTGGTAATAACCCGAGAGTGCTGTCCCGCCGAACGAGCCGCTATAGGCCGATGAGACGCTCTCGGAGATGAAGTTGCCAGCGGCGTCGAACCACGAAATGCCGATGTAGGCGGGGCAGCGGTGCGCCGCGACGAAGATGAACGCTTCGTAGCGCTTACCGGCGATGACAGACAAGGTTCTCCCGGTCGCCACCTGCAGCACGCTTGGATCGGCGTCTGCGTCGTTCTGGCCGAGCACCATAGTGCGCGGCTGCGTCGCCAGCGCCCACGGATCTCCGGCGAGATTGAAGGTGAACGCCCGGTTGGCGATGCCGTTCTGGTTCCACGTCAACCAGCCCTGCCAGGCACCATAGAATTCGGTGTTGCGCAGCAGGTTCTTGCCCTTGCCGACTGCCATCTTGTCGGCGGTGATCGCCGCCGCCTGAATCTCGGTCGCGCCGATCGCCGCCGCCGCGACCTTGCCGGCGACGACAGAGAAGGCCGCCAGCTCCGAAGCCGTGATCGCGTTCGCCGCAATCTTCGGCGAGGTAACGGCATCGTCGGCGATCTGCGTTCCCGTGATCTGCCCGACGACATCGCCGGCGGACGTCGCGGACGTCCAGTTGCCGCCCGTGAAACGGTAAAGCTTGCCGTTGAAGAACGCCTGCCGACCCTCAAAGTTGCCGGTCGTCGGCAGCGCGCCAGAGATGATCTCGACCGGCGTGATGCCGGCGGCAAACTTCGTCAGCCCGATCGCCTGCTCGGCTATCTTGCCGGCCGAGATCGCACCGTTCGCGACCAGCTCCTCGGTGATGGCTCCAACGGCGATCTTCGCCGACGACACCGCCCGCTCGGCGATTTTGAGGCTCGTCACGGCCTCGTTCATGATCTTCTCGGCCGTCACAGCGGCGTCGGCGATCTTCTGGGCAATGATCGAGTTGTCGAGGATATCGACGGCGGTGATCAGAGCGTTCGGCGTCGTGACGGTTTTCCAGTCCGACCATTCGGTTGGCCGATTTGAGTACGGCACGAACCTGCCGCGCACCTCATACTGCGTGTTCGGAAGGAATGTTCCCGGTAAAACCCACGCATAGGGTGGCGCATACGAAATAGCATCGCTCTGGTAGACCACTTCCTGCGACGTTTTAAGGCGAACCTCGACCAGCACGTTCTTCACGTCATCCTGATCCGGTGCGCAACTTACCTTGATAGATGGCCGGCGCGCGTTTTCGTAGGGCTCTACCGCCCAGCCAGTCATCACTTGCGGCGGCGGCACGATCGGTCCGGTCGGGCCGACCGAGACCGGCAGCTCCCTGTCCGACGACCAGCTGTAATCGGCCGGGTCCAGTTCACGAAACGCCACCACCTGGTTGACGCCGGGCAGATCATCCATGTCGCCAAGCAGAAACAGCTTGCCGTCATAGCCATTGCGGGCCGAGGTCCAGGCGATCGCGTCGAGCGGTTCCAGCAACCACGCTTCGGGTGGCAGGGTTCCGGTATGGGAGATGAAGCGGCGCTCTTCCTCGATCGCCGCATACATCAGCCGCTGCACCTGCGTGCCATAGGGCACCATCGGATAGCTGAGATCCGCGATCAGCCGCTGGTCGTCGTCGGCCGCCTCGTAGGCTGCGCTGTAGCGCGGCGGCGCATCCTTCATCGCCCAATCTTCAGCAGGCTCGGGATAGCTGGCATGCGCGCCGTTGTAGGTCTGCTCATGTGCCGGAAACGGGTCCTGCTGCTGCTCGCTCGTGATGACGATATCGTCGTCGGAGAACGAGTAGACGGGCAGCCCTGGCATTCCGCAGATGGTCTTGTAGATGCCGCCAAGCTCAGCGGTGCGACCATTGCAGCTCTTGTCGAGCTCTTTGATCGCCTCGATCGGCTGATAGTTAAGCGCGATCTCGGCGCCGCAACGGAACTGCTTTTCCGTGCCGCCGGCCGCGACAGCCACCTGCCGGTCGCACTCGTTCATCGCCGCCATCCAGTTGGATGCCGGCAGCTGAAACGCCGCAAGGCTCTGCCCTCCATAGAACCACTCGCCATTATAGGAGAGACCGCGCAGCAGGTTGTATTGCGCAACCTTGGTGTTGTCGCTCCACTCATAGGTCGAGTAGTCGCCCCAGCGATGCGGACCGGAGCCGCCGGCCGTCGTATCCTTGCGGATGTCATAGAACTTGATGCCCTGAAGCACGAACTTGCAGCGCGGCGGACTGGTCAGCACCTCGCGATTGACGCGTGCGGTCACGATCGCATAGGCGACACCCCGGCCGATCATGTCAGCGAGCCACGGCCGGCTCGCATCAGCGCCGAAGGTGCTCGACAAGTAAGGGTCAACCGTCGTCTGCGTGCCGTCGCGGAACCGCACCCACAGATGATCCGTGCCGTTCTGACGATACTGGAGCACCGGATAACCCGCGTCGATCGGCACGGCATTCCAGTCAATCGTGCACTTTTCGCCATTGATCCAGACGGCGCTCGACATGCCGGAAATCGGGAGATCGGAGAGCGAGACGACCTGCACCAGGTAGGCATTCGGCGTCTTGCCAGCCTTCCCGTAGGAGTTCACGTACTCAAGCTGGCCGGCGGTCGCATACGTGCCGATGATGAACGACATCGGGTTGTCGCCCCCGACGGTCATCGAGCCTTTTACGCCTGCCGGGCGCTGATCTTCCCTTTTCCCGCGCGCGCGCGCCAGCAGCGACGTGCCGACCTTGAGCGCGACGCCGAGCAACAGCTGCCCGATCGTCCCGATCTTCGCGACGGCGCTGATGATGCCGACGATCGCCGAAACCGGATCGGCATAAGCATGGGAGGTCGTCGCCAGCAGGAACCAGCCCGCCAGCAGCAGCACGGAAAGACGCATGGAGGATCAGACCCGGAAGAGACGAGAAGCAGTGAGGAGGTCGACAGTGCCGAGGCCGGCGCTATCCGGTTGCGTGACGAAGATGCGAGAGCCCTGCACCAGGCCGAGCGACCAGGCGCCGTCTCCGAGGTCGAGTGCCGCGATATCGCCGATCTGACCGAAGGCCGGGCCTTCCATCATCTCGGGCAGGATCGAGGCAGCAAACTCGGCGTGGTTGTCGAAGCCGAGACGGCGCAGTTTCTTGAGCCCGCCGGCAAGCGTCGAATACTTGCCGCGCAGCTTGGCGGCAGGGTCGTTGCCCGTCATGGCCTCGACAGCGCCGGCAGCAAACAGCGCGCAGTCATGCCGGCCATATTCGAACGGCAGCGAGCGCACGCGTGAGAGATAGGCGACAAGTCGCGGATACCAGTCGTCAAAGCGCGTCATTGGCCGCCCCTGAATTGCTCTTGATTGGAGGGTGATGGCTTCGGAGGCGTGATCGTGCCCTTGTGCTCGCCCCACCAGAATTCCCACTGCCCGGCGACGCCGCTGTATCGACGGAAACGATCACCGCCACGGCGCTTCTGGCTTTCGTCCGAACGCTTCGCCGGATTGGTCCGCGTCAGCACGCGGGCATGCGATACGACCTCGACAGCGACACCGCCCTCACCGCCCTTGGCCGGCGTCTTGATCGGCGCTTTGTTGATGAAGCCGAAATGCTGGATGACCGGCGGCGCGATCAACTGATGGCTTTCGCGGTCGAGAAAACCACGATGGATCTCGATCGGCGCCAACCGCGTGTTGTAGCCCCGGAACGCTTGCTGCACGGCGGCGCTCACCTGGCTAAGGGCGATCTGCACCGTGCGAATAGCGATTTCCGGAGAGCGCTTGATCTGGCCGACACTCAAGATTGAGCCCCAAGCGTGATAGGTGCGCGTGACTGGCAGACCGGTCTCACCCGACATGACCGTCACGTCGACGGTATCTTCGCCATTCCAGAAACCGATGGATTCCAGCGCGCCGGTTGTCCGGTTCTTCGCCGTGATCCAGACGAAGCTACGCGGGATCACACCTTGGCGCGCCTGCACATAGGCAGACGTTGCGCCGTCTACTGCTCTGACCATGTCGTTTCCTTAGAGGGTCTGTTGCGCCTGGAAGCGCATGCCCGTCGTGAAGACGTTTTCGCCGGTCCCGGGATCGAGCGAGCCGGGAATGATCTTCATCTTGGAGGCAGGCTTGATCAGGGTGATTGCCTGCCCAACCGCCGCGCCGGGCTTCAGGTGCGGACGAACCTCGAAGGTGTTCGTGGTGCCGCCACTATTTGCGATCGCCAATTCCGCGACCCGATGAAGCGCCCGGCGCACCGGGTTGCTGCCGTAGTCGTGGTGGAAGAGATCGCCGACCGAGAGTTTGTAGCCCGGCGGCAATCCCGAAACGGTCAGCGATTTCCGGTTGGCGCCGATCGAGGCAATCACCGGATTGGAAGCGCCGAGGATCACGCCGGCGGGATCGAACCGCGGATACTGCTTGCGAGGGTCAAACAGATAGAAGGTCCCGATCGAGCCATCCATGCTCTCGATCAGCGCCTGCACCTCGGCCGCGTCGGCATGGCGCAAGTCCATGATCGTGACGTCCGCCTTCCAGATCTTCGGCCCGAGATCAGCCGCCAGAAACTCGCCGGAGCCGAGCCCGGAGTATTCCTCCTGCCCATCCAACCAGAACTTGACCGATGACAGCCGCAGCTTGTCGGCAAAGTCTGCGATTGGCCGAGGAAAAACGAGCGCCATGATCAGCCCACCGCATAAGGATCGTTGTTGATTTCGCTGACGCGACCGGGCAGCACGAGGCGCGAAAAATCGTCGAACCCAGTTTGCATCTGCTGTTCGGTCGCTAGCCGCATGCGCTCCATCAGCTCTTTGTCGCCGTTGCCGGAAACAGAGATCTTGCTGTGAAACTCAAAGCGGGTCGTCTGGTTCTGGTTCGCCGGTGCGCGCATCGGCGTCACGCCCGAAAGCCGGTGGTTCGGAATGACCTGCTCCCCACCTCTGAAGCGAACGAGCTCCGGGCCCTTCTCTCCAACCCAGGCAACACCCGGGCGGGCGGAAGGCGTTCCAGCCGCGTAGCCGCGCAGACCGGCCCACGGGTCAGCCGCCGACGATCCCCCGAAAAGACCACCAAGCAGGCCGAGCAGACCGCCCCCGCCCTTGCCTGCGTTGCCGACGGTGAACACGGCATCTATGACATCGGTCAGCAGCTTGTCGGCAATCCGGTCTAGCACACCGAGCGCTGCATCTCCGAACGACGCCCAAACCGACTTCCCACGCTCAATACCGGCAAAGAAATCATCGAAGAAGCCCTGCGTCAGATGCTTTCCGAAATCCATCGCCTCGCCCATCAGGCGGGTCTCTTCCTCGATCGACGCCATGGTCTGAGCGAGCGCCGAAAGCTCGCTCTTCTGAGCATCGGTGAGCGAGATTCCGCGCTGCTGCGCCTCGTTCAGGAACTGCGTTTCGTATCGAAGCGCCGCCGCCGCTTCCGCCGTCAGCCCGAGGGCGTCCCGCTCCGCCTCAAGCGCGGCGATCTGGCGTTCGGCCCCTGCGACGATGTCGGCGTATTTCTCCTGCTCGCTCTTGCCGCCGGCGCGCTTCTTCGACTTTTCGTCGACGTCGGTCAGGCCCTTGGCAAGGTCCTTGATTTTTCCGGCTGCCGTTGAGGCGTACTCGCCAATAGCCTCGATGCCCTTACCCACGTAGTCGGTGCCTTGGGCGGACTTGTAGGCGTCTTGGGCTGCTTTCAGCGCTGCCCCTGCTGCGCCAGGGTTGGGGTTCTCAGGATGACCAAACTCGACAGGTGGAATAATCAACTTGTTGTAGGTTTCTGGACTGAGTGGCTGCCCAATCGACGCAGTCCAAAGTGCGTAACGGTTGATCAAATTGTTGAGCCCATCGACAGCTTTCTGCACCATGCTCTCGATGCCATCGATCACCTTTTTGGCGGTCGAATAGACGAAGTCCGAGATTGCCGCCGGTAGATTGGCCCAAACGGCCTTGATCGCTTCATAGCCGCCAACAAACGCGCCGATGACCGCGTTCACGCCGTTCTTCGCGTCCGCCACGATATCTCTGCCGAATATCTGCGTAAGCTCATCGCGGAATATGTTCGCGGCCGCTACCGCCGCTGCTATTCCTGCGACAAATGCCACGACAGGATTTGCCAGCGCGAAGGCACCGGCGACGATACCGAGTTGGACAACCAAACGACCAAGGAGCGCTATCAAGGACACGATCCCACCAATGATCGCCGGCGCATAAATCAGCGTCAGCGCCGCGGCCGCAGCTACGGCGTAGGGAGCGATTGGCTCAAGGACGTCGGCGAGAGCGTTCAATACAGACTGAGCAAGCTTTGACCAGTTCACAAACTGCAGTAGCGTGGCGACGAGGGCAATGATGCCGATGGTGACCAGGCCGACAGGGGAAATGACAGACAGAAACGCCTGGCCGAGCCCTTTCACAGGATTTTCCATCGTCGACAGTACTGCGGCTAGCTGTGTGCCTTGTTGCAGCGCAATTTGCATTGGTGCCATACCCATCTGAGCGGAGACTGCGATGTCTTGGAACTGCGCGGCGATATTTGCCAGGTTGCCACGACCGGCGGCGCCGCCATTCTGGTTCGCGGCGCGGTTCATCATCTCGATTTGCTTCGATGCTGAGGCCGCAGCAGCCCCCTCCGCCGCGTAAGCCTTTGCAGCAGCGCTCGCAGCGCCGGTAGCTCCTCGGTTGGCACCCGTCAGGCCGTTCGCCGCAGCTTCTGCGCGGGCAGCAGCTCCCGTCAGTTGATTGAGTGCCTGCGTCCCCTTCTCGACAGAGCCGCTTTCAACCTTCAATCCAAGCGTCGCGACATCTGCCATAGCTTTTCCTTTTCAACGAACGTGCGCTATCGTCCGGCCGATTCAATCGGAGGATGATTCATGCGCTCTATTGCGAGTTTGGCTTTTTGTGTCGCTTTGACCGGCGGTCAGGCATTCGCAGCCTGCAATTCCGATCTTCTTTCGATCGCAGAATGGTCCGCGCGGAGCCTGGACGATCAAACCATTGAAGTAGCGATCACGGTTAGATCACAAGCGGAGAAGCCAATCCGGATGGTCGCCGCCGAATTTGGTTTCAAGGACGCTCTTGGTGGCCACGTCGCTGCCGACTCCTTCGACCGAGACCTCACGATTCCTGCGAAAGGGACGGTCACCACCATCAAGAACTGGCCGATGACGTTTGAACGGCTCTTAAAATTGAAGCACGATGAGGTCGCTGTTTCTGCTTGCGTCTACGGCGTGGTCTACGAAGACGGCACCAAGGAAGAGTTCAAGTAGAAGGCGGCCCGAAAGCCGCCGTCAGGAATGCATGCGCCGGCTGTCACGCGATTTCCGGTCTCGGAGCCGCCCTGCCACGCTCCGAACGTCGGCAGATCACGACAAGTGCATCGTCATGATCAACCTGGATGCGCCAACTTCCGCCATGTATACGCTTCATGGCTTCGGCGAGGTATTCAGCGGCGGCGTTGATTTCGGCCATCGCTCCACTGGCAGAGACGGCGGCTTTGATGAGGGAAGCGTGAATCATTGGCCTCACCTCAATGAAGTGGCTGCTCAAGGAGCTCGGCCAATTTGACCAAGCCCTTCGCCGTCACGAGAACACGCGTTGCCACCCTCTCGTGCCCGAGGTTGTCCAAGTAAAGATGGTCGTCGTGGTCAAGGAATAGAGCTTTCCGCTTGTCATCATACGCCAGCCAGTTCTTGCTACCGGATCGTTTAAAGATCCATTTTCGCGATGACATGAACTGGAATAGGAAGTCTCGTTTTACGCCGAGAGTTTTTGAAGCGTCGCTGATGCACATCGATCCTTTGGCTCCTTCGAGCCGGTTCAACGTCTTTGATCGACCTTCCAACTCCGTAACTTGTTGCTGCAAGTGACCGATGACGCCGAGGACGACTGCCGGGTTCGAGTAATCAAGGGGCCGGGCAGCGTTCTTATCTTCAAGCTCCATCCAGCGATCGATGATGCGAGCGCGGAGTTCGACTGAATAGCCGGAGACGAGAACGAGTGTTTCTCGCTTGGGGAGCCTCACCTCCTCGTAAACTTGACCATTCTGGGGGTGCGTCCAGTTTTGGACATACCCCCCTTCGTCTGCACCGAGGTCCGCCAGCATCTTCTTGATGTCGCGACGAACGTGCTTGTGCTCCTTGCCAGTAATCTCCGCGATCTCCCGGCTGGACATCGTGAGCGGCGCTCCGGCTCCATGGATTGCCAATGAAGGCACGGCTCTGCTATCATGCATCTGCATGTTAAATCTCCTGTCAGAGGTTTGATAATGTTTCGGAAAGGCGAAGCGGGTTTACGAGGCCGTTGCTTCGCCTTTTTCGTTTTCTTGGCACTCACGTATCAAACGAATAATTTCATCGTTCAATGACGTAAAATTCTCCCTTGCCTTCTGAGCGAGCCAATCACGCATAGACACGGGCAGACGTAATGTGAGACTCGACCTTTTAATCTTTTCCATGTACTCCTTCTTTCTGACGTCTAATTGACGTCACCAACCTATCAGACGTCAAAATGACGTCAAGCACCAAAATGACGTCAAATGGAAAAAGAATCAGAAATCATCCGGACCAGCCTGCGGCTTCCCAAGTCGCTATATGATCGGCTTGACCGAGCAGCCACGGAGCGCGGTATGACCATGCATGCCGAAATTCTCGCGCGACTGGAAACAACTTTCGACCACGATGTTCTCCTGCCAGTGGCTGACCAAGCCCTCGATAGCCTTGAGGATTCGATCCGCGAGAGCCGCGAGATGCTCCAAATGCAACGTGACTTGGTCGAAGAACTGAAAGGTTTGCGGTCCATCGTCCAGTACATTGCTACCAACGAAGACCAGCCCGACCCCGAACTAAAGGCTGCTCTACGCGCGGTCATTAAAGACGCTCGCGAAAACAAGCCCTAACCTCCTACGTGCTGAACACCCGCGCATGCTGTCAGGACTAGCGGTTGTCTGGCAACATGCCGACGTCCGACGCGAGATCCGACGAGTGGGGAACGCGTACCGAATGAAAACAAGAGCTTCAGGGGATTCCCGCTGACTATAAATCAGCGGCGGTTCGAATGATTTCAGCAGTTTATCAACGTCTGAGCACCAGACAGATTATCCACAGGGATATTTGATATGAGCGAAAAAACTAGATGAACACGCCCAAGCGCCACCACTTCGTGCCGCAGCTGTTGCAAGAGAACTTCGTCGATGAGCGTGGCAAGTTTTGGGTGTATGACTGTCGAAATTCGAAGAAGGCACCGTTCCAATCCACACCGATCAACACACTAGTTCAGGGCCAACTCTATTCATTGGTTAATTGTGACGGCTCCACGGACGCATCGCTGGAGGCAGAACTCAGCAGGCTTGAGAGCGAAACCAAGCCGATTATCGCGAAAATAGTTGCGTCAACGCGTGCCGACGAAATGCCGGGATTGACGAGCCAGGAGCGTCGAACGTGGGATCGCTTCTTCCTGCAGCAATGGCAGCGCGTGCCAGATCAGTTCGAACGACTACGTTCCCCTGCCCACCACCGTGAGGAGACTTCACGTCACTTGGACTTTTATAGTTCGGTGGCGCGCGCGGTAACGGAAGATGAACGAAGAATGTTTCTCGACCCCGCTCAATTGGAGAGGTCGAGGCAGAATCTGAGGGTCACATCTCTAAGGGAAGAAGCAGAAGACCAGAACATACTGGCTGTAATGGCGACGCGTGGTCTCGCATTCGCGAAGGTGCCACCTCACTCATCACTGATATTGTCGAGCAACCCGGTGATGAAACTAACTGGAGAAGGAGTGACGCATTTAAGAGACGACCGAGTAAAAGTGTGGCTACCGATTGCTTTTGATGTCTTGGTTGGAATGGGCTGTCGTGGTGTCGCGGAAATTGGGGGCTTCGCTTCCGAGGAGTATGTCACTTTTCTAAACACAACCCAAGCGCGCCAAAGCTCGCAAATTGTTAGCGGTACACGAACGCTCGTAGAGACGTTTGCGCCCATCGTTGGAAGCAAACTCCTAGATGCAGAGCCGCTGTTTGAGACTTGATACCGTTGGGTTGGCATGTGACTTTCAAGCGTCGCTTCAATTCACTGTTTCGCGCTCGCGGATGCGGTCAAGCTCCTTTGTAATCTCCGCGCAGAATCTTGCATCGATCACTCTCAGAATACGCACCTCTTCACGCGTAATTTCGTTCCCAGTGAGCGCGCACCAGGCCATGAGTTCAAGGTTCGAGATGGGTACCGGCCCCGAGAGCCCCGGCGGCTGTGACTGCCTGAGTTCCCAGAACCAATCCCAGATGAAGGCGCCGTAATCCGGCACCTCCGCTTCCGGGCTTTCCGTCTCGAACGCCTCGTTGCGCTCGCGCCTTGTCTCACCCTCCTTGTCGCGGACGCTGTCATAGCGAGCGACGACAGCGACCGCCTCGGCTAGGGCTTCGCCGAGCTCTTCGTAAAATTTGCTCGGTCCTCCGATGCCGCCGCGATCTGATCGTAGATCCAGCCGGCTTCCTCGAGGACCTCGCGCACCTGCTCGAAGGTGCATTCGGGTTTGGCGCCCTTCCAGTCGTGGTCACCCCAGTCCCAGGAGGCGACCGACGCTGCGGCCTTGTCGAGGTATTCGGCTTCCACCTTGCTCGAGGTGAGCTTTTTCTTACGGCTGGCGAGGAACTTGTCGCTGTGCTGACGAACGACCCGCTTCACTGCGTCACTCTCGGCCGAGCGGATCATGAAGCGGATGCCGATGAGCTCTTCGGTATCCGGGCCGGTGAGCTTCAGTTCGAACAGGTCTTCGGAATTGACGAGCTTGGAAATGTCCATGTTTTCACCTCAGGTTACGGAATTGCAGTCGGATTGACGCGGATCGGCAGTTGGTTGAGGCCGATCGTGAAGCGCTCGAGTTCGAAGTCGTCGGAGCCACCACCCGGGTAGAGGGGCCCGGAAACAACACCGCGGCTGTAGAAGATCGTGTTCGTCTTGCCGGCGCCGCCGTCGTTGCGCTCGATCTTGATCGCCATGTTGTCGAGATTGAGCGGGTCGCCAAAGGTGCGAAGGATGATCTGCCCTGCGTCATCGACGGATGCGACCTCAATCTGCGGGTCGCCCGCGTTCGCCGTGCCCTTCTGCTTCTGCGTCACCGGCTCGTCGAGCGTGTTGTAGCTGTTCATCGTACTGTCAGCGCCGAAATCGCCGACGTTGCCAACCTTACCGACCTGCACCCAGGTCAGCGCCACATATGCGGACTGGATGAGATCGGTATTCTGGGCGAGCGCGCAAACATAGACTTTGCTGCCCTTCTTCGTTGCCTTGTTTGCCATGTCAGTTCTCCGGTTCGAAGGCGTGGTAGGGAATGGTGACCGGGATCTGCACCCGTTCACTCTCTTGGAGCGGACCCGCCGCCCACGGTTCACTGCTGATTGTGATTCTCACGCCAGAGGCGAAGAGTGTTTGGTTCTTGAAGTGGTCGATGATCTGGTCGACGACTTCGAGCGCACCGACGATGCCCTGCCCGACGGGCCACACGACCGAGATTTGCAACAGCCCGCGCTTCTGCTGTGGATCGTCGCCCATCGTCACCTGGCGCGTCTGGTTGGGCATGAAGGCAAGGCGCAGGTACTTCGGGGGCAACGGCTGCCCGGCGGCCGGAAATACGACATTCGGCCCGGCGATCGGCAGCACCTGAGGTATGGTGCGCAACCGATCGGTCAGCGCCGTGAAGATGATTGCGTCGGTACCGGTCGCCATGTATCGATTGCCTATGTCCGAAAAGCCGCCTCTCAGCGACGATGAAGTGTACGAGCGCATTCATGCGGCGCTGCTGGCATTGGGCCGAGACCCCGGCGCAACTGTGCGAGGCGACACCTCTCTCAAGGCCGCCCGAAAAGCTTTGACAATGCTTCAGCTTGGCTTGCTGGCGGCGATGGAAAAGAACATCGACACCAATGCTGCGATCAAAGGCCCAGACGAGCCTTCAGCTCGGCAGCCTTTCGATCCACGATAATCGGCCAGTTCTGGGCAGCGAGACGCACAAAGCCGTCTGCTGGCTGGCCGTTCGACCCATATTCCCGGTGGCCGGCGTAAGCTGCGGTGTAGCCGAAATAGAGCGTGTCCCCGATGTCGGCTCCGGCGATCACCGCCTCGACCTGGTCGAAGCTCGTCGCATAGGAGTTAGGCCCAGATCCAGGCGCAGGGTTCTTGCCAGGGATGATCGACGGCATCGCGGCGGTTGAAGCGAGGAGCGATGCCCGGAGAAAACCAGTATCGACCCGCATCCGCCCGCCCTGCCCGACCGGCGTCTGCATCTCCTCGACGACCTCTTGCACGCTTTCCTTGAAGACTGCTTCAACCGCGCCCTCGACCTTGTCGGCCCATTGAGCGACCGCAGCGCTGAACGAGAGCGTGGCCATTAGACCGGTTCGGCTCGGAAACGTCGCGCCACGGCGCCGATGTAATCAATCTTGTATTCGAGCCGGCAGCGGCAGCCCGAAATCTCGCTGATCGGCGCGCGCGGGTCGCCCGGGTAGCGGAGGATCGCGCCGGACGGGCTCTGGAAAACCTCGTCGACGCCGACCGTCTGACCGTTCAGGACGCGATGCGTGTGACGCACACGCTTGTCGGCAGCATCACGCCAAGTCTTGGTGACATCCTGCGCCGCCACCTTCCCACCTTCGATCTGCTGGCGGATCGCTTCGTCGCGGGCCGCGCCGAGCGCCATCATAGTCTCGGTGCGCGCCAGCATCTCGCCGCGGAGAAGCAGGTTCTTGTCGCGCAGCCGGCCGATGATCTTGCTTAAGGCGTCGCCGGTGATCGGCTTACCCTCTCGCATGGCTGGCGCGATGGTGCGGTCGAAGCGCTTGTCGCGGGTCTTGAGCTCGAAATACTGCTTCATCAACTCCGGGTCGCCAGAGGCGAGGTTGGCGTGCGCCCGCTCAATGAACGCGATCTGGCGGCTAGTGAGGCCAATGACGCCACCCTCGCGCTGCTTCGTCACCCGGTTGACGCGGCCGACGACGTCGAGCGCCGTCGAGCGCGGGTTTGCGCCTCTGGCAAGTCCGGCTTCCAGCGCCTGGCGGATGCCCTGCCGCTGGTCGTCGGTGATGTGGGTGACCATGGTCGACGACAACTCACGCAGGATCGCCTCGGCGGCCGGGTTGCGAACGCCGAAGCGCCAGATGACGCGGTTTCCCTGCGGGTCGGTCACCTTCGGCAGTTCGGCGACGGCATTCGTGCCGCCGGCATTGAAGGCCTCTTGTAACGCGATTTCCAAGGCGGAGAACGCTTCCGGCTCGATCTGCATCGCCTCGACGGCTCCGTTGATGTCGCCGCGCTCCAAGCGCTCGATGACGCGGGCCAGGACGATAGACGAGCGGATCTCGTTGATTGCTTCTCGGAAGGCCGCGGCGAGCTTGGGCTCGAACGAGGCGAGCAATTCGTCAAAGGACATGCAAGCGGTTCCATATAAAAAGGGCCTGCAAATAGCAGACCCTACTTCCTGTTTTGTTTTCTCGGATCAGCCGAACCAAACCCTGCTAATCCGCCCGCTATCGAGCACAATGTTCACACGCTGCGGGGAATAGTCGAGGTTAATCGGGTCACCCTCATTGTAGACGCGGCAATGGCGTCCAATGAGTTCGCTAATTTGCGTTGGCGACGCTCCGACCTGTGTCAGTGCTGCCACCACGTTTGTGAAAGCTCTAGACGCCGCATCGGCAGAGCCCGTCGCTAACGCGACCCATGGCCACGGGACGAAACGATCACCGGACCACTCGCCGTCTTTTGTGGGCCAAGGGAAAATTGGCCCGTCTCCGTCTCCTTTAAGCGGCCATGGCGTTATAGGGTCGTCGGGATCGAGCATGATCCTAGTATCTGGGTGCACTTCAAAGCCTGAGGGCCCTGCCACGCCGGAGAACAGAAGATGAAGCCCTTCCGGCGTTATTTTGTAGGCGTTCAAGTTGCCAGTGGGGCGCCCACACATAGTGGGAACCGGCCCTTTCGGCGGCCACTTTGCTTCATCTAGGATGTTCCGAGCCCCGATCAACTTCACCAAATGCTCTCGCATTTCCGCGAGCGTCTCTTTGGCTGGTTGGCACTGAATGGTGCCGTCTGCCTTGTATACCCAAATCTCAGTCATTGACCCCTCCTTAACAAGCAGTTGCATATCAATTCAATCACAACCACATGAAAAAGCGAGTCCTAATTTACACCACCCTTCCTTGGACGATGAACACGACGTTGGTCACGCCGTCGAACTTGTTCGGGTCTCCCGCCACGATGGCGTAGTCAGTACCGTTGGCGGAGACGACGTCGCCGACGGTCGGCTCGATCGAGAGACCGACGGCACTGATGTAGATTTGGACGTCTCCCGCCAAAATCACCGTGCCGTTGACATACTTTGCCTCGTAGGCCATCGGGACGAGCGTGGCCGGGTATGACGTAACGACAGGGTCGCCGCCTAAGACCGGGTCCGGTGGTGCTACCCGCTTCACGGCGCCGGCCTGGCCGAACTCGGTGATGAGCTCCCGGGCCATCTCCTGCATTTCGCT
This sequence comes from Ensifer sp. PDNC004, assembly GCF_016919405.1. Classification (NCBI taxonomy): domain Bacteria; kingdom Pseudomonadati; phylum Pseudomonadota; class Alphaproteobacteria; order Hyphomicrobiales; family Rhizobiaceae; genus Ensifer; species Ensifer sp. PDNC004. Next base: position 1,009,351 of record NZ_CP070353.1, read on the forward strand.
GTAGAACGACATCAGAAACGATCCAGCGTGAATGTGCCGCCCTTGCTGGTGTCTGGCGTGAGGAGGCAGCGAAGCGCGTCCTCAACCGCCGTCAGCACCGGGCGCAGGCTTTCAATGGTGATCGGCACGCCCTCTTCCGGGCTGAAGAACTCGCGCTCGAGGTTCCCGACCTTCTGGCGCTTGACCGACTTGCCGAGCGTGAGTGTCGGCGTGGAGGCGCCGGGAGTCAGCAACTCGGCGAGAGCCAGCGCATAAGCTGCCGTCTCGACCTCGGGCGGCGTTTCGTTTTCCGGGACAGGTTCTTTGGCGCAGTGATCGACGGCGCCAACACGCGGCCATGCACGAACCTGTGCCCGGGTCGCCTTCTTACCGGGGAAGCGTGGGCCATAGATGCCGTCCAATGCTTCGGACGCCCGGAGGAGCGCGGCCTCGCGCTGCGGGTCGGTCACCGTGCCAGCAGACCACGCCGCGTTGCCACGTGCCTCATGATAGGCCAGCGCGCCCGCCAAGGTGCCGTAGAACATCACTTGTCCCGCTCTTCGCGAGCCAACTCGCGCAGCGCTGAAAGATCCTCAATGCCGTCGTGGGGATCGAACTCGACTTGCATAGCTTCCAGGTCGGCGGCAATCTCGCGGCGCGTCAGGCCATTGGCTGCCTTTTCTTCCGAAATAGCTTCGGCGAGCTTCGCATTCACCGTTTCGAGGTCCCAGCCGTTGAACGGACGCTTGCCGAATACTTCGAGGTATCGGGTGCGAGCAGTGTTGAGGTCGTCGCCATCAGCCGGCTTGGAACCGCGGTCCTTCCTGCCTTCGCCCTCGTCGACTGCCGTCTCTCGCCGATCCGGATCGAACCGGGCGTCAATGATCTTAAAGCCGGAGGCGAGCAGTTCGCGCTTGCGCTCCATCGAGACGGGATGCGGCTCATAAATGACTTCACGTTGTTTCGTCATGTCTCTGTTCCTCAACGGAGAATGGAGACGAGGCGCGCCAGAGCCCGCCCCGTTTCGGTTACTTGGTCGCGTCGCCGATGGTGATGACACCAGCGGTGTGCTTGATGTCGGTCGCGACCTTGTCCCAGTTCGAGCCGGTGGCGAGTTCCGCGTCGGTCGGCGACTTGCCGCCGTTGCCTTCGTCCCAGGTGTAGCCCTTGAGACCGAGGCCGAACGAATAGTCCACCTGCAGCGTGGTCTCGATGCGGGTCTGGCCGTTCTTCGTCTCGATATTCGAGATGATGTCGCGGCTGTCCGAGACGGTGGCGGCGTTGGCGACCAGCGAGAGCACCTTGAGCTTGTTCGGCGTGCCCGCCTCGTAGAGGGCGGGTGCGTCGGTGACGACGACCATCTTGCCGAGGATGTCGACGACGCGAACGTTGGCAGCCTGGAAAAGCTGCTGGGCGTTGCCGAGGTTGAGACCGATGAGCTTGTGATAGGCCGTGCCGTTCATCACCTGCGTGATGAGATTGCCGGAATGGTCGCCGAACTTCGCGTGACCGTCGTTCATGGTGACGTAGCTGACACCGAGGGTGGCCGATACATCATTGGTGGCGCCGGCCTGGTTGCTGATCGCGGCTACAAGCGCCGAAACAGCGGTGTTGAGCTGGTCGCGAAGCAGCGCCTCGGCGAAATTGCGGGATGCAACCTCGATGCCCTCGGCGGTCGGCTTGTCGAGCCAGGTCATCTGCGACGGCTCGTAACGAACCGGGCCGAAACCGCCGGCTACCTTGACCGACGAATGCTTGAGCTGCGTCAGGTCGGTGGCCGAAGCGCTGGCCTGTGCAGCATATCGGTCAACGCGGCGCTGCGCCGAGTGGATGGCGGCGTAGAACGATTCCTGAAGGAAGTCGCCCTCGAAACCTTCCGTGGTCAGGCGGATAGCGCCGCCGGAAGCCGCGTTGAACTTTTCCACCATCTGCGCGAGCGTCTCGATGGTGGCGGGCATGAAATACTTATTGAAGACCTGCATCTGCGCGAGAGACATGGCCTGATCCTTTCTGTTTCCGTGATTTTGGTTTGGAGGTGGATGCGGGCATTGCCCAGATGCCCGTCACCTCGTTGAGATCACGGGTTTGCGCCGGAATGGCGCGGATGTGTCAGGAGAAGTTAGGCCTCAAGCTCCGGGAACTTCGCCGCGATTGCCGCGGTACGAGCCTTGGTGTCGCCGCCGAAATCGCCCTTCGTCTTCTGCTGCTGATGGCCGCTGTCATTGCCCTTGGCATTGTCGCCTTTGGCTGGCGCCACGAAGGATTTACCCTCGTCGCCGGCCGCCCAGCGCTTGACCGCTTCGGCGATGCCCATGGGGCCGAGACCGATGTCCATCGAGGCGTCGTCGGTGTCCATGGCGACACGCGGCTCCAGGAGCGCGCGGGCCGCCTTGACGAACGACGGATTGGTGATGCCCGAGGATGAAAGCGCGTCGGTCAGTTCGGCGTTAATCTTCGCCTTCTTGCCCTTCGTGACTTCGCCTTCGTACTTGCCCTTCCAGTCGTCGCGCTCGCCCTCAAGGGTCTTGCGCAGTTCGACTAGCTGGCGCTGGTGCGCGGCGTCGTCGGTCTTGCCGTCCTTCAGCTTCTTCCACGTTTCCGCGTCGAAGTCGTCGGGCGCTGCCTTCTTCTTCGCATCCGAAAGCTCGCCCTTGACGGTGGCGAGGTCGGTTTTCGTGCGCTCGTAGGCATTGGCGAGGGGAAGAACGTCGCGGTGACCGCGGACGCTGTCGGCGTCGGTGTCGAGATGGAACTTGCCGTCCGAATGCTCGACATAAAGCGCCTTCAGGGCCTCGTCGACGTTGTCGAGCGAGTCCAGAACGAGTTTCAGGGCCATTGGCCTTATCTCCTTTGGGTGTTGGTTGCTGCCGGGTTCCGGCCTGATTTAGACGAGGGCTGCCCGCCGCTCGTCTTCTGCGCCCTCGGGATCGATGAGGGCGAATTCCTCGTCCGCGTCACGCTCGGGCGAGAAGATCCCGCCAGCCTGGCCGCGTTCGTAGAAGGTCTCCCAGGACATGCCGCCCTGGGTGTAGACGGTGAACAATTGCGCGAAGTCGGCCGCCGACATGGTGCTGTCGAGCAGATCCTTGGGCGGCGTGACGACGATGTCGCTGTCATCGAGCCCCTTCATGCGCGCGGCTGCCTTCAAACCGCGCTCGAGCAAAGCGGCCGAGACCTGCGATATGCTCTGGAGGTTGGCGGTTTCGCTGGCGAACCGGAGACGCCTCGCCTCGCCGCTCTCCTGTGTGGACTTCTCCTGCTCGAACATGCGAGCGCCAGCCATCACGGCTGCTTCGACCTGCTTCTCGATGGCTGCTTCATGCGCCTCGATGCCCGAGCAGGTCGGCGACACGTATTTCAGGTCTGGGGTGACGGTATCGTTGCCCATCATCTGGTGAACGACGCCGGCGCCGACCGTCTTCGGCGCTTCGCCGTTGATCGCGACAAGGGTCTCCTGCCCGGACATGAAAAGCTGCCAGCGCCAGTCAGCGGAAAGCTGGTAGGCGTTAATGATGGCATTCGCGATGCCGATCAGCGGCGGCGTCTCGATCGCCGGGACCACATCACGGGCATTGCCGACATAGAACGGCACGAAATCGAGACGCTGACCGCCGAGGGCGGCGGGCTCGCTGACGCTGATCGTGTCCAGGCTTTCACCTTCGTAGACGGTCGACACGTAGAGCCCATCGACCAGTTCAAGGACGCGGAATTTGGGGTTGTCCTTCCATTCAAAGCCGGAGCGCTTCTTGCCGCTCTCGTCCATGACGAAGAAATCGCGGTCCCAATTGATGATGCTGTCTCCGGCATATCCGGCAAGGAAAGGCTCGCCGCCGTCAGCCGGTGCAGTCGTCAGCACGCCATAACGGCCGAGCCAGAGCAAATATCGTGTGATCCGGCGGTGGAAAGCCTCAAGGCTCATGCCCTCGCCGTCCGCATTCTCCCAGATCGACGACAGGCCGTCCGGGACGGTGATCTGCGTTTCCTTGGCGTGGATGATGCCGATCATGGCCGCGACAGACGGCGCCAGCAATTCCGGCACGATCGCGCGCAACTTGTAGGCCCTGTTATAGGCCTCCTCCCCGCCATCTGGCATAGACTTGAAGCCGGAAGGCATCGGCAGATAGCGAACGCCCTCGCGCTTGACCGCGCGCTGGCCCTGCATCGTATTCCGCATCAGGCACCAATCGGCGATCCGATCCGGGGTGATGTCCGGGTGCGTCGTCTTCACATCTTGCATCAGAAAAGCCCCTGGACCGCCGTTGTCGTGCTGCTTGGCTGACGTTTCGTCGTCAGTTCGGTGAACGCGCGAGAGGCCGCGTCGATCTGGTCTTTCCATTTCCCGGTCGGGAAGCTCTCTGCCTCAGTCAAAAACGCCTCATTCCATGCTCCCTGAATCAGGAAGACATTGCCGGCCTCGGCTTGCGCTGCGAGCGGAAGAGCACGGGTTTCCTTGTCACCCGTCTCCGGGCTGGCGTGGTAGTCATGCCCCACAAGGACGTGACGCAGTATATGCTGCGCTTGTGCTTTGCCCGCTTGTCCCGGGTCTTGCGGGATCGATCCGCGCACCTGGCCGTGCTCTGCCCTATCTTGATCGGCCGTGTTTCGCAGGAGCTTCTCGACCGCCATCGGCCCGACTTGTTCGCGCACCATGTTGGCGATGATGAATCGGCCATCCGGCGCCAGCGCCATCAAGCAGCCCGCTGTCGCTGCCGCTTCCTCGTCTTCCGTCGCCGCCAAGTCCCAACCGCGGACGAAACGGCATCCGGTCGGAAGCGCCTTCACCATGCCGAACCACGAACGCTTGAACAGGCCGCCGCCACGCGGGACCGGGCGCTGTTGCAACTGGCCGGCGGAGGCATAGCTTCCAAGCGTGCGCTCGAGCAGATCAACCTGCTCCTTCGGGAAGCGCTCCGGAAAGAGCAGTTCCCCGGCCTTCGTTCGCGGATCCGCGAAGTATGGCGTGACGCATCGCCGATCAGGCTCAAACCGCATCGGAAGCATGAGATGGATGTACGGTAGCCCCTTCGAGAGGATCAGCCCGGACGTGTCCCGCTCGTGTAGCCGCTGCATGATGACGACGATTGCGGATTCGTCGTTGTTTACGCGCGTTGGAAGCGCTTCAAGAAATGTCCGCTCCGCGGCGAGCAATTCGGCATCACTATTCGCATCATCGGCAGAGAGCGGGTCGTCGAGGATCACTCGATCGCCGCGAGAGCCGGTCATGCTCTGGAAAGCCATCGCCTCGCGAAAGCCCGTCCGATCGTTCTCGAATTTCGTCTTCGCGTTCTGGTCGGTGGTCAGGGCGATTGGCCAACGATCTTGATACCACTCCGACTGGATGAGCCGGCGGCATTTCAGGTTATCGCGGATCGCCAGATCCTGCTTGTGCGCCGTCGAGAGGAAGCGCTTTTCAGGCTGCCCGAGCGGTCCCCACTCCCACGCCGGCCAAATGACGCCGGTCAAGAGCGACTTCATCGTGCCAGGCGGTACGTTCATAAGGAGGAGTTTAATTTCCCCCCGGCTGACGGCTTCCAGGTGTGCGCAGATCGCGTCGAGCGCCCAGCCCCATTTCAACGGTGTTGCTGGCTCAAGGATATGCCACGCCCGTCTGGCGAACTCGGCGAGCGACCTCTTGCAGGCCCTCCGCTCAATCTCCCTTTCGATTTCTGTCAGCGGCGGCAGAGAGAGTTCGATACGCTTCAAGCTCTTCGTCCGTCATTGTGGCAAGATCGAAGGATGCCGGCTTCGGGCTCATGCTCCCATCGCTGCTCTTGTAGTCAAGCGAAGCGAGCTTCGGATGGACATAGGACGCAGCATCGCGAGCTGCATCCTGGGCCATTTGCCTAAACCCCGCTGTCTTCTTCACTTGAGCGAGTAGGAACTTGAACTGATCTTCCGGCGAGGCATCGGGGGCGACCTGCTCCGAGAACTGGTCAGCGGTCAGCCCTTCAAGCGTAGCCTCTGCATCGATCGCTACCTGCTGGAAGTGCCTCATGTTGTCGAGCATGACATCGAGCGGGCTCATGCCCGTCGCCAATGCTCGCTCAGCAACCTCTCTGGTACGCTTGGTGATGGCACCGGCAGGGCGGCCAGCGCCGTCACGTTTACCGCCTCGAGCCATTTGATTTCCTTTGATTAAATTCAACGTAAGAACGAGGCTGAGCGAATTGCAACACGAGCAGCGGCGCTAATCAATTCTCCGCAAGGTGTGGTGGACACCACCCTCAAACGCATTGCCGTGATCGCGACTTGCGCGCGCGATGAAGCGATCTTCAATTTCTACTAGACGGTGTAGTTACCAAGATGTAATTTACCTTATCCTAATCAAGGAGGCCGTCATGGATCGTTTCTACAGACCCTTTGAATTAGCACCCATTGCCATTGCAACAATTGCCGCTTTCGTGTGCGAGCCGCGCCAATCCTTCGCCCAAAGCGAAATGACGGCTCAGGTATGCGGCACGTCTGGGGCTTGCGCTCCTCTGGATCCTTTAACTGCCCTCGTCATTGTCGGAGTCAAAACCGTGATCGACGAATTAAACAAAGGCAAAGAGGGCTTCGGTCCGAACGGAGAATTAGTAAAGGCCGTCAATACCGTGCTGGGGGATCTTAAGAGAGGAGGACTTGGCCCAAATAACGACTTGGTAAAGGCATTTGAGACTGCGAAGTCCGATATAATTAACGGACCAGGTGAAAACAACGATATTGTTAAATTCTTCAAGGGTATAAATATAAAATTTTGACCTGTATTTATTGGAGGATAAAATGCGAAAAACAGTGATTGTTGCTGCTTTTGTTATATTATCTACTAACGCAAACGCTCAAGGTTTATTTGATTTTGCCGATCCGTGTAAAAAGGCCGAAGGCCAGTTCTCCGACGGCGTTGAGGCGGCTCGCGCCGGCGCCGACGCTTTGATCTACAAGTGGGATGCGCTGACATACCCCCCCGCAGAGATCGCGCCTCTCTACCGTGATGCACTAATTGATAGTTTGGCAAAGTCGTGGCTTCAAAGCGAAACCTCTAAGCCACTAATTGAGATGGCGAAAAAGAACGACCCACAGTTCGAGCCGCTCAAGTTCTTCAAGGAATCAATTTACCCTCAAGCGGTTCCGCTTGAGCAAGAGCGAGAGTACATCCGACTTTTGTTCAAAGCCGATTATGCAGCCAGCATTCGTCCACGCCTCCTTGAGCAACGAAGTAAGGTCGAAGAGGAAATTCAGCAAAAGAAGGGCGAGCTGGACGATTCCTGCAAGCCGACAGTGGTTGATCAACTGCTGCGTGCTACGATCGGAAATGTCGCGAGCGCGGTCGACGCCAACTTTAAAGCGGCGGAGAACGAAAGCGGAGAGGTCGCAAAATCGGTCAGAGCATTAACAGGTATCAGCCTGGGAGACATCCAAAAATATGGAATCGCTGGGGGGCCGAATAGCGAATTTAACAAAATTCTGGGTGGGCAAAACTCAGAACTCAGGAAGATCGTAGAGTTTTTGTCATTCAGTACTGGCGTCAATATTTTCAACGGCGGGGGATTTCCACAAGTAGTGATCCCCTTTGATCTCCCCAATATTCAACTAGACTTCCCGGATTTGCCACAATTCCCCCCAATTCAGGTTGACGTACCTAAGATAGAGCTACCGAAAGTCGACCTGCCCGAGATTAAGATTGAACCGCCGAAGATCGAACTTCCTCCGATACCCACAATCAAAATTGATTTGTTTTAGCAGGGCATTACAGGTCGAGGGCAGCGCGCACTATTCAGCGCGCTGCCAACAGACCGGCAAGCCCGTATAGCTCTGCCCTTGCCCGAGCCCACGTATCCATCATGCCGGCAGGCTGTCCCATCTCGGTTTGACCGATGACGGTGCGGCCCTTCTTCGCGTTGCTCACCGTGGTCCACAACATGCCAATCGACGCCGGAAGCAGGTGTGCGAGATCCGGGTTGAACATGTCGCTGTTCGGATCGATGAAGGTGTCGCGCGCCCCTGCTTCGAGCTCAGGAGCGGCCACAAAGGCGCATCCGCTGAAGTCCTCGAAAATCTCTGACGGCGGTTGCGGTCGCATCAAATCACCACTTGCCTCTGCACACCTCATGGGTGAGGTTGCGATCGATCGCAAAAACGCCGGTGAGAGGGCTAGATGAAGGTTCACAAACTTACGGAAGAGAATGCACCCGAATTCCTGCGCCTGGGCGAGGAGTATGCCTCGCTTGAGGCCGACATCAAAAAAATTATGGAAAAGCCTGTCGACCAGCTATCTGATGACGACTTTACCCAGATCCATAAGCTGACCGAGAAGCAGGTTTCGTTGCATTCCCAACGGATGCGGCTGCTGCAATAGCTGCAGCGTTCCAACCTCTACCCTCTCCTGAGGGCACAAGTTGAGACATCGGGGAACCGGGCCTGAGGTCCGGCTCCCTGTTCAGGCATGCTGGAACTATTCGGCCGGCGTGAAGTCGACGAAATAGTCCTTGCCGAGTTCGAACTGCTCGACAGCGCCGGGGTTCGTGATCAGCATCTCGATCTTTCCGCTCGGCGTCGCCTTCGACCAGGAGGCGTTCGGGCCATCCTTGTCATAGACGGGAACGAGGGTGACCTGAGCCGCCGAATAGTCGGAGCTATGAGAATAGGAATGCTGGATGCTCCAGCACTTGAACTTTGCGCGTACCGTCATCGGTCTTCTCCTTTTTTTTGAGCCCGGTACCGCCGGGCGCGGATGGACAGCGAAAACCCCGCTAACCGGGTGACAAACCGGCGCGGGGCTCTCTGGCGCTGTAACTGGTTGCGGAGGGAGGATTCGAACCTCCGGCCTCCAGCTTATGAGGCTGGCGAGCTACCGGGCTGCTCTACTCCGACTTGAATTGTGTTAGCGTCTCGCGCGTAAGGGGAGACGGATGATTCGACTTGTGCGCCTCGCGATATTTGCTGTCGCCACCTTATTGGTAGCCGCGGGCATTGGTCATTCTGCTGACAAGCGCCCCTACTCGTTGAAGTACGCGCTGATCTTCGAAGGCGCGGATCCGGTTGCTGGCGAGGCTAGTTGCATCTCCGGCATGGCTTGCGAATTCCCTGGCATCTCGACCCGAGATCTGAAATTCAAGTTCAAAAGATCGACGGGCGAATTGGAGGTCGACTGCTTTGATTGCTCGTTCGCTAATGGCGGGACCAAATACTGGTGCGGTTATTGCCACGAGATCGGCATCTTTCAAGGCCGCGACTACGAGACGCTGCTGGTCATTAGAAAGCGCCCGCTGGTTGGAACCTTACTCTTGCGGTACTGAAGGCGACCACCCTACGCATAGACAGCGGTCATTGGGTGGTCCCACGCTCTGCCTCGTTATGCCCACATTCAAGGGCTGAAGTGGGACATGGACAAAGCCGGCGTCGTCTTTCTCGTACTCATCTGCATCCTCGTTGCCTTGGTGTTGAGCATCCTGATGCTCAAACCAAGTGTCGAGACTGTGCCACCAGACTTGCTGATACCGAGCAACTAGCGGCTTGGACCGAGACGGAACAACGGGGCTCCCGGGGTGTTGCGGTAGACCGCAACGAACCGGAAGCGCCACATGAAAGTAATTGTCATCGCAATCGTCGCCTCGATCATGAGCATACTTGTCTTCAAGTATATTGACGGGACGTTCGGCACTTCCGAGATAACTGCGACGGCCGAGGAATTATCAGACGATTAAAGGCGCCGGGCTACCCTCCCGGCTGGCCGCTGGGCCTCGGCGGCATCACCCTCAGGTGGCCAAGGCTCCAAATAGTGCGGGGCGCAGCGGCTTCCCCCTCAGGTATTCGGAATTTCGGCAATATGCGACTATGACGGGAGGCGGTGACGTCCTCCCTAAGGCCCGGCGAGTGTTCCCTCTAATCGAGGTCCGCGATCAGAACAGCCTGCATTTCACCAATTGATTTGCAGAATCTAAGCGACTTTATCGATTAGTTCAAGCGGAAGATCGACGTGAACGAGGCCGCCGAGATACTGAACCACAGCTTTGACGGTGTTGCGGCCGGTAACGTCGAGGACGGTCGCCAACATGCCCCCCACCATGCGGTGTTCCGGCGCGATCCGGATGGGTTTGTCCTTCGGGAATTCCTGCTGCAGCTCCTTGCGGCTGCGCTTCTTTCTGGCGTCGCGCTCGCGCTGCAGTGAGACCCCGGCCATCTCTTCGGCCTGACGGATGCTCGCCACCTCGAAATCGGAGATGCGCGCCGGGCAGCCGTCGACGCCGAGGATCGCGGTGACGCCGTCCACGCGGGAGAGCCGGTAGAAGTCCCGCGACGGGAGGTAGACGAACGAATAGCCGACGATCATGGCGAACCGCCGCTCGATCAGTTCCTTGGTCCGGTGGTGTTTGATGTCCTTCCGGAACGACGGCATGAAGATTTCGATGTCGGCGTCACGGAGGTTTCGCTCGATGATGAATTCGCCCTTGCGGTCCTCAGGCTCGCCGATGCGCGGCGTTGCCAGGCGCTGGGTTCCGGGACGGGTCTTGATTGCATACCAGCTCATTGGGCATTCTCCATTTCGATTTTGCGCAGCGCGGCCTTGCGCCTGTGAGCGTCGTTGATGAGTTTCGAACGATGCCCGCACCATTCGACTGCTTCCTGGTCGCCCTTTGCGGCAGCTGCCTTGCTGACCGAATACAGCGCCGTGGTGTGGTCGCGACCGTCGAAGAAATGACCCAGGCGCGGGAATGAGATGTCCTTGCGCTCGAGGTATATGGCGTACATGCACGCTTGGCGGGCGGCGACGATGTTCCTTTGGCGATGACGCCCGCGCACCTCCTCCAAGGTGACGCCGGGGAAGTCCTGCAGCACGTCGAGGCAGATATCCTTCATGGGGCGTCGGAGTTCGAGCTCGTCGGCGTTGCCCTTCACTGCGACGGCTGCGGCGTTCTGAGTTGCGTCGACGGCAACCGCGAACGTGCCGGATATCGATGTGCCTGTGATCAGTTCCTTGAACTGCAGCCAATGGCGCCAGGCGATGACATGGGCATCGCAATCCCGGACGAAGAGGATCTGTGTCGACGCCGGGGCGACTTCCTCGGCGACGGGCTGGCTCAACAGCGCAGGCTTCTTCCCGGTGTTGAAGAGCCGAGCACGGACCTCGCGGTAATGCTGGATCTGGCGCAACTGCTCAGGGCTTACGTGCTGGTTCATTGGAAACTCCTTTCGGATCTACGCAACTCGGCTGCCAGGTACTCTTCCCGGGTCTGGCCGGGCTGCAGATGGCCCAGGCCAGTAGGCTTCAAAGACGGCTTGTCGGGGGGCTTCGCAGGCTTGTCGTTCCAGCGGTCGTCGGAGAGCCATTTGACCGGCGAGCACCACTGGCGATCATCGGTTTTGGCGGCGTAGGTTCGAACTCCCGCCATAATTTCGGCGATGCTGGCGCGCTTGATGGCTTGGGAAAAGGCCTTCTCCGCCGACGGCCTGCCGGTCTTGTTGGGGTATGCATCCCAAAAATTTTCGAAATCGATTTTAGAATCGGGCGCGCTCGCGTCTTCCGAAGGATCTGTATCTGTATCTTTATCTAGCGTTCGATCCTGTTCGCCTGCGTTCGTTTGCGTTCGCTTGCGTTCGCGCCATTCCCTCGCGCGTTCGGCGGCGCCGTCCTCTCGCTTCGGCTGGCGTTTCTCCCAACTGGAAAATCTGCCGTCACAGATCATGCCTTTATCGGCCATGGCGGCGACGATGGCCTCGACCTGCTCAGGCTCGCAGCCATAGAAATAGGCCAACCCCTCAGCGTCGTAGCCTTTGACTGAGCCGCGATCCGCCGCCTGCGAAGCGCGGTCCATAAGGGCCCATGCGACGGCTACGGCGATACCAGGGGCAACACCGGCGCGCCTGGCAATGCCGAGCCACTTCGGATCGGTCGGGGCGCCATGCCATGAGCGAAACCAGTCGTTGCTCATCGGATCACCTCGACCTCGATGCCGAAGCAAGCTTTCATGAGCTTCCGCTTCATGGTGAAATCGCGGGTGGTCACACCCTTGATGTCGACGACGCGGCGCGATCTGTTGCGGCGATCGAAGAACACGAAATCGGCGCGGTATCGCGCGACCAGAACGCCGTTGACCATCAGGTCATACTCGCGCTGGCGCTCGATGTCGGTCACCTCGCCCGCCTTCTCGCGCTGCTTGAGGACAGCGTAGAAGGAAGCTTCGGCTTTGCTGTCGAAGAGGATTCCATCCAGCAACGTCCGCTTGGCACCATACTTGTTGCCGCGTTTTGGCGCAGCGATAGATGCTTGGTACTCCTTGGCCGACATACGTTCACCATTCATCGCGACGCCCTCCGCTCTGGCCGAGGACATGGGCAGTGCTATCGTACCCCGCGTAGGGGACGAGCTTGCGCTTCTGCGCGACTGGTGCTGCCTGAGGCTTCCGGACAGACTTGATGTATTCGGCCTCTTTGCGCAGATACTCGCGGTTCAGGTGATCGTTGATCAGCACGTCAGCCTCATGCTCCTTGATGTCCAAGGCCTCGGCGACGGCGATGGAATCGGGACCGAAACGGGCGTAGGCGTCGAGGAAGGTCATGCGAGACCTCCGAAGACGATTTTTTTGAGAAGACGCACCCTCATCCTCTTGAACTCACGAAGCCGCGAAAATAAATTTTCGACGGGCGCTGGGCACCAGCGCTTTCCTTGTTGAAAACCAACGAATTCAGTGAGGTAGCAATGCACTCGAAGATGTTTGAACGGCCAGTTTACCTGCGTGAAAGGAAGGATCTGGTCCTCGAAATCACCAACCTCGACGACGCGATCGATTTCCTTGAGGAATGGTCCAAAGGAGATCGCGATATCATTCACGAGGCGACCCTGAAGACTTGTTACCTGGCCCATGACGGCCACAAGCCAGTTCAGGTGGCGCGCGACGCCCTTCGCTCCTTCGCGAAGAAGAAGGGCATACTGGTCAAGGCCCCGGCGGTTCTGCCGTGGATGGTCAAGACGAAATCGGGCGGCGGCAGGCTCTCCCCTTAAGCTGACAATCGAGAGCGAGAGGCTGCGCTTGCGGCCTCTCCGGTCCCAGCCTGACGGCGGGTATGGGAGGTGGAGCTTAATCATGCCGCCACCTCGTCGAACTTCGTCGCCTCGTTGCCGAAGGCATGCCAGCCAGGCCGGCACTCTCGAGCGAACACGTCGGCCCGCCGCGCGTGCGGCATCACTCGATCGCAAAGGGCGTAGAATTCGTCTGGCTTGCGGCTATGCTCGCGGGCGATGCCGTCGAAGATGGTCTGAGGAATCGCGGCCTGCTTCGGATTGCCCAGAGTGGCCACGACGACCACCTCGCCAGTGGTGCGGACGCGGTAGCCCGTGCCCATGCGAACCTTGCCGGCCGGCGTCGTCTTCCGCCACACAAGCACCGACTTGTATTCGAAGCCCCAGGCTTTGACGCAAGCGATCGCCAACGGCAGTTGCGGCGCAGTCGCCCAGCAATAGAGAAGGCAGTCCATCGATGCCAGCTTGCCAACTGGCAAGGCTAGAACAGCAGCATCGGTCATCAGATCGTACTTCGCCAGAGCGGACTTTTTTGCGCCTTCCTTACTGTAGAGGTCGAAACCCCACGGTGGATCGATGACCATCATCTCGTAGTGGAGCGGCAGCAGAGGATCGAAAAACCAATCGGTCACGCCTCACCTCCTTGGAACAAACACCGCTCTGTCGCGGTTGCACCATCAAACAGGAGGCCAGAATGCCGAGAACCCCGATACCGGATATCCCAGACCCAGATTTCACGCCGGACCTGCCGCCGGATGTTCCGCCGGATCTGCCGGAGCCCCCGATCGAGGAGCCAGAGCCCGACGTCGGTCCCGACGAGGCGCCGCCAATCACTCCGGTGCCAGGCGCGGAAATTCCACCGAAGATGTGAGCATGACCCGAGCCCAGACTGTGGAGCGAAACGAAGGGCGCAACCCGCAGTTAGGGCAGTGAGGAAAAGGAAGCGGAGATGATCGAGAGTTGGAACGAGTGCGTTATCATCCAGCTTCCGGACCTCGACGGGGTGCAGATGGTCTGGACGCCCGCCCGGGCATCCACTCTGCTCAGCGACCATTGGCCGGTCTACTACGGCGTCGCTTATACCGACGCCCTCAATAAATGCACGGACGCGATGCTCGGCACCTTCCCATGGGAACAGGCGCGAGAAGCTTTCCTGGAAGCCATAGCTGAAGCGAAGATCACGAAGCTCCACTGACAAGCTCATGCTGCCACCCCTTCCTGATTTCGCCTCTGAAGTGCCTTCAGGTACGCGGCCTTGATCTCCTCGAACCGGGCGATGTCGTATTCCTTGGTGGCGATTTCGCCCTCTGGGCGCGGCTTCTTTGAGCCGTGGCCGTGGTCATCGAGCCAGGTCATGGCGCTGGCAATGCGGCGATCGAGCCAAGCGATCATTTCGGCAGGGTCGGTCATTTTCCCTCCTGCTTGCCGCGGCGAAGCTCGGATGCCTTGTGATCGACGCGAGCAATCGTCATGAGAACCGGCTTCAGTTCATCGGGAGCGGTGTCGTAGGCCATGACGCGGGTTGCGCGGCCGCCGTTCAATCGCGGCAACACTCCACGCGGGATCAGCAGCCAGTTCGCCGGGTCGGTATTCAGCCGGTTGCCGTCAACGCTCTTCAGGCACATGCCGTCTGGGATCGGTCCGTTGACCTGTTCCCAGAGGTAGACGTGCTTCAGGACATAGCGGCGCTCGTACCCGGTGTGCGGGTTCTGCTCGTCGATGCTGATTTCGACGTAACCGTCCTTGCTGACGCGCTCGTGGCCAAGGAACTTGGTGTTGTGCGGTAGGCCACCGGCCTTGAATTGAGTTCGGCGCGCGTTCGGGTGGCGACCGCCCTTCCCGGGCTCGCAGGGCACGCCCTTGTTGACGGGGACCTGGCCCTTCACGAAGCAACCCGTACGGCCGGTCTTCCAGCCCTTGCGCTTGCGCAGCGCGTGCAGGTTTACCGCGGAGACGTCATCGCGCTGGAAGGTCGACGAGAATACGCGGTGATAGTCGCCGATTGGCAGAGTGCGGTTCGCCTCAAGCCATTCCATTTCGGCGGCGCTGTAGCTGATCCACTTGCCCTTCATTTCTCGGTACCGTCCGTGATGGCTTTGCCGTCGAGGGTTTCGGGCTGGCGGAAAATCGTCGGGAGCATCGGCTTGAAGCGGTCGCCGTGGTTTGCGACCAGCGTCGCGGCCTTGAGCGAAAGGTCGGAATTGCGAATAAGCTGCTCGCTGACGGCGACGATTGCGTCGGTGCGCTTCACCTCGGTTTCGATCTGCTCGACGGTAAGGTTCTCGTCGCTCAACCGCTCAAGCTGAGAAAACAGGTGGTTGTTCAAGTCGATGAGTCGGTTCTTCATGACAGCGCCTTTGGGTTCTCTTTGAGGGTGACGATCCATGCGAGGACGAGCGCGGCCTCTTTGCCGGGCTTGTCTTTGAGACGGTCCTCGATCTCGGAAGCGGCGTAGAAAAGGGCGTCAGCGCGCGTTTGGGCGAACCTTCCCCACTTGGGGCCGACCCGATAGCCACCGCCGAAGTTGTCGCAATGAAAACTGGCCGACCACATCCACAGGCCGTCCGTGTGCTGGTGCAGTTGGATCGTAGCTCGGTCCCATGCCAAACGCGGATGCCGAAGCCGGTACACGGCGTCCGGATCGCCGTTGATTACGCCACCATCCGGATCGACCGACTTTCGAATTGCCGGACCGCGTAGCGTGTCGAACAGGCTCAGTTGCTGCATCACTGATCTTCGTCCTTCAGTTCCGGTGCCAAATACTCGGCCCAGTCCAACCTACGGCCGGCGATCCGCTGCCACCGACGAGCGAGCCGGAGCCGCATTGACGCGGGCAAGCTTCGCATCCAGCGCAGCCAGACGGGCACGCAGTTCTCTTTGTTCACGCTTGCTCTCCTCGATTGCTGCTGCCCGCAGCGCATCCATTTCTTCGGCGTCAATCCGCCGTGCGGTGCCCTCCCAGATCGAGCGCGCCCGTCGCTGGGTGAACTCCTTCTGGACAAAGCGATTGATGAACTTGCTGGCTTCGAAAAAGACGTTGTCCAGCTTGCCGTAACGGCCGAGGGGGAAAGCCCCTCTCAGTAAATCTCTTGCCTCTAAAACGTCCGCGCTCATGTCGCCGCCTTCATTGAGAATTTTTTCCTTGGGGCGAGACCCCAAGCCCTTGTTGTCGGTTCCCAACACCTTGTCGTTCTCCTGTGCGATCTCTTCTCGTGTTGATGGAGAAGACTGATGCGCACAGGCATTACTTCCGATGGAGAGGACGGCGCCGTTGGCGCGGCAGCCGGTCCCTCCCAGGTCATTCAGTTCCGCAAGACCGCCGCCGCACACGAAGGTCTTGCCGCCGGTGACGATCCCCTGTCGTCACCGGCCATTCCCTTGGGATCTGCTGTTCAAGCCGTGGTCTTGAGGCTGGCGAACAAGCGGATCCGGTTGAGAGTTGAGAGCCCCAGCCGGGAGGAGGAAGACTGGGGCTCTCGTTGATCGCGAGGGAGGAGGTGGCGCGATCAATCCAGGATGACGCGGCGGCGGAGGTCGGACAGGACCACCGTCGCGATTTCGTCGTCGGTCATGTCGTTGAAATTCTTCTGAGCAGCCTCTCGGCGGAACTGCGCTTCGCAGAACCAGGCCACGCCTGCCAGAAGCGGAAAGGCGGGTGCTAATGTCGCGGCGAACAAGATCTGAACGGCAATCATGCTGCTCTCCTTCGGGTGAAACTCGTGCGAGGTGGCCGGCGCTCGACGTCGAGCATGACGGCTCTGTCGAACTGATCTTCCGGGAGCGGGACACCGGTCGCGATCTCAACCGCGTAGACCTCTGCCCTGCTCGTCTCGATGTCGTGTTGATGCTCGACGGCGTGGAGGTTCATGCGAACTCCTGGTGCTCGCGCATCGCCTTGGTGCAGGTGTGGCAATGAGTTCGGCCTATGCCCGCGCACATCTCGGGACGCTGGCAGTGTGGTCGCAGCGGAGATGGTGGCTTGGCGAGGAAAGAGGGTGCAGGGACATCGACCGAAGTCAGATGCTCAACGCCGCCCTGCCGGCGCCCGTCAGTCGTTCCGGGCTCGGGCGACCGCTGACGGTCTTTATCGCCTTCGCCCCGATCCTCCGCGTCATCAGTCGCCGCGCCTTTGGCCTCGGCTTCCTCTTCGGGGTTCGTGGGGAATTTCGGTGCCTCTTCAGGCGAATTAGGTTGCCCATTCACGTCCGGGCCAGACGGTTCGAGGTCGGGAACGCTCCCTTGAGCCATGTCAGCGCTATCTGTGTTGGCGCCTCCCTCGTTCGTTGCGATCTCGGTGTGCTTGGTGACGATGTTGGCGCCGCCGTCAGCGCGGGGCGCGTCGTCGAGGATTTCCCCAGTCGTCGGGTCAAAGCTCTCTTCGCGCTCGATCATAATGTCGACTGCGGTCAGCAATGCCGCCCTGCCCGCGTTCGTCTGCATCGCGGTCGCGACCGTGGCGACGAGCTTCGGGCTCGTCTCGGCCTCTGGCTCGTCGAACATGTCGTACTGCTTCATGCCGAGCGCCTGCAGGTAGGTGTCGAGGATCGCTTCCTGTTCGGCGCGCTCGTCGGCATCCTGTTTGCGGATCGAAATGACCTTGCGCAGGATCTTGGTATCGAAGCCCATGGCCTTCGCTTCGCCGTAGACGTCCTTGATGTCGTCGGCGAGCGTCTTCTTTTCCTCTTCGAGGCGTTCAATACGCTCGATGAAAGCGCGGAGCTGGTCACGCGCGACGATGTGTGCGTCAGACATTGTCAGTCCTCAAAATGGAATGTCGTCATCACGGTCGCGCGAGACGTCGACCGGATCGAGCTTGATGATCTTGATGCGCTGCATGACGGGAGCGTTTGCGCAGTAGGCGTCGACGGCAGCCAGCACGACGAAGGGAATGCCGGGTTGAAGGCTGGCGAGACGATTTGCCTCTTCCTGCGCCGAGGCTTTCGAACGGTGCTGATATGTCGAACCGCGCTGGCCGATGCCGTAGACCATCCAGAATTTCGAGGCCTTCGGCTGGGACAGGACCGCAGCCGCAACCTCGTCGCCAATCTCGTCGACCGGAGCGCCGGTCATCATCGTTGCGTCTCTCGCGACGGAAGCGCAGCGCTTGCGCTCGCCGTGCAAAGCTTTGACGATCATCGCGTCGAGTATTGGATCGTGTTCGATCAACTCGCGACTGGAGACGGCGATGTGGTGCCGGATATCGGCCCCGAGCATGTTCGCGGTCTTCATGATGTCTTCGGGGATGGTCTGGGCGTCGGCGCTCATTGGGCGAGTTCCTTACCGGCAGGAAGCAACGCCTCGACAGGGACCCCCGTCTCACGGCTGATAGCGACGGCAAGGGGCAATGACGGAGTGGCTTTCCCCGCCCTCAATTTTGAGATCATCGACCGATCACAGCCAACCTTAAGAGCAAGGGCGGCATCTGTGATCCCGTTTTCGGAAAGGTGTTTGGCGAGTGTCAACATAGACACGAATGTGAATGTGATGAACGTGAATGTCAAGCACTATGTGAATGACATTGCATCGACCAGAAGTGGCCGGGATGCGAAAATGCTGAAATGGCACCAGTAAAAAAACCGAAGCCCGTTCTCGGCCAAACCTATCTTCGTCATTGGAGAGAACACAAAGGCATCGGCCAGCAAACAGCGGCCGATTCCATAAATGTGTCGCGTGGCCTTCTCTCCAAAATGGAGAACGCAACGTCGCCATACCTTCAGCAGCACCTGGAGGGCCTAGCAAAGCTTTACGGTTGCAAACCCGCCGATCTGCTGGGCACGGATCCGCAGGCAACGGCTGTACCCGCGAGCCCAAAGATAACCTTGCGTTCAGCCCTAATCGCCTACGGCATCGACAGCGACGACCTGCCGGCGGTTTTCAAGGCGATTAAGGGATTCCTCGGCGAGATCGACGACGAGCAATCACAACAAGACCATCCTCATGATCAATCTGAACCCGCCAATCTCCACCGTGCAAAATAGCCATAGCGATCGAGATTTCAGCAGCTTTTCGTTTTATGACGGTCTCCATCTCCTCTTCGGTCTTCACGCCCGTGCCGTAGAGGAGATCCGCGACGGTCTCCTCGGCCTTGGTTGCGTATCGGGGCCTGATTTGATGGATGATCGCCATGTCTCTACACCCTTTCCGTGTCGTTGATTTCTCCCGGCAGATCGCCGGCGTGCGAAAAGGTCATGCTCGTTCTCCCTGGGACGCTTGAAACCGCCCAAACATGCCGGGAAAACTAGAACGAAACAAGAACAATTTAGGAAATCATTCACACACGTTAACGGCTACTAAATGTAGCAGGCTCTCGCTTTGCGGGTCACTGCCTTGTTGAGCGCAGATTGCGAGAGATGGCCTGGTGGGCGCTTAGTCCGTTAGATCAACTACATCGTGGACGTTCATAACGGAGAATGCCACCGGCCTTTCCCCGCGCAATTGAAGCGCTACATCGACGACGAAACCTTTCTTGTACACGTTCTCGTCTGCTTCTCTGATCTCGTGCTTGATGCGGGCCTCGGCGAGCTCTGACCCGTACATGAGCGCCAAAGGCTTGGCAGTAATCGATTGTATCATCACTCTTTCGCCGGACGACTTCCCGACATCAGCGTCATTGACGTCAGATCGAGTAAAAATCATGAGGACGCGCTGGTGAATGTCAGACGTAGGCTTGGCCAGAAGCTTCTTGCGATCGTCAATCGTCTGGAGGGCCGTCCTCGCGTCCACTGCTGTGAACTTAAAACTGGCCTTAACCTGCCTCAAACCATCTGAGAACGTTACGGCTTCAAGCCTGTGGCTCGCAACTGGGTCGCTGGCGACCGATTTCATTGCGTCTGTGAAATCCCTGAACTCAGCCGATGTACTGATCTCAGGAGACGTTGCCCGCGCAGGTGTAATCAGCGAAGTGACACGCCGGCCCCATCGACGCACAAAGTCCTCAAGAACGAGGATCTGATCCATGTGAGTGGCAGCTGCCACGGCAAAGCCGGTTATCATGTCTGCTTCAATGCAGCCGTACCTTACCTCACGCACATACATTTTCGGGTCGCTTTTGGCGTCTGGGTAGCTCGCGGCGACGAAGCGCTCGAACTCATTCGCGAGAGAGGTAAAAGCGCCGACGAAATCATGAAGCTCAACAGGCTGTTCCGTGTCGATCTTTAAAGTTATGAATACAGGGTTCTCGCTCATAAGTTGAGAATAGGATTGCACAATCATCGTTGTCTACACCCCTAGCGAGACATGTCGAAAGTAAGGTTACCCCGAGTCCTTACAGCCCGCCCTGACCGGCGGGCTTTTTGCTGCCGGCGATTCTAGCAGGCGCTGAACGATCGGAAAACAGCGACCTTCAGAAATGTTCATGTAATTCACATTCAGTATTGACCAGTATGTGAATGTGATGCACTATTCCTTTCATCAGCAAGACGCTGACGAGAGGACGAAGCAAATGGCGATGGTCACCCGATACAGCATCCAAGACGAGGTTGGCCGGTTCCTGACGATCGCCGGCAGCTTCGCCTACGACGACGAGGATGCAGCCGAGTTCTGGGACGAAGACGAGGCCATCGCCGAGTTGGCCGCCTACCCCGGCTGCACGGTCGAGACCTACCAGCGCCTCTCCGATTTCCCCGATTTCACCGCAACGCCCTCGATCGAGAAGGAGGCCGCGTAATGTCCTTCAAGCCCCGCCGCGTGAAGCTGCACGAACTATACCGAGAGGTCGAAGCCCTTGGCGGCGCCTCGCACACGTCTGAGGACGAAGTCTACAACCGCGCCGTCGACGATGTTCTATCGATCCTGCGCGCCTCTGGCTTCGGCGAAGGCTTCTTCACCGACCAACCCGAATACGACAACCGCGCCCGCCTCGCTGCTCGCGAGTTCGAGCCGACTATCGGAGCAGCCCTGTGAGCGCGGCAAAGCACACCCCCGGCCCTTGGACGTTCGGCGTCAGGCGCGACAAGAGCATGTGGCTGTCGATCGGCGACCCGGCGAAAGGCCCGCATTACCAAGCGGACCTTTACGCTTCCGAAGACGATGCGCGCCTGATCGTCGCCGCGCCCGAATTGCTTCTGAATGAGCGCAAGAACCTTGCCACGATGCAGGTGTCTCGCCTTCGTCTGGCTGAATGCGGGAGGCCAACGGCCGAGCTTGATATCGCGATCGAGCAGACCGAAGCCATGATCGCCAAGGCCGAGGGTCGGCCATGACCCGCCCTATCCAATTCGCGTGCGACCCGGCTGCGCGGTACTGCGAATGCGGCCACTGCACTTTCCCGCCGGCGCGAAACATCGACCTGGACGCGCTCGCCAAAGCGAACCGCGATTTCAGCGCCGCCGCCTACTTCATGATCCTCCTGTTCGCCCTCCTCGCCTTCATGGCGATCGGCTTTGCGAACACCGAGGAGATCCACCGCAAAATCGTAGCCGAGAGGACCGTCTGATGACCGCTCCCGCAATCGAACACAGCATGCGCCGGCAGACCGAGGCGGCAAAGGCCCTCCTCGTCGATCTCCGCAACCAGGGCGCCGATGACGACGCCGACCTCGTCGCCGACACCATCGAGGGCGAAACGAACCTCATGGAAGCGATCGAGGAGGCAATCGCCGAACTCGACGAGTGCGATGTTCTCGTGACCGGCCTCAAGGCCAAGGAAAGCGACTTCGAGGCACGCCGCAAGGCGATCGAGAAGCGCGCCGAGCGCATCCGGGCCCTGATCGAACAGGCGATGCTGGCAACCGACCAGATGTCGATGAAGTTGCCGACGGCAACCCTGTCGCTTTCGAAGCGTGCGCCCGGCCTGATCGTCACCGACGAAGCCGATATCCCGGCCAAGTACTGGGTTGAGCAGCCCCGTCCAGCTCCGAAGCTCGACAAGAAAGCCCTCACCGCCGACCTGCGCGAGAAGGATGCCGCCCCTATCCCCGGCGCCACCCTCGACAACGGCTCTTTCTCTCTCACGGTCCGGAGGAAGTGACCATGAACGCTATCACCAAATACGACATGACTTCCAAGCAGGTCGCCCTGGTCAAGCAGACGATTGCCAAAGACTGCAATGACGACGAATTCAACCTCTACATGGAGGTTGCGCGCGCCAAGGGCCTCGACCCGTTCCTCGGCCAGATCATCCCCATGGTCTTCTCGAAGAAGGACGCCGCCAAGCGGAAGATGACAATCATCATCAGCCGTGACGGACAGCGCGTCATCGCCCAGCGCTGCGGTGACTACCGCCCCGCCAGCAAGCCGCCGACCTATGAATTCGACCCGTCGTTGAAAAGCCCTCTCAATCCGCAAGGCATCGTCTCGGTGACCGTCTACCTGTGGAAGCAGGATCCGAAGTCTGGCGAGTGGTACGAGGTCGCCGGTCAGTCGTTCTGGGAAGAGTTTGCCCCGATCAAAGATGAGTGGGCACAGAACGACAACGGGAAGAACTACAAGACCGGGAAACAGACGCTCGACGACAGCGGCAACTGGGCTCGCATGCCGCGCCTGATGATCGCCAAGTGCGCCGAGATGCAGGCATTGCGCGCCGGCTGGCCGGAACAGTTCACCGGCCTCTACGACGAAGCCGAAATGGAGCGCGCCAAGGTCCTCGACCTCACCGCATCCGAAGTCGTCGAGAAGGAACGCGAAGACCACCGCATGCGCGCGATCGGGGCCGACAACTCGATCACCGTCACCTGGGGCGACAACTGGGCGCTTGAAAACGTGCCGGTCGGTAAGTTCGCCGACGAGGTGATGCGGTTCCTGCAGGAGTCGTCGCCGGAAACCATCATCAAGTGGCAGGACGCGAACCGGGAACCGCTGAAACGCTTCTGGGCCATGCAGCCGGGTGACGCGCTTGCGCTCAAGAAGGAAATCGAAGCCGCTATCGCGCGCAAGCCCTCGCGGCCGGCGAACGACGAGCTTCGCAACCATCCGCTCATGGCAGGTTGATATGCAGCCGCTCATGTTCCGCTGGACCGGTGAAGAGTTGGTGCCCGTGAACCGCCGCTGGCAATCGCTGGCGGATCGGTACCTTGTCGTCGGCGAGGAGTATTACCTCGCCGAGCACAACGATCGCAGCATGAACACGCACCGGCATTACTTCGCATCGGTCGCCGAGGCCTGGCGGAACCTGCCTGAGCATTTCGCCGGCCTGCCTTTTACCGAATCCGCGGAACATCTGCGCGCCTATGCACTGATCCGCACCGGCTATTGCGACGCTCACACGGTCGTATGCTCGAGCAAAGCGGAAGCATCGCGCATGGCGGCATTCATCCGCCCGATCGACGGCTTTTCGATCGTCGACGTCAAAGAGGCGACCGTCACCCGGTACGTCGCGAAAAGCCAGTCCATGAAGGCGATGGATAAGCAGGAATTTCAGCAAAGCAAGGTGGCCGTGCTCGACTTCCTCGACGACCTGATCGGCGTCGAGCGCGGCACCACGCACCGAAACGCAGGGAGCGCCGCATAATGGCCGAGAATTCCGCGATCTCCTGGACCACCCACACTTGGAACCCATGGATGGGCTGCACCAAGGTCAGCCCGGCATGCGACGGCTGCTACGCCGAAGCGCTGATGGACAAGCGCTACAACAAGGTACAGTGGGGAAACCACCCGCGCCAGCGCACCGGCGCCCAGACTTGGAATGACCCGCGCCGCTGGCAGCGCCAGGCCGAGAAGGACGGCAGCCGTCCCTTCGTCTTCTGCGCCAGCCTCGCCGACATCTTCGATAACCAGGTTCCGGCAGAGTGGCGCGCCGATGCCTTCAACGTCATGCGCGACACCCCGCGCCTCGTTTATCTGCTGCTGACGAAGCGGCCGCAAAACATCGTCAAGCTTTCCGACGCCGCCGGCGGGCTGCCGAGAAACGCAGCGCTCGGCGCGACGTGCGAGGATCAGCCCCGCGCTGACAAGAATCTACCAGCACTTTGGGTCGCTAAAATCGAACTGCAGCCGCTCTTCACCTTCGGTTCGTTCGAGCCGCTGCTCAGCGATATCCTTGTGCCGCCCGCTTTCATGCCGGATTGGGTCATCACCGGTGGCGAGACCGACCAGGGCGGCCACAAGGCGCGCCCGTCGCATCATGATTGGTTCCGTAGCCTGCGCGACCAGGCGGCGGCCGCTGGCGTCCCCTACCACCACAAACAGAATGGCGAGTGGATTCCGCTCTCCCACTACGACGGCGGCGAGTGGCCGTCCGATGCTGGCGGATGTTGCCGGCTGACCTATAGCGGCGAGCGCGCCGACGGCGGCTATCCGATGCAGAAGGTCGGGAAGAAGTTTGCCGGCAGGCTCCTCGACGGTATCGAGCACAACGCGTTTCCGGAGGTGGCATGATGGCTGATCGCCCCATTCTCTTCTCCGGGCCGATGGTCCGCGCATTGCTCGCCGGTCGGAAGACCCAGACCCGCCGCCTGGTCAATTTCCCCGGCGTCGAAAAGGTCATGGATTTCGTGAAGGTCGCGACCGACAAAGATGGCCGGCCAGTCTACGAAATGAAGGACGCCGCCGGCAGCTTCATGTCTCGTCCTGCTGGCAAGGGGCTCGTCGATTATCACTTTTCGCCTCGCATCGGTGTTGGCGATAGGCTCTGGGTGCGGGAAACCTGGTCGCACACTGGCGACCACGACTTCTCGATCTCGGAAGCTCGGATGTCTCCGTTCGGCTACGCGATCTATCAGGCCGACGACAACCCAGACTATCCGCACGCGAAGTTCTGGCCGTCGATCCACATGCCGCGGGAGTTCTCTCGCCTGACGCTGATCGTCACCGACGTTCGCGTCGAGCGCCTGCAGAGTATCAGTGAGGCGGATGCCCTCGCCGAGGGTGCCGAGCCTTCCAAGCATCCCGGCATGGACGGAGGTGCCATGGTGCTGACCGATGTTCCCGGCGTCACTGTCTCGCCTGGAGTTTGGTACCGGTGGCTCTGGGACGAGATCAACGGCAAAGGCGCATGGAAGGCGAACCCTTGGGTTGTCGCCTACACCTTCCGCGTCATCAAGCAGAACATCGACCAGATCGAGAAGGTCGCCGCATGACAGACGTCGGCACCACCAGACGCGGGACAATGTCGCCCATGCGCCGTCTGCGCATTTTCGAAGCCCACGGCGGCCGCTGCTGCCTTTGCGAAGGGAAGATCGACGGCGTTCGCCAGAAATGGACGATCGAGCATCTGATCGCCCTCGGCCTCGGCGGCAAGGACGATGACGGCAACTGCGCCCCGGCGCACGAGGAATGCCGCCGCGGCAAAGATAAGCTCGACGTGACGGCAATCGCCAAGGCGAAGCGCATCAAGGCGAAGCACCTGGGCATCGCCAAACCGAAGTCGAGCCTGTCGAATCCCCGTTTCCGCAAGTTGATGAACGGCGACGTCGTCGATCGCAGGACCGGCGAAGTGGTGTCCCGTTGACCCCCTTCATTCCCATAGGAGCAGTACAGTGAGCGAGACGAAACATACGCGGGGGCCTTGGGAGTTTGACGGGCCGCCGGACAACATCATCGTGTGGAGCGGCCCTGAAGCCCGGGTTTGCTTCCTCACCAGTGACGGCCCGACCGAGGCCAACGGCCGCCTCATCGCTGCCGCCCCTGATCTGCTGGCTGCTCTGAAGGCAGCAGAGCCGTATGTCGAGGCGCTTCACTCTCTGATGAACCCGGAATCCACCAGATCACAGGTTTGGTCCGTCGTGAAGCAGCTTCGCGCAGCCATCTCCAAGGCCGAAGGATCGCTGACATGACCGACATCGAAGACGACGACGATCCGATCTACGACGATGACGATTTCTGCGACTGCGAGGAATACGACGCCGACATCTTGGAAGGTCGAGCCCATTGCTATCGCTGCGGGCGGTCGTGGTGGCTGACTGACGAGCAGATGCGCCAGGAAATCCGCTGGCAAGCCGAGATGATGGAATGCGCGGAAGAGAGCGCGGAGGGAACCCAGAATGACTGACAACGAAATCGACATCGACGCCCTTGCGCAGGAGATCCGGCGCGTTGACGGCAATCATTCTCTCGGCCATGGCGCATTGGCTGAAGCGCTCGCACCGTTCATCGCCGCTCTCTCCCGCGCTATCGATCCGAAGGTGGAGGTGGAGGCGGTGGCAGAACAGTGGTGTGCTTATGAAGACGGCCATCAGTATACGGGATGGATGCCAACTGGTTATGGCGATCGGTCTGGCTGGGAAGCCCTCGCAAGGCGGAACCCGAGCAAATACCAGATCGTTACGCGGCCACTCTACGCCTCCCCCTCCATTGTCGCGCCGGTGGGTGTGAAGCCGCTGGAAGCGGAACTGCTTCGCCTCGCAGAAAAGCACCGGTGGGCGATCTCCCCGCAAGTTGGCGGCGGATGGGTAATCGAAACTGCCGACTGGCACGGTGACGATGGTTCGGAGCGAGAGATAGCCCGCACGCGTAAGTCTCTCGTCGATGCCCTTCGTCAAGCGGTAGAGGAAGAATTGCCGCGTGAGCATTCTCGCCTCTCCGCCCTCACCCCATCAGAGAAAGCGGGCGTGGGGGATGGGGATGTCGTCGCGGCGTCCTGTATCGCCC
This sequence comes from Ensifer sp. PDNC004, assembly GCF_016919405.1. Lineage (NCBI taxonomy): Bacteria > Pseudomonadati > Pseudomonadota > Alphaproteobacteria > Hyphomicrobiales > Rhizobiaceae > Ensifer > Ensifer sp. PDNC004. The sequence goes on from NZ_CP070353.1 coordinate 1,035,850, forward strand.
GCATGGCTGCAGACGACATGATCAAGCAGAACATCCAGTGGCGCCTTGATCCGCGTTACATCCTGCGCCTTTGCGATGCGGTTGACGCCGCCCTCACCCCGGCAGTGGGGGATAGGGATGGAACCGCTGCGCAAATAGAATGGCTGAAGGCGCGCTTGGCGGATCTTCAGTTGCCGGCCGGAAAGCGCGATCACGACACCCGCGAGAAATGGCTCCTGCAATGCGGGATGCCTGACGCCGCCCTCTCGACCACCAAGCCAGCGCAGGGGGATGCAATCGACGTCTTGCGTGGATACGAGGCTTGGGAAGCCGATCTGATCCTGAATGGCGATTGGTCCGACGGGTGCCTTCGCCTGTCTCACGAGCAGCACGACGCTCTCATCGAGCTTCAGACCAAGCGCAATGCCGCCCTCGCCGCGCAGGGGGATGACGCACAGGAGGGGGCGCGATGAAGCTGCGTGTCCTCGACCTCTTCAGCGGTATCGGCGGGTTCAGCCTTGGCCTGGAGCGAACGGGCGGTTTCGAGACTGTCGCCTTCTGCGAGATCGAAGAATTCCCCCGCCGAGTGCTGGCGAAACACTGGCCGAAGGTGCCTTGCTATCATGACGTTAGAGAACTCACCGCCGACACTCTTCGACGGGATGGAATTGCCGTCGATGTCATCTGTGGCGGGTTCCCGTGCCAAGACATCAGCATGGCGGGAAAAGGCGCTGGCCTCGACGGCGCTCGAAGTGGCCTATGGTCGGAGATTGTCCGACTCATTCGCGAGCTTCGACCACGATTCGTCATCGTGGAGAACGTCGCAGCTCTGCTTGGTCGCGGGCTTGACAGAGTTCTCGGGGACCTGGCCGCGCTCGGGCTTGATGCGGAGTGGCACTGCATTCCTGCTGCCGCCCTTGGCGCTCGCCACAGACGAGACCGAATCTGGATTGTGGCCTACCCCCACGCTTCCGAATGGAGGAAGATCCGTCGCGCACGTCACGGACTGGCGGAGCAACCGAACGGCATACCACAACGGCAAGAAGGTCCAGGTAGATCTGAAGCAAGCCGTGAGGATGTGGCCGACGCCAAACGCCGGCGATTACAAGGCCGAGATGTCGAATGCGCCTGGTCGGCAACAATCATCCCTGCCGCGTTCTGTGGGCATCGTCGAGGGAGTGAGTTCGGGCAAGCGTGGCGGACTGAACCCAACATGGGTCGAGTGGCTTATGGGGTTCCCCATGGAATGGACCGACTTAAAGGGCTCGGCAACGCCGTCGTCCCGCAAATCCCAGAAATGATCGGCCGCGCCATCCTCGAAGCTGAAAGGTCCGCAGCATGACCGCCAAACACCTCCTTTCGGAAATCGTGGCGGGGCTCGATGGGGTGAGCAAGGGCAAGTGGTGCCAGTTCCACCCGTCATATTGCGAAGAGGCGAAGGGCGCCCCGTTTTCGGATTGGGATAGCTCGCACGACCTCAGCGCGGTCCACGACGGCGAGCGTCGGCGGATAGCCACGTTCAAGCACACCAGCGATGCGGCCCATGTCGATCGCCTGTCCGAAGAGAACATTCGGGCGATAGCCGCCTATGTCGAGCAGCTTGAGAAGGCGCTGGAGCCGTTTGCAGCCGAGGCCAATCAATTCGCCGAGACATGGCCGGACGGCACACGTGAAAGGCCGGACAAGTTCAATCTCGGCGACCTGCGCCGCGCCCGCGCCGCCCTTGGAGGTTCGAATGAGTGATCTGATAGCGAGCCTTCCATACATCTATCGGTGGGACCGCCAAGGCCGGAAAGGACAGCCCTGCGATGTGCTGATCCGCACGAAGGTCATGAATAGCTGCCTCGTCAAGTTCGCCGACGGCTACACGATGGTAACCAGCCGCAACGCTCTGATGAAGAACAAGGCCCAGCCCCATTCTGAGACGCGACAGGAGCAGAGATGAGCGAGATACCGGAAGACATCAGGCAGACGGCCACAAGTATCGCCGCGGCTTCACTCCAGGGTGGCACGACCGCTTTTCATGTGCTCGCGTGGAATATTGCTCAAGCCATCCTCAACGAGAGGTCGCGGCGAGACGAAGTTCCATCCCCACCCACCAACGCCCTCCGGCAGGGAAGAAAGGAGGCGGGGGAATGAAGCTGACAAAGCCACAATGGCTGTTGCTCGTCGATGTCGATGAGGGTGATGGTAAGGCTAGTGACACCTACCCTCCAGCAAAAAAGCTCGTCGAGTTAGGCCTGTGCCGATGGGAGCCGCAGAAGTACGGGCAGAAGCTCGTCATCACTGAAGCGGGCCGCAAAGCGCTGAAGGAAGCCCCATGACCTCACCCCTCATCCCACAGCGGGTTAGCGTCGGAATGCTTAGTAAGGAAAGGAAAGCGGCAAGATGAGCGCGCCAACGTCGATCAATCGCACAGTCCCGCGTATCAGCCTGAACCGAGTAGAGGTCGCCCTTGCGCTCGGGGTTAGCGCCAACACGGTGGACGAGATGGTTGATGAAGGCTACCTTCCTCAGCCGAAGCGCTGGCACACGCGCAAGGTCTGGCTGATCTCGGAAATTGAAGCCTTCATGTCCGAGTGGCCGTCGGACGGGATGAACAAGAAAACCGGGGGAGACGCCGACGGCGATTCGTGGCGGGCGTCTGCGTGACAGACGTGGTCGAAATCGAATACCCATACGTTGAGCGAAATGTGACGCGCCACGGAAAGGCGCGGTACTATCTCCGCATTGACGGGAAACGCATCTGCCGGCTGCCGAACAAGATCGACAGCGAAGAATTCCAGAAGGAATATTGGGCTGCGCGCAAAGCATATCAGCCCGACGCAGCGCCTGATCCGGCACAGCCTCAGACCCTCTCCAAGATCGTCAAGCCGAACAGCTTTCGATGGCTCTGCCTCGAATACATGGGCAGCATCGCCTTCAAGACGCTGGACGTCACCACCCAGGACCGGCGCCGGAACATCATCGAGGCTATGTGGGAAGAGCCGCTGTCCACGAATGACGGCCGGCTATTCGCCGACATGCCACTGTCCGCGATGGACGTGGGCAATCTCGAAGTATTGCGGGATAGGAAGAAGGAAAAGCCGTTCGCCGCGGACGAGCGCCTGAAGACGCTGCGGCAGGTGTTCGATACCAAGAAGGACGGCAAGCCGATCGTGGCGAATATCGCGCGCCTCGTCGAGCCATTCCGGCAGCAATCGGACGGCCACGAGACAGCGACCCCGGAGAACCTTGCCGCGTTCATCGCGCACCACGGCGTCAAGTCAAAGGCCGTGCTCTATCTGGCAATCCAGATGTTCACCGGGCTGCGCGTATCCGATCTGCGCGTCATCGGGCCGCAGCACCGCCGCAAAGACGTTTTCAAGCTGCGCCTGTTCAAGAACAGGAACCGGACGCCAGTAGATCTCGAGATTGCCATTCACCCAATCCTTGAGGGCGTATTGGCTATGCACCCGCCGAAAGGGCTTCATTATCTCGTCACCGAGTTCGGGAAACCGTTCAACAGCGCGAAGAGCCTGGGGAATCGCATTTCGGATTGGTGGCGCCAGGCAGACATGCCGCATCTGACATCGCATTCGGTGCGAAAGGGTCTCGCGACCGACCTCGCCCACGAAGAAGCGACGGACAGCATGCTTGAAGCGATGTTCGGCTGGAAAGACGGGAAAACGTCGAAGATCTACACGAGGAATGCAGAACGCGCACGCTTGGCGCGACAGAGCGTTGCCCGCATCAACTGGGATGGAATCGGCAATTTGCTGCTGGCTTCAGACGATGTTGGGGAGGGAGAAACCGGGAACGGATTGCCACACCTATCCGAAAGTGTGGCAGCGGGTGCAATCCCGCTCATGAAATAACCCAACCATTTCAGATGGTTAGGTGTGGCTTTGGAGGCCTCGCCCGGAATTGAACCGGGGTACAAGGATTTGCAGTCCTCTGCGTCACCACTCCGCCACGAGGCCTCACCGACTGAGATTATCAAGTCGTGGCGAGCGTTTAGAATGAATATAGACGGAGCGCAAGAGGGTTCATTCTGAATGCGATCCTTTTTTCATTCTGAATAAGCGTTTCCAATCCGTTCTGTGGAAACCGTTGACTCCGCGCTCCCCCAACCATATTTCGACCCCAGGCGCCGGCAAGAGCGCCACCCCACGACGTGCGGCTTAACGAAACCTCGTGAGAGGAGGAAAGCGCATGTCTGACCGGTACAGAACTCTTCGGGAGTTCAAAGAGCCCTTCATGGAGATTGAGTGCTCCACCTGCGATCGGAAGGGCCGCTACAAGGTCTCACGGCTGATTGAAAAGTGGGGCGGTGACATGCCCATCCACAGCTTCATCGCGAGCCTGGGCATGACGTGCCCCAGGTATGTGCGTGGTCACGCCAGAGAACGGTGCGGGATTGGCTGCCAGCAACTAATCTATATGTTTCAGGGGGCGCCGTTCTCGGAAGAGTATCGGCAGCAGCAGATAGAAGGCGGGGAAAAGAATTGATGCGCGGTGCGTTGATGTTTGCGGTCGCACTGTTGTCCGTCCAACCGGCCGCCGCTGGAGAGATCATCGTCGGGCGCGCATCCGTCGTCGATGGGGATACGATCGACATCGGGAAGACCCGCGTGCGGTTCAATGGGATCGACGCGCCGGAAAGCTGGCAGAGGTGCCGTGACGGGGATGGGGGAGAGTATCGGTGCGGCCAGGCGGCTGCCATGGCGCTCGATCGGTTCCTTGCGGCCTCTCGCCCTACCCGGTGTGAGTTGGCCGGCCACGATCGAGACCGCCGCATAGGAACCTGCTTTCGCGCGGATGGGGCCGACGTTAACCGCTGGATGGTCGAGAACGGCCACGCGCTAGACTGGCCGAAATACAGCAAGGGCGCCTACGCAGAAGCACAGCGCGCAGCGCAGGCGGGTGGGATCGGGATTTGGCGGGGGGAGTTTCAGTCGCCCTGTGAGGTCAGGGCGAAGCGCTGGAAGCGGGAGCCACACTGCGATTAGGGGATATGGAAGCCCCCCTTCATCATGAAGGCGACGACGCCAGCGACCATGGCGCTTAAGGCTGCGCCGATCACGATCTTGCCGAGCCAGCGGATATTGCCGCCCAGGTCATCCATCTTTTTGTTCAGCGACGTGTCGACGCCATCAATCTTGCGGTCCATCAGACCGAACTTCTCGAGCAGGTTCTTCCACTGCTCGTCCTTCCGGGCGTCGATAAGGTCGGACTGCTGCCGCCATTGCTCGATCCCGGCGAGCCGCTGTTCCGTAGCGGCCGTCTTGTGTTCCAATGCAACCACTCGCGAACGAAGGTCGGGTTCCATATCTTCGATCCTGCCTGTCAACCTCGTGCCCCTCGATGCAGTGCCTATTCATTGAAGAAGCGGGCCCCCGAGGATGAGAGCCCGCTGAGATCATTACTGTTGGTTCTTCGGCGCCAGATAGGTCAGAAGCGCCGGCAGGCCGATGGTCAGCGCGTAGAGCGCCAGATAACCGTACCAGGGCGTGCCTTCGGGCATGAACGGTACGCCGGCCGATCCAGCGAGTGCGCCGCCAACGCCGGCACCAAGTGCTTTCGAGATCCCACCCATTACTGAGCCTCCCTCAGAGCGAGCGAGACGGTCGCGTAGGCCGTGGCCACGACAACCAGCGCATTCGCAGCCGTGACGCTGCCAGGATCGGCGCAGATGACGCGCACGCCGTTGTAGGCGGCCGCTTCCTTGGCGATGGTCGATGCCTTGATGTTGCCGGAAGCAGACGCAGCTACGAACGCGGCGTGAGCCGTCTCGAGGAGGGCGCATGTCTTCGGCAGGCTGTTCTTGATCGCGGTGTCGATCGAGCCGGTGGTAGTGCAAGCGGACAGCACAAGGGCCGCCGCCGATACGATGATCAGCGAACGCATGTGGTTTCCTTCGATGTTGGAGAGGGTTAGAGGCGTGCTTTGACTTCGGCGCGCATCTTGTCGCCGCATGCTTTGGCACCGATGACGTTCGGCGCGAACGGGAGGCGGGTGAAATCCCACTTGCCGGCCTGCTTGATGCCCAGGTTCGGCTGGACCTCGGCATGAGAAAGGATCGTCTTCGAGGTGACCGGGATCTTGTAGAACTCGGACAGGTGCGCGATGACGTCCATGGCGCGATGCCACTGGGTTTCCGTCATTGGGAACTTGCCGGCGTGGAACGGACTTTCGACGGCGCCGGCCATGCAGGCGAGCGAAACACCGATCGACCCGGTGTTGCAGCCCCGAGTGTGGGCCGCATAGTCGTCGTCGGCGGTGTTCACGTTGTCGGAGACGGTGTGGTCACCGCGGACCACGTTGCCGGAGCCCTCGACGATGAAGTGATAATGCTCCTTGTCGAGATCCGAAGCGCGATAGGCGCCGGCACTCCAATGCGCGATGATGCGCGACATCTTCACCGGCTGGAGCCATTCCAGCGGCAGGCGGTAGGTCATAGCGATGTCCTTTGAAATTTAGAGGCTGATAGCAGCCGTCCACATGGCGTCAATTTGGGTGTCAGTGAGGCCGAGCGCGGCGCCAACGGTCGCGATCAGCGGATGCATGCGATTGAAGGTGGTGGCGTATTCCCACTCGATCTGGGCTTTGTCCCGATCCGGGCCGGCGGGCAGTGCGGCGATGGTCGCGGTGACCTGGGAAGGCGAAATGCTGGCATTGACCAGCCCAAGGCGGAACTGCCGAGCGGTGAGCGGCTGCATGCCGGCGCGCACCTCCTCCACGGTCGGCGGGACGTATGGGCCGACCGGGAAATCCGGGTTCTCGGTCATCCACTTTCGAATGACCGGCCCAAGCCCATAGGGATCATCCGGGCGCACGGTTTGAACGACGTCGCTCTCGAAGTCGTCGTTATCGACGGTGCGGCATCCCACCATGTAGACGCCCGGTTCCAACGTCGCGGTGATAGAATGAACGGATAGGAGTTGCATCGCTAAGACACCCTTTCAAATGCATAACCTTGCCCGGTAAAGTTCCCGCGCGAGCGCCATGTTCCAGAGAGCGCGGTCCCGCTCACCGTCGGGCTGTAATAGGCGGTACCATTGAGATAGAGCGTCACAGCGACGTTTCGGTCGTAGCTGTTCGAGGTGGAGACAAGAACCGTGTGACCGATCGGGAAGTTGAGTTCGTCCCTTGTGGAAGCGGTGTAGACGCCGGCTTTGTTCGCGTTCAGCCAGTTGTATAGACCGCCGGCGGCCCCCCAGAACGTACCGCCGTAAATGTTCCCGTCAGATCCAAAGGTGACGCCAGTCGCGGGGTTGTATACATAAGCTGCCTGGATTTCACTGCTGCCGCCACGCGTCGGGACCGTGTTCGGATTCACGTTGAAATCAGGGAGAAGGCTGCGCAGTCGGTCGGCGTCCAGACCGGAGCCGGTACCATCATTCCCCGAATGCCAGACCGTGTTTCCGCCCCAGGCAATGCTGCCCGCCTGCGAGAGCGCCAGGCCGGTGACAAAAGCCCCGGCCCCATCGTGCAGGTTCAGGAAGATAGTCGACGTCGTCGGATTGTAGCCGACGCTCCCCCGAAGGATATCGGAGTTATCAACAAACCCCCACCAGCGCGAAACGGTGCCTTTCAGGAGGGCACTCGTTGTAAAGACCTTCCCGGCCTGGGTTATAGGCAGCCGGGCGTCATCCATCGTCCCTGCGTTGATGTTCGACGCGTTCCGGTAGAAGCTGCTGTCGTTGGCATCGAGAAGATCTGCATCAAGCCCAGACCCAGCGCCATCATTCCCGGCATGCCAGACAGTATTACCGCCCCATGTGATCGCGCCGTTCTGCCTCAAGCTCAAACCGGTAACGAAGGTTCCGGTTGCATCGTGCAGGTTCATAAACAGACCCGCGAGGGCCGGATCGTAGCCGAGCGCTCCCCGCAAGATATCAGTATTGTCGATGAACCCCCACCAGCGCGAGGCCGACCCTTTCAGGAAGGTGCTCGACGTGAAGACTTTGCCGGATTGCGTCAGGGGCAACCGGGCATCGTTGAAGGTCCCGGTCGTGATATTGCCGGCATCGTCCGTGCCGAGAGCCGTCCTCGCGCCACTCGCCGAAGTCGCCCCGGTACCGCCGGCCGTGACAGGCCGAGCGGCGTTCGCATCCGCCGTCAAGTCGTCGACAAACGAGTTATAGGGCACGCTTTGGATAGTCGTGTTCGGCGTGCCTTTGGTGCCGGCCGGGGGGCTGTAAACGCCGCCTGTTCTGGGCATGGGCATTCTCCGTGGAAATTTGAGAATTCTCGTGTATGTTGCCGCGATGCAGATTGATCACGATCCGAAAGACTACTGGCAAGCCGTGGCCAACGAAGACGCTGTCAGGCAGCGGGCTCGGATAATTCACCACTTGGAAGTCTTACAGCGCAACGTCGGCGCGTGCGTGATTTTGCTGATAATCATCGCACTCGGAGTTTGGATCCGATGAGTGACGTCAGCGAAGAGTTTGAGCGCCAGAAGGCTGCACTGGAGCGGGTCCGCGCTTCAGTTGAAGATCATTCCCTGTCTACAGACAATGATCTCGTCGCGAGCAATACGGTCGCATGGGAGTTGGGTGCCTTCAGAGATAAGCGCCCCCCTATCGACGACGAAATCAGAGATGGTCTTCTGGTTAGGGCCCGATCCGACGCGTTAGCATCGAAGCTCAACTCGGCTCATGCGCTGGATCGCATCGAAGAAATCAGCAGTTCCATAAAAAGGGTGCACGCAGACTTGGCTGCAACAAAGACGTTGCTGACGATCTTGGCATGCATCCTCGTTGGTATCATTGCTTATTTGGCTGTTGCGTTCCGAGGATAAGGGCTCGCAGCGCGTTGACGGTTTTGCTCGGCAAGACAGCCTCAAGAGGCGCCTCCCGTATCATCTTCTCGTAGAGCGGAGATCGTTTGGCGGTAAGCCTGATCGCCTCTTCAAGTGCATTTTCGGTCATTCGATTTGATGAAGCCCGAAGGCCAACGCCGACAAGTGGAAGCATGGCACCTGCGACTGTGAGTGCTGGCGATCCAGACGCCATGTAACCGCCAACTGCGCCAGCAGTGGACGCTGCCGTAGCGCCAAGCCCCCCTCCGCCGCCGAGCATGTTGCTCAAACTTCGGGTGACATTCGTTACTCTATCCCCTTGGACAACGCCTTCAATCGCTCGCTTTTCGGCTGCATTGAAGCCGGCAACGTCTCGAGGCTTTTCAAGCGCAGAGGCGGCTTTTTGCCGGATGGCATTTCCGAGGTTTTGCCCGGAGTTGGCAGCGGCGGCTCGGCGTTGAGCGCTTGTTTCGAGGCCTCCGAGGTATCCAGTTCGCTTTGATGCTGCCCAATTGGCGTTCGCGTCTCGGAGAAGTTTAGCCGCTTCATCAGCAGATCCAGAAAGAACGCTCTCTGCACCTGGGTTAGAAATGAACTCATCGAGTCCACCAACAGCTTGAGCAGCGGCCTCCTGGTCCGAGGGATTGTTGAAATCTTTCCGGGCTTGACGGAAAGATTTGCGCGCTGCGGCAAGGCCTGAGATGTTGGCAACGCTGCCTTCTGGGGCGCTGGTAAGCCTGTCGAGGACACCGTGTGTTTTTGGGGCAACTTCTCCAATGAGGCCTTCCGTTTCCAACTCGCCCTTGATCTTCCGCGCTAACTCTTCCACCGCCTTGGCGCGGTAGTCAACGCCGCTGTCACGCATAGCTTTGAAGCCGGTCTTCGCTTCAGCCTTCAGCGCGGCTGCTGTGGGAGGATCAATATCCGCGCGAGCCAACGAATTTCGGACGCCTGGAATGGCAAGCTCTCCGGCCCTCATCGCAGGATTGATTGGCGAAAAGGTAAGAGCGAACTCCGCTGCGCGACCGATCGCCTCCGGGCTATTAGGGTCTATTTCGCCCTTCATCGCCTCGCCTGGCAACATGACCACGCGCTTGAGGGCGCCAAGAAGCCCAGAATCACTGTCGAAGCTGACGTTCCCCTCTGCATCCTTGCTGATCGGAAGAAGCATGCCGCGCTCAACAACAGGCGGCTCCTGCTTTGGGGAGGCGGTTGCGTGTTTAGTCCACGGCCCCGCCTCGGTGGGCACCCCGCCACCATATTTCTCCCAGGGACCAGCCATTACTGCACCTTTTCCCAATTGTTCGGGTCGGCAGGATCGCCGCCCTTGAAACGGAAACCGTCTTCGACGGCGCCCGAGGCCGGCGCCATGGCTTGCGAAGACGTTGTAGCGCCGCCCCGATCACCCTGGCTGGCGTCAGGTTTGAAGCCACTCAGCGGATTAGGCAACTCGCGCAGCGCACGCCGCGCCTCCTGCCGGCTCATCTCGCCCATCAAGACCTGATCAGCGATTTCCCCCTGGCTTTGCTTATACTGGGCGAGCCCGCGCATGACTTCGATGATCCTCTGGTTGCCTTGCGGGGTGTTCCAGAGGCTCGGGAGTGAGCGAGTGAACAGTTCAACGTCGCGATCGGACATCGAGCCGCTACCCGGCGAGCGCTGCGTCGGTACAAGCTTGTTGATGAGTGCTTGCGCCGCCTGCAGATCGGACTGCCCTTCGCCGCCGAGACCGTATTTCGCGGCGATGCCGTTGATGCCCGTCAGCGTGCCGCCTTGGCCCTGCAGAAGCCCGTCTAGTTCGGAGATAATGCCGAGATCGGCGCGAGCGTTCAGACCTTCTGTCGCCATCGCGTCGAAAGCCTCGGCTTGTTTTTCCGCGAGCTTCTTGTCGAATGCGCCTTCGGCTTTCTGATCGATGTTGACGTTCGTCGCCCCGGCTCGCTTCTGCTCCTGCTGGAAGTCGGCGAAAGTGCCCTGATAGCCCTGACCGCGCGCGTACTCATACTCCTGCACGTCGGTTGGCAGATCCGGCTTGCCACCATACACCTGTTCCATCTGTCCGGTCTTCGTGGTGCGGAAGATTGACCCGTCGCGGCCGGTGATGAAATCGTACTGCGGCTTGGGATTTCGCAGGGCCTCGTTCTTCAGACGCTGCTCTTCCATCTGCAGCTTGCGATATGGATCGTTGGCCTGCATCTGCTGCTCAAGCATCATCCGAGCCGTGGCCTTCTGCTCGGGCGTCGAGAACGGATGATTCAGGATCTGATAAAGCGTTGCCTCATCCGGCCCCTGGTCGACGGGCGGCTGCGCCTGGGCGACCTCGACCGGCGCCGGCTGCGCTGCTGGCTGGCTACTCTGCTGGCGGCCGGGGAAGAGTGCGGCGTGCTCGGGCGTCTTTTCGAACTCGGCGACCTCGTCGGATAGCGAGCCACCCTGCCCCATAGCATTGATCGCGCCAGCAGCCGTTGCCGGTGGCATGCCGATCGATCCATCCAGGCTGGCGACTTCGCGTGGCTGCGGCTGGCCCTGGAAGTTGGGCAGATAGGCATTCGCGGACGCCATACGGTTCGCCGCTTCGCCGCCGGGGCGGTTCCAGCCGGCGAACTTCCACGCCTCGTTCATCAGCTGCTGGGCTTCCTCGACGGACTTGGCGTTGTTCAGGGCTGCGATTAGTTGCGGGTTTTCCTGGAGGAAGAACTCTGCCTGCGTCGTCGGGCTGATAGCACCCTGTTTTTCCCCCTTCTGGCCGGCGAACGAATAGAGGTTGTTCAGCCGATCATCTCGCCAGGACATGATGCCGCCAGCCGTGCCGGGGACGCCGCGCTCGCTCGGATCGCTCCACGACCGGTTCGCATTGCCGGGAGAGAAGCGGCTTTCAGCGTTGGCTGTCGATGCTACCGCAGCCAGGCCATACGGGTTCGTGATGCCGGTCTTCACCGTGTCCATGAACGGCGAATAGACATCGCCGCTGGTGGTGACTGGGCCTGCCGCAACAGAGCCTTGACCGCCGGCAGGAGAGACAGACGGCGACGTGCCCATGATCTTGCTGGCGAACTGGCCTTTGAGGCCGCTATTGAAAAGTGCGTCAGCCTGCGCGCGCCCCTCGCCTTCGGCCTTGTCAGCCCGACGGTTCATGATGCCGGCAGTGATGCCCGCGCCAAGAGCCGTAAGCCCTTCGCCGATCGTGCGCGGCGCGCCCTGAGCGCCCATGATCGCCATCGCCAGTTCGCGTTTGCGCTTCAGGGTCTCCGGGGTCTCGCCGGTGTTGCCGCCGAAAATGAATCCGACCATCAGAAAAGACCCCCGTTGCGGTTTGCGCTGAAGAAGTTTGCAAGCCCGGTCGCGAATGACGGTTTCGCGCCGCCCGGTGCGGTCGGGAATGTCGCGTTGCGATTGGCCAAGCCAGCCGCGATACCGGCGCCGAGCATGCCAGCGCCGCCGCCGATCGTCTGAGGAAGCGGCTGGCCGAGGATCTGAGAGCGCAGACGTGCCGCCAGCTGCTCGCGCTGGCCGCCGCCCGCCTGGACGCCCTGATAGCCGGTGTATCCGTTCATTTCTTCCTCCCGGCCGAGAAAAGCGCGCCGTAGTCGACCTGCCGGAGGCCATCAGGCCGGCGAGAGACGGCGTCCGGGCGCTTCTTCTCAACGTTCTGCGCCATGACGCCGATATGTCGCTGGCCGTCGTCGTGCTTGCCCCTGTAGCGGTACTCGTAGAGGCCGTGCCCCTTGAGTTCGCCGACCTTCTTGATGTCCTTCTTTGCGCGCTTGTCCGACAGGCTAGCCAGCTGGCCACCGAAGCCCAACAAGCCGCCGATCAGGCCGCCTGACTGGGCCTGTTTCGTCTGGTAGGCACCGAGACGGTTCTGATAGTCCTGATTGACCAGACCCGCGTAATCGACGGTCGGCACCTGGACACCCTGCGCATTGACGAAGTTCGGGCCGGTGACCTGCGCGCCGGAAAGCAGGCTTGAAATCTCGTTGATCGGCTGGTTGCGCTGGGCGTAAAGCTCGTTGAGATACTGCGACCGCGCATTGTTCTGGGCGGTCATCTGCGCTTGCTGCGCGTTGAACCGCTGGTCAGAAAGCGCGTTGTTCGCCGCGGTGGTCGTGTTCGCGTTCTGGAACGTCTGCTGCTTCGCATCGTTGCCGAAGCCGGCGGCCGCCAGCGCCTGCTGGAAGTTCTGCCCCTGAGCCGCGTTCTCGAATGTCGCTTTGTCGCGGGCAAGACCGGCCAGACGGCTCTGTTCCTGCCCTGCATTGAGGACAACGCCGATGCGGGCGTCGTTCTCCTGGCGCGTCGCTGTGTCGAGGGCGCGATTATAGGCTTCTGAGCCTGGCTGCAGACCCTGGTTCGCCAGCTGCGTTTCGAGGGCGGCACGGCTGCGCTCAAGCTGCGGGTTCATCCGCTCCATCAGCGCATTTTCATAGCGCGTGGTGTCGATATCGGCGTCGTAGCTCTTGGTGATGCTGCCGGTGTTGCCGATATCGGTCTGAAGGTTCGGGCCGGTGATATAGTTCGTGTACTGCGGCAGCCCGATTTTCGACGGGTCGCCTGCTGCCGGCGCACCGGATAGATCGACCGGTCGTCCGAGCAGATCGTTCAGCCGTGCGGACTGGCCAGACGCCAGAGTTGCCAGGTTCAGCGACGCCTTGTCGGTCTGGTCCTTGATCGCCTGCTGGCCAGCCGAAAGCGTCTGCGTCGCAGTATAGGTAGGCAGATCGTAGATTTTTCCGCTCGTCGGGTCGGTCCATTTCTTCGTACCGGTCTGGTCGTACGTCAGGGCCCCGTCGGGCGTCACCTGGTTGACGTTGCCCAGCGTCTGGTTGGCGATTGCCGTGCCGATGTTGGTGCCGGTCTGCGCCGCTGCGGTCTTAGCGGGGTCCGGCGGAGTCGGTGCTTTGGGCTTGCCCATGTGTTATCTCCGGTTGACGGGATGCGCCCGCCAGTCGTCGTCAGTGAATGTGAACAGGATTTCCGCCTCTTCCCGGCCTCTCAGGCGCGGGATGCGGTGAGCAGTGAAGCCGAAGCGCTCGGCAATGCCGACCATGACAGTGTTGCGCTCAGACACCCGCAACACGACCATCTGGCAGCCGACCTGATCGAACGGGTAACGGAACATGGCCTTGAGCATAGGGCGCGTCAGCCAGCGCCGGCTGGTGGCGGCCGCCGAAAGCTCGATGACGCCGGCCTCGGGATTGTAGTTGTGGAAGACGACACCAGCGACGAGCCGGTCACCATCGACCAGCCCGAGCGTTGTGAAATTCTCCCATCCGCGTTCACATCCGGGGATCCCACCGGCAACGAATGACGCGACGGCAGCGTTGATCTCAGGCGCGCGTTCGCCGCCCCAGACCAGCGTCAAGCGCTGGCCTCGCCGACTGAGACCTGCAGCGTGGCGAGATCTACCTCAACATCAAGTTTCACGTCGCCGCCAGAGATGATGACGCATCCGACCGCCAGCATGTCGCCGCTCGCGCGCACGTTCTGACGGAACTGGTACCGGTTCTGATCGGAGATGCCGTCCCATATGGCCACGTCCCACAGTCCTATGTCCCACTCCGACGCAGTCGCGTCCCCTTCGGTCACGGTGCTGTACGATGGCGTCGCCTTGTCATAGTCAGCTTTCGCAAAGAGCAGAACATTCGGGCTCGTCCTTGCTCGAAAATACATGTGAGCCAGCGTACTAGTGGCGCGCTGCCCGAATGTTCCAGCGGGAGCGAACTGCGAAAGGTAAGTCGCGGCAAATGACATGCCGTCGTCTGTGCCGGTGATATCTCCCTGCCAGCAATAGCCGTCTATCGAGCCGAAGAAGAGGCCGCCTTGCAGGGTCGCATAGCAGAGCGCTTTCCAATTGCTGATCGTGGACCAGCGCCCGGTCAGGACATTGAGAACGAAGGTCGTATCTGTGACCACGGAGTTTTCCGGAAAGGTCACGAAAACGAGGTTCTGTTCCGGCCATTGGGTCACCGTCCACCCGCCGCCGGTCGCGTTCGCCGCCTTCTTCCATTCATCCTCGATCGGGCGCGAAACCGAAACCAGGCTTAACGTCTGCCGGTCCCGCTGAAACACCTGCGAGATCGGCGTCAGCCCATCACTGGTGGCGATCAAAATATCGCCGCCTGCCCGGATCCAGGCATTCTTCCCGAGTGGCTTGCCGATCTGATAGACGCCCTTGAGTCCGAAGTTGTTGGCGTCGCTCGGGTCAGAGCCGGCATAAACCGCAACCTCGCCCTCAGTCGACACGAACACGCACAGGTCAGACAGTCCGTCGCCGCTTTCAAGCGACCACGAGAAGCCGGTCATCAACGATCCGCCCTTCTTCATGACCCCGCCAAGCGGGAAAACGGAGGCGGCGCCGCCCATCGCATTGACCGGCAGATAGTAGGCGTCGAGCGTGGCGTTCTTCAGGAAGAACTGGCGATTCTTGAAAAGCCAGCCGTAGTTGAGTTGCGGCATCGTGGTGCTGTCACTGAAGGTGATGGCCGGCGATGTCGTCCAGGTGGTGCCATTGTAGAGGCGGCGATCGTCGGCGCCATTGAGGCACACGAGGTTCGAAACGCCGGCGTTGGTATGCTGAAACGCGCACCAATTACCCCCGGAGAGCCCCGAAACGTCTGCTGCTGTCGTTGTTGGCGGCGAAGCGGGCGACGTCATGTTGTAGATCGCCGTTCCCGTCGCCATAAAGAGCTTTTCGTTGGTTCCGTACTTGTATTTGAAGGCGCTGATGATATCGCCGCCGTCGGCCGCAAGCCCCTCCTTGATCGATCCGCCACGGATGCGGGAGCCGACCAGCGTCGGAAAGAAGTTGCGCAGCACCGTTGCCGTTCCAGGCTGCTGCGAAGCGATGTCCATTGTCGTCACCAACCCGCCCTTCGGCGCCGGATAGGTGATCGGCTGCGAGGATACCCGCTGCCCCACGGCTACACTGCCACGGTTGCTTTGACCGATGCGTGCCGGCCTGACGGTCATCTTCATCAGGCACCCCGATCCGCGTTGAGTTCCTGCACGAGATCTGCCTCGAACTCGGCGAGGTTATCGTCGAACGGCAGACCCTTCTGCCGCTTCCAACGCCACAGGATGCCCTTCACGAGCAGGCGCTCCGCGAAGAGCGTGGTGTCGTCGTCAGCGCTCCAGGTAGAGGCTTCGCCTCCGACGTTCTTCAGGATCCAGTTTTTCGACACGTAGTCGACGATGGCGCCTGCCCCGGCAGACGCCGGGGAAAACAGCACCTGACCGGCCTTGATGAAGAAATACGGCTGTGTCGACGGTATTCCGACGATGACGGCCCATTGAGAACTGTTGGTGATCGGCCGCACGAAGTCGCCGGCAGACGTTCTTACCGCTCCTCCGGGCGTCATACGCTCGTAATCAGTCGGGATCGTCATGGGAGACGAGACGGCTGTCGCTGTTTTCAGCATCTTTTGCCAGTCGCCGCGGCGCGCGATTTCGTCACCGGCCTCCAGGGCCAGAGCAACCATTGTCTGCGCGTTCGGATTGGCGGAGCCGTAGACACTCGTGAACCGGTCGAGCGATACGACGTCGCAAACCTCGTTGATCGACGACAGCAAAGTCATGGCGTGACGCCTCCGACGACGACTTGAGCGTTGCCCCAGCGGGCGCGCTCGTCCTGGATACCGATCCCGCTCAACGCCAGGCTCATCAGCTGCTGTGCCGCCTGCACCTTGGCCACGTCACGCTCCCAGATCGCGATTTCGGTCACGAGTGCGTAGAGGTAGACGTCAGGCGCCTTTGTCAGCAGCCAATTCGTCGGTGCGGCGGCCGTCAGCGCCGGGATCTTGCCGTAATAGGTAACCGTCAGGCTGCCATCCGCCGACGGCGCCACGTTGATCGTATTTCCGATGATGGCATAGCCGGCGGGGATGCCGGAGCGGCCCATATAGCTCGCCGTCTGCTGCTGCAGGGCAACGGCGCGGATCGGAATGCCGCTGGCGTTCTTCACCTCGCGCGCTTCCAGGAAGTCCACAGGGAGCGGGCCGGAGCCGCCGGTGAGCGTGACAGTACCCACGACCTCCATATCGGCCACGCGCAGCGCGCGGTTCAGCTTGATCTCGGCGAGGCCGATGAAGCGCGGAAACAGGTGCGCGATGTCGTTGCGGCCGCTGTATTCGCCGGCATCGACGAGCAGCGACGCATAGTCCGAAATGGCGGTCATAGGTGCCCGTCCTTCGTGCGCCAGGCGCGGTTGTCGGAACTATTGAGGAAACGCTTCACAAAGGCGTCGTTGCCCTCGCTATGGGCCTGCACGAGGCCGCTGTCGTGGGCGACGTTGAGCGGGATCGAGGCGACCCGATGCCAGTCGCCGGCCCAAGCGCGGCTTGCCTCGTTGCGCACCGCCTGGTTTTCGCTGATCACGTTGTCGACGGGGTAATCGACGCGAAACACGTCTTTCTCCCCGTCGAACATGTGCCAGACCGAGCGACCGGACGCCATGTCGTGAGAATGGAGCGTCCACGCCCCGTCACGGATGATCATTCGCCGTCGCCCGGAAGCGGGTCTGCGCGTTCGGCCTTGCCGGCGGTGATAAGCTGCTTCGCGGTCGAAACGGGCACGTCGAGAACGGTACCGGCTTCGATACGCTTCTCGTCGGCTGCCCAGGTGTCGTAAAGCAGTCTGATTGGCGTGGTCTTTTCCTTGGCGTCTGCCATGTTCCTTGCTCCTGAAAAAGGAAAGGGCGAGCCGAAGCCCGCCCCCTGCTGGTTGATGATGGCCGATCGCTTAGGAGACGGCTGCCGAGAACGGCGTCACTTCCGTGCCGGTACCGGACGCGGAAACGCTGACGCTCCAGAGGCCGGAAGCGACATCTTCAAGCTCGATGATATCGCCCTTGATGCCGCCCTTGGTGGAGCCATTCATGGTAATCGTGTCAGAGTCCGCGGCGGTTTCGAAAATGACGCTGGTGTCGCCTGCGTCCTGCGCGACAAGAGCCGTGCCGGTCATCACGTCGGTACCATTGGCAACCTGAATGATCAGGTTGTTGCTGGTGATCGTGGTGTTGACGACGACCTTGAACTTGGCGCCGGTTCCGGTTGCCGCGGGCAGCGTCATGGTGATGCCGGCGGCGCGGCTGGCGACGATGGTGGCGCCAGCGTGGGTCTTGCGGGTGACGGCCAGCGTCGCCGCCGTCACGTTGATGGGCTGAAGAGAGGGCATGTTCGTCGCTCCTTAGCTCGAGGCCGTGAGGCCGAAGAGGTCGGCGGCAACGCCGAGGCCCTTCTCGTTGTGGACCTTGAGGGTGCCCTCGCCGATGATCACGCCCTTGTCGGCGTCGCCGGTCTTGGCGAGATCCTTGTCTTCCTGGATCTTGCGGAGCCAGAGGAAGGACAACATGTCGGTGTCGATGAAGAAGGCGTTGCGCGCGAGGCCGGCAGCGCCAGCCTGGACGCGGTTCGGATGGATCATGACCGTGCCGAACGGACCCTCGTAGTAGTCAGCCGTGGCAACGATGGTGTTGCGCTCGCCGCCCTTGGAGACCGCATAGCGGAACGGCGCCACATTGGCGTCGGACATGAAGGTGACGAACACGCTCTTGACGTAAGGCGAGACCGAGACGTGGCGGAAGTTCGCCCCGCTCTGGTAGCCCTGCTGCATGACGCTGTCCAAGATGGCCTTAGTGAACGCACGCTGCGTGCCGTTGGTCGGGACGACCGTGAGGCCGCTACCGGTGTTGAAGCCACCGTTGGAGCCGCCGGCGCCGCGGGAGACGTTGGTGACGATCCAGGTGTTGAGCGAGCCAGAGACGCGGGTACTGCCGCCGACCGACGCCTTAGTGTCGACGATGGCATATTCGACGTCCTTGCGGATCTCGACGCCCTTCTTGAGCTTCTGATACTTCCGCTTCTGGACGTTGCCGGCTTCGGAAACGACTTCCTGGGTGTTCGAGATGATCCAGTCCTTGCGCAGGATCTGGGTGTAGTTGCCCAGACGCACCGGCGGCGTGATGGCGTCGAACTCGTATTCTTCGCCCTCCTGCCTGATGTTTTCGCCCGGCGCGGCGAGTTCGTCGGTTTCCCACTCGGGATGGATCGAAACGGCTTTACCCTTCTCGATCAGCGAGTAGATCGGGGTGTCTTCCGGCGTGATGCGGGACACCACGTCGGAAAGCTCTTCACGATTGCCAACTGCCTGGCTGGTCGTGAAGGTGTTGGTGATTACGGCCATGAGGCTGTTCCTTCGAAGATGGGGTTAATCGAAGTCGACCGACATTGCGTCGCGGATCGACCCGGTTTTCGACAACCTGCTCATCGCTTCCCTGCTGCTTTTGGCTTGCGGGTTCACCGGCCCGTTCGGCTTGGCTTTCACCGGCGCCGGAGGGGCGTTGTTGACCTTCGTCAAGGCTTTGCCCTTCGCCTGCTCGGCAGCGAGGCCGATCCGGGCGTAATGGGCGAGCTTGAATATCCGATGGTCGGTTATCCCCTTCATCTCGTCGTCGGCGAACCCGAGTTGACGAGCCGTGGCGAAAGCATCGTCGAAGAACTTTTTGTGTCCTTCTTCGGTCTTCATCGCCTCGGGGAAGGCTTCGGCCAGCTTCGCGCTCTCTTCCGCCAACGCCTCTTCCGTGGCGCCGGCTTTGAGTTCTTCCCCGACCTTCTTCGGTTCCCCGCCCATGTCGATGAGGCGGTTCACCAGATCCAGAGAGTCGTCATAGACGGCTTTCTGGCGCGTGTATTCGGCCGGGTTCTGCATCGCCAGCGCACGTGTCGGCTCTGGCGGAAGCTGCTGGATCAGGAATTCAGCGATGTTGTTCACGGTGTTCGTGACGCGGGTTGTCATGGCGTCAAGATTTCGGCTCTTGTTGCCGAGATCCTGCGTTTTGTGTCGGTAGTCACGATCACGCATGTACCCGAGCTTCAGTTCCTCAAGAGGAACCTGCTCGCCACCCTTGAGGGTGATGACGGTGTCCTGGGTCTCGTTGGCCTCTTCGCCATTCTCGGCGTCGTTCGGCTCGTCGCCCTGGTCTGCGTTCTCGCCGGTCTCTTGGCCCTCATCTTCGGTGGCCTCACCCGTCGCATCCGTCGATTGCCCTTCCGTCTCTTCCTCTTCGTTGGCCTCTCCGGGCTCGGCAAAGTCGAGATTTGCGGCGTCATCGAATGTGAGTGCGGGTCGTGCACTATCACTCTCGCCGACGAACGGCGAGTTGGTGGTTGCATCAGTCATGTCTGGCTTGCCTTTAAGGTCTGGCTCCGGCCCTATGCCGGGGCTCCTTTACCGTCAGCAGAGGATTGATCCTGCGAGAGGAACTGGATCTTGCTACGGAAATTGCGGACGGCTCGCGCTTCGGCCGCAAAGGCGGCGCGGGCTTCGTCATCTTTCAAGGGGGCGTTGATGCAACCGTTGACGGCTGCTGCCTCCAGTTCATCGAGGAGAGCGGCGACGAGCGGCATGTCCATCAGGACGCGCGCGGCCGCCTGCTTGTCTTCCTTGTTCATCCTGGCTGCCCGCCGATCTGTGTTTGCGGGATACGCTGGCCGACCATCGCTTGCGCCATCGCCTGATCACGCTTCAGCGCGATTTCCTGGTCGATCTGGTAGCGCTTCAAGTCGCCTTCCATTCGGATCTTCGCCATGTCGACTTGCGTCTGAGCGGCCAGCTTCTGTCGATCGGTCTCAGCGTCCAGTTTAGCCTTCTCCATGTCGGCTTGCGCCTGGATCTGCACTTTCTGCATCTCCGGGTCGGGCTTGTTCGCGTCGGCCTCGAGGCGCTTCCGCAGCTGCTCCGGATCAGGCTTGGTGAAATACAGGTCCGGAGACTTCAGGCCGGCCGCCTCGACTGTCTTGGCGATCGAGTTATAGAGGTTGTCGGGCGACACATACGGGTTGTTGACGGGCCCCAGCGACGCCAAGAGCTTCTCCTGCAGCTGCTGGATCATCGTAACCATCATCATGTCGCGCTCGCGCGTGCCTGCGCCGAGCCCGGTGTTCACGGTCGCGTCCATGCCGGCATTCCAGTGCCGAGGGTCGAAGGTCACCCACTTCCCTCTCAGGCGCACGGTGCGCGGCTGATCCTGGTGCTTGATCGTGAGCTTCAGCAGCCCTTCAAAGACCCGCTTCAGGCCCTGGGCGAACGTGCGCACCATCAATTCAGTCTGCCCGATACCGGCCGCCTCGATCATCGACGAGGCTTTGGCCGTCATGTTCTGCAGGGCGTCCGGTGCCATGCCGCTCGATGCATCCGAAATCCCCGTGCGGTCGGTCGCCTCTTCGTCGAGATAGCCGAGCATCGCGAATGACTGCTGGGCGACGAAAGGCACCGTGTTGAAGGCAATAGCGCTGCGCACATCGACGCCTTGGGAAACCCGGATCGGCTGACCGAATTTCGGGTTCAGTACCGATTCCGGGTTCTGAATGACGCCCTCTTGGACCGTCGGCTGCTGGTTGTTCTGCCAGTACAGGTTATCCAGCGTCTGACGGAGTAGCACGGTCTTGATGCGCTGGATCTCCATCATGTCGTCGGTGACCGAGTTGCCTTCGCGCTGATGCGGCCGGCGCTCTGTGATCAGATCGGCGAACGGAACGTCGTCCCACTCCTCGTCGAAGAGCATGTTGGTCTGTGCCAGGCCACCGGCAAACACCATGCGGCGAAGCTCGGCGATCCCGTCGTCGTCGACGTCCAGCCTGACGTAAAGCTCGTAATAGTCGATTTCCTGCAGCGCCTTAGCAGTCGAATCCTGCTCGTCGAAGGGAGAGCGGCGGCGGGTCGCCTCTTCGGCTTCCTCTTCCAGGTCGTCGGTCGTGGGCGACAGGCTGTCGATCTTGTCCCGGTCATAGCCCATCGCCACCAGATCGGAGCGTCGGCGCTTCGTCTTGATGCCAGTGATTGGGCTATCCTCGATCGTCATGGCATCCGGGTGGATCATGAACTCTTCGAGCGGGACCGCGGCGAGCTTGGTGCAGCCGTATTCCGTCGCTCGGCGGATCTTCACCGTGTAGAAGGTGACCGGCTTCGGTCCCTCTGGCGTGTCGATTGTTTCCTGGTACTGATCCTGCTCGAGCACTTCGATGTCGTCGTCGGCGACAAGCTGAACTAACGACGCCTCATCAAGCCCAGTATGCGTCGAGACTTCCACCCGGCGCTTCTTATCAAACCACCAGCGGATGACGCCGTTGCGCAGCTTCAGCGCGTCGTGCGCAGCGTCCTGGACAGCGTCGTAACCGTTGCTTTCCGGAAAGACCACGTAGTTGATATAGTCCGTCGCTTGCTCGGCGGCTGCCTCGTCGCCCTGGTCGACAGGCTCATACTCGACAACCTTGTCGTTGCCGAGAATGGTCCGGATCAGCGACGGCAGAACCTTCTTGATCATGGCGCGGACGTCGCGCGAAACGACCTTCGACCGGTTCGGATCGGCCGGCGTGTCCTTCATCTCGCCATCGTAATACTGCATGGCCTTGATGCGGTCGCCGGAAAGCTCGTCCCGGTAGTTCTCGCAATCCTTGACCAACTGCGAGACCTGGGCAGCGATCTGCTGTTTATCCATCGCTGCCATCAAACAACCTTCCGATCTTGCCACTTGTCCCAGCCCTTGGCTGAAGACGGTTCCTTGTACGACACGCACATCAGGCCGAAAGCGTCTGCACCGTGTGACGCCCAGTCATGATTGGGGCCGAGGCCGATACCTCGTTCCTCGTCCCGCTTCTCGTGATACCAGCCCAACGCATCGCGGCCGCCTTGCGTAGTGTCTTCGTTAAACCACATGGCCGGAAAGAGCCGCCGCGCCGCCTCGATGCGTTGCGACGCCGCCCCGGCGCCTTGGTTAGGGATAACGGTGACTGCATAGCCGGCGGCTCTCAGTGCAGTCTCCCATGATGCGTCAGCCACCGGATTGATCGGCGCTCCATCATGAGGAAGCCACATACTCGCCTTGTCTGGCGAATAGCCCTTGGAGCGGCACCAATTGAGATGCGTAGCCAACGGCTGTCCCTGCGCCTCGTAATAATCAAGGACCCGGATCTCCTTGCCGATGAACTGAGCGACCCAGATTGCGGTCGCGTCTGACTTTGCCCCGCGGCCGCCCAAGTCCCAGAAGAGCCGCAACGTCATCAGCGGATCGGCGGCAACCCGACCGATGCGGCCTTGTGTTTTTGCCTCCGTCAGGCACTTCGCGAAGTAGGCGCCCTGTACAACCGTCACGTACCCGCCTTCCCACACATGATCGTAGTCATCCGGCGTTATGCGCTTACAGTCGGCACGCTCTTGCTCAAGCTCGGAGGTGAACCACGGATTGTCTCGCCAGTTGGCATTGACGACGATCGCGCCTGTGGGCTTCTCTGGCCCGCGGAGCATGACGTCGACCGGATCGGTCTTCCGCCTTGCGTTCCAACTCCACCACATCTGGGCGCCTGGACTGCGCATGGTTGGGCGCAGCAGCTTGATTGAGTTCGCCGTGGCTGTCTGCGCCTCTTCCCACCATGCCCGCTTGAAGCCCTCCAGCGACTTGATGCTCTCGGCCGTGTAGTCCTGCATGCCCTTGAAGAGCATGAGGCCATCCCCGGGTGTCTCGATCACGTCCTTGAAGATGCGGAAGCCAGCGGCCTCGCCCAGGCGGTATTCAGCAAGCTTGCGTTCAATCAGCGCCTTGGATGACTGCTGCAGATCCTTCTGGACTTCACGAATGCAGATGGTGCGCAGCCCTTCGCCGCTGTTGCCTGGCTCTGCCAAGCTGTCCTCGATGAGCAAGCCGGCGAAGAAGTGAGACTTGCCCGACCCTCGGCCGCCCCATGCCCCTTTGTCACGAGCAGGCTCGAGGAGAGGCGCGAAGACCTCAGCCGTTGGTATCTGTAGGACGGACAATGCGGCGCTCTATGGTGTGAACGACTTCGATCGGGTTGTCGGTGATGCCGCCGATCTGATGGCGCACGACCGCATGCGAACCCTGCATCTTGTTTGCTTCGGCAATGGCGGCGATCGATGACCGCGGGTCTTTCAGAAGGTTGCGTTTGGCGATGATGCCGAGCATGCGAAGGCGGGCGGCACTGCTCCACTCTGCCTTCTCAGACAGCCGCGTTCTGATCTCTTCGACGCGCTTTGCGACGTTGACATTTGTTGACAGGCGAGAAGCTGCAGTTCGGTCACCTGAATAACCAGCGTCCGTATACGCTTCTGTCGCAGTCTTGCCTCTTGCGAGGGCCTGGGCGAAGGCCTCATGCTTGGCATTTTTCAGCACAGGCATTCGGTTCTCTTCCCTTCACTGCGCAAAATCATTTCTTCTGGCCGGTGAGGCCTTGGCATTTCGCGATATGAATTTTCTACGTTCAGAGCAGAAAAACGATGACGCCAACCGCGAGAGCGAGAGACATTGCAGCGTATACCTGCATGAAGAGCGGCGGCTTCCCCATCTATCTTCACTTCCCTGTTGTTGGGTTGGTCAGCGCGGACGGATGCCGAAGGCGAGCAAGATGCGCTCAAGCCACGAAAGGTAGCGACCACGACCATCTGCGCTGATCATCAAAATTCCGTCTGCCTTCTTGTGAAGTCTCATCCCTTCCCCCTCAGTGTATCGTTGCAATCCGCATGTCGCGGTTCATCGCGCTCTGCGTGCATCGGACGCAGTCACCGGTCTCGATCACGTTGCCGTCTGCGTCGTAGAGGCGCCATGTCCGGGGCTGGCGATCGATCAGCTTGAGATATCCGATGTTCGGGCTCATCCCTTCCCTCCCGTTGGCTTTGGGTTTCCGAACCAGGGGACAAACCACCCTCTCGGTGGGCGGGGCTTGGTCATTACGATGCGAACCACGGCTTAGCCGAAGACGAGCCCGTCAGCGGGTGCCAGCCAGTTGGGCGAAGGTGGAGACCCTTCAACTGTTCAGAGGGCGACTTGGCGGGCTTACTGGTCACCTTGCCGATGCGGCAATGACGCAGCACGGCGTTGATCCTGTTTTCGAACTGGCGGCGCTCTTCGGCGTAATCGCGGATGATGGTGTAGCTCACGCTCATCTCCTCAAAGCGAAACCCCGCCCTCGGGTTATCCGGGGACGGGGCTGTGTGGCCTTAACAGGTATGGCTGGGCGCCTTAGCATCCATGGTAAGCCTATGCCGCGCTGCTCGCCCAATCCCTGCTACTTGGTCTGCCGTCGTCGGCGATCATGTGCGTTGGGTTCTTGGGTGGACGTCTCGCGACTATACTTGGATCAATAGCCCAGTTCGGGACCATTGGCACCACCCTCGACCAGTTCGGCTCATGTAACGATTTAGCGTTTTTGATCAACGCGCTGGAAACGTTTTGAAATTCATTATTCAAGCGGCGCTCTGCCGTACTACGCGACCGGCCTGTTTTCTGGCAGAACTGCCGGAATGATCCGGCTTGCTTCGGCGAAGCCATGCACATCGACCACTTGCCGAGCAGTATCCGGCGCTCGTCATCCTGCACATGATCGAGGAGCCAACCGTACATGACTTCCTCTGCCCTGGATATGGCGGCCGACGATGGTGTGTAGCGCACCCGGTTGCCGTTGATGTCATATCCTGCCGCATGGCCGCCGACTGTTTCGTCTTGGATGGTCGGCCAGAACGATCGCACAGCCGCCGGCCGTAGGTTGCGCACGTCTAGGTGAGCCATGGTGTCGGCCGCCTCTATAAAGCGCGCTCGCACAATCATGACGGCGTCGGCAATGCGCGCCATCTCTTCGCAGATCATGTCATCAAACCGCAAGGCGTTGCTCTGGCTCATCAAGGATCCTTTCGAGGTGTTCGTAAATCAGGGTGCGAAGGGTTGCGCGTACAGGCCAAGGACGGCGCGCGACGGCTTTACCACGCAAGATGCCGAGGGGAATGTGGTCGAAGGCATCGAGAACGGCGCCAGCGCGCTCTATGGCCCAGTCTGGGCGCTGTATGAGGATATCGGACACGGCGCCGATCGTTTCCGACCAAAGCTCATCTCTGTTGTTCTTCGTCTGGCGGATGCATCGCAGCGTCATGACGAGATGGCCGTCGCCGTACTGGTTGCGGATCTCGTGCATGGTGCCGCGGGCGTGGCTCTGTGCTGCCAGTCGTCGGCGGTAGACCGGCACCAACTTGATGCCGAGGCCGTCAAGGAGAGCGTCGAGCCGGCCCTTGCTCATGCGCCCCTCGCCTTCCGCCGCTCGTGGGTCGCCTTCGCGGACCGCGCCTTGCGCTCGAGCCAGTCTGTGCCTCGTCGTTCACCTTGTGAGGCTTCGACCTTGTGGACCGCGTGAAATGCGGTGGTGTGATCCCGTCCGCCGAATAGCCGGCCAAGCTCTGGCCAGGAGATCGACGGCTTGACGATGGTCTTGATCTCCCACATCAGCAGTTGCCGGGCATCGACGAACTTCTGAATGCGGCTCGGGCCGATCACCGCTTCGTATGCCACGCCGAGTTCATCGCAGCGGCGCTTGATGTAGGCCCTGCACGGGCTGCCCATCTCGGCCTTCCAGTATTCCCATGCGCGGACATGGGCATCCTTGGGGTTCTGGTCTCGATAGACGAGGACGATGGCTGGTTCGGGGCGCTCTACCGGCCCGGGGCGGGCCTCTTGCGCCGGCTTGCCCATCAGCCTCGCGCGCCGGGCTGCATACTGCCGCTCCATATCGGCGGCGCTGGTATAGGATTCGGCTTGTACCCACATCATGCCGTCTCCCTCCTCAGTCCCACGACCTTGCGCGGCCGCAGCGTCGGGAACAGCGATTCCGCCTTGGCGTGCCGCTCGGCCTTCACGCCGCAGCGCAGATAGGTGCCGTTGAAATATCGGAGCAGATGGGCGTTGACGGCGCGCAGGGCTTCAAGCTCGGTCGGGAAGACCATCGGCTTGTCTTCGGGCCCCATGATCGGGTTCGGCTGACCGTCTTTGGCAAAGCGGAGCATGCCCCAATGGCCGCCCGGAACGGGCTTGGTATAGCCGGCGAATTCGTTCATCAAAGCATCCTTTCCTGCGCGACGGCTGGCGCCTCAGACACGTATCGGGTTAGCTTCTCGTCGAAGCGGACATGTTTCTTGATGCGGGGATCTCCGAATCGGAGTTTCAGGCAACCGAGTTCTGCCTTGCCTTCCACTTCGGCCCCGAAGGTCTGGCGGAACCGAGTGCGTATGGACTCGGCGTCGCTCGTATCCTTCGCCGTATCCAGCTGACGGTTCATGTGAAGCTCTGCCCGGTAGAGATAGAAGATCGTATCGAACGGCTGGCGGGCAGCCTCGCCGCCGTAGAGGTCAGCCGGGATAGGCCGGGGGTTGTCTCGGCGAAGGCCAGAGCCTGACCGCTGCTGCAAGACAAGCACCGCGGCGCTGTTGTCCTTGGCGAGGGATTTCAGCCGCTGGCCGATCGTGAGGGCCTTGGTGCCCTCGTCTGCTGGGCCCCCGTCCCACTTGATCGCCCGAATATGGTCAATGACGATCAGGGGCGTCTTGCCGTTGCGGTGCTTCTTCATGAACCGCTTGGCCTTGGCGCAGAGGCGCTCCACCGTGTCCTTCTCGCCGCAGTCGATGACGTCGAAAGGCTTCTGGAAGATCTTGCGGGCGAAGGCATAGCACTTCTCCACCTCATCCTGACTCAGGAGGTTGTCCAGCTGGCGCCGTAGCTCGGTGCCCAGGTTCTGCGCTGCCATTTGGGCCACGCATTCTTCGCGGGTCTGGTCGTAGCTGAGGATGAGAACAGGGTGGTCGGCGTCCAAGGCGCGGTAGACGATCTGCATCGTCAGGGATGTCTTGCCCTCGCCGCTGCTCGACAGGAGCCCGATCAGGCGTTTTTCTCGGAAAAGGTGATCGCTCAGGACAACCTCAAGCTCTTTCAGGGGGATCGGAACGCCGAGATTGGATTCGGCATTGCGCCCGCTGGTGATCGCCTGCAGGTATGTCTCGGCGGCTTCGTGGCTAGTGTCCGGTTCGCCTTCCAACGTCTTCATCACGTCTTCGAACCGCCCCCGCAGGGTGTCCACTTGATCCAGAATGTCGCCATCGGGAGAATGGGCCACCTCTTCCATGCGCTCGCCCAAAGCGATGCAAGCCCGCCGGGCGGCACAGTCCATGACGGCGGCTGCGAAGTGAGGGGCGTTGACAGCCGATACGGCATTGATGGCGAGGTGCGCCAGGTACTGGGACACCGTCATGTCGCCGACCATACCTTGCGATATCAGCGTCTTGATCGTCACCGGGTTGATCAGGCGGCCAGCCTTTCGTTGCTCGGTCATCACATCGAATGTTTCGGCATGGATCGGCTCGAAGAAATGCCGGGGGTCGAGTGTCGACGGCAACGCGTCCATCACGTCGTTGTTGATGAAGATCGCCCCGAGCAGGGCTTGCTCTGCCTCGATGTTGTTGGGGAGTTCGCGGCGAAAGGTGGTGTCGTGCATGTTCATGCGGCCTCTCCGAATTTTCCTGTTTCGTCGCCGAAGTGATCCCAACCGGGTCGATCTGTGCGGGAAAACAGCTCCAGGCGCCGAGCGTTGGGCATTAGTTTTTCAGCCGCCTGATATGCTTCATCCGGTTTTCGGGAATGCTCTCGAGCTAGGCCAAGGAAGCCAGACCGAACGGACTTCGTGGTTTTGGGCTTGCCTCGAGTGCCGATGATAAAGGGCTCGTTGCTCGAGCGAAGGATGTAGCCAGTGCCGAAACCGATCTTGCCGTGAACGGTCGTCTTGAGCCATGTGCCGGCCGTCTTGAACTCGAAGCCCTGAGCGCGCATGACCTCGATCGCCTTGTCGAGCATGGGGTTGGTCGCCCACATCCAGTGCAGAGCGTTATCGAGGCAGAGATCTAAGACGGGCAGAGCCTTGATCTCCTCGAGCGGCATGCATCGATAATGCGCCTGCGCTGACTTAGCTTCGCCCTTGCTCGAGCGCAGTTTGTAGCGCCACGCGAAGTCGGACATGATGAAATCGTACGTGTGGGGCTCGAGGTCTCCCCATGGCCAGTTGAAGAGCCTCATGCCGCGCTCCCGAACAGATCGGCGCCGGCGGGCTTGATGTTGCGCGCCATCTGCAGCGCCACCCATGCGGGCTGATAACGGCCGGCGTGAACCTTCATCGCCTTGACCTGGCAGCAGATCGCCAGAGCGCAGGCTTCCGCCGCATTGTGCGCAAGCGTCTTCTGGGGCGGCAGGGTGATGTTCATTTGCTCGCACGCGGCGATGGCGGCGCCCTTCCAGTCCTTCTTGCCCTTGCTGTCAAGCGGTGGCTTGAAGCCCTTGCCGTAGAAGGCCACGCGCCATGTCGCCGCCGGCAGCGTGCCATAGGGAATGCCGAAGTTGGCGAGCGTGGCGACGATCGCCGAGGTAGCCAGCCACGGATAAATCATGGCGTCGGCGCTGGTGTTGCCGATCTTGGCAAGGCTCTGCTCTTCGAGGACGGCAAAATCGGGCTTGCCGGCTTCCTTGTTGTCCATCAGTTCCTTGATAAACGTCTTGACCTTCAAGCCGATCTGGTCGGCCGTGTAATAGTGGTCGGCTTTATCGGGCATCTGGAAAACGCCGCAACGGATCGCCGAGTGATCCCGCGCGCAATCGCGCCATGCCCAGCCGGTGGTTTTCGAGGGGTCAAATGCGATCACCTTCATTGGCTCGCCTCCGCTGGAATGAGGCGATAGAAGACTTCGGACCCGCGCCCGCCGCCAGTTGTCACGATCGACCAGCCGAAGCTTTCGACCAGCTTGCGGAGGCGGCACATCTGCGAATTGATCACGTTGTCGACGAGTTCCGGACCGCCGTCCGGTCGTTCGTCAAACAGAACCGAGATCAGCGAAGCCTTGGCCACGGTTCGGCCTATGCGCTTGGCGAGGAGATCGAGCATTGCGCGCTGCTGGCCGCGAGGGACGCGCTCCACAACCATCTCGATCGGAGCAGCTTCACCGATGAAGCCGTTGCAGCATGGGCACGTGTAGGACTGTATGCGGGGGATGATGTTCATCTTGACCAACCTTCGGAAGAAAACCGCAGCATTCGCGCTGCGCCAGGTGGCCCGCCGGGAGGTTGGGCGGGCTGGGAGGGACCGTCAGTCTTCGATATCGGTCTGGAACGGGTCGCCATCGCCGGGGTCGGCCGCCGGTTCCTCATTCGTCGCGGCGGCTTGGACGCGCGCCAGAATGTCGGGGATCTCGGTGTCGTATTCCTTGCGGCCAGCGTCGTAGCTTTCCAGCCAGAGCTTGTCGTCGACAGAGCCAGCGTCGTAGCTCGAGACGCGATCGAGACCCGTCAGGCCAGCATGGAAGCCCTTCGCTTGGATCATCTGCTCGCCGTCGACACGATCGACCTGGGACAGCAAGTCGCCGCCGCTGGTCGCCGGGATATAGCCGAGCCATTCGAGGTTCTCGCGCTCGGACTTGAGCTTATCGACCGGCTTCTGCTGGTCTTCGGCGTTGAAGGATTTCAGGTAGTGGTCAAGCTTCTGCGCCGGGAAGCCGCTTGCCTTGGCGTTCTGACGGTTCGATTTCTTCTGCTCGCCGAGCGCCTTGATCTGGGCCGCGATGTCGCGGTCCTTCTTGTGGTAGTAGGAGAACAGGATGCGGCGCTCGCGGGCTGCCTTCTCGGTGTCGTTGACCAGCATCATGCAAGCTCCTTTTCCAGACGGTCGAGAGCTTCGTTGGCCTTGCGGATGGCGAGGCCGGTTTCGTCGCTGGCGTCGTGAAGGCTGGGGAAGATGCCGGGGCCGTACGTCGGGCGCCCGCTGTCGCATACATCCTCGAAAGACGGACCTGACGGCCCCATAAGGCGCGACACGAGGGCATTCACGCGATTGGAGAGACCGCTTGCCGCCTCCATGACGTTGCGTGCGTGCTCTACTGCGTTGAAATGCTGCTTTGCCGGCGGGTCGAGGGCGTAAGAGGTGGCCGCCCTGCCAGACGCGTACTCATGCTGTGGTTCCTTGTATGCCATTCACCCTATCCTTTCTCGTGCCAGCCGAACCTTTTCAGCCAGCGCTTGAGCTTCAGCTTCCAAATGCTGCAGATCGTCATTGCTCTCGTACCGATCCCGATCCCGTTGAATTTCATGCTGCAAGGCCCGGATCTCAGCCTCGCAATATTCGAGATATGCCCGCCGGATGGTCGTGAACGCGTCGACCGTGATCGACTTCGCCCGCCCTGCCCGGAGATGCATGATTTGCCAGAAGGAGAGCCCGTGCTTACGAGCCAGACGCCGAACCGCATTTTCGACGTCCCCGTTGCCCGCGGTTTCCCGCGCAACCATCTTCTTCACATACTCTGCCGCTACCGCCGTACTCATGGCTTTGATGCCCCGTTCGTGAATTTGATTCTCTGACATCGTGAATGCGCTCCTTGCTGGATCCGATAATTTGAACTCATCGGAACCACCGCGGCGGCATTCACAAAAGGAGTTACTCGCGCCCCGCGTAAGCCACCCGGCCAGAACGGCTAAGGGGGACTTCCCGCACCGCGGGGACCAAGTTTGTTGAATATGGATCAGGACGACCGAGGGCGGCGCAACGCTGGCTGGTAACTTGCTGAAGCGCTTCTGCCTCGGAGATCCGAAGAATATTAGCGATGGTCGCGGTATCGCGGCCAAGGCGAAAGAGTTGGAGAGCCGTAAGAGGGCGAGACATGTCACACCTGAGAACGGCGAATGGAATCTTGAAGATCGTGATAGCGGCCCATCAGGGCCGTTTCTCGTTTCTGGGTCTCCTGCTGCTCGCGACGGAACGCCCGGAACATCGGCCCGATCGTCATCGCCAGAAGGATCACACCAACGATGCCGACGAACATCAGCAACGCCCAGAAGAGAGCCGGATACTGTTGGATGAAGTCGCTCATGACCGCCTCACAAGAACAGAACGAGAGCGACGAGGACGGCCAGAAGGCCCCAGATCCTCACCCATTCCGCCGCGTCAGCGGGGCTGATGAGTTCATGCATGAATTGCTCAAGCCAGGTCATCTCGCTCTCCTAGAATGGGATTCCGTCATCGGCATCTTCGACGACGCCGATTGTGATGATGCGTGGTCTTTCAGCCTTGAAAGCTTCGAGCGCCTCAAGGACAACGAACTGGATGCCAGGGTTCTGTCCCGCGAGACGCTTGGCCTCGTCGGCCGCTTGCGAGAACGAGTAGTGGCGGTAAGTCGGCTGCTGTTGCCCGATGCCGTAGACCATCCAGAACTTGTTGATAGGTTCCTCAGCGTCTTCCGGCTCTTCGATGCCTACGAGGTAGGCAAGGCTGCATTCCAGCGGACCACACAGAGCCCGAACAGTGTCGAGGCTGGGGGACCGGGATTTGCCGATAAGGATGTCTCTGACCAAGGTCCGGTTTGCGCCGATTTCCTCAGCGACCGAGGTCGCGTTCTTGCCGGTCGCCTCAAGGCGGTATCGGATGCGCTCAACAAGGGTGCTCACGCCTGCACCTCCATCTCGAACCAATCAGAGACAGTTACCTGCCCTTCCGTGGCCTCGTGGATCCTTCGCATCATGTCGCGAGACGGGAACCGCTTCCCGTTCACGTATCTGTTGATGGTGACCTGGGTGGCCCCGACGAGTTTGCCGAAAGCCTCATGAGTCAGATCGTTGTCGGAGATGTAGGTTTCTAGCTTCATGCCGATAACCATACCAAACTGGTATCGGAATGCAACGATTATTTATACCAAAACGGTTTTTGAATACGAAACCATTCTGGAATATCCTTGGAATATGAATATGATCAAAGACTTACGTGAGGTGCTAGGAATGAGCCAGCAGCAGCTGGCCGAAGCCGCCGGCACTTCACAACCACAGATCAAGCGCCTGGAGTCGGGAGAACGGAAGCTCACCAAGGAGTGGGCCGAGCGCATTTCTGCGCATCTCAACGTCACGCCCGAGATTTTGATGTTCGGCTGGCCCGAGGATGATCCGACCGTAACCCCTGCATACCCTAGTAACTCTGATGACCCGTTTGAGCTTCCCAACGCCAAGATTGGCGATAAGATAGTCGGTCATGGCCGGAAAATTCCGGTGTACGGCCAGGCAGTTGGTGGCGTTGATGGGGAGTTTCTGATGAACGGAACGGTTCTTTTCGAAGTAATGGCGCCTCCGGTCATCTCACATATCAGCGATGCCTATGCGGTAGCCGTCTCCGGCGAGTCCATGGCTCCCCGCTACGAGGACGGCGAAGTCTGTTTCATCGATCCAAGGCGACGGGTCCGAAAGGGCGATTACGTCGTCGCGCAGATCCGCGTCAACGAACACAGCATTCCGCACGCCTACGTGAAGAAGTTCGTGAGGCACAATTCGATCGAACTCGTGCTCGAGCAGTTCAATCCGCCTAAGGAGCTCCGTTTTCCGGCATCGAGCGTGGTCTCAGTGCATTTCATCGCGCTTGCGGGAATAGCTTGAGCAAAGACGCGGCCATAACGCACACGTCAGCCGTGGGGATTACAACTGCGGCTTTGGTTGCTTCGCTGGTTTCGACACTGCGCCGGAAAGGCGTTCTCACCGAACGAGACGAAATCGAGCTTTACGAGTTCGCGCTGTTGCTGATCGAGCAGCAAGGCGATGACGCTTTCGGCGTTTCGAAAATGGCTCGAGAACTGATCGAACAGCACCTCAAGCCTAAAGGATAGCCCTCACCTATCCTCATTTATCCTTCTCAAGAGCAGAACCAAAAAGAAATAGACTCTCCGTCTATATCAACCCCCGTCTTATATAGGGTTGCACCCCTGCAACATAAGATAGGTTGCACCCACGCAACATAAAGCGTCAGTACGGCATCGCTATTCTGTACACGTTGCCGCCACGCTTCGCTCGATCGACGAGCATGAATCCCCGCTTTTCCAACTCGATCACAACCCTGTGAACCGTCGTGCGCTCGCATCCAGTGTGCCGGCATATGTAGTCCATGCTGGCAAAGCAAAATGGCACGCTCGGCGTCATGAATGATCCTATGAAAAGTGCTGCCAGGCGCTCCTTCGGTGTGATGTCTACCATCTGTACCACGCGCCTGATCCACCGCCTCTGCAACCGCAGGAAAGACCCTACAGGCTCAGGCGGATAGCGCTTCAAGATTTCCCTGATTCGGCGAGTGTGATAGTCGGGCGATACCGAAATGGTTTTGTGCGTCATGATTTTTTATACCACTCTGGTATTGACGCGTCCATACCAAACCGGTATTCTCATCAACATCGAAAGCGGCACGAAGAAGTCTCGACCGATCTGCCCGCTGAGACAGTCAACCGAACGGAGAACGATGATGGCCTACACGATCGACATGGGGAACAACGAGAGCATTAGCTGCGGTGTCTTCGAGATGAATGGCAAGTTCACCGCTCTCCTCTTCAGCCAGAGCAAGACTTTCAAGACCTATGCCGGCGCTGTTCGCTGGCTGGCGAAGTTCGGTCGCGGCCCTGACGGTAGGAGCCTGTGATGGCTCGCTACCGCAACCGTTGCCACAAGCCCCACGACACGACGTACGGACCGGAGTTCTACGAAACCGACGCGACCCCGACTAAGTACAAGGGTTTCAGGATCTACCACGTCCACAACATGCGGTTCGATTGCGTCAACGAAGGCGCTGACGGCCCTGTCTGCCAGATGCAGATGGCCGGCTTGAACGGCGCCAAGCGATACATCGACGAGTATTGGGCGCGAGAGAACGCCGCCTAACCAACCACTCCACACCCCCACGGGGGAGAGCAACGAGGAATGACCGATGACGATCACGGCACACATCGACCGCCAGACAGACACGATCAACGGCGTCAAGTTCACCAACACGCATTCGGGCCAGAAGCGCGCCTACGGCGACAGCTACTACGAATACGACGTGTCCAGCGATCTGCCCGCCGAGGAAGTCGAAAAGGTCTGCCGAGAGCGGATCTACAAGGCCATCCCGCACGCCGAGTGGCAGGCAGACTATCGCAAGCCCGGATGCAGCATGGGTGACGCCTTCCGTCCCCACTACACGTTCAAGGCGCTCGGCGGAGGCAAGTACTCCTACGTCGTCACCTGTCTCTACACCGACTGAAGACTGACCTCCCTACAACCCAAGGATCACGAACCAGCGCGAGGAATGAGACGATGAGCATTCTCGATATCAGGCCAAATCTTGAAGCCGCCACGGAAGCTCTGATGAAGTCGGGCGCCGACCGGATGGGACCGCAAGCGACACGCGACACGCTGGAAGAATGCTTCGGCCAGTTCGTCGAGTGCTTCGGAAACTACGTCTGGTTCTGCGGTGAGCACGGCGAGTATTTCGCATCGAGCCTCAAGGCTTCGCTGTCCGATGCACTGGATGACGCTTTCGGCGCTTCGATCAAGGAAGCTCAGTTTGAAGGCCCGATCGGACACAACTCGCAACAGCGCTCGCACGGCACTTACAACGCGCGTCAGCAGGGGCTCGTTTCCGGGGCGGTGCGGTTATGAGCAAGTGGAAGCTGGTCCCGGTCGAGCCGACAGAAGCGATGTCCGCCGCCGCAATGCGAGATTTCGATACGCCGTTCTATGCCGACCTTGAGCGCATCTACAGAAGCATGGTCGCTGCGGCTCCCGAAACCGTCTGGGCCGATCTGATCGAAGTTCTCATCGAGTGCGAAGACTACTTCGATGACCGCGCCGAGGTCGAGCGCCATCAGAATGCAGCCGCGGCTTCTAGAATCGAGGCAACCCTCATTGCGGAAATGCTCGGCGCCTTGAAGGCCGCGAAGGCCGACATTCTCGACTACTGGCTGCCGAACACGGCCCGAGGCGACGACAACAAGGCGCTCCTGATCTGCCGCATCGACAAGGCAATCGACAAAGCGGAGGGCCGGCTGTGAGCACCCAGAGCACCCTGGACAAATCCGCATTGCACGACGCCTTCGAGGCCTATTGGGCAGCCGGCGTCACCGACAAGGGCCTTGAAGACGCGATCCGCGCCTATCTCGATCGCCTCGGCCTTCTGGCTTTGCACGACGAGGCCGTCGCCGGTCGGGCAGCATTTCACCAACGCATTGCCGGGAACACGGCACAGGCAAAACGCGAACTCCGTTTCGAGGGGATATCGGCATGACACGAGTAGATATTGACCGCGACGGCTTCCAGTCGATCGGCGGGATTGCTGCGAAACTGATCAAGGGCATGAAGTCCGAACGGCCGTATGCCGGCGGGCAGATCACCGCGCCGGGTGTTTACCGCGGCGTGCCGATCGAGGCTTACCACACCGACACGAACCTCTTCCCGGCCTTCTCAATTTCGAGCTCTGGCTTGCGCGCCGTCCTGCGCCGGCCGTCCGAGTACTGGGCATACAGCCCGTATAATCCCAAGCCTTTCGATCGCGATGAGAAATCATCGCTCGAGTTCGGCAAGGCGGCGCACATGCTGCTTCTCGGCGAAGACGGGTTCAAGGAGCGCTATGTGCTTCGGCCCGACAAGATCGATGGCGAGGCATGGCACGGCAACAAGACCGTCTGCAAGAAGTGGCTGGCGGAACAGGCCAACGCCGGTCGTGTCGTCATCACCCTGCCCGAGATCGAGCATATCCGGAACATCGCCGACGCGCTCAAGCGCAAAGAGCCAATCCGGCTGGGTATCCTGAACGGTCGCGTCGAACGGTCGCTGTTCTCGAAGCACGGCAAGATCTGGCTGAAAGCCCGTCCCGACGTCGTGCCGAACGACAGCGGTGATTTCGTCGACTTGAAGACGGCAGCCAGCGTCGATGACGAAAGCCTGTCCAAGGCCATCTACAATCACGGCTATCACGTCCAGGCCGGCCTGTTGCGCATGATCGTTCGCGACGTGCTCGGCGCCGACGCCTTCTCCTCATTCACCTTCGTATTTGTCGAGAAGGCCCCGCCTTACGACGTTCGCGTTCTGCAGTTGAAGGACGAGGACATTGATCTCGGCGAGCGCCAGGCGCGCAAGGCGATCGCCATGGTCGAGGAATGCCTGAAGCGCAAGGCATGGCCCGGTTTCGACGGCTTCAACCGCGAGTTTGGCTACACCGAAATGCCGGCATGGGCAAAGACCCGCATCAAGATCGAATTGGAGGCAGCATGAACCAGCTTGCGACATCTCAAGAACGCCTGCCGATGGATTCGGTCGGGATCTCCAGCACCGGGACCGGCGCCAAGATCGCCCCGCAGAACCTCGCCGAGGTGGTTAAGTTCGCCGAGGTGATGTGCCGCGCTGATATCGCTCTTCCGAAGCATCTGCGCGGCAATGCCGGCGCCTGCATGGCGGTGGCCCTCCAGGCGATGGAATGGGAACTTTCGCCCTTCGCTGTGGCCTCCAAGAGCTACGCCGTCAACGGCGCGATCGCCTATGAGGCGCAGCTTATCGCGGCAGTCGTTAACACGCGCTCAGGCATCAAGGGGCGGCTGAAATACCGCTACGATGGCACCGGCGGCGAAATGACCTGCACGGTCACCGGCATTCTCGATGGCGACGAGTGCGAGTACACGACGCCGCCAATCGGATCCATCACGGTCAAGAACTCTCCGCTCTGGAAGTCGGACCCGCAACAGCAGCTTGGATACTTCGCCGCCCGGTCGTGGGCGCGTCGTCACTGCCCTGAAGTCATTCTTGGCGTCTACGACCGCGACGAGGCCGAGCAGTTCCGAGGCCCCGACAATGCGAAGGACGTCACGCCGCCCGAAAGCCCGGTCATGGCCCGCCTGCGCGCCAACAGCGCCACACAGGAGCCCCAGGACGAGCAAGAAGGCTTCAGCCGGTCATTCGTGGCCGAACAGACCGACGAGCCCCACGACGCTCTAACGGGCGAAATCATCGAACCGAATACCGGCGAGGACACCCCCGCCCCGCCGGTTAATGACGCGGCATCCGCCACCGCCGCGTCCGAGGGCGACGGCCTTGCCGCACAACAGCCGTCGCCCTCAAACCTTTGGCTTCTGAATGTCGCACGGATGCTTGTTGCCGCGACCAACTACGGCGGCGACGTGTCGGTCCTGAAGGCACAGAAGCATGCGGCAATCGAGTCCTACCCGAAGCCGGACGATTGCCCGGCGATCATCTCCGGCAAGGCAGAGGCCGTCTACGCCTACTGCAAGCAGATCGTCGAAGGCTCGCTTGAGCCTGGAGACGGCCTTGCGGTGGTGGCCGGTGTTGTCGGCTGCGATCAGGACGACCTGAAGCGGAAGGGGGAATGACGATGGCTGAGAACTCTGCAATCTCTTGGACCAGGCATACATGGAACCCAGTCATGGGTTGCACGAAGGTCTCCCCGGCCTGCGACGGCTGCTATGCCGAAGCTCTCATGGATAAGCGCTATGGCAAGGTCCAGTGGGGTCCGCACGGCGAGCGGGTGCGCACCAGCAAGCATACATGGAATGATCCGTTCCGGTGGCAGCGCCAAGCCGAAAAGGACGGCGATCGGCCGTTCGTGTTCTGCGCGTCGCTCGCTGACGTCTTCGATAACCAGTGGGATCCGCAGTGGCGCGCCGAAGCCTTCGACGTCATGCGTCGGACGCCCAATCTCGTCTATCTGCTGCTGACCAAGCGTCCGCAGAACATCGTCAAGCTCTCCGACGCCGCAGGCGGGCTGCCGAGCAATGCGGCGCTGGGAACGACCGTCGAAGACCAGAAGCGCGCGGACATCAATCTGCCGGCTCTCAATGTCGCCAAGATCGAGACGAACCCGCTGTTCACCTTCGGCAGCTTCGAGCCCTTGCTCGGCTTAATCACCATCCCGCCCGTCTTCATGCCGGACTGGGTCATCACAGGCGGCGAGACGGACCAGGGAGGACACAAGGCCCGCATCACCGAGCTCGCTTGGACACGCGCCCTTCGCGATCAGGCGATCCATGCCGGGAAGGCATATCACCACAAGCAGAACGGCGAGTGGCTTGCCTGGGGTCAGTCTCTCGAAGACGAGACCACGAACCTCCTTTCCTTCGGGAAGGACCCGGAGCGCTATCAGACCGTCAACGGCGAGATCTACAGCCGCGTCGGAAAACGTCGTTCCGGCCGCTTCCTCGACGGCGTCGAGCACAACGCATTCCCGGAGGTCGCGGCATGATCGCTCGCCTTTTCATCATCATCGCCGGCCCGCCGGTCCTTGCCGCCGCGTTTATCTACGTGCTGGTCAGCGGTATCGCCTTCGCCTTCCGCGACGCTTTCAACGAGGTAGGCATCGAGTTCGCGTGCATGCGGCGCGATTGGGACGCTCGGTCGCTCACGCCGGGGGACGAATGATGGCGAGATCTGTCTCTGAATGGGTCGGCAAGACCGACGACACCCCGCCGCCCCCGCGCGTCAAGGACCGCATCCGCGATCGCCAGGGCAACATCTGTGCTCTGTCGGGCTTCCCGCTCGGCTCCGATGACGTCGTCCAGTACGACCATATCGTCCCGCTCTGGCTCGGCGGCCGCAATTCGGAAAGCAACCTGCAGGCTGTCACGTCGGAATCCCACAAGAGGAAAACGGCGGCCGAGGCCAAGGTCCGGGCAAAATGCAACCGCACCCGGAAGAAGCACTTTGGCATCGCGAAACCGAAGTCCGGCCTGTCCAACCCGAACCTGAAGAAGTGCATCGACGGGACCGTCATCAATCGCCGCACGGGCGAAGTCGTTTCCCGTTGACCCCCTTCATTCCCATAGGAGCAGTACAGTGAGCGAGACGAAACATACGCGGGGGCCTTGGGAGTTTGACGGGCCGCCGGACAACATCATCGTGTGGAGCGGCCCTGAAGCCCGGGTTTGCTTCCTCACCAGTGACGGCCCGACCGAGGCCAACGGCCGCCTCATCGCTGCCGCCCCTGATCTGCTGGCTGCTCTGAAGGCAGCAGAGCCGTATGTCGAGGCGCTTCACTCTCTGATGAACCCGGAATCCACCAGATCACAGGTTTGGTCCGTCGTGAAGCAGCTTCGCGCAGCCATCTCCAAGGCCGAAGGATCGCTGACATGACCGACATCGAAGACGACGACGATCCGATCTACGACGATGACGATTTCTGCGACTGCGAGGAATACGACGCCGACATCTTGGAAGGTCGAGCCCATTGCTATCGCTGCGGGCGGTCGTGGTGGCTGACTGACGAGCAGATGCGCCAGGAAATCCGCTGGCAAGCCGAGATGATGGAATGCGCGGAAGAGAGCGCGGAGGGAACCCAGAATGACTGACAACGAAATCGACATCGACGCCCTTGCGCAGGAGATCCGGCGCGTTGACGGCAATCATTCTCTCGGCCATGGCGCATTGGCTGAAGCGCTCGCACCGTTCATCGCCGCTCTCTCCCGCCCTATCGATCCGAAGGCGGAGGTGGAGCCGGTGGCGGAACTCGTGTCTGGATCTGTCCTCGATAACGGCACACAGCTATACGAAATCCGAGTGCTGAACCGCGAGGCTTGCCGTGATGGTTTGAAGCTCTTCGCCTCCCCCTCCATTGTCGCGCCGGTGGGTGTGAAGCCGCTGGAGTGGATGCCCGAGGCCACTGACGACGATGGATACTCGTCCACGATCGCCAAGACCCCATTCTGGTTTCAATATGACGTTTGGAGGCTCAAGGAAGGTTGCGCGTGGAAAGCAGCTGGCCTGCCGACCATTGACGGAGAGGCCCCGACATTCGGCAGCCGAGACGAAGCAATAGCTGCCGTCAATGGTAACTATGCCGATCGTGTACTTGAATTGACCGCTCCCGCCCTCACCCCGGCAGAGAAAGCGGGCGTGGGGGATGGGGATGTCGTCGCGGCGTCCTGTATCGCCCGCATGGCTGCAGACGACATGATCAAGCAGAACATCCAGTGGCGCCTTGACCCGCGTTACATCCTGCGCCTTTGCGATGCGGTTGACGCCGCCCTCACCCCGGCAGTGGGGGATGAGTTGATCGAGCGCATCAATGAGGTGTTCGGTTGGCGGAAGACAGGCGTTCTGACTGGAGAGGCTCTTCGATCAAGGGCCACGGAAATTCGAGATAGGTACGGAAACGTCTTTGACATGGCCGACGCCCTGTCGATGGCGGAAAAGGAAACTGCCGAGGAAGCGATGAGGCTTGTCCTTTCCAACGCCCTCTCGACCACCAAGCCAGCGCAGGGGGGTGGAGAGTGGGAGTTTGAGGCTATTCGGGCAGCTTACGAACGCGGGGCCATGTGGCGGCACGAATGCGGCACGCTCGAACTGGTCGAAAAGGCTTCCTACGATTTCGCCGACAAGATGACTTCTCCCGCCGCCCTCGCCGCGCAGGGGGATGACGCACAGGAGGGGACGCGATGAGATACGGATCCGTCTGCTCCGGGATCGAAGCCGCGACGATGGCTTGGCACCCGCTTGGTTGGTCGCCCTCATTCTTCAGCGAGATCGAGGCGTTCCCGAGCGCCGTACTCTCCCACCACTATCCGACCGTCCCGAACCTCGGCGACATGACCAAATTCGAGGAGTGGCCTGACCATGCAATTGACCTTCTTGTCGGAGGCACCCCCTGCCAATCCTTCTCCGTCGCGGGACTTCGCCAGGGACTTGCTGACCCGCGCGGCAACCTCATGCTCACCTATCTTGCTATCGCTCGACGCTATCAGCCCCGCTGGCTGGTTTGGGAAAACGTCCCCGGCGTCCTGTCTTCCAACGGAGGAAGGGACTTTGGAACCTTTATCCGAGGGCTGGAAGAATGCGGGTATCATGCGGCCTGGCGAGTGCTTGACGCTCAGTATGTCCGAGTGGACGGCTTTGAAAGAGCAGTCCCCCAGAGACGCCGGCGTGTGTTCGTTGTCGGATATCTTGGAGACTGGCGACGTGCCGCAGCAGTATTATTTGAGCCCGAAGGCATGCGCGGGGATTCTGCGCCGAGCCGGAAAGCGGGGCAAAGACCTTCCCCGACAATTAGCAGCCGCCCTACAGGGGGTGGCGGGCTCGGAACCGACTTCGATCTCGACGGCGGATTGATCCCCTTCGGCGGCAATAACACCAGTGGCCACATCGATGGGGCCACTGCCGTCAACGCTCATGGCGGCCCTGCTGGTCGCCTGGATTTCGAAAGCGAGACGTTCGTCGCCCATAGCCTTCGTGCCGAAGGCTTCGACGCCAGCGAGGACGGGACGGGCCGTGGAACGCCGATCGTTCCTGTTGCGTCGTATCCGTTGACATCGGGCATGTCGGCAAGCGCAGCGCGGATGCCTCACGAGCAAGGTTGCCTCGTTGCCCATGCTATTCAAGAGCGCGCCGTCAGCGAAAACCTTGAGAACGGGCCACAAGGCAAAGGCTTCCAGGCTGACGTTGCCTACACCATCGAGGCAAGGAACAAGGTGCAGGCAGTGCAGAAGGATTGGGCAGTCCGACGCCTGACCCCGCGCGAGTGCGAACGCCTCCAAGGCTTCCCCGACAATTTCACCAACGTTCCATACCGCGGCAAACCAGCGGCCGACGGCCCTCGCTACAAGGCGCTCGGTAACTCGATGGCCGTGAACGTCATGCGCTGGATCGGGCAGCGCATCCAGCAGGTCGAAACAATCACAGCGAGGGCAGCATGACCGGCAAACACCTCCTTTCGGAAATCGTGGCGGGGCTCGATGGGGTGAGCAAGGGCAAGTGGTGCCAGTTCCACCCGTCGTACTGCGAAGAGGCGAAGGGCGCCCCGTTCTCGGATTGGGATAGCTCGCACGACCTCAGCGCGGTCCATAATGGCGAGCGGCGGCGGATAGCCACGTTCAAGCACGCTAGCGATGCGGCCCACGTCGATCGGCTCTCCGAAGAGAACATCAGGGCGA
The DNA here is from genome assembly GCF_016919405.1 of Ensifer sp. PDNC004. Classification (NCBI taxonomy): domain Bacteria; kingdom Pseudomonadati; phylum Pseudomonadota; class Alphaproteobacteria; order Hyphomicrobiales; family Rhizobiaceae; genus Ensifer; species Ensifer sp. PDNC004. The sequence continues at coordinate 1,078,178 of NZ_CP070353.1, forward strand.
TCGTCGCCTATGTCGAGCAGCTTGAGAAGGCGCTGGAGCCGTTTGCAGCCGAGGCCAATCAATTCGCCGAGACATGGCCGGACGGCGCACGTGAAAGGCCGGACAAGTTCAATCTCGGCGACCTGCGCCGCGCCCGCGCCGCCCTTGGAGGTTCGAATGAGTGATCTGGTAGAGAGACTGCGTCACGCCGACGCCAACAGCCAGCAGCGGATACTCGGCAGTCGCATCTTCCGTGAAGCCGCCGACCGCATCGAACATCTCGAAGCCGAGAACGCCAAATGGATTGAATCGGCGGCAAAACAGCAGAAGCGCGCAAAAAAGGCGGAAGCCGCCTTGGCAGACGCACGCCTCAACATGACGAGCATCGACAAGTTACTCCCAGCACTGAAACTAGCCGAGGACGTCGAAGCCAAGTTGGCCGACGCACGCCGCCAGGCTTTCGATGAGGCGGCGCAGATCGCGGAACTTGAAGGCTTCGAATGGGTCGCCAATCGTATCCGCGCCAAGGCCCAGCCCCATTCTGAAACGCGACAGGAGCAGAGATAGCCATGAACGACCGCCCTATTCTATTTTCGGCGCCGATGGTTCAAGCGCTGCTTGCCGGCCGGAAGACGCAGACGCGGCGTAAAGTTACTCCGCATATTGAAGTGGATCATATCGGCCATCTTCATTCGAGTATCAAGCTGCGGATATCTGTCGGCGACCGCCTCTATGTTCGAGAACACTGGCGCACGACCTATGGTCTCGACTGGACAGTTGAAGATCTCGGCCGCCCTCTCCGGCCCGTCGAATTCGACCCGAAGACGACTCCGATAGAATACCTGGCTGATGGCGAAAACGAACTTGGCGGTAAAGACCGGCGCGCGATGCATATGCCTCGTTGGGCCTCGCGCCTCACGCTGACCGTCACCGACGTTCGCGTCGAACGCCTGCAGAGTATCAGTGAGGCGGATGCCCTTGCCGAGGGCTTGGCTGGCGTCGAACTGGATGGAATGGACCCGCGCGGCTGGTATCGCAACCTCTGGGAGAGCATCAACGGCCCCGGCTCATGGGAAGCAAACCCCTGGGTTGCCGCCTACACCTTCCGCGTCATCAAGCAGAACATCGACCAGATCGAGAGGGCCGCGGCATGACCTCACCCCTCATCCCACAGCGGGTTAGCGTCGGAATGCTTAGGCGGCTTCGGCGGTTTGACCGGCTTCGGCTTTGGCCCGATGTCTTCGAGAAAACTCTCTGCGACCGTGATTGGATAGTCGTATCCCGCCACGTGCAGCGTCACCTTCCCATCCGGCCATACCTTCGCGATCTCCGCGGATATCCGGCAACGGTCGCCTTTGGTGGGTTTTCTATTAGCCATCACGGATATTTGGGGCGGGAAGTGCAGGAGGCAAGATCGCCTCGCCATTCTGGATATTGGGGATAAGATGACCAAGCACGCTGTCATTCCCACAGGATGCTGGCCGGCGGTCTTACGCGACGAGCTTGCGGCTGCCTATGCTGGCGAGAAGACGGTTGATGCCTTCATGAGCCGGGTCGGGACCATTTGGCCTCAGCCCTTTATTGAGACGGGTACGGGCAAGGGCAAGTTCCGGGCATGGCGGAAGAGCGATCTGGACAAGGCGATCGGGGGAAGCGCCGTAAGCGTCGACCTGGAAGCGTGGTAATGGTTCCTGTCACGCTACCGCCCTATACGTCTTTCAAGACTCTTGCCAGCGGGGCTACCGGCTACTACTGGACCTGCCCCACCCTCTATCGCAAGGCCGGATGCCCGTATCTCAGCGCCGCCCTTGGCGTTAACCTCTCCCCGAAAGAACTGCAGGACGCCGCCGAGGTCTGGAATGACCGCCTCGAAGAATGGCGCAAGGCAAAGGCGAACCCGAACGCAGAGGCCGATACGAGCCGGTATGGCACCGTTGAATGGCTTGTGACCGTCTACCTCAAACACGCATCGTTCCTTGAGCGCGTCGGTGAGTTCAGCCGCCCCGACTATAAGCGTGTTTTCGATCGCGTCTGCGACATCAAGATCAAGCGGCCAGACGGCGAAGAAGCCCGCATTGGTGACGCCAAGGTCGCAAACATAGCCGTCAGCACGGCCGAGAAGATCTATAGCCAGTTCGGCGCCACACGCATGGGGGAAAAGGTTCTCACCTATTGCAAGGCCATGTGGAAGCGCATGCGACCGCACTACCCCGACCTCTTCAGGGCCGACACACCCAACCCATGGGAAGGCGTCACGCTGAAGCGCCGGAAGAAGATAACCAAGGGCCATGTGGACCGCGGGGCGGTCTATCAATTTGCCGGTGGCGCGATTGAGAAGGGTCGGGGAGAATTGGCCGCGGCGGCTGTGCTCGCCTTCGAATGGCTCATGCGTCCGTCGTCGATCGGCGCCGGGTATGCGCCGTGGACCGGCTATAGGGCGTCCGACCATCCTGACAAGATCCGCTTGAAGCACAGAAAGACCGACGAGCTCGCGCTGCACCCTCTCGAATATCTCGATGAAGATGGTGACACGGTGAAGCTCTACGAGAAGGCGGAGGAGGTTCTGGCCAAGACGCCAAGATACGGCACCTCGATTGTCTGCAAGAAAAACGGCGTACTGTTTGGGGATGGGACGTTCCTGGCGCATGAGGTCCGCGAGATGGCAGACCTGCTTCGGAAGGAAAAGAAGCTTGATGCGCCGGCCTTCAGCCTGGACATGTGCAGGCATGGCGGGATGACAGAATTGGAAGAGAGCGGCCTAACCGAGGGACAGGGCCGAGTGCTGTCGAAGCACAAGACCGCGGCGGCCTATCGTGGCTATGCGAAAGAGACGGAAAAGCGCGTCCTGGAAGCCACAAAGAAGCGTTTTGGCCATTCTGAACAGCCGAAAAATGTGAATGAAATCAATGGTCGTAAAAGCGAGAAAAAGGCGTGAAATCCGGCCGTAATTCAGAACGGCCGTTGATTTTTCTCAATGTGTAGGGGATTTGCAGTCCTCTGCGTCACCACTCCGCCACGAGGCCTCACAGCTCGGATAACCAAGCGTTGGCGCGGATTTAGAATGATTGCAGAAAAACCGCAAGAGGCATTTTCTGAAAAACGCGCCGTCGATTTGTTGGATAGATACTTTCCACAGATCGATCGCCGATGTCCGCCGATCGGCTCCCAGTTGATCTCAGCACCAGGGCGTCGGGCGTCCATCCCACGGGCGCACGAGCCCCTCGGAGACAAGCACGCGTCCAAGAGATTGATCGCCACGGGTAACCAGGCGCAGTTTTTCGCCGGCCTTGGCGTCTGATCGCCCGCCTGCCGAAACCAGCTTGAAGTCGCCCGCGTTCAGCAGCTCTCGCAGGCGCTGCTTGGCGTAGAAGCCGCGCGAACGCTCCTTGTCGCAGCTTGCCTGGCGGATTCGCGGCGCATCGACGTCGGCGACGCGGATCGTCTCGCCATGAAAGACGAAAGTGGCGCCATCGATCACGCAGTTGTCGTTGCGAATGCCACAGAAATAGAACTGGTCGGTGCGGATGGACGCCGTCTTCACCTCTTCATTCGGCCGCACGACAGGGGTAGGCGGCGTGACGCCGACATTCACCGACGGCACGGGTGCGGCCAGAGCGACCTTGGTGACCGGGCCGGGCTTCGGATTCGGCTTGTGCCTGTCCGCCTGATGCGCGACGCGCTCCTGCGCCTCAGGAACGGCACGCGGAGGCTTCGGCTTCGTTTCCGTTCGCGACGCAAAGGCCACGACATCGGAAACCACGGGCCAGTGCCGCAACTCGGCGCGATGGTCATAGGCCATGACGCCGCCAAGGGTGAGCGCTGCGGCCAGATACCATGGCGCCATGCCGCCCTGCTTGCTGCTGCTTCTGCCCGAACTGCGGCGTCGACGTTTCGTAGTGGCTTTGGCCATCGGTCCCCATCCTGATTCGAGACCGCATTATGCGTTTGATGCGTTGCCGAAAAGTTTTCGAGGGCACCCCAACAGAGGGGAAGACGGCGAGGAACCGGTCATTCGCCTGCGCGGCCACGGCCCTTGTTGAGAGATTCGGAATTGATGCGGGGCGGCCGCGAGGTTTCGAAACCGCCGACCACCCTGCCCTCGACAACAAGATCGATAATTCTGCGCCCGGCTCAGGAACCCTTCGACGAATTGGTCTTCCCGCGCCATCGCGCCCACCAGACGGCCAGGCGACGACGACGGCGGCGAACCGAGGGAATGTCGTGGGAAAGCACGATCAGGCCCAGCGGTATCATCCAGAAGCCCAGCACGGGCAAGAAGCCTAGAAAACCGCAGAACACCAGCAGCGAACCCAGCAGGATGCGCAAGAGCGGAGAGTCGGGCAGCGCTATGCGCCATTTGCCCAGCACGATCTGTCGTGTCTGCGGATCAATGCCGAAATGCATCTGCTTCCTGTTTTTATTCATCATTCCCTATCCGGCGTGTTTTCCCACAATTGGGGACTTCTCCACAGCCTCGCAACGGAACTTGTCATTTTTTTTGAAAAAAGCGCTTGGCAAATCAGAAAAGCATGCGTATTAGCAGCCTCACTTCTGAAGCGCACAGCACAACAGCGGCGCGGATGATCCCTGGTAGCTCAGCGGTAGAGCATTCGACTGTTAATCGACAGGTCGCCGGTTCGAATCCGGCCCGGGGAGCCACTTTCTAAAAGAGCCATTTGCAGCGATGCGAATGGCTCTTTTTCATTTTGCGCCTATGTTCCATAGGTGATCAATCCCCAACCTCCCGATGGTTCTCCATGACAAAGGCCGCGGCGCCGCCCATCATCGTCTGGTTCCGCAAGGATCTTCGCCTGGCCGACAATCGCGCCCTTTCGGCCGCTGCCGGCGAAGCCGCGGTCATTCCCCTCTATATTCGCGAACCCGCCGACAGCGGCAACGGCCCGCTTGGCGCGGCTCAGGAGTGGTGGCTGCACCATTCGCTTGAAGCTTTGGGCGCAAGTCTTGCCGAGCGCGCTTCAAGCCTCGTTCTTCGATCAGGCACGCCGCTGGACGTGATCGTCGCGATCGCGCGCGCAAGCGGCGCGGAGCGCATCTACTGGAACCGCCGCTACGACCCGAGCGGCATCGCCACGGATACCGCGCTCAAGAAGGCGCTGGCAGAACGGGGCATCACCGCCGACAGTTTTGCTGGGCAGTTACTGCACGAGCCCATGCGGCTGCTGACGACCACCGGCGGCCCCTACCGCGTGTTCACGCCGTTCTGGCGCGCGCTCGAGCTGAAAAACGAGCCGGCACCGCCGATCGACCGGCCGCACCATATTGCAGCACCGGAAACCTGGCCGCGATCGGAGCGCCTCGACGACTGGTCGCTGTTGCCGACGAAGCCGGACTGGGCAGCAACATTCGGCGAGGTGTGGACGCCGGGCGAAGACGGCGCGGCCGGCCGCCTCGAAGAATTCATCGACGAAAAGCTCGACGCCTACAAACGTCGCCGCGACTTCCCCGACGCGGATGGCACATCCCTGCTCTCGCCCCATCTGGCGTTTGGCGAAATCTCGCCGGCGCAGGCCTGGCACGCAGCAGCGGGCCCCCAGGCCGACAGCGGCGAAGGGGCTGCCACCTTCCGCAAGGAGCTCGCCTGGCGCGAATTCTCCTACCATCTGCTGTTTCATTATCCTGAGCTCCCCCGCCGCAACCTCGACCGTCGATTCGACCGCCTCCACTGGCTGAACGACGACGACGATTTCACCACCTGGACCAAGGGGCTCACCGGATACCCGATCGTCGATGCCGGCATGCGCCAGCTGTGGCGTCACGGCTACATGCACAATCGCGTCCGCATGATCGTCGCCTCCTTTCTCATCAAGGACCTGCTCGTCGACTGGCGCAGGGGAGAAGCTTGGTTTCGCGACACGCTGGTCGACGCGGATCCGGCCAACAATGGCGCAAGCTGGCAATGGGTCGCCGGATCGGGCGCGGACGCCGCACCGTTCTTCCGGATCTTCAACCCGCTGATCCAGGGCGAAAAATTCGACCCCGACGGTCTCTATGTGAAGCGCTTCGTGCCGGAACTCGAGCGCCTTTCCCCGCGCTATGTCCATCGCCCCTTCGCAGCCCCACCCGCAGCCCTTGCGGAAGCCGGCATCGAACTTGGCACGACCTACCCCAAACCGATGGTCGACCATGCCGTTGCGCGGGACCGGGCACTGGCGGCTTTCCGGCAGATCACAAGCGCGCCGGGAGATTCCGAAGGCCCATAGAGCCTCCGGTAGAATTCCTCAGTTGGCGTCTCGCCCGATTGCGGCTAGGCTCACCTTACGGATGCAACAGCTGAGGGGGTGGTGTATGCGTAATCTGGAAGCCGATTTTGCTGCATTAGCCGATGCCGTGGAGCTATCTTCCGACAACCTGGCAACGGTCGTGCGGGATTTTCCGCTCAAGGCGCGCATGGTGCTTGGCGCCCTGGTGCACCTTCAGGTGGGAACGCTGATGCTCGCCACGCCAGATGGCCGCCGGCTGGTGATCAAAGGCGCCAGGGCCGGCCCCAGCGCCATCCTCAATCTCAACAACTGGAACCTGCCCCAGCGCGCCATTTCGGGCGGCACCATCGGGGCCGCGGAAAGCTACATCGACGGCGACTGGGACAGTCCCGATGTCGGCGCCTTTCTCGAACTCTTCCTCGTCAACGCCGAAATCGGCAACAACTTTCCGAACCGCGCGCGCGGGCTTCTGCGCCTCTTCGACAAGTTCCTGCACTGGCGCAATGCCAATACCCGCTCCGGTGCCCGCCGCAACATCCAGGCCCACTACGACCTCGGCAATGCGTTTTACAGCGAATGGCTCGATCCGAGCATGACCTATTCGTCCGCGCTCTACGCCACCGGCGCCAATGATCTCCGCTCGGCGCAGAAAGCCAAGTACCGCGCGCTGGCCGAGGCGACGAATCTGCGTGCCGGCGACCACGTGCTCGAGATCGGCTGCGGCTGGGGCGGTTTTGCCGAATTCGCGGCGGCGGAAATCGGCTGCAAGGTCACCGGGCTGACGATCAGCCGCGAGCAACTGGCCTTCGCGCGCGAACGCATGCAGCGGGCCGGCCTTGCCGACCGTGTCGAACTGAAGTTCCAGGACTATCGCGAGGAAAGAGGCGCCTATGACCGCATCGTCTCCATCGAGATGTTCGAGGCCGTCGGCGAAAAATTCTGGGCAACCTATTTCTCGCAGCTGAAGCGGTGCCTGAAACCCGGCGGCAAGGCCGGACTGCAGATCATCACGATCAAGCCCGAATCCTATGAGGAGTATCGCTCCAATCCGGATTTCATCCAGAAATACGTCTTCCCGGGCGGCATGCTGCCGACGCGCGAGCATCTGGTCGAGCTTGGCTGCAATGTCGGCCTGCGGATGATCAACGACTTCGGCTTCGGGGTCGACTATGCCCGCACGCTCGGCGAATGGCGGGAGCGGTTCTGGGCGGTCTGGAGCAGGATCGAGCCGCTCGGCTTCGACCTGCGATTCAAGCGGCTGTGGGAGTTCTACTTCTACTATTGCGAGGCTGGGTTCCGCGCCCGCAACATCGATGTCCGGCAGATCGTCTTCGAGTGAAGCGTACGCCGCGTCTTTACCGCGTCACCCGTAGCGCTTAATAGGCGGTCGATCCAAGTTTCTGTTCAAAGGTACAGCATGCGTCTTGCATGGTTTTTCCTCGCGCTCGCCATCGCGACTGAAGTGGTGGGCCTGACGGTGATGAAGGCCGCTTCCGAAAGCGGCTCCTACCTCGGCCACATCGTCATGTATGTCTCGATCGCGCTCTCCTACGTCTTCCTGGCGAAGGCCGTGAAGACGATATCGGTCGGCGTCGCCTACGCGATCTGGGAAGGTTCGGGCGTCGCCATCATCACACTGGTTTCGGTTTTCGTGTTCGGCCATGTGCTGACCGGACGCGAAATGCTCGGGCTTTCGATGGCGATCGTCGGCATCCTGCTCGTCAATGCCGGCGAGTATCATGAGGAAGACGAAGCAGCGAGTGAAGGAACCGCCGATGAGCGCGCCTAGCATCTACTTCGTTCTCGCCGTCGTGGCTGGCATCCTCGATATCGGGGCCAACCTCGCATCGACGAAATCGGAGGGGTTCGCCCGCCGTGGCTGGGGCATCCTCTCGATCCTGCTGGTGCTCGCCGCCTTTGCCTTCCTGGCGGAAGCCACCAAGGGCATGGAGCTCGCCATCGCCTATGCCGTGCTTGGCGCAACCGGGATCTTCGGAACGGCCATCTGCGGCCGTTTCCTGTTCGGGCAGAAGCTGAAGCCGATCGGCTGGGTCGGACTGGCGCTCATCTTCGGCGCGGTGCTGGTGCTTCACACCGCCTGACGCGGGTGCCCGCCGGGTCCGGCGTGCTTCTTGCCTTCCATGGCCTCCGCCTTGCCGCGGGTCAGCCAGTTCAATACGCGGAAATAGAGGCTGTAGGGCAGCAGGTCCATGAGCTTCATCGCGTAGGCAAAGCGGCGCGGAAAGGCAATCTCGAACCGTCGCGACTTCAGGCCGGCGACGATACGCCTTGCCGCCTCCTCGCTGGTCACCGGCGCCGGTCTCAGAAATCGGATATGTGCGGTCCCGGGCGTATCGACGAAGCCGGGGCTGATGATCTGCAGCCGGATGCCGAGCCGGTCGAGATCGAACTTCAGGCTTTCAGCCATATTGATCAGCGCGGCCTTGGTGGCGCCATAGGCGGCACTGGTCGGCAATCCGCCATAGCCGGCCACCGACGAGACGATGGCGATATGTCCGTACCCCTGCGCCTTCATATGCTCCACCGCCGGCAAGAGACAGTTGACGACGCCGTTGAGGTTGACGGCAAAGCTCTTCTCGAAGGCCTCGCGGTGAAGCTCGCCTCCCCGCACCGGCAGCGCGACCCCGGCGTTCAGCACCACGAGCGAAAGATGCCCGTGATCGTATTCGATCGCCGCCATCACCCGCTCCATGTCGGCGGGGTCGGTGACATCGCCGTCGAGCACGGTGATCCGCCCTTCACTTGCCGCTTCATGCTGCAGATCCACGAGCCTGTCGTGGTTTCTCGCCGTCACGACGACGGAGTAACCTTCGCGCACCAGCGCAAGCGCCAGTGCCCGCCCGGTTCCCGAGCTTGCGCCCGTTACCCAAGCCAGTTTGTGTTCCGATTTCGTAGATTGAATACTCATCACTCACTCCTCGGCACGCGCCGGGAAACACGTACGCATCTCCTTCTGTGGGCGAAAAATGACTTGCCCGGCCCTTCTTCGCGGCAGCGCTCCTTGCCGCCGGCTCTCGCAGTCCCTGGAGACGATTTTTGTTCGGGACAGAGCGACGGCGAAACGCTATTTCTTGCCTGAAGTGCAGGCTGAGCCGAAAACACGCCAACATTTCGGCGGTACCGGAACGTTGTCGATATTCGCTGGCCGCCATTCGTTTTTACCTGGTACGTGCCGCCTTGCCGCGGTGCCTGTCCTCAAACACGAGGTTCTGAAAATGGCCATTCTCCCGTCCGTGCTCGAAGCAATCGGAAACACGCCCCTGATCCGGCTGAAATCCGTTTCCGACGCGACAGGCTGCACGATCCTCGGCAAGGCCGAGTTTCTGAACCCCGGACAATCGGTGAAGGACCGGGCGGCCCTTTCGATCATCCGCCATGCGGAACGCACCGGTCAGTTGCGGCCGGGCGGCGTCATCGTCGAAGGCACGGCCGGCAACACCGGCATCGGGCTGGCGCTCGTCGGCCAGGCGCTCGGCTACCGCACCGTCATCGTCATCCCGGAAACCCAGAGCCAGGAAAAGAAGGACGCCCTTCGGCTGCTTGGCGCCGAGCTCGTCGAAGTGCCCGCCGTTCCCTATAAGAACCCCAACAACTACGTGAAGATTTCCGGCCGCCTTGCTGAGCAACTGGCGAAGACCGAGCCGAACGGCGCCATCTGGGCCAACCAGTTCGACAACGTTGCCAACCGCGACGCCCATGTGGAGACCACGGCGCCCGAGATCTGGCGCGACACGGATGGCAAGGTCGACGGCTTCATCTGCGCCGTCGGCTCCGGCGGAACGCTGGCCGGTGTCGCGCAAGGGCTGAAGGCGAAGAACCCGGCAATCAAGATCGGCCTTGCCGATCCGCAAGGGGCCGCACTCTACAATTTCTACACCAATGGCGAACTGAAGTCCGAGGGAAGCTCGATCACCGAAGGCATCGGCCAGGGCCGCATCACTGCCAACCTCGAAGGCTTCACGCCCGACTTTTCCTACCAGATCCCCGATTCGGAAGCGGTGCCATACGTCTTCGATCTGATCGAGCGGGAAGGCATCTGCGTCGGTGGTTCGACGGGCATCAACATCGCCGGCGCGGTACGGCTCGCCAAGGATCTCGGACCGGGACATACGATCGTGACGATCCTGTGCGACTATGGTAACCGCTATCAGTCGAAGCTCTTCAACCCGGATTTCCTCGCCTCCAAGGGGCTGCCGGTTCCAACGTGGTTGAAGATGGCTTCCAACATTGCAGTGCCATACGAATCAGTTGGATAGGAATGCGATGACCAGGACCGTGACCGCGCTCTTCCGTGACGACTTCTACCTCTCGACCTGCGAGGCCAGCGTCACCGGAATCCTCGAAGACGGCGGGATCGAGTTTGATCAGACCTGCTTCTATGCCACCTCCGGCGGCCAGCCCGGCGACACGGGCTTTCTGGAGCGCGCCGATGGCAGCCGCATCGACATCGCGGTCGCCCGCCACGGGGAGACCAAGGACACCATCATCCATGTGCCGGCCGAGGGCCAGCCGGCGCCAGAGATCGGCGAGAAGCTGGTTCTGCACATCGACTGGCCCCGCCGCTACCGGCTGATGCGTATGCACACGGCCTGCCACCTCCTTTCGGTCGTCTGTCCCTTCCCGATTACCGGAGCATCGGTCGGCGAGGACGAGAGCCGTGTCGATTTCGACATGAGCGAGACGATCGACCGGGACGAGGTCACGGCAGCGCTGATGAAGCTCGTCGACGAAAACCACCCCGTTTACGTCCAGTGGATCACCGACGACGAACTCGCCGCCAACCCCGGCATTGTCAAGTCGAAGAATGTTCGCCCGCCGATCGGCCTTGGGCGCGTCAGCCTTGTCTGCATCGGCGAGAACTCGGCGATCGACAGCCAGCCCTGCGGCGGCACGCATGTGTCGGAAACGCAGGAAGTCGGCGCCATCCATATCGCCAAGATCGAGAAAAAGGGTAAGGAGAACCGCCGGTTCCGTATCCGCTTCGGCACCCCCGAAGACCGCGCATCAGTTTGAGTAAGGAGTTGCGACCGTGACCAACAACAAGAGCGCCTTTGTCGTTTCCGCCGATTGGCTGCAGGAGCGCCTTGGCGATCCCTCGATCCGGATCCTCGACGCGTCGTGGTACCTGCCGGCACAGAAGCGCAACCCGAAGGCGGAATACGGCGCCGGGCACATTCCCGGTGCGGTCTTCTTCGACCAGGACGCTATTGCCGACCATACGAGTGGCCTGCCGCACACCCTGCCTTCGCCGGAAGCTTTTGCCGAAGCCGTCGGCGCGCTCGGTGTCAGCGAGACGGATACGATCGTCGTCTATGACGGCCCCGGCATCATGACGGCGCCACGCGTCTGGTGGGAATTGCGCATCATGGGCGCCAAGAATGTCTATGTGCTCGATGGCGGCATGGACGGCTGGAACCGGGAAGGCCGGCCCGTGAGCACGGACGTGCCTTCGCCCAAGCCAGCCACGTTCACACCGAGCTTCACGCCGGCCGCGGTCACGTCTCTCGCGGGGATGAAGCAGATCGTCGCCGATGGAGCGATCCAGATCGCCGACGCCCGTGGCGCCCCGCGCTTTTATGGCGAGGAAGCCGAGCCGCGCGCCGGTCTTCGTTCGGGCCACATGCCGGGCGCCTACAGCCTGCCGTCCGGCGTCTTTTCGGAAAACGGGAAGCTCAAGGATCTCGAGAGCCTCCGCCAGACATTCGCCGCCGCCGGCGTCGATCTTTCAAAGCCCGTGGTCACCACCTGCGGATCGGGCGTGACTGCTGCCATCATCACCTTGGCGCTGCAGTCGCTCGGCCACACCGACAACACGCTCTATGACGGGTCCTGGTCGGAATGGGGCGGACGCGCTGACACCGCTGTCGTCACGGGTCGCGAGTGACGCCATGCGCACTCCGAAGCTCACCTCACTGACGGCGCACGTCACCGAACTCGAAATGACGGCTCCGCCGAAGCAGAGCCTGCCGATGCCGGTCAATATCCAGACCGCGATCCTGCGCGTCTCCGACATTCCGCTCGGCTACTATCGGTTTCTCTATCTGCGCGTCGGACGCCGCTGGCATTGGACCGAACGGCTGCGAATGAGCGACGAGGATCTGGCAGCCCTGCTTGGAGACAAGCGGCGGAGCGTAACGGTCCTCTACGTCAACGGCGCGCCGGCCGGCTTCTTCGAGCTGCATCAGGGCGACGACGACGTGGTCGAGCTTGTGCATTTCGGGCTGATGGAACACGCGCTCGGCCTCGGGCTCGGCAAATGGTTCCTGCTGCAAACGCTGTTTGCCGCCTGGGCACTGAACCCGAGCAAGCTGAAGGTGACCACCAACAACCTCGACCATCCCCGCGCGCTGCAGCTCTATCAGCAATTCGGCTTCTCGCCGGTCGCGACCCGCGAAGCCACAGTCAAGCCTTTGACCGATGCCGAACTTCTGACGCTGGTGAAGAACCTCTGAAGAACACCATCCGGCAAGTTCCGGGTGTCCCGATGGCTGCTGCCGGTGCACTCTCCTGATCGAACAACAGAAGCCGATCAAGGAGATCCACCATGTCGTTGCGCTATATTCCTATGTCCGACGCGGAAGCCCGCCGGATGAGAGAAGGCGGGCTGGACGCCTATGGCAATGCGCCGGAACGACAGGTCTCCGATGGCGGCGGCGTACCCTGCCGTCATTGCCTGGATTATGTCGAGGCCGGCGCACCCTATCTGGTTTTCGCGCTTCGGCCGTTTGCCTCGTTGCAGCCCTATGCGGAAACCGGGCCCGTGTTCATGCACGCCGAGGCCTGCCCGGCGCATGATGGCGACGCATTGCCGCCGATCCTGAACTCACGCGCCGACTACCTGCTGCGCGGCTACGGCGCGGACGAGCGCATCGTCTATGGAACCGGCGACGTCGTTGTCAGGGCAGAAGTCGAAAGTCGCGCAACCGAGTTGCTGGCGAGATCGGACGTTGCCTCCGTGCACGTCCGTTCAACCCGGAACAATTGCTACCAGTGCCGGATAGAGCTGGCCTGAGACGAAATCGGCCCGGCATTGCTGCCGGGCCGAAACGACTGTCAGGCGACGTTCAGCACTGCCTCGGGCGCATAGGCATCATAGCCGAGCGCTTCGGCGACGGGCGCGTTGGTGACACGCCCGCGATGCACGTTGAGGCCGGCGCGCAGATGCCGGTCTTCGGCGATCGCCTTCAGGCCCTTGTCGGCGAGCTGCAGACCATAATGCAGCGTGGCGTTGTTGAGCGCATGCGCCGAGGTCACTGGCACCGCACCCGGCATGTTCGCAACGCAGTAATGCACGATGCCGTCGACCTCATAGGTGGGCTCGGAATGGGTCGTCGCGTGCGAGGTTTCGAAGCAGCCGCCCTGATCGATGGCGACGTCGACGATGACAGCCCCCTTCTTCATGCCGGTCAGCATTTCGCGGGTCACGAGCTTCGGTGCCGCAGCGCCCGGGATCAGCACGGCCCCGATCACGAGATCGGCGGAGAAGACTTCCTCTTCCAGCGCATCGATGGTCGAATAGCGCGTGTGCACGCGGCCGGCAAAGAGATCGTCGAGCTGGCGCAGACGCGGGATCGAGCGATCGATGATGCTGACGTCAGCGCCAAGACCCGCCGCCATGCGGGCGGCATGCAGGCCGACGACACCGCCGCCGATGACGGTCACCTTGGCCGGCAGGACGCCCGGCACGCCACCGAGCAGGATGCCGCGGCCACCATTGGCCTTTTGCAGCGAGGTAGCACCGGCCTGGATCGCCAAGCGCCCGGCAACTTCCGACATCGGCGCAAGCAGCGGAAGGCCGCCGCGATCGTCGGTGACGGTCTCGTAGGCGATCGCCGTGACGCCGGAATTGAGCAGGCCCTTGGTCTGTTCCGGATCGGGCGCAAGATGCAGATAGGTATAGAGAATTTGGCCTTCGCGCAGCTGCGCCCATTCGGAGGGCTGCGGCTCCTTGACCTTGACGATCATGTCCGATTTTTCGAACACGTCCTTTGCCGTCGCGACGATTTTCGCGCCAGCGGCACGGTACGCATCGTCGTCCGCGCCGATCCCTGCCCCGGCCTTGGTTTCCACGATTACCTCGTGGCCATGGGCAACATATTCACGCACCGAGCCGGGCGTCAGGCCGACACGATATTCATGGTTTTTGATTTCCTTCGGGCAACCGACACGCATCCTTGCGTTCCTCTCCTGTAATGGGCTTTGCGCCGCTTTTGACGAGGCAATCAGCAAAACACGCTGACAATCGAATGTCCTTGCAAAGACGAAAGCCAACGCGCATTGATTTCGAAGAATATTGCGCCATTTGGAGCAATATCGAGGGAAATCACCAATGAGCGAACTTGATGCCATAGATCATGCGATTCTGCGCATTCTTCAGCAGAACGGTCGGATCTCGAATGCCGACCTCGCGGCGAAAGTCGGGCTCTCGCCGTCGGCCTGCTCGCGCCGGGTCGACATCCTGGAAAAGTCGGGAACGATCGCCGGATACCATGCCCGGATCGCCCACAAGGCGCTCGATTACCAGATCATGGTCATCGTGCACATTTCGCTCTCGGGGCAGTTCGCCAAGACGCTCGCCGAATTCGAGGCGGCGGTAAAGCTCTGTCCGAACGTGCTCGTCTGCTACCTGATGTCGGGGGAATACGACTATATCCTGCGGGTGGCGGCCAAGGATCTGCAGGACTACGAGCGCATTCACCGCGACTGGCTTTCGGCCCTGCCCCACGTGGTGAAGATCAACTCGAGCTTTTCGCTTCGCGAAATCATCGACCGGCCGAATGTCGGCATCTGAAGGCCAGCGAGAGACCTATCGGCCAACAACGCAATTGCGGCCGCGTCCCTTGGCGGCGTAAAGTCTCAGGTCGGCCTGCGCCAGCAGATCCTCGACCGAGCCCCCATCGGCCGGCGTCGAAGAGAGCCCGATGCTCGCCGTCACCGGGCGCCCATCCGGCGTCGACAACTGGCTCGATATCGCGATCCGAATCTCATCGGCGCGCCGCAGCCCGTCCGCCTGGTCCATCTCCGGACAAAGGATGACGAACTCCTCGCCACCGTAGCGGAACAGGCGGTCGACGGGGCGAATCTTCGATTTCACCGTTTCGACCAGCTGTTGCAGCACGCGGTCGCCCTGGAGATGCCCGAAGCGATCGTTGACGCCCTTGAAGTGATCGACGTCAATGATCATCAGGGTGACGGCAGCGTTCGCGACGGTCGCCGCGCGCAGCATTTCCGGTGCTTCGACCTCGAATCGGCTGCGGTCGAGCGATCCCGTCAGCGTGTCCTGCCCGGAGCGCGACAACAGATCTTCGTAGCGCTCGCGGAAGGTCAGCGTGTTGAAGATGTCGCCGAGCGGCCGGTCCGACATGGCAAGCGACGGGTGGCGCGAGAGGTTGAGATAAAGGCCGACGGCAATGGCATAGAAGGGTGCCGCCAGCATTTTCGCCATCCAGCCGCCCCAGAAGACCTCCGCCGGCGCGTCGTTCCACCAGCGCAGCGCCGCATAGAAGGCGGCCTGGTCGAATGTGAGCACCACGACACCGCAGATGAGGAAACGGACGGTCACGAAGTGACGCAACCACCGACCGAGGCGCTCGTAGAGCAGGATGATCATCAGCGCATCGAAGTAGAGGATCGTCGTGCCCCAGACCATCAGCCATCCCATCTCGTCGATGAAGGCGAGGTCGGCGGAGCGCTCTGCGACGATCGATACCGTATCGTGCTGCCGCAGCAGAAGGCTGAGCGCCACAGTGAGGAAATTGCCGGCGAGCAGGCCATAGATCGGTTGGCGCACCGTTGCTGCGTCCTCCTTCACATAGAGGAGGAGGATCATCATCAACTTGCCGGAAAACAACACGGCCGATCCCGGCGAGATCACGCCGAACGGCAGTTGCACATAGAAGACCGCAGCGAGATAGGTTTCGATGAAGTGCATGACGCCAAGGGCGGCGACAAATACCCCGAGCCCCAGTCGGGCGCGAAGGTGCAACAGCCCGATCATCGCCGTCACGTAGACCAGCGCCTCGCCGACGAAGAGAAGAAGGTTGGCGTTTGGCATGTGCTTGAGAAAGTTCCGTTTCGTGGAGCACCGTTAACCAGGAAACTTGAAGAAAACTTTACCAGGTGTCCGCTGTTGCTCGACCTTTTCAGTGCGAAAATCTGCCGCTTTCGGAAACGGCGGCTTTCCGGCATAGTCGGCGCCAACCCACCGTCGTTCGCTGACCAGCGAACAAAACTCCCGATTGTATTCCTTTTCCATGAAGACCCGCATTCTTGATAAATGGAGGACCGCATGACATCGATGACTTCCCCGCTTCACCTCACGCGCCGCTCGCTTCTCGCGGGGGCCGCGGCCTCGTCGGCACTCGTCATGCTGCATCCATTCTCGGCGCGCGCCGCCGCGAATCAGGCGCATCTCAGGATCATGGAATCGACGGACTTGCACGTCCACGTGTTCCCCTACGACTACTACGGCGACAAACCTAACGACACGGTCGGCCTTGCGCGCACCGCTTCGATCATCGACGCCATCCGCGCCGAAGCGACGAACTCCATCCTCGTGGATAACGGCGACTTCCTGCAGGGCAATCCGATGGGCGACTACATCGCCTATCAGCGCGGCATGAAGGATGGCGACATCCACCCGATCGTCGCCGCCATGAACGTGCTCGGCTATGACTGCGGCACGCTCGGCAACCACGAATTCAACTATGGTCTGGACTTCATGTTCAAGGTGCTGAACGGGGCCAATTTCCCCGTGGTCTGCGCCAACCTGACGAAAGGATCGCTTGCCGCCAATGCGCGCCAGGACGAACTCTTCCTGAAGCCCTATGTCATTCTCGACCGCAAGGTGAAGGACGGTTCCGGCCAGGAGCATTCGGTCCGCGTCGGCCTCATCGGCTTCGTACCGCCGCAGATCATGACCTGGGACGCCAAGCACCTGGAAGGCAAGGCCAACGCCCGCGACATCGTCAAGGCGGCCGAAGCCTGGGTGCCGCAGATGCGCGAAGAAGGCGCCGACATCGTCGTGGCGCTCTCGCACTCCGGTATCGGCCAGCAGGCCTATGCGGAGAACCTCGAGAACGCCTCCGTGCCGCTGGCCGCAATCGAAGGCATCGATGCGATCGTCACCGGCCACAGCCACCTGGATTTCCCCGGACCGAAGTTCAAGGAGATTGCCGGCGTCGACAACGAGAAGGGACTGATCTCCGGCAAGCCCGGCGTCATGGGCGGATTCTGGGGCTCGCATCTCGGCCTGATCGACCTGTTGATCGAGCGCGACGGCGGCAAATGGCGCGTCGTCAGTTCGACGAGCGAGGCACGCCCGATCTATCGCCGCGAGGACAAGAAGGTCATCGCCGAGGTCGCCGACAAGCCGGAGGTCCTGGCGGCCGCCCAGAAGGACCACGAGGCGACGCTTGCATATGTGCGCACGCCCGTCGGCAGGACCAGTGCGCCGCTCTATTCCTACTTTGCCCTGGTTGCCGACGATCCGTCGGTGCAGATCGTTAGCCAGGCGCAGACCTGGTACATCAAGGAGATGCTGAAGGAGACCGAACACCGCGACCTGCCGGTCCTTTCGGCGGCTGCCCCCTTCAAGGCCGGGGGTCGCGGCGGCGCCGACTACTACACCGACGTTCCGGCCGGCGACATCGCCATCAAGAACGTCGCGGATCTCTACCTCTATCCGAACACGGTGCAGGCCGTGGTCATTACCGGCGAGCAGGTACGCAACTGGCTGGAAATGTCGGCCGGCATCTTCAACGAGGTCAAGCCGGGCGCTTCCGACGCGCCGCTAATCAACGGCGGCTTCCCGTCCTACAATTTCGACGTCATCGACGGGGTCACCTATCAGATCGACCTTTCCGTACCGCCGAAGTTCGACAAGGACGGCAACACGATCAACGCCGCCTCGAACCGCATCAAGAACCTGCAGTTCAACGGACAAGCGATTGATCCGGCCCAGAAATTCGTCGTGGCCACCAACAACTACCGCGCCGGCGGCGGCGGCAACTTCCCCGACATCGGCGCGGACAAGGTGGTCTTCGTGGCCCCCGACACCAACCGCGATGTGGTGGTGCGCTACATCATCGACCAGGGCACGATCAACCCGTCGGCCGACGCCAACTGGACCTTCGTCCCGCTCGCAGGCACCAGCGTGACATTCGACAGCGGACCGAAGGCGCGGCAGTTCCTGGCGCAGGTGAAGGGCGTGACGATCGAGGACGCCGGTGACGCTGCCGAGGGTTTTGCGCGTTTCCGCATCAAGCTCTGAGCCACGAACCGATCAGCGGGCTGCCGCTTGCGGTGGCCCACACACTTGGCACCTGGCCGATCCAGCAGGCTAAACCGCCGGCTCAAATCCGCGACGCTCTTGCCGCGAACATGAACTCACACAGGCAAGCTTCTGTTTATTTTAGACTATCTTGAAGAGACGCACGCGGCTCAGACCTGGCGCGACGGGGCATCGTCGGAAAACAGCGACGGGCCGGTCTGGTCGATGATCTGGCGCCCCTTGCGCAGTGCCGCGTCGATCGCGTCCTGCTCGGACGTGAAGAGATCGGCGCGGATGAAGCTACGGACCTTGGCGCCGCCTTCGGCCGAGACTTTCTCGATGTTGCCCGCCAGACGAAACTGGGAGCCCTCGCGCATCGGCGTCGCGCGGATGGTGCAATCCGCATAGGCCTCGGATTTCCCCGGTGCTGCCTGCGTCTGGTCTTCAGAGTTGCCGGAACGGCCGAACAATTTCGAGAAAAACGATGCCATGCCCAAGACTTAGACGCCGCGGCCGACACTGTCAAAGCTTAAGTGCCGATATTCGACCGCGACGCCCTCACGCCGATCAGATGATAAGGTTCGAGAGGATCTCGTTCTCGGTAATGTCCTGGTAGCGCAGCCCGGCAGCGTCGAAGCGAGCCTTCAGCACCGGGAAGTTCTCCGCATGTTTCGTTTCGATGCCAATCAGGATGGAACCGAAATTGCGGGCTGACTTCTTCAGATACTCGAAGCGCGAGATGTCGTCTTCGTCGCCAAGCAGGTTGAGGAAATCGCGAAGCGCGCCCGGCCGCTGCGCCATGCGCAGGATGAAGTATTTCTTGAGGCCGGCATGGCGCATCGCCCGCTCCTTGACGTCGGGCAGACGCTCGAAATCGAAGTTGCCACCGGAAACGACCGCCACCACCGTCTTGCCCGCAAGCACCTCGGGGCCTAGCGCTTCGAGCGCCGAGATCGAAAGGGCCCCAGCCGGCTCTAGCACGACGCCTTCGACATTCAGCATGTCGACGATCGTCCGGCAGATGGCATTTTCAGCGAGCAGCATAACCTGGTCCGGCGAGAAGCGCCGCAACGCTGCAAAGTTCAGATCCCCGATCCGCCCGACGGCGGCACCGTCGACGAAGTTGTCGACCTGGTCGAGGGTCACGACGCTGCCGGTTTCCAGGCTTTCCCGCAGGCTCGGAGCGCCCGACGGCTCGCAGAAGATGAAATGATCGGCCGCGACCTTGTCCTTGAGGTAGCCGGTGACGCCGGCGGCAAGGCCGCCACCGCCGACCGGCAGCACGACGAGATCAGGAATGACACCTTCCGGCAGTTGCCAGGCAATTTCCGCCGCGACGCTTGCCTGCCCCTCGATGATGTCGGCGTGATCGAAAGGCGGCACCATGACGCCGCCGATCGCTTCCACGTGGTCGCGGGCAGCCTTGTAGCATTGGTCGAAGATATCGCCGACCAGCTTGATGGTGATGAATTCACCGCCGAACATCCTGGTCTTGTCGATCTTCTGCTGCGGCGTCGTCACCGGCATGAACACGACACCCGGAACGCCGAAATGGCGGCAGACGAAGGCGAAGCCCTGGGCATGGTTGCCGGCCGAGGCGCAGACGAAAGTCTTCCCCGAGGCGCCGGCACCGATCGCCTTGCGGAAGAAGTTGAAGGCGCCCCTGATCTTGTAGGAGCGAACCGGCGAAAGATCCTCGCGCTTCAGATAGATGTTGGCGCCGTAGCGCGCGCTCAGGTGCTCGTTGAGCTGCAGCGGCGTCGGCGGGAAGATCTCCCGCAAGGCTTCGGTTGCGGTTTCGACATCCTGCTTCATCACGTGCGGTCTTCCGTTGAGTTGGTCGCTGGCGGTCGCTATTGCACATCGCAACGCCCGAAGCCATGGCTTTGACTCGAATCGGGCCGACGTTGAAAATGGCGCACCGCCCAATCCACCGGCACGCCCACACTGTTCTTCCGGGAAATGAACGCTTGAACGCAACCCTGATCCGGCATGCCGTGCACATTTCGGCGATCCTCGGCATATACCTTGCCTGCGCCATGCTGGTGCCGGCGATGGTCGACCTTTATTACGGCCATCCGGATTGGCGCATTTTTGCCGCGTCCTCCTTCATGGTCGGCGGCCTCTCGCTTGCGACCTTCATGGCCACGCGCATGGGCCCGCCGCCTTTCTCCAAAAAGTTCGGCTTTGTTCTCGTCAACATGCTCTGGGCCGTTTTTTCGGTGGTCGGCGCGATCCCGCTCTGGCTGTCGTCCATGAAGCTCGACTTTGCCCAGGCGCTGTTCGAATCCGTCTCTGCCATCACCACGACCGGCGCGACCGTGATCGTCGGTCTCGACGATGCACCGCCGGGGCTCCTGCTCTGGCGTTCGCTTTTGTGCTGGCTCGGCGGCATCGGCATCGTCGTGCTTGGCCTGTTCATCATCCCCTATCTCAGGGTCGGCGGTATGTCGTTCTTCAAGATGGAGTCCTCCGACACCAGCGACAAACCCTTTGCTCGCCTCGCAAGCTTCAGCCGCGCCTTCCTGGCGGTCTATGTGGTCATCACCCTTCTCTGCGCGATCGGCTATTTCCTGACCGGCATGAACCGCTTCGATGCGATCAACCATGCGATGTCGACGGTGGCGACGGGAGGCTTTTCCACCCATGACGCATCCTTCGCCTATTTCGGCAGCATTCCGCTGCTCTGGACCGCCACCTTCTTCATGGCGCTTTGCAGCCTGCCCTTCTCGATCCTGATCGTGCTCGTCGCCCGCGGCAGGCTCGATGCCCTGCGCGACCCGCAGATCATCGTATTTCTCGGTTATCTCTCAGCCTTCTCGATTGCCGTCGCCATCTACCACCGGCTCGCCAATGGCGTCGAATTCCATCTGGCGCTGGCGCACTCCTTCTTCAACATCACCTCGATCCTCTCGACGAGCGGCTATGCCAGCCAAGACTACACCCTCTGGGGGCCCTTCGTGATCATCGCCGCCTTCATCGCCACCTTCATGGGCGGGTGTTCCGGCTCGACCGCCGGCGGCATCAAGGCCTATCGCTTCATCGTGCTCTTCAACGCGATCCGGTCGGGCCTGAACAAACTCGTCTATCCGAATGCGATCTATGCGGTGCGCTATGGCAAGAACACGGTCGATGCCGACACGCAGCGCGCCATCTTCCTGTTCTTCATCACCTATATCCTGCTCTGGGTACTCGGCAGTCTCGCCATGGGCGCCCTCGGCTACGATCTGGTCACGGCGACCTCGGCGGTCATTACCTGCCTCTCCAATGTCGGCCCGGGCCTTGGTCCTATCATCGGCCCGGCCGGCAACTTCTCGACGCTCGGCGATCCCGAGCTCTACCTGCTGTCGCTGATGATGCTACTCGGTCGTCTCGAAGTGCTGACCGTGTTGGTAATCCTGACGCCGGTCTTCTGGAAGCATTGACCATTCGCCTCGCGGCCCTATCGTCTTGACTCGGTGCAGCAGATGCCGAATGTCGGTCGAAACCGGCGATGGGGGAACGTCATGGTGAAACATATACGTCGTCTGGCGGTGCTGACCACCGCCATGGCGCTTTCGGCGGGGCTCGTCGCCCATGCCGGCCCGCTTGCCGACGCGGCGGTGCAGGCCGAAAAGCTCGCGGCATCCGGCGACGCGGCGAAGGCCCATGAGCTGCTCCGCCAGGCGATGAGCGACTTCTCGCAAACGCTGCCGCTGGCGATCGGCAAGGCGGTTTTCGTGACCAAGGCGCCGACCGGCTACGCCATGTACGACCCGCGCGAGGGCGCGGTCTTCAAGGAGGGGGAGTCGCTGATCTCCTATATCGAGCCGATTGGCCTCACCTGGAAGGATTCGGCAACGAAGGGCCAACTCGAAAGCCACTTCACCGTCGACTTCGATATTCTCAACCCGAAGGGCGACGTGCTCGCGGGCCAGAAGGCGTTCGGTGATTTCACCTTCACCGGCCACCTCAGAAACCAGGAAATCTATTCGACGCTGACCATCGACGTCTCCGGTGCTCCCGCCGGCGACTATGTGCTGCGCTTCCACTTCAATGACGTCAACAGCGGCAAAACCGCCAGCGTCGACCAACCGTTCAAGATTGCCGGACCGTAATACCATGCCCCACGCAGTAACGACCGTCGGCTTCGATGCCGACGATACACTCTGGCAGAACGAGCAGTTCTTCCGGCTGACGGAAGCGCGCTTCGCCGAGCTTCTGAGCGCCCACACGGACACCGAACACCTGTCGGAGCGGCTGCTTGCGGCGGAGAAGCGCAACCTCGGCCTCTACGGCTTCGGCATCAAGGGCTTCGTGCTCTCCATGGTCGAAACCGCCGTCGACGTCACCGATGGCAAGGTGCCCTCCTCGGTCATCGCCGAGATCCTCGCCGCCGGGCGCGACATGCTCGTGCACCCGGTTGAGCCGCTGCCGCATGTCAAGGAAACGCTCGAAGCACTTCACGGTCACTTTCGCCTTGTCATGATCACAAAGGGCGATCTCTTCGACCAGGAGCGCAAGCTCGCCGCCTCCGGCCTTGGCGACTATTTCGACGCCATCGAGATCGTCAGCGACAAGACCGTCGCCACCTACGAGCGCATCTTCAAACGTCACGGCGACGGGGCGCTGAAAAGCATGATGGTCGGCAATTCGCTGAAGTCGGATATCGTGCCTGCACTCGGTGCGGGAAGCTGGGGTGTCTATGTCCCACACGCGCTCACCTGGTCTTTCGAGCATCACGACAAGCCGGAGACGCATCCGAGGTTTCGCGAGATCGAGCATCTCGGCGGGTTGAGCATGATCCTGGAACGATTGACCCCTTAAGAGCCGGTAACAAGTGCCCGAGCGATCAACAACCACAGGCGGAAACATTTAGCTACCGCACGCGAATCATCATATTTTCACGCATTGTTTTCAGTTTAGGGGAAGACCGTTCGCGCAATTGGTTGGTGCAGCGATTTCGATGGTGCTGGTGGGCATGCTCATTGGATGGCTGCTGCGGAAGGTTTCGGCTTTGAGCGTCTTTTCCTCGCGCCTCGCGGGTTTGGCGGTTCTGTTGTTTGCCGCACCGCCATCTACTCGTTCAATTCGGGCTGGCCGTTTGTCGACGCGTTTATCGTCTACGGCCTTGGGGCACTGATTGCCGCGGCCGTCTTTCGCTTCATGAAGACGAGAGAACGCGCCTAAGCGCATTGTCCACCCCGATCACCCTTGACTGTTTGGCCTAAGTGTTTGATCTAGGCTGCATGCGGGCGTGGCGAAACTGGTAGACGCAAGGGACTTAAAATCCCTCGGCCTTGGCTGTACGGGTTCGACCCCCGTCGCCCGCACCAGACAAACGGATTTCAGGATCAATAGGTAGCGCACGTCAGACTGTCACTCTGCAGTGACAGGCTTACGCGGCAAAGAGCGACCGCTCAGTTGTTGTAGTAGTAACAATCGCATTCCGCCTGGTAGGCGTCGTCGTGCCAGACGCGGACGGCGAGTTTCGTTGCGCATCCCTGGTTTTCCAGCCTGAGGCCGAGAAGCGAGACCGCTGCCGCCTTCGAATTGGGGGCGTCCACCTCGATTGCCGATCCGACCTGGTGGACACCCTGCCGCGGGGTCCAGGTGAAGATCTGAACGCTGTAGTGCATCGAATATCCTCCGTGGGAGAGATGGTGTGCACGCAATACTAAACGCTATGTGTTCGCAATGAGCCGGTCGCCTTGACCGTTTCAGCCGTCTTCGACGGTTGCTTCAGGACGATCGCCGCCATCCGTGTGTTCGAAGTGCCAGTGGCCCTCTTCGTCCTGGAAGCTGATCTCCTCGTCGTCGCCGCCGACCTGCTGTTCGGCGGCGGCGGCCTTGGCGGCGGCAAGCGCCGTTTCGCGGCTGGGAAAGGGTTCCGAATAGGCGTCGGCGGCCTTGTAGGCCCATCCGCCGTCATGAGGAACGATGGTGTAAGTAATCCGCGCCATGCTTCCCTCCCAATAATCCGAAAGACGTTCCCGTCTTCGGCGGGCCGTTGCCGCACAGCCCCGCATTCCTCCTCGTCAAAGGCATACTCAATGCCGAACGCCGCGGATATTAGCACAAGTGTGGTACGAATTGCCACATTCGCGAATCACCCGGAAAGGCTAGCCGTCAAACGAAAAGGCGGCCCCTTGCGGCGCCGCCTAAACTCTTGAAACTATTGCGTCGAGATGATCAGGCCGAAAGCTTGGCGGCGATCTTGGCGACGTGCGCGCCCTGGAAGCGGGCAGCCTGGAGCTCGACCTCGGACGGCTGGCGCGAGCCGTCCGCATCGGTGATCGTCGAGGCGCCATAGGGCGAGCCGCCCTTGATCTCGTCGAGGCCCATCTGACCCTGGAAGGCATAGGGAAGACCAGCGACAACCATGCCGTGGTGCATCAGCGTCGGGATGAAGCCGAGGATGGTGGATTCCTGACCGCCATGCTGGGTGGCCGAGGACGTGAAGACCGAACCGACCTTGCCGACCAGCTTGCCAGAGGCCCACAGGCTGCCGGTCTGATCAATGAAGTTGCGCATCTGCGAGGCCACGGTGCCAAAGCGCGTGCCGGCGCCGAAGATGATCGCGTCGTATTGGGCAAGCTCTTCGACATGGGCGACCGGCGCGGCCTGGTCGAGCTTGAAGTGAGAGGCCTTGGCGACCTCGGCCGGCACCAGTTCCGGAACGCGCTTGACGTCGACTTCGGCCCCCGCAGACTTCGCACCTTCGGCCACGGCGTAAGCCATGGTTTCGATATGTCCGTATGCCGAATAATAGAGAACGAGAACCTTGGCCATAATTGCTCCTTTGGATACAAGCGATCCCACTTGATCACTGCTGCGCGGAAGATTTATCAAAATGCAGCCGCATGCCAGGAGCCGTCCGGGAAACAGACTGTTCTCGCAATGTGAACAATAATAATTCACTGTTAAATGACTGACTAACAAACAGGATCACCCGATGAGCACCATAAAAGTCGTCACTGCCGCCATGGTCGCCATCGGCGACGAACTTTTGTCGGGGCGAACCAAGGACAAGAACATCGGCCACCTCGCCGACATGATGACGATGGTCGGCATCGACCTCAAGGAAGTGCGGATCGTCGCCGACGACGAAGTGGCGATCGTCGAGGCGATCAATGCGGTGCGCAGCCGCTACGATTACGTCTTTACCTCCGGCGGCATCGGCCCGACTCATGACGACATCACCGCCGACGCGGTGTCGCGCGCCTTCGGCGTCGAATGCGTCTACGAGCCGGAGGCGATGGCGCTGCTCGGCGCCATGTACGAACGCCGCAACATGGAGTTTACCGACGCGCGCAAGCGCATGGCGCGCATGCCACTCGGTGCACGCCATATCCCGAACCCGGTATCGACAGCGCCGGGCTTCGCCATCGGCAACGTGCATGTCATGGCCGGCGTTCCGCAGGTCTTCCAGGCCATGCTCGACGCGCTGCTGCCCGGTCTGAATGTCGGCTCACCCCTCCTCTCCCGCACCGTACGCTCGCCCTTCGGCGAGGGAGATATCGGCAGCCCGCTGACCGAAGTGCAGAAGAACCATCCGGAGACGAGCATCGGCTCCTACCCGAAATTTGACGGCAAGACCTTCTCGACGGATATCGTCGTGCGGGCCCGCGATCCGGAAGCGCTTGCTGCAGCGGAGGCTGATGTCCAGGCGATGATCCAGGCAATCGCCGACGCGCGGGCAAAGGGATAGCGCGAAGCCCTTGCACTCAAGGCCTCAATGCCGTTATTGCATGTCGGCAAATCAGGATGACGCGTTCCCGCCTGCCCGATCTGCCGGACGCTTCGCCTTACCCTCGTTCAGACAAGCCGGAGCCCACCCATGTCGCTGCCCGATAAAGCCTTTCCCGTTTCCTGGGACCAGTTCCACCGCGATGCCCGGGCGCTTGCCTGGCGGCTGGCCGACAACGGCCAGGAATGGCGTGCCATGGTTTGCATCACCCGTGGCGGCCTGGTTCCGGCTGCGATCATTTCGCGCGAACTCAATATCCGGATGATCGAAACCGTCTGCGTCGCCTCCTACCATGACTACGACACGCAGGGGCAGATGAAAGTGCTGAAGGGCATCACGCCTGAAATCACCAAGGACGGCGGTGAAGGCGTGCTGATCGTCGACGACCTGACGGACACCGGCAAGACCGCGGCCGAAGTACGGGCAATGCTGCCGAAGGCGCATTTCGCTGCCGTCTACGCAAAGCCGAAGGGCCGGCCGCTCGTCGACACCTTCGTGACCGAAGTCAGCCAGGACACCTGGATCTATTTCCCCTGGGACTTGGGCTTCACCTACCAGGAGCCGATCGCCAAGGGCACGCGCGGCTGATAGCGCATCTGGGCGGACACCGCGAACGTCGCCTCTCAAGAGGTGGTTTGTCGCCTGTGCGCTCACGATCAACTGATCGGCGGTATCGCGCCGATCAGCGTTTCAGCGGTCAAGCCAGGCCCTGCCTTGGCCCCGGCTGCGCCATGGCGCCAGACCGCTGCGGTCGCCGATTCGAAGGCCGGCATTCCTTTCGCCAGATGTGCGCCGACGATGCCGGCAAGTACGTCCCCCGATCCGGCGGTTGCCAGCCACGGCGGCGCATTGTTGTTGACGACCGCCCGCCCGTCCGGGGCGGCAACGACGGTGTCGGCGCCCTTGTAGACGATCACGGCATGGCTCGTCCGCGCCGCGGCCTGCGCCTTCTCGATCTTCGAAAGCCCATGGTCTCCGGCAATCTCCGGAAAGAGGCGAGCGAACTCGCCATCATGCGGCGTCATGACCACCTGGCCCCTGCCTTTCGCCAGTGCCGCGAAAAGTTGGCCGGGCCTTGCCTGGAACGAGGTGATGCCATCGGCGTCGAGCACCAGAGAGCGATCGCAGAGTGCAAGCGCAAAGTCCCTCGCCTTCTTGCCGATGCCGAAGCCCGGCCCAAGGACGAAGCTGCCCAGGCGTTGGTCCTGCAGCCATTTGGTAAGCTCTCGCTTGCCGTCTACCTCCTTCACCATCACCGCCGTCAGATGAGACGCATTGATGCCGAGCGCGGCCTTGCCGGTGGCGACGGTAACCAGGCCAGCGCCAGCCGCAAGGCCCGCTGCCGCCGAAAGTCGCGCCGCGCCCGTTGCCTGGCGGTCGCCTGAGAAAACGACCAGATGCCCGCGCTTGAACTTGTGCGTCGAGGCCGCCAGGTCACCTCCCCAGCCCGCCCAGAGGAACGGCGCGTTGAGGCGCAGCGAACCTGCGCCGGCACGCACAATGCGCGCGGGAATGCCGATATCGAACACCTTGAGTGTGCCGCAGAGGGATCGCCCGGGCAGAAGCCAATGACCGGGCTTTGGCGCCATGAACGTGACGGTGTGGCGAGCGGCAAAGGCGGCGCCCCGGATCTCGCCCGTCCGGCCGTCGATGCCGCTCGGCAGATCGATGGCAACGACCGGAACGCCGCTGGCATTGACCCGTTCTATAAGGTGAGCGACGTCGTCAGGGAGGTCGCGTGACAAGCCCGCCCCAAAGAGCGCATCGATGACGACATCGCCAGCCTGTGGTTCGAATGCAGAGATTGGCGCAGCAGGACCACTCCAGTCGGACCAGGCCCGCGCTGCATCGCCTTGAAGCCTGGCGGGATCGCCGAGGACGAACACGGCGACATCCGCCCCGCTTTCGGCAAGGCCGCGGGCTGCGATGTACCCGTCGCCGCCATTGTTGCCTGGACCGCAGAGCACGACGAAGCGGCGGGCATCCGGAAAATATCGCAGGGCCGCCGCCGTCACCGCCAGTCCGGCGTTGCGCATCAGCGTAAAGCTATCGATGCGGGATTGGGCTGCCGCCCGGTCGATTGCCGTCATTTCGGCGGGCGTGATCAACAGGTGCTGAAGGTCGGAGCGCATGCGCCAGACTTATCCATGCCCGCGCGCGTGAAGCAAGGCCTCAGCCCCAACGCCATGGTTGCCTTACAATAAGGCATTTGCATATAATTATTGCTCAAATAACAAGCTTCGCCTCTGCCATGACGTGGGGGCTCTGCAAGAAGCGGGCATCTTTCGATCGGAAATCATAAAAAATAGGCAGATCGGGCCCGCCGAAGGTATGGAAATCCCGCAATCGGCGCGCCGACAGCAGATTTTTTGTCGTTCTGACAGATTTTCGCAGAAAAACTGGCATGCAACGTGCATATTCAGGGCGAGCGGGCATGATCCTGCTATCAAGGGAGAAGCGGAGAGACATTTTCTCATGAAAAAGATCGAAGCGATCATTAAGCCCTTCAAGCTCGACGAAGTGAAGGAAGCCCTTCAGGAAGTCGGCCTGCAGGGTATCACCGTCACGGAAGCCAAGGGCTTCGGGCGGCAGAAGGGCCACACGGAGCTGTATCGCGGCGCCGAATACGTGGTGGACTTCCTGCCGAAGGTAAAGGTCGAAGTGGTGCTGGCGGATGAAAACGCGGAGGCCGTCATCGAGGCGATCCGCAACGCCGCGCAAACCGGCCGCATTGGTGACGGAAAGATTTTCGTTTCCAATGTGGAAGAAGTCATCCGAATTCGCACGGGCGAAACCGGCCTCGACGCCATCTGACATCACGGGCCGTTCGGCCCGGTTCTTTTCAAATCCTCGTCATCTCACACAGGGAATAACGGCAAATGACGACTGCAAGCGATATTCTGAAGCAAATCAAGGACAACGACGTCAAGTTCGTCGACCTGCGCTTTACCGATCCCAAGGGCAAGCTGCAGCACGTAACGATGGATGTGGTCTGCGTCGACGAAGACATGTTCGCCGATGGCGTCATGTTCGACGGCTCCTCGATTGGCGGCTGGAAGGCCATCAACGAGTCCGACATGGTGCTGATGCCCGATCCGGAAACAGCGCATATGGACCCGTTCTTCGCGCAGTCGACGATGGTCATCATCTGCGACATTCTCGATCCGGTTTCGGGCGAATCCTACAACCGCGACCCGCGCGGCACGGCCAAGAAGGCTGAAGCCTACCTGAAGGCATCCGGCATCGGCGACACCGTCTTCGTTGGCCCGGAAGCCGAATTCTTCGTCTTCGACGACGTCAAGTACAAGGCCGACCCGTACAACACCGGCTTCAAACTCGACTCCTCGGAACTGCCGTCGAACGACGACACCGACTATGAGACCGGCAACCTCGGCCACCGTCCGCGCGTCAAGGGCGGCTATTTTCCGGTTCCACCGATCGACAGCTGCCAGGACATGCGCTCCGAAATGCTGACGGTCCTGTCCGAGATGGGCGTGACGGTTGAAAAGCACCACCACGAAGTGGCGGCCGCCCAGCACGAGCTCGGCGTCAAGTTCGACGCGCTGGTTCGCAACGCCGACAAGATGCAGATCTACAAGTACGTCGTGCACCAGGTCGCCAATGCCTATGGCAAGACGGCAACCTTCATGCCGAAGCCGATCTTCGGCGACAACGGATCGGGCATGCACGTGCACCTGTCGATCTGGAAGGACGGCAAGCCGACCTTCGCCGGCGACGAATATGCCGGCCTGTCGGAAAGCTGCCTCTACTTCATCGGCGGCATCATCAAGCATGCCAAGTCGCTGAACGCCTTCACCAACCCGTCGACGAACTCCTACAAGCGTCTCGTCCCGGGCTATGAGGCTCCGGTTCTGCTCGCCTACTCGGCGCGCAACCGCTCGGCTTCGTGCCGCATTCCGTTCGGCACCAACCCGAAGGCCAAGCGCGTCGAAGTCCGCTTCCCGGATCCGACCGCCAACCCCTACCTCGCCTTCGCAGCCATGCTGATGGCCGGCCTCGACGGCATCAAGAACAAGCTGCACCCGGGCAAGGCGATGGACAAGGACCTCTATGACCTGCCGCCGAAGGAACTGAAGAAGATCCCGACCGTCTGCGGCTCGCTGCGCGAAGCGCTGGAAAGCCTCGACAAGGACCGCAAGTACCTGACGGCTGGCGGCGTGTTCGACGACGACCAGATCGATTCCTTCATCGAACTGAAGATGCAGGAAGTCATGCGCTTCGAAATGACCCCGCATCCGGTCGAGTACGACATGTACTACTCGGTCTAAGACCGTGCGACCGGCGGCATCGACCACCGGTCCAAGCCGTGCTTTGGGCCGGCGGCTCCCTAAAAGGAGCTGCCGGCCTTTTTGTTAGCGCGCACGGATTGCAAGCGCTTCCGCGCAGGGAGCGGCACGAAACCGTCGAATTGTGTGATATTATGTTGCCAACAACTTTTGCGCGTCCGCGGGACACGCGTGGCGAGATCGATCAACGGAGGGCAGAAGGGAAGTCCCTATTGATGTTTTGGGTTCGCCAACCCAGATAATCTCCTGAAAGGATGTGTTGCGTCATGAAACAGAGAAACGCCAAATTCGAGATCGGACAGGTGGTTCGCCATCGGGTTTTCCCGTTCCGCGGCGTCATTTTCGACGTCGACCCGGAATACGCCAACACCGAGGAGTGGTGGAACGCCATTCCACAGGAGATCCGCCCAAGCAAGGATCAGCCCTTCTATCACCTGTTCGCTGAGAACGACGACAGCGAGTATGTCGCCTACGTCTCCGAACAGAACCTGGAATTCGACGACAGCGACCGGCCGATGCGCCACGCGCAAGTCGATGCCCTGTTCGACAAGGATGGCGTCGGTCACTACAGGCCCAAGGCGACGTTTCGCCACTGAGGCCGCTTCGCTCTCGAACAAATGAAAACGCCCGGACCGCGAGGTCCGGGCG
The DNA here is from genome assembly GCF_016919405.1 of Ensifer sp. PDNC004. Lineage (NCBI taxonomy): Bacteria > Pseudomonadati > Pseudomonadota > Alphaproteobacteria > Hyphomicrobiales > Rhizobiaceae > Ensifer > Ensifer sp. PDNC004. The sequence goes on from NZ_CP070353.1 coordinate 1,109,354, forward strand.
CTTCTTTATGCGTTTGCGGAGGACCGCTTAGTTCTGCTTGGCAGCCTTCTGGGCTTCTTCAAGCTTCTTGCGTGCGTCCTCGGCCTTCTTCTGCATTTCTTCCTGCAGCAGGCGCTGGCGCTCTTCGAGCTGCGACTGCTCGATCGGCTCGCCGTCGTAGACACCGGTGAAGCCCGTGAGGGCCATCTTGATCGGGTTCGGAGCGCGCTGGAAGTTGACCGAGGTGAAGACGACCTCATTGCCCTTCTTCAGGCTGGCGATCAGCTGGTCGGAAAGCGGCGCTTCGGCAACGCACTTGTCGGGCATGCAGATGGCGTAGTCGAGCTTGACCGGCTTGCCGCCGTCGATCTGCATCTGAACGCCGGTCGGGATGAGGCGCGCCGACGGTACCGAAACCTGCATGATCTTGCGGTTGACCTTGCCGGAAACGGTGATGAGGCCGACAGCGGTCACGAGCTGGCCGTTGTTGGCGGTCAGCAGGTTCTGCACGATGCAGACATCGTTGTCTTCCTGCTTGGTGCAAACCTTGAACCAGCCCTGCGGCGGCTTGCCGCCAGCCTGCTGTGCAGACGCAACGCTCGGAACGCCCGCAGCAGCTACAGTGAGCGCCAGCGCTGCCATGCCCGAACGTTTTGCAATATTCGACTTGAACATCATTGTGATTCCGTCTCCTGAAATCCGGTAACGGAACAGTTGTTCCGCAGGTGAGTATCGTCAGCCGCCGTTGTCCTGTTGGCCAAATAAGGCAAATGCATGACCCCGTTTCCGGAAACACCTGTTACATTGGCTCGCTTCGATTATCCAGTGTTTCCTGTCATTTTTTGACTTCATACTGGGCGGAATTTGGACCGCGGATCGGTTGGATTCATCCGTCGGCATTGGTAACGTTCGGGGAATCGGCCTGTTGATACCCCTCACGGGAGGTGACCTTGCGTGCAATTCTTTCCGGTCTGGCGCTGATCCTGACCACCACTTCATTCGGCGCTCCTGCGGCAGCCGCTCCTGTCCATGCGATTGCCATGCACGGAGAGCCGGCGCTGCCTGCCGATTTCAAGAACTTTCCCTACGTCAATCCGGACGTAAAAAAGGGTGGAAAGATCTCCTACGGCGTCGTCGGCAGCTTCGACAGCCTCAATCCCTTCATCCTGAAGAGCATGCGAACGACCGCGCGCGGCATGTGGGATCCGGAATACGGCAACCTCGTCTACGAATCGCTGATGCAGCGCTCGCGCGACGAAGCCTTCACCATGTACGGCCTGCTCGCCGAAACCGTGGAGTGGGACGACGACCGGACCTTCATCCAGTTCAATCTCAACCCGAAGGCCCGCTGGGCCGACGGGCAGCCGGTGACCGCCGAGGACGTGATCTTCAGCTTCGAGCTGCTGCGCGACAAGGGACGTGTCCCCTTCAGCAACCGCATGGCCAAGGTGGCGAAACTCGAGAAAGTCGGCGAGCGTAGCGTGCGTTTCACCTTCACCGAGGATGCCGACCGTGAGCTGCCGCTTCTGCTCGGCCTGTCGCCAGTGCTGCCGAAACATGCCATCGACCTCGCGACCTTTGACCAGACGACGCTGAAGCCGCCGCTCGGCTCCGGCCCCTATCGCGTGGCCGAGGTGAAGCCGGGCGAGCGCATCGTCTACAAGCGAAACCCGGACTATTGGGCGAAGGACCTGCCCTCGAAGGTCGGCCAAGACAATTACGACGAGATCTCTGTTGAGTATTTCCTCCAGGAGAACTCGTTGTTCGAAGCCTTCAAGAAGGGCGAGATCGACATCTATCCCGAAGGCAGCGCCACCAAATGGGCGCGCGGCTACGATTTCCCGGCCGTTCGCTCCGGCGACGTCGTCAAGGAAACCTTCACGCCAAAGACGCCGTCGGGCATGCTTGGCATTGTCTTCAATACCCGCCGGCCGATGTTCGACAATCTGAAGCTCCGCCAAGGTCTGGCGCTGGTGTTCGACTTCGAGTGGGTCAACAAGAACCTCTTCGACAGCGCCTATACGCGCACCCAGAGCTACTGGCAGAACTCGACGCTGAGCTTTCTCGGCGCACCGGCCGACGACCGAGAACTCGGCCTGATCGGCGACGCCCGCGATCGAATCAACCCGGCGATCCTCGACGGCACCTACCGCCTGCCGGTGACCGACGCGTCCGGCCGCGACCGTAACGTGCTGCGTGTCGCCGTCTCATTGATGCGCGAGGCCGGCTATCAGATCAAGGACGGCAAGATGGTCGATCCGCAGGGCAAGCCGCTTGCCTTCGAGATCATGAGCCAGAATGCCGGCCAGGAAAAAATTGCGCTCGCCTACCAGCGGTTTCTCGCCCCTCTCGGCATCCAGGCGACCGTGCGTACCGTCGACGATTCGCAGTACCAGCAGCGCAGCCAGTCCTTCGATTACGACGTGATCATCAAATCCTTCCCCTCGACGCTGTCACCCGGCATCGAGCAGGCCGGGCGCTGGACCTCGCAGGCGCGCGACCGACAAGGCAGCGACAACTTCGCTGGCGTCGCCGACAAGGACGTCGATCGGATGGTCAACAACATCCTGCAGGCCCGCACGAGCGAAGATTTCACGGCGGCCGTGCGCGCGCATGACCGGTTGCTCGTCAACAACTCCTACCTGGTGCCGCTCTACCACCTCGACGCCCAGTGGGTGGCGCGGCGCAAGCATATAGGCCGGCCGGACGTGATGCCGCTCTACGGCTACCAGCTTCCGACCTGGTGGGATCAAGACGCGCAATAGAGGGTCGGTTCCCTTTTGGTAACGCATTGAAAGCCGGGCCAAACCGGCTTATCTCGCCGTCATACCGGAAAAAGGAAAGGCGCCCACACCATGCAAACCGTCAGCATCGATATCGTCTCGGACGTCGTTTGTCCCTGGTGCTATCTCGGCAAGGCTCGGCTCGACCAGGCGATTGCCAACGTTCCGGACGTGCTTGTCACGGTCAACTGGCGCCCCTACCAGCTCAATCCAGACCTGCCGCCCGAGGGGATCGATCACAAGCGGCATCTTGCCGAGAAGCTCGGCGGCCAGGCGGCCGTCGACCGCGCTCACGACACGCTGCGCGAACTCGGCAATGCCGACGGCATCGCCTTCGATTTCGATGCGGTGAAGATCAGCCCGAACACGCTTGACGCTCATCGGCTTGTCCGCTGGGCCGCAACCAACGGCGAGCAAGCGCAGTCGGCCGTCGTCGGCCTGCTGTTCAAGGCCAATTTCGAAGAAGGCCGAAATGTCGGCGACCACGCCGTGCTTCTCGATATTGCCGAGCAGGCCGGCCTCGACCGCCCCGTCATTGCAGCACTGCTTGGTTCCGATGCCGACAAGGACGCGGTCAAGGAGGAGGTCGGCATGGCCCGCGAAATGGGCGTGACCGGTGTCCCCTGCTTTATCCTCGAAGGACAATATGCGGTGATGGGCGCCCAATCGGTCGACGTCTTGACCAATGCGGTACGTGAAATCGCCGAGATGAAGGCGAGCGGCAAGCCGAACTGATCGCGCGGCGAGCCGAAACAGATCTGCTTCGACAGACCTGACCGTACTGCCGCACCACGCGGCAGTACGGTTTTTTGTTACTTCGCCAGGCCGGCGAGCTGGGTCATCACCATTGCTGCACCCGACAGGCGCTTTTCCGGTGTTGGCAGTTCGCGCTGGAAGAAGATGCTTTGGTCGGGCCGGATCTTCGAAAGCGTGCCCTGCTTAGCGATGTAGCCGACGAGTGCCGCCGGGTTCGGGAATTCCTTGTTGCGGAACTGCACGACGACGCCCTTCGGGCCGGCATCGAGCTTCTCGACATTTGCCGTGCGGCAGAGCGACTTGATGTAGACGATCTTCAACAGGTGCTGGACCTCGATCGGCAGCGGGCCGAAGCGGTCGATCATCTCGGCGCCGAAACCGTCGATCTCCTTGAGGTCCGTCAGTTCGCCGAGGCGGCGATAGAGACCGAGCCTCAGATGCAGGTCCGGCACGTAGTGTTCCGGGATCATGACCGGCGTTCCGACCGAAATCTGCGGCGACCAGCCGGTGTCGTGGATCTCTTCCTCGCCCTTGAGTTCGGCGACCGCTTCCTCGAGCATCTGCTGGTAAAGCTCGAAGCCGACTTCCTTGATATGGCCCGACTGTTCTTCGCCCAGCAGGTTTCCGGCGCCGCGGATATCGAGGTCGTGGCTCGCCAGCTGGAAGCCGGCGCCAAGCGTATCCAGCGATTGCAGCACCTTCAGCCGGCGCTCTGCCATACCCGTCAGCGTCTTGTTGACCGGCAGCGTGAACAGCGCGAAGGCGCGCACCTTCGAGCGGCCGACGCGGCCGCGAAGCTGGTAGAGCTGGGCAAGACCGAACATATCGGCGCGGTGTACGATCAGCGTGTTGGCCGTCGGCACGTCGAGACCGGATTCGACGATCGTCGTCGAAAGAAGCACATCGTAACGCCCGTCATAAAAAGCGTTCATGATGTCTTCGAGCTCGGTTGCCGGCATCTGGCCGTGGGCAACCGCCACCTTCAGCTCCGGAACGTCCGACTTCAGGAAATCATGGATTTCGGACAGGTCACTCAAGCGCGGGCAGACATAGAAGCTCTGGCCGCCGCGATAGTGCTCGCGCATCAGCGTTTCGCGGATCACCAGCGCGTCGAAAGGCGAGATGAAGGTGCGCACCGCCATGCGGTCGACCGGCGGCGTGGTGATCAGCGACAGTTCGCGGACACCCGTCAGCGCCAGTTGCAGCGTGCGCGGGATCGGCGTTGCCGAAAGCGTCAAGACGTGGACGTCCGACTTCAGTTCCTTCAGCCGCTCCTTGTGCTTGACGCCGAAGTGCTGCTCTTCGTCGATGATCAAGAGGCCGAGATTGGCAAAGTTGACCGACGTGCCGAGGAGCGCGTGGGTGCCGACGACGACATCGGTCTTGCCATCGGCCACTTCCTTCTTCGTCAGCGCCAGTTCCTTGGAGCCGACGAGACGGGATGCCTGTTGGATGCGGATCGGCAGGCCGCGGAAGCGTTCGGAAAATGTCTTGAAATGCTGGCGGGCAAGCAGCGTCGTCGGCACGACGACCGCCACCTGCACGCCGTTCATGGCGGCAATGAAGGCTGCGCGCAACGCCACTTCGGTCTTGCCGAAGCCGACGTCGCCGCAGACCAGGCGGTCCATCGGACGGCCGCTGCCGAGGTCTTCGCGCACGGCCTCGATCGAGTTCAGCTGGTCTTCGGTCTCGTCATAGGGGAAGCGGGCGGCAAACTCGTCATAGACGCCGTCCTGCGCGGCCAGCACCGGCGCGCGGCGCGTATGGCGTTCGGCAGCGATGCGGATCAGGCCGCCGGCCATATCGAGCAGCCGCTTCTTGAGCTTGGCCTTGCGCGCCTGCCAGGCAACGCCGCCGAGCTTGTCGAGGATCGCATCGGTACCTTCCGAGCCGTAGCGCGACAGAAGCTCGATGTTTTCGACCGGCAGGAACAGCTTGGCATCGTCGGCATAGACGAGCTCGAGGCAATCATGGGGCGCGCCGACCGCCTCAATGGTGCGCAGGCCGACGAAACGGCCGATGCCGTGTTCGGCGTGCACGACATAGCTGCCCTCGTCGAGGCCTGCGACTTCGGCGATGAAGTCGGCACCGCGCTTGCGCCGCTTCGAGCGGCGGACCATGCGGTCGCCCAGGATGTCCTGCTCGCCGATGATGACGAGATCACCCGTCTCGAATCCGGCCTCGATACTGAGCACGGCCGCGGCCGCTTCACCCGGCTTCAGCGACTTGACCTCGGCGAGCGCCTTGATCGGCTTGACGTTGCCGAGACCGTGTTCGGCAAGCACCTGGAGCAGGCGGTCGAGCGAGCCTTCGCTCCAGCCTGAGATCACTACCTTGGCACCCTTCGAGCGCCGCTCGGCGATGTATTTGACCGCCTGATCGAAGACGTTGACGCGTTCGCTTTCGGCTTCGCCCTCGCCCGCCGACTTCGCCCAGCGCATGCCCTGGCGCGCATCGACCGAGATCACCTGGCGGGCCTCGCCCTCGTGCTCGTTGAAGGGCGAGAGGCGAATGGCATCGCGTGAGCTCAGGCCGGCGTTGAAGCCATGCGCGCTCAGATAAAGCAGTTCCGGCGGAACGGGCTTGTAGGGCGTGCCCTGGGTGGCCTGCGCCTTGCCCGGAGACGCCGAGGCCAGACGGGCGTCATAATAGTCGAGAATGAGCTTCGAGCGCTCGGCCGCGGCCTCGCGCGCCAGATGATCGGTGACGATACGGAAGCCGTCGAGATAGTCGAAGACCGTCTCCAGCCCGTCATAGAACAGCGGCAGCCAATGCTCCATGCCGGCATAACGCCGGCCTTCGGAGACAGCCTGGTAAAGCGCGTCGTCGCGGGTCGTCGCACCGAACAGCGATAGGTAGTGCTTGCGGAAGTGGCTGATCGTTTCGGGCGTCAGCGACACCTCGCTCATAGGATTGAGATCGAGGGAGCGGACCTGACCGGTGGTGCGCTGGCTTGCCGGATCGAAGGAGCGGATGGTTTCGAGTGTGTCGCCGAAGAAATCGAGGCGCAGCGGCTCGCCGCTTCCGGGCACGAAGACATCGAGGATGCCACCACGCACCGCGTATTCGCCAACCTCGCGCACGGTCGCAACGCGCTCGAAGCCGTTGCGCTCCAGCCGCAGCGCGATGTCGTCCATGCGCACCTGATTGCCCGGACGAGCCGAGAACGCCAGGCTCTGGATCACGTCCTGCGGTGAGATCTTCTGGAGCGCGGCGTTGACCGTGACCAGCACGATCGCCGCATGCGGCTTCTTCTTGTGCGCAATCAAGGCACTCAGCGCCGCCAGCCGCCGTGCCGAGGTGTCGGCGCTCGGCGAGACGCGGTCATAGGGAAGGCAGTCCCAACCGGGAAGCGTCAGCACCGGAATGTCGGGCGCGACGAATGAGAGGACCTGTTCCAGATCGGCGATCCGCTGGCCGTCCGAAAGAATGTAGGCGACCGGCTGGCCTGCACGGGCCAACTCGGCGAGGATCAGCGCCTCGGCACCGGAAGGGACCGGCCCGATCGTGATCTCTCGCTGTGCTTCGACAATCTTCTTCGGATCAAGGCCAGCCAGCATCATCGGTCTATTTCATCTCTTCGGGAAGCTTGTCGAAATCCGGACGATAGGCAGCGATGCGCTGAAACATCTGCGTCTGATAGCGAGCCGGCACCGGCTGTTCGCCGATGATCCACTTGACGAGATCGTTGTCTTCCTCGCCCATGATCGTCTCGAGTTCGTCGAGCTGTGCTTCAGAAAGCGTCGAGAGCTCGGCCTCGGCAAACTGCCCGAGGATCAGATCCATCTCGCGAATGCCGCGATGCCAGGCGCGAAACAGGATCCGCCGTCGACGCGGATCGAGATCGGCGCTGGTGCGAGATATTCCGGTCATGGGAAATTCCTTCCTGCCGCCCGCGATGACGCCCGCACACTCGGACGAACGCGCAAGGCTTTGGGGTACGGTTTGTCGTCAACGGCTCTATAAACTCTGAATAGCCGATTGTCAGCCTTGCCAAAGCCCGAATTATCGTCGCAATTTCATCGCCATGCGCCCCACACTGCTCGATCCGCTCTTCTCTCCGCTCGACACGCTTCCAGGCATCGGCCCGAAGATCGGCGAACTCTATGCCCGTTTGCTCGGTCGCGAGACGATCGAGGACTGCCGGGTAGTCGACCTCGTTTTTCACGCGCCGCATTCGCTGATCGACCGGCGCCAGCAGCCGGGCATCGCCCACGCGCCGCAAGGAGTGATCGTCACCATCACTGGTCGGGTCGATCGCCACCAGCCGCCGCCGCGCGGCAAGCCCAACCTGCCCTATCGCGTCTTCCTGCATGACGAGACCGGGGAACTGGCGCTCACCTATTTCCGCGTCAAGGGCAACTGGCTGGAAAAATCGCTGCCGGTCGACGAGACGGTCATCGTCAGCGGCAAGGTCGAGTGGTTCAACGGCCGCCCGTCCATGGTTCACCCGGATTATGCGGTTCGGGCCAGCGAGGCGGAAAACCTGCCGCTGGTCGAGCCGGTTTACGGGCTGACGGCAGGACTTTCACCAAGGATATTGCGTAAGTCGATCGAGGCAGCCGTCGCCCGCGTCCCGGAAATGCCGGAATGGATGGACGATGCGCTGCTGGCGAAGCAGGGTTTCGGCACCGCGGCCGAGAGTTTTCGCGCGCTGCACGATCCGCGCGACGCGACGGACCTCGATCCGCAGGCCCCCGCCCGCCGCCGCCTTGCCTATGACGAGTTTCTCGCCGGTCAATTGTCCCTGGCTCTCGTTCGCCAGCGCCTGCGCAAGGTCGCGGGAGTACCGGTTCACGCGACCGGCGTGCTTTCTCGTCCGGTCATCGACGCCCTTCCCTTTTCGTTGACGAACAGCCAGTCGACGGCAATCGCCGACATCCTGAAGGACATGGCCGGGACGGACCGCATGCTCCGGCTGCTGCAGGGCGATGTCGGCTCCGGCAAGACGATGGTGGCACTGATGGCCATGCTGGCAGCCGTCGAATCCGGCGGGCAGGCGGTGCTGATGGCGCCGACGGAAATCCTCGCACGCCAGCACCATGCGACGCTTGCCAGAATGGCCGCCCCTGCCGGCATCGCCATCGACGTTTTGACCGGCCGCACGAAGGGCAAGGAACGCGACGCCATTGTCGAACGGATCGCCTCCGGTGAGACCCGGATGGTGATTGGCACGCATGCGCTTTTCCAGGATACGGTGAGCTACAAGGAGCTGACGCTGGCCGTCGTCGACGAACAGCATCGCTTCGGCGTTCACCAGCGCCTGCGCCTGACCGCCAAGGGCATCTCGCCGCATATGCTGGTCATGACCGCAACGCCCATCCCGCGCACCCTCGTGCTTGCCGCCTTTGGCGACATGGATGTGTCGAAGCTCACCGAAAAGCCCGCCGGACGAAAGCCGATCCAGACCGTGACGATCCCAACGGAACGCGTGGACGATATCGTCGATCGGCTCGACGCCGCACTACGCGAGGGCAAGAAGGCCTACTGGATCTGCCCGCTCGTGGAAGAGTCCGAAGCCGTCGATGTCATGTCGGCCGAAGAACGATACGAGAGCCTTGCCAAGCGCTTCGGCAACAATGTCGGCCTGGTGCACGGCCGCATGAACGGCGCGGAGAAAGACGCCGTCATGCTCGCCTTCAAGAACGGCGAGATCCGCCTGCTGGTCGCGACCACCGTCGTCGAAGTCGGCGTCGACGTGCCGGACGCGACGATCATGGTGATCGAGCATGCCGAACGCTTCGGCCTTGCCCAGCTTCACCAGCTGCGCGGCCGCGTCGGCCGTGGCGACGAGGCATCCACCTGCATCCTGCTCTACAAGGGTCCGCTCGGCGAAACCGGCCGTGCCCGGCTCTCGATCCTGCGCGACAGCGAGGACGGCTTCCTGATCGCCGAGGAGGACCTGAAGCTGCGCGGCGAAGGCGAGTTGCTCGGCACACGCCAGTCAGGCACGCCCGGCTTCCGCATCGCCAGCCTCGAAGCCCACGGCGATCTGCTGGAAATCGCGCGCAAGGACGCCGCCTACGTGATCGAGCGCGACCCCGACCTCACATCGGAACGCGGCGAAGCGCTCCGCACGCTGCTCTATCTCTACCGCCGCGACGAGGCCATCCGCTTCCTGCGTGCCGGCTAAAGCATCCTTTGTGCGTTCATTGGAACGCACGGCGCTCTAGGCGTCAGGCGGTCTCTTGCTGGGTGATTTTCAAGGGGGCGTTGGCGAGCGGCTTCTGGTCGGGGGTCACGAGGCCACCCGAGATGAGAAGCTTGGCCGCGTCCTCCGCGCTCATGTCGAGCGGGATGATCTTGTCGCGCGGGATGAAGAGCAGGAAACCCGCCGTCGGGATCGGGGTCGGCGGAAGGAAGACGGCCACCATGTCCATGCCGCGTTCCTTGAACTTCGAGGCGATCTCGCCCTTCACATCCGTTGCGATGAACACCAGCGACCAGATGCCCGGGCTCGGATACTCGATCAGCCCGGCCTTCTTGAAAGAGGAGGACTGCTCCTGCAGCACCGTCTGGAAGATCTGCTTGGTGGACTTGTAGATCGTGCGGACCAACGGGGTGCGATTGACGAGCGACTCGGCGAGATTGACGATTGACCGACCGACGAGGTTTGCGGTCATGAAGCCGACGAAGGTGATCACGAAAATGGCGACGAGCAGGCCGAACCCGGGAATGGCAACCGGAGAATAGGTATCCGGATTGTAGAAGTTCGGCAGATAGGGCTTAACCCAGCCGTCGGCCCAATCGATGAAGGTGCGCACGAGCCAGACGGTGATCGCAACCGGCGCACAGATGATCAAGCCGGTCAGAAAGTAATTGCGCAGCCGCGTCGCGATATAGCCGCGTTTGGAATGTTCCGTCATGCTTCTTCCGTCTCAACCTCACTCGACGCCGAAGGCCGGATGATAGGCGACCGTGCCGGCCGCCATCGCGCCGGAAAGAGCCAGCGCCATGAAATATTGCGGCGCACAACCGGGGAATACAAGAGCCGATTCGTTGCGGAAGCCGAACTTTTGATAGAGGGCCGGATCGCCGACGACGACGCAGCCCGAGGCGCCTTCCGCCCGCAGCCATTCGAGGCCTTCGAGGATCAGTTGCCTGCCGATGCCCTGGGCCTGAACGTCCGGCTTGACCGAGACCGGACCGAGCCCGAACCAGCCGCTTTCCGCCGGGTCGAGCGTTACTGGCGAAAAGGCGATGTGCCCGACGATTTCCTCGTTCATCTCGGCGACCAGCGAGACGGTCAGCGCGCCGGCCTCACGCAGCCGCTCGATGATGAGGGGCTCGCTCTGGTCGCTGTGCGGATGCCCTTCAAAGGCGGCCGCGGTGACGTCGCGGATCGCCTTCTCATCTCCCGGGCGCTCGTGCCGGACATAGATCATTCGACGGTCACCGATTTGGCGAGGTTGCGGGGCTGGTCGACGTCGGTGCCCATGAACACCGCCGTATGATAGGCAAGCAGTTGGATCGGCAGCGAGAAGATCATCGGTGCGATGACTTCGTCGACATCAGGCAGCACGATCGTCGCCATGGTCTCGAGCTTGGAAGCGGCAGCGCCCTTCTCGTCGGTGATGAGAATGATCCGACCACCGCGGGCCGCCACTTCCTGCATGTTGGAAACGGTCTTTTCGTAGAACCGGTCGTGCGGGGCGATGACGATGACCGGCATGTTCTCGTCGATCAGCGCGATCGGTCCATGCTTCAGTTCGCCGGCGGCATAACCTTCCGCATGGATATAGGAGATCTCCTTCAGCTTGAGTGCCCCTTCCATCGCCAGCGGGAAGCTGGTGCCGCGGCCGAGGTAGAGCACATCGCGGCACTTCGACAGCTCGCGCGACAGAAGCTCGATCTTCGGCTGAACGGCGTTCAGCACCTGGCCCATGATGCGCGGCATTTCGGCGAGGTAGCGAACCAGGACCTGCTCTTCCTCGGCACTCACCGTGCCGCGGGCGCGGCCGGCGCCGATCGCGAGCGACGCCAGCACGGCGAGCTGGCAGGTGAAGGCCTTGGTCGAGGCAACGCCGATTTCGGGGCCGGCAAGGATCGGGAAGACCGCGTCGGATTCACGGGCGATGGTCGATTCGCGCGTGTTGACCACGGCGCCGATCTTCAGGCCGAGCTCCTTGCAATAGCGCAGCGACGCCAGCGTATCGGCGGTTTCGCCGGATTGCGAGATGAACAGCGCGGCCGCATCAGAAGGCAGCGGGATCTCACGGTAGCGGAACTCGGACGCAACGTCGATTTCCACCGGCAAGCGGGCGTAACGCTCGAACCAGTACTTGCCGACGAGACCGGCGAGATAGGCAGTGCCGCAGGCGGAAATCGCAAGGCTCGGAACCTTGGCGAAATCGATCGTGCCCGGCAGCGCCTTGATGCGGTTGCCGGCAAAGTCGATGTAGTGGCTGAGCGCATGCGCGATCACCTCCGGCTGCTCATAGATCTCCTTCTCCATGAAGTGCCGGTGGTTGCCCTTGTCGATCATGTAGGCGGCCGCTGTCGACAGCTGCTTCGGCCGGTCGACGACGTTGCCGTCAAGATCGAAGATATGCACGCCATTCGCGCCGATCACCGCCCAGTCGCCATCGATCAGATAGGTGATCTCGTTGGTAAAGGGCGCAAGCGCGATCGCGTCGGAGCCGAGGAACATCTCGCCGCGACCGTGACCGATCGCAAGCGGCGGGCCGTTGCGCGCCGCCATGATCGTCGACGGATCGTCCTGGAACAGCACAGCCAGCGCATAGGCGCCGGTGACGCGCTTCAGCATCGCGTGCATGGCCTCGCGCCGGCCAAGCCCGTCGCGCCGGAACTTGGAGAGCAGATGCGCTACGACCTCGGTGTCGGTGTCCGTCTCGAACTTGGCACCGCCGGCGATCAGCTCGTCCTTCAGCGCGGCAAAGTTTTCGATAATGCCGTTGTGCACGACGGCGACGCCATCTGTGAAGTGCGGGTGCGCGTTGCGCTCGGTCGGCGCGCCATGGGTTGCCCAGCGAGTGTGGGCAATGCCGATCGTGCCGGCAAGCGGCTCTTCGCGCAGCCTGATCTCCAGATTGACGAGCTTGCCTTCGGCGCGCCGGCGCTCCAGCTTGCCGCCAATGACGGTGGCGACACCGGCGGAATCATAGCCGCGGTACTCCAAGCGCTTCAGCGCATCGACCAGTCGTTCCGATACCGGCTGGTTGCCAACGATGCCTACAATACCGCACATAGTCGTCTCCGAATTCGTCCCCGCGCCGTGATCGGCGCCCCTGTTCAACGAGGGCGAAAGATGCCGCCCTGCGCGCTGCCTTGGTAAAGCATTTGCGGATCGAGGCAATCCGCCCCGATTTCACTTTCGATTTCAATGTTTAACGCCGCCGCATGTTCCCGCGAATCCAACCCGATCCAAGGGGCGTGCGACAATCCGAAGTGCTCGGCGCCCGCACGCGTCAGCGCGCGGGCATCATAGGCCTAAATGTCAGCCTTCGCCGCCTTCTTGGCCGCCTTCACCGCCTGGTAGCGCTCACGCAGCAGCCGTGCCCGGCCGGGCTTGATTTCCTGGCGCGCGCGGCCGAAGGCGACGGCGTCGGCCGGCACGTCCTCAGTGATCACACTGCCGGAAGCAACCAGCGCGCCGTCACCGATCGTAACCGGCGCAACCAGCGACGAATTCGAGCCGATGAAGGCATTTTCGCCGATCCGCGTCTCGTGCTTGTTCACGCCATCATAGTTGCAGGTGATCGTGCCAGCGCCAATGTTGGTACCCGCGCCGACGAAGGCATCGCCGATATAGGTTAGGTGATTGACCTTGGCGCCGGCGCCGATCTCCGCCTTCTTGACCTCGCAGAAATTGCCGACCTTGGACTTTTCACCGAGATCGGCACCCGGGCGCAGGCGTGCATAAGGGCCGACCGTCGCGCCGGCGCGCACCGTCGCACCCTCGACATGCGAAAAGGCGTGAATGATCGCGCCGCTTTCGACGCGCACGCCCGGACCGAACACGACGTTCGGCTCGACCAGGACATCCTGCTCCAGCACGGTATCCCAGGCGAGAAACACGGTTTCCGGCGCGATCATCGAGACGCCCGACAGCATCAACTCGTGACGACGGCGCTGCTGCCACAGGCGCTCGATGAAGGCGAGTTCGGCGCGCGTGTTGCAGCCCGTCAGCTCCTCTTCGGGGGCCTCGACGGCAATCGCCCGCCCACCGATCTCGCGAACGATCTCGACCAGGTCGGTCAGGTAGTATTCGCCCTTGACGTTTGCGTTGCCGATGCGGCCGAGAAGGTCGAGCGCCTTGCGACCGTCGATCGCCATCAGGCCGCCGTTGCAATAGGTGATGCGGCGCTCTTCTTCCGTTGCGTCCTTGTGCTCGCGAATGGCGAGTAGCGCGCCGTCCTTGACGATCAGGCGGCCATAGCCCGACGGATCTGCCGCCTCGAAGCCGATCACCACGACCTCATTGCCGGCCGCCAGCCCCTCGCGAGCGGCTCGAAGCGGCTCCGGCTTGATCAGCGGTGTATCGCCGAAGACGACGAGAATGTCGTCGAAACCCTTTGCGATGGCATCGCGGGCCGCAAGCACCGCGTGACCGGTGCCGAGCCGTTCCTTCTGCAGATAGGAGGAAACCGACACGCCGCCGATGTCGGCGGCGGCCGAGACTGCGTCGGCGTCGCGGCCGACGACGAGAGCGATATCGGAGATGGAAGCATTTGCGAGCGCCTCGACGACGTGGGCGATCATCGGCCGGCCGGCCACCGGATGCAGCACCTTCGACATGGACGATTTCATCCGCGTGCTTTCACCCGCAGCCAAAACGATGGCCAGGCACGTCCGTTCCATATATCTCTCCTTGGTCTCTTCCAGGCTCACGCCCTCTGCACAATTCCTTAGATTGGAATCGGCTCAAGTACAAAATCGCCGTTCGATTCGGCGCGGTGCTAGCAGCAACATATTGCGAGAAGCATAATTCTCACAATCACGTCGCATTAACCGGCTTAAAACCGGATGATGGCATAAGAAGGCGCGGAGCCTGTGTCAGCAAAACCGTGCGGGTGCATCGCTCCTTCGGGGGATCAAGCCGCAATGCACAGCCGCACTGACATCGACACACCGGCAAAGCCTACCGGCGCGGTTGTTCTTCTCGCCCGATCTCCGCTTCTGCTGCTGGCCCTTGTGCTTGGCGTACTCGCGGTTCTGGTGAGCTTCACGATCCCGCAGCCGATCGGCCCGATGTTCTGGGACCACTATCTCTACCTCGATGCTGCCAACCGCATCCGCGACGGCCAGATACCGTCAGTCGATTTCTTCACCCCCGTCGGCGCCCTCGGCTACTATCTCTTCACCGGCCTGCAGCGCATCTTTCCGAACGGCCAGCCGCTGCTCCTGGCAAGCTGGTGCCTGCTTCTCGCCACGGGACCGCTGATCGCGCTTGTGGTCGTCGATGTCCAGAAGCGTTCGACGGCACTTGCCTATGCGACCCTGCTGCCGTTCCTGGCGTTCTCGGTGCTTCCGTTCAACACCGGCGACTTCTACCCCTACCCTGGCTCCGATGGTTTCGGCATCTACAACCGCCAAGTCTGCCAGCTTCTCTATGTGCTTGCAGCCGCACTCGTCCATGTGCGCGATCGCCGGCTGCTCGTCGCAACGGTCGCCAGCGCCATGGCGGCATTGTTCTTCGTCAAGATCACCGGCGCGGTTGCCGGCACGCTCATGTGCCTCATGGCCTTTGCTGCAGGACGCCTGCCGTTCCGCTCGGCTATCGCAGCCGGGCTACTGGTCGTTGCTGTCCTCGCCATCGTCGAAGTCGCCTTCAGCGGCGTCTCCGCCTATCTCTCGGATATCCTGGCGCTGCTTTCCGTCAATGACGGCAGCTTGCTGCCGCGCCTGCTGCAGGCCGCCTCGCTCAATGCCGGCCTTTTGATCCCGGCCGGACTGCTTTGCCTGGTGCTTTTCGGAAGCCACCTTTCGTCCTTCGCCCAGTCGCTACGCCAACTTGCGAGAAGTCCGTCAATGTCGGCGATTGGCAGGACGTTCGACCAGCCGTTTCTCTGGCTGGCGGCCTTCGTTGTTGCCGGCATCGTCTTTGAGAGCCAGAACACCGGCAGTCAGGCGTTCATTTTCCTGTTGCCGCTGCTCCTCAAGCTTGCGATCGACGAGGTCGCGACCGCCAAAACAAGGCCCGCCGCAATCGCCGTCGCCATTCTTGCCTTGGCGGCAGCCTTGCCGCCGGTCACGGCCGTCGCGCAAAAGAGCGCCCGCGCCTGGATCGGGGCCGTCAACAACGTGCCGCTGGAAAGCCGCAACCTCAAAACCATGGGCGCCGTCAATGTGCGGCCCATACTGGCACTGCGCGCCGAGCGCCTGCGCACCATCTACGCGACCGAGCGCTCCGCTTTCGACGCCTTCGCCAAGGCCGGCGAATTGCCGTCGTTCCTCCTCTATAGCGATTTCGATTTTCAGGCGGCATGGCTGATGAATGTCGACGACGCGGTCGACGCGCTCAGGGCCTACGAAGCTTCAAACCGCGTGCGCTTCGAGACGATCTTCAACGTCGACTTCACCAATCCCTTTCCGTGGCTGATGGACCGCAGCGCGCCTCGGCATGTCGCGATCGGCGCGGATCCCTTCCGCGCCATTCCGCCGCCGGACGAAGATGTTCGCGCCGCCATCGCTGCTGTCGACATCGCGCTGGTACCGACCTGCCCGGTGACCAACGTCAACCGGACGCTGCTGTCGCTCTATCTGCCGAGCCTCGAGACGGGACACAGCCGGATCACGCTGACACGCTGCTACGACGCCTTTGTCCGCAACGGCCTGAAGCCTGCGGCCAACGTCGGCGGCTGACGGACGCCGATGACTAAGCGCCCGGCCGCAAGCGGCTCTCGCTGAGCAGCCCGTTTTCCTCAAGGATGGGATAGGCGACGGAAGCGATATGCGCGTTGACGCGCTTCAGATCCCTGAGCATATCGAGATGCAGGGAGCTCGTCTGCAGGCTCTGGACCAGTCCGTCGCGTAGCCGCTCGATATGGCGCTCGGCGGAGCGTTTTTCCATGTGGCGCACGTTGACCTTCACCTCGATGAGCTGCTTGGCGAGATCGGCATTGCGGGTGACGAATATGGTCTGCGCGACACGCAGGTTGTCGATGGTCAGATTGAAGAGGCTCTTCAGCTCCTGATAGCCCTCCTCCGAGAACTTCAGGCCGTTGCTGACCTTCTTGGTGATCTGCTCGCACAGCCCCTTCTCGATGATGTCGCCCATGTGTTCGAGATTGATGGCGTAGTCGATGATGACGATCGAGCGGCGGCCGTCGTCGGCGCTCAGGCCATCGCGGCCCAATCGCGACAGGAAGATCTTCACCTCCTGCTGCAGCTGATCGACCTGTTTTTCGAACTTGCCGATATCGCGGATGTCCGAAAGATCGTTGTTGTTGAAGGCGTTCGCGGCGCGCATCAACATCGCCTCGACCAGGTCGCCGACGCGCAAGACCTCGCGAGTGGCGCCCGAAAGCGCCATGACAGGCGTATTCAGCGTGCCCTCGTCGAGATAGCGCGGGCCGGTTTCCTCCGCTTCTCCATCCGGAATGAACCGGGCCATCAGCTGCGACAGCAATCCGGCGAAGGGCCAGGCAAGAATGGCGACAGCAAGGTTGAAGGCCAGGTGAATGTCGACCGGCAGGTTCTGGCGCGGCAGCGGCAGGCTCTGCAGAAACTCCACGCTCATGCCTGTCAACGGCAGCGCGATCAGGCAGCCAATGGCACGAACGACGAGGTTGCCGATGGTGACGCGGCGCGCCGACGGCGCGGAACCGAGCGTCGCCATGACGGGCGGAACAGCGCCACCAAGGTTGGCGCCAAGCACGAGTGCCACGGTCAGCCCGACGCTGAGGATGCCTGTCGTCGAGAGCGACAGCACCAGCATCACCACAGCGAGGCTCGACGACGACGCAAAGGCAAGTCCCGCGGAAATGAGCAGCGCCACCGGCCAGGCGCTGTCGAGCATCGACAGGAACGCCCCAAGGGCCGGACTGTCGCGCATCGGCTCCGTCGCCGCGCCCAAGAGTTGCAGCGACAGAAGCATGAGGCCGATGCCGACGAAGGCAGCACCCAGGCCCTGGCGGGCGTTCGACCGGCTGGCGCGGTGCAAGACCACGCCGATGAGAATGACGAGCGGCGACAGCCACTCGATGCCGGTCGCCACGATCCAGGCGGTCATGGCGGTGCCGAGATTGGCGCCGAGCAGGACGATCTGCGCCATGCGCGAATGGATAAGCCCCTTCTCCACGAAGGATGCCGTCATCAGTGCCGTCGCCGTGGAACTTTGCAGCGCAAGCGTTGCGACAAGTCCGGTCACGAAGGAACGGAGAGAGCCGTCGGTTCCCTGAGCGAGGCCGGCGCGCAACCGCGCCCCGAAGGCACGGGTCACCCCGTCCTTGACCAGGGACAGGCCGAAGAGAAGCAGCGCCACTGCTCCAAACAGGTTTACCATCACGATTGTCGACTGCATGGAATCTTCCCGCGGAAGCTCGAAAGAATCGCTCCGCCCCTGCAACAGAACCACAGAACAGCGGCATGTTCGAGCCAATGCGACAGATATTTTTGGGTTGCCGGCTAATGAATCCGACATCAACTTCAACGTTCGCGCCGGCCCGTAAGGCGCACGCGTTTCGCAAGGTCCTCGCTTGCCGTGATCGTGTCGCGGCGGGCACCGAAAAAACAGGTGCACCACCGGGATCAACGATCCCGTGAGCGCGCGCAATTTGCGGCAAACAACCCTTCATTTCCTGTTTCGTTTGTTTTAAGGAACGATTTCGTTTGGCCGATGGCCACCGCATTGCAACGAGGTTTCTGCCCCCATGCTCGAATTTCTGAGAAGCGCCGCCCAGACCTGGGTCGTCAAAGGCCTGCTAATCGTTCTCGTTCTGTCGTTCATGGTGTGGGGCGGCTCGTCGCTGACGATGACCAACCAGTCGGACGCGGTGGTCGTCGTCGGTGACGTCAAGGTCAAGCCCCCGGAATTCCGGCTCGCCTACGAGACCATGCTGGCACAAGCATCCCGCCAGCTCGGCACGCGGCTGACGCCGCAGCAGGCGCGCGCTTTCGGCATCGAACAGCGGGTCTATTCGCAGATCGTCGCCGGCGCCGCTCTCGACCAGCTCGCCAACGACATGAATCTCGGCCTGTCGCAGGATCGGCTCGCAAAGCTCATCGCCGACGATCCGGCATTCCACAGCGTCAACGGCCAGTTCGACCGAATGACGTTCACGAGCGTGCTGCGCAATGCGGGCCTGCGCGAACAGGATTACATCAACAGCCAGAGCCAGACCGCGATCCGCTCCCAGATCGTCGACGCGCTGTCGGATGGCTATGTCGCTCCGAAGGTTCTCACCGACGCGATCGGCGCCTACCGGCACGAGAAGCGCACGATCGATTACCTGCTGCTCTCGAATGCCAACATCGATCCCGTCAAGGTGCCCGGCGACGACGTGCTTTCTCCCTGGTACGACAACCGCAAGGCGAACTACCGCGCGCCGGAGTATCGCAAGATCACCTACGTGAAGCTCGAGCCGACCGACGTCGCCGATCCGACCGTTGTGACCGACGACGAGATCCGCGCCGAATACGAACGCCGCAAGGAAAGCTTCCGCAGCGCTGCCGCGCGGACCATCGAACAGCTCTCCTTCACCTCGCGTGAAGCCGCAGACGCGGCGTCGGCAAAGCTTGCTGCCGGCACCAGCTTCGACGATCTCGTGAAGGCCGAAGGCAAGTCCTCCGCCGACGTACTTCTCGGCGAATTCACCAAGGATCGCGTTCCCGACGCCAAGATCGGCGAAGCCGCTTTTGCGCTGCAGGCCGACGGCGTGACCCCGGTTGTCGACGGTGCCTTCGGTCCCGTCATCCTGCGCGTGACGAACATTCGCCCGGAAACCGTCCGCAGCCTCGACGAAGTGAAGGAAGAACTGCGCAAGGACATCGCCCTGTCCACGGCGGGCGAGGAAGTGATGCGCCTGCATGACAAGATCGAAGACGAGCGCGCTTCCGGCGCGCCGATCAAGGAAGTCGCCGACCAGCTCAAGCTGAAGTTCGTAACCGTCGATGCGGTGGACGCGACCGGCAAGGACAAGAACGGCGATGACGTCGTCGGCCTGCCGGAACAGGCAGCTCTTCTCCAGGAAGTCTTCAAGGCCGACGTCGGCGCCGAAACCCTGCCGGTGAATGTCGGCCGAGAAGGTTACGTCTGGTTCGACCTCGATGAAGTCATTCCAGCGCGCGATCGCACGATGGACGAAGCCCGCGACGAAATCGGCGCCGACTGGATGGCCGAGCAGCAGCGTGCAGCCCTGGCCAAGAAGGCCGGTGAACTGAAGCAGCGCGTCGAACAGGGCGCAAAGCTCGCCGACGTCGCGACCGAACTCGGCCTCGTCGTCGAAACCAAGGCAGGCCTGACGCGCGCAACCGCGGACGTCGCTCTCAGCCCGGCGGCCGTCGCCGCCGCCTTCTCCGGCGCGAACGGCTTTGTCACCAATGCTCCCGGCATCGGCGGCGAAGGTCAGATCCTTCTGCAGGTCACCTCGGTCGACACCGCCGGCCCGGCAGACGTGCTGCAGGACGACAGCCGCCAGATCGAGGCCCTCGCCCGCGTCAGCGGCGAGGACATCCTGGACCAGATGGTCGCCACGCTGCAGGCCGCCTACGGCGTTTCGATCAACCAGACGCTCGCTGAAACCGCCATTGCGCAACGATAGGCCCAAGGAAACCATGGATGAGTGATCTGAAGCCATTCGTCGCCAAGGTCGCCGCCCGCGAGGCGCTGAACCGCGAAGACGCACGTGCCGCCTTCGAAATCATCATGTCGGGTGCCGCAACGCCGTCGCAGATCGGCGGCTTTCTGATGGCATTGCGGGTGCGCGGCGAAACCGTCGATGAAATCGTCGGCGCGGTGGGCGCGATGCGCGCCCGCATGCTGCCGGTCGATGCCCCGGCGGACGCGGTCGATATCGTTGGTACCGGCGGCGACGGCGCCGGCACCTACAACATCTCGACGCTTGCATCGCTGATCGTCGCCGGCGCGGGCGTGCCGGTTGCCAAGCACGGCAACCGCGCGCTGAGCTCGAAGTCGGGCACGGCCGACGCGCTCTCCTGCCTCGGCGTCAAGCTCGACATCGGTCCGGAAGCGATCTCGAAATGCATCCGCGAGGCCGGTGTCGGCTTCATGTTCGCCCAGCAACACCATTCCGCCATGCGCCATGTCGGCCCGACGCGGGTGGAGCTTGGAACGCGTACGATCTTCAACCTGCTCGGTCCGCTCTCGAACCCCGCAGGCGTCAAGCGCCAGCTCGTCGGCGTCTACGCGCCGCAGTGGGTGCAGCCGCTCGCCGAAGTGCTGCGCGATCTCGGCTCGGACAATGTCTGGGTCGTTCACGGCGACGGCCTCGACGAGATCACCACGACAGGCACGACCGAGGTCGCCGAACTCAAGGACGGCAAGATTTCGACCTTCACGCTGACGCCGGCGGATTTCGGGCTTCAGACGGTGACGATCGATGCGCTCAAGGGCGGCGACGGTGCGCACAATGCGGTCGCGCTCCAGGCGGTGCTCAACGGTGCCGAGAACCCCTATCGGGACATTTCCCTTGCCAATGCGGCCGCATCGCTGATGATAGCCGGACGGGCAAAGGACCTCACCGAAGGCATGGCGCTCGCGCGCCAGTCGCTTTCAAGCGGCGGCGCGAAGACCGCGCTGCAGCGCCTGATCAGCGTTTCGAACGCGGCCTGAGGAAGGATCGGCACATGACGGATATCCTGCGCAAGATCGAAGCCTACAAGCGCGACGAGATCGCGGCCGCCAAGTCGCACGTCGCGCTCGACGAGCTCAAGGCGCGCATCGCTGACCAGTCCGCCCCGCGCGGCTTCCATGCGGCGCTCGCCGCACGCAAGGCCGCCGGCACGTTTGGACTGATCGCCGAAATCAAGAAGGCAAGCCCGTCGAAGGGGTTGATCCGCCCGGATTTCGATCCGCCGGCACTCGCCAAGGCCTATGAGGCCGGTGGCGCGGCCTGCCTGTCGGTGCTGACGGACGCCCCGAGCTTTCAGGGCGCGCCTGCCTTTCTCGAAGCGGCGCGCGCGGCCTGCGCCCTGCCGGCGCTGCGCAAGGACTTCATGTTCGACACCTACCAGGTGTTCGAGGCACGTGCCTGGGGCGCCGACTGCATCCTTCTGATCATGGCTTCGCTCAGCGACGACGACGCCCGCCGCCTTGAAGAAGCATCTTTCGAACTCGGCATGGACGTGCTGATCGAGGTGCATGACGCCGAAGAGATGGAACGGGCGCTGAAGCTCGCCTCGCCGCTCGTTGGCATCAACAACCGCAACCTCAGGACCTTCGAGGTCGATCTCGCTGTTTCCGAGCAGCTTGCGGGCATGGTGCCTGCCGACCGTCTGCTCGTCGGCGAAAGCGGCATCTTCACGCATGCGGATTGCCAGCGGCTGGAAAAGAGCGGCATCACGACCTTCCTCGTCGGCGAGAGCCTGATGCGCAAGAGTGACGTCGAATCAGCAACACGCGCACTTCTGACGGGCGTTGCGACCACGCTGGCGGCCGAGTGATGAGCAAGCCGACGCTCACGCATATCGGTGGCAGCGGCGAAGCGAACATGGTGGATGTCGGCGACAAGACCGAGACGGTGCGCATCGCCGTCGCCGAGGGCCATGTGCGGATGAAGGCGGAAACGCTGACGCTCATTCTTGAAGGCGACGCCAAGAAGGGCGACGTCATCGGCACGGCGCGGCTGGCGGGCATCATGGCTGCCAAGCAGACCGCCAACCTCATTCCACTCTGCCACCCGCTGATGCTGACCAAGGTCACCGTCGACATCACGCCGGATCCGACGCTTCCTGGCCTTCGGGTCGAGGCGCTTGCCAAGCTGACGGGGCGCACCGGCGTCGAAATGGAAGCACTGACGGCTGTCAGCGTCGCCTGCCTCACCATCTACGACATGGCGAAAGCCGCGGATCGCGAGATGGAAATCGGCGGCATCCAGCTGGTCAGCAAGTCCGGCGGACGATCCGGCGACTACCGACGCGAAGGGAACTGAGGCCATGGCGTTGCTGTCCGTCGAAGACGCGCTTGAGCGAATCCTCCACGGCGCCACGCCACCGCAATTGACAGAACTCGTCAGCCTTCATGACGGGCTTGCCCGCGTGCTGTCTCAAGATCTTCCTGCGCGCGTCACCCACCCGGCCTTCGACAATTCGGCGATGGACGGCTACGCCGTGCGCCACCGGGACATCGAGACCATCGGCTCCGAACTGACCGTGATCGGCCAATCGGCGGCAGGCCACGGCTTCAAGGGCGAGATGAAGGCGGGCGAAGCCGTGCGCATCTTCACCGGTGCGCCAGTGCCATCGGGCGCCGATACGGTGATCATCCAGGAAGATACCGAGCGGTTGCCGGGCAACCGGATCCGCACCACATTCGTGCCCGGCAAGGGGCGACATATCCGAACCGAAGGCCAGGACTTTATCGCCGGCGAAGCGGGACTTTCGGCGGGCGACGTGCTCGATGCCGGGCGCTTGACGCTCGCTGCCGGGATGAACCATGCCAGCCTGCCGGTCTTCAAACGCCCGCGGATCGCCATCCTGGCGACGGGCGACGAGCTGGTGGCTCCGGGCAGCAAGCCGGGCGACGATCAGATCATCGCCTCCAACAGCTTCGGAGTCGCGACGATTGCGCGCGACAACGGCGCGGAGGTCATCGATCTCGGCATCGTCCGCGACGATCGGGACGCGATCAGTGCGGAGATCAGGCGAGCTCAGGACGCCGATGTCGACGTAATCGTCACGCTCGGCGGCGCTTCTGTCGGCGACCATGACCTGGTGCAGTCGACGCTCATTGCCTGCGGCATGACGCTCGACTTCTGGCGCATCGCCATGCGGCCGGGAAAACCGCTCATGGTGGGACAACTCGGAAAGACCACGGTGCTCGGCCTACCGGGCAATCCGGTCTCCAGCCTCGTCTGTGCCCTGCTCTTCCTCGAGCCGCTGATCCGTAAGCTCGCCCGCTTGCCATCGCGCGACCGATTGACGACCGCGCGGCTTGCAAGCCCGCTTCCGGGCAACGATGTCAGGCAGGACTATGTGCGCGCGCGCCTGACGAGGGACAGCGACGGCGCATTGTTTGCCCATCCCTTCTCGCGGCAGGACTCGTCGATGATGAAGGTTTTCGCGCAGTCCGATTGCCTGATCGTGCGGCCGCCGCACGCGGCCGAGGCGCCCGCGGGCACGACCTGCGACATTCTCAGGATTCGCTGAACAAACCAAGCGCGAGCCATCTGGACCCGCAAAAGCAAAAGGCCGGGCAGAACCCGACCTTTGTTCCCGTTCGATCTCGGCGATGATCACGTGGCTTCGTCATAGAGCGCCATGTCAGCGTGGCGCTGTCACTGTTTTACAGCATCAGGCCGGCGTGCGAATCAATTGACCGTCGCATCCGAGCGGCTGACCAGGATCTTGTCGATACGGCGCGCGTCCATGTCGACCACTTCAAAGCGGTAGCCATGGGCAATCGCGACATCGCCCTCTTCCGGCGTCTTGCGCAGTTGCTGGACGAGGAAGCCGGCAATGGTCTCGAAATTGCCATCGGCGTCGATGCCTTCGATGCCGATTGTCAGGTGGATTTCGTCGATCGGCGTGCGGCCGTCGACAAGGTAGCTTCCGTCTTCGCGCTGGCGGATCAGGGCATGCTCGATGTCGTCGTAGTTCGACGGCAAGACGCCAACGATCGCTTCGAGAATATCGGCGATGGTGATGATACCCTCGGTGCTTCCGTACTCGTCGACGATCATTGCCATGTTGATGCTCGACGACTTGAAGGCTTCCAGTGCCTTCAGGCACGACGCCGTCTCCGGCAATGTGTGGATTTCCTTGATGTACCTGCGGACATCGAACGGTCCGGAGGTCGGAGCGTTTAGAATTTCCTTTGCCAGAACCGCGCCGAGAACGTCGCCGCTTGGACCGTCAACCACCGGGTAGCGGGAATGGCCGAACTGATCGATCTTGCGGCCAACCGTTTCGAGGCTGTCGTTGACGTCGATAAAGCTCACCTCGGTGCGGTGGGTCATGATCGACTTCACGTTGCGGTCGCCGAGGCGGATGATTCGCCGAAGCATCTCGTGCTCCGACTTTTCGATCGCGCCGCTTTCGACGCCTTCGGCCATGATCGCGTGGACTTCCTCTTCCGTCACATGATCCGGATCGTCGGGGCGGATGCCGAGAAGACGCATGGCGAGCGATGCCGCCGTCTCGAAGAGGTAGACGACCGGCGCTGCGATCCGTGACAACAGATGCATCGGGCGCGCGACGAACATCGCCAGCACCTCGGAATTCTTCAGCGCCAGCTGCTTCGGGATAAGTTCGCCGATAACCACCGACAGGAAGGTGATGAGGGTAACGACAAGCACGAGGGCAACCGTGTTGCCGTAAGGATTGATCCAGGCGATCTCATCGAGCAGCGGCGCAAACTTCGCAGCGATGGTCGCGCCGCCGTAGGCGCCGGCCAAGGTGCCGACGAGCGTGATGCCGACCTGAACCGTGGAAAGAAACTTGCCGGGGTCTTCAGCAAGGCGCAGCGCCACCTCGGCGCGGGCATTTCCCTGTTTTGCCATCTGGCGAAGCATGGGCTTGCTTGCCGAGACGATTGCCATTTCCGAGAGAGCAAAAAATGCATTGATCAAAAGCAGGACGAAAATGACAAAAAACTCGGACATGGTCTCCAGGTCACCGTTGACGAAAGTCGCTCCGCAAGGAGCGAGCCCTCACCAAATAAGGCCAGCGCGCGATCCGAGCAAGCACAAGCAATGAAATCGCTGCAATCTTCTGAACATTGGAAGGGTCGAGCGCTGTTTTGTTGAACAATCTCGAGCGCACGCAGCATCAACTGCGGCTGTGCAGGGCGCTGCGAACACGCTCGCGTCCGATCTTGATCACGTTTTCCATCGCAAGGCGCGCGCCGACCTCGTCACGCCTGCCGATTTCCTCGACGATCCGAATATGGTTGCGGGCGACTTCGTCTATACCGCCCTTTTCGGCGACCGGGGAGCTCAGCTTGAAGACACCGACCAGCGCCGCTTCGATCAGCCCGCCGACCGTGCGCATGAAGGGGTTGCCGGAGGCCTCGGCGACAGCAAGGTGGAATTTCAGGTCAGCGCCGGCGAGGCTCTCGGCACTGTGGCCTTCCTCGCCCATCGCAACCGCGAGCCGCATCATGCGGCTGATTTCGGCCTCCGACGCGTTTCGCGCCGCGAGCGCGGCGGCATGCGGCTCGAAGGCCAGGCGCACCTCGCTGAGGTGATAGAGGAACTCTTCGTCGACACCGCACTCGAAATGCCAGGTCAGGATATCGTTGTCGAACAGGTTCCAGTCGTTGCGGGGCGTCACGCGGGTGCCGATTCGCGCCCGCGGCACGACCAGCCCCTTGGCGGCGAGCGTCTTCATCGCTTCGCGCAGAACGGTTCGCGACACCTTGAAACGGGCCGCGAGTTCCGGGTCACCCGGAAGAATGGAGCCGACTGGAAATTCGCCGGATATGATAGCCTTGCCGAGTTGATCGACAACATGTGCGTGGCTCGTGCGCTTGCGCGAGCCGGACACAACGGTTTCCAGCACACTCCTGTTCAATCCATCTCCTCCAGGCACTCCCCTGCCTGACTTCATACGGCGCGCTGCGCCACAACGCCTTCGTGCGAAGCACGGAGGTCACCCCTAAACCTGTGCAAATGAATGTAGTTTGAACGGTCGATTCCGGAAAGCCCCAGGGCGGGTGCAAAACCGTAAACCGCGCACCGCCGAACGGACAAGCAACCCTTACGCGATCTCCCAACGACAAACCCCGCCGAAATGGCGGGGTTTGCATTGTGTTTCGTAGGCGCTTGCTTACTTCGGCAGCTGGTCGTCGACACCTTCGACGTAGAAGTTCATGCCGAGCAGCGTGCCGTCGTCCGACGACGCGCCGGCTGCGAGCCATTCGCTGCCGTCCTGCTTCTTCAGCGGGCCGGTGAAGGGCTTCAGTTCGCCCGACTTGATCTTGGCTTCGGCGTCTTCCGCGAGCTTCTTCACATCGTCAGGCATGTTGGTGTAGGGCGCCATCGTCAGGATGCCATCCTTCAGGCCGTCCCAGCTCGACGTCGTTTCCCACTTGCCGTCGAGGAAGGCCTGCGTGCGCTTGATGTAGTAGGCGCCCCAGGTATCGACGATCGCCGTCAGCTGCGTTTCCGGGCCGGCCTTGATCATGTCGGAGGCCTGGCCGAAAGCCTTGATGCCACGCTCGGCGGCAACCTGCATCGGAGCCGTCGTGTCGGTGTGCTGCGTCAGGATATCAACGCCCTGGTCGACCAATGCCTTGGCAGCATCGGCTTCCTTGCCTGGGTCGAACCAGGTGTTGGCCCATACGACCTTGATCTTGAAGTCCGGGTTGACCGAGCGCGCGCCGATGACGAAGGAGTTGATGCCCATCACCACTTCCGGGATCGGGAAGGAAGCGATGTAGCCGGCGACGCCCTTCTGCGACATCTTGGCAGCGATCACGCCCTGGATGTAGCGGCCTTCATAGAAGCGGCTGTTGTAGGTCGCGACGTTCGGCGCCGTCTTGTAGCCGGTCGCATGCTCGAACTTCACGTCCGGGAACTTCTGCGCGATCTTGATCGTCGCATCCATGAAGCCGAAGGACGTCGTGAAGATCAGGCCGCAGCCAGAGCGTGCCAGACGCTCGATCGCGCGCTCGGCATCCGGGCCTTCCGGCACGCTTTCCAGATACTGCGTCTCGATCTTGTCGCCGAGCGCCTTTTCCAGCTCCTGGCGGCCGATGTCGTGCGCCTGGGTCCAGCCGCCGTCGGTCTTTGCACCGACGTAGACGAAGCAGACCTTGGCCTTTTCCTGGGCGCTTGCGCCGGTGGCAACGCCGAGCGCGGCCGCGGAGCTTGCGAGAACGAGCAGTAGTTTTTTCATTTTCTTGACCTCTGTCGGTTTGAGAAACGTCAGTATGAAATGCTTGCGATCACCGGTCCGGCACAAACGGTTTGCCGAGCGATGCCGGCGTATTGATCAGGGTCATGCGCCGGTTATGCGAAATGAGAATGAGGACGACGATCGTCGCGACATAGGGCAGCGACGAAAGGAGCTGCGAGGGAATGCCCAGACCGAAGGCCTGCGCGTGCAACTGGCTGATCGAAACCGCGCCGAAGAGATAGCCTCCGGCCACCAGCCGCCACGGACGCCAGGACGAAAAGACCACCAGCGCCAACGCGATCCAGCCGCGACCGGCCGACATGTTCTCCACCCATTGCGGCGTGTAGACGAGCGACAGCTGTGCGCCGGCAAGGCCGGCGCAGGCGCCGCCGAACATCACGGCGAGATAACGGGTGCGAATGACGTTGACGCCGAGCGCGTGTGCTGAGGCGTGGCTGTCGCCGACCGCACGCAGCTTGAGGCCAGCGCGGCTCTTGAACAGGAACCAGTGAACGCCTGCGACGATCGCGATCGAAAGATAGAAGATGATGTCCTGCCGGAAGAGCAGCGGCCCGATATAAGGGATATCGGCGAGAAGCGGGATCGCGATCGGCTGAAGCTTGACGCCCTGCATACCGAGGAAACTCTCCCCCATCATGCCGGAGACGCCGATGCCGAGCAGGGTCAAAGCCAGGCCCGTCGCCACCTGGTTTGCCACCAGGCTCAGCGTGAGGAAGGCAAAGAGCTGTGAGAACAGCGCGCCGCAGGCGATGCCTGCAAGCATGCCCAGATAGGGCGAACCGGTGATCTGGGTGATTGCGAAGGCGGAGACCGCCCCCATGATCATCATGCCCTCGACGCCGAGGTTCAGCACGCCGGACCGTTCGGTCACCAGTTCGCCGATTGCGGCCAACACCAGGGGCGTTGCGGCCGTGATGACGCTCAAAAGGATCGCTTCGACGATACCCATCAGCGGCTCCCCTCGCTGTTAGTCGCGGTCAACCGGTCGAAGACCAGCTTGATGCGATAGTGGATGAGCGTGTCGCAGGAGAGCACGAAGAAGAGCAGGAGACCCTGGAAGACGCGCGTGACTTTTTCGGACACGCCGATCGACAGCTGCGCCGCCTCACCGCCGAGATAGGTGAGCGCCAGCACCAGGCCGGCGGCGACGATGCCGAGCGGATTGAGGCGCCCGAGGAACGCAACGATGATGGCGGTGAAGCCGTAGCCGGGCGAGATGACCGGGCGCAACTGCTGGATCGCGCCGCTGACCTCGGAAATGCCGGCCAGGCCGGCAAAGGCGCCGGAAAGCAGCATCGAGAACCAGATCATCTTACGCGAGGAGAAACCGGCAAAGCGCCCTGCCCGCTCCGATTGGCCAAGCACGGAAATCTCGAAGCCCTTCAGCGTGTAACGCATCATGAACCAGACGAGGATCGCCGCTATGATGGCGAAGGCGAAGCCCCAGTGGGTACGGCCGGAGGCAAGCATTTCCGGCAGGATCGCATCGACGGCAAAGGTGCGCGTCTCCGGAAAGTTCATGCCGCCCGGATTGCGCCAGGGTCCACGCACCAACCAGTCGAGGAACAACTGGGCGACATAGACCAGCATCAGGCTCGTCAGGATCTCGTTGGTGTTCATATGCGCTTTGAGGAAGGCGGGGATGGCGGCAAACAGCGCACCACCGAGCATGCCCATCAGCATCATCAGCGGCAGCACCAGCGGCGACTGCCAGTCGAAGAAGACCACCGGCAGGATCGAGCCAGCAATCGCGCCCATGATGAACTGGCCCTCGGCGCCGATGTTCCAGTTGTTGGAACGGAAGCAGACCGACAATCCGACGGCAATCAGGATCAGCGGGGCGGCCTTGATCGCCAGTTCGTGCAGCGACCAGACCTCGCTCAGCGGCTCGACGAAGAAGCTGTAGAGCGCCATGACCGGGTTTTTGCCGAGCAGCGCAAACATGATGCTGCCGAAGACGATCGTCAGCAGGAAGGCGATGAACGGCGACAGGATCGAAAACAGCGTCGAGACCTTGGCGCGCTTTTCCAGTTCAATGCGCATGTGCGGCCTCCGTGCCTTCCGTCTTGCCGTACATGCCGCCCATCAGCAGGCCAATCTTTTCACGCGAAAGCTCCTTGGCCGGATAGGGATCGGAGAGCTTTCCGTCGCTGATGACGGCGATCTCCGTCGCCACTTCGAAGATCTCATCGAGATCCTGGCTGATGACGAGCACGGCAGATCCGGACTTGGCGAGATCGACGAGCGCCTGGCGGATGCGGCTGGCAGCACCCGCATCGACGCCCCAGGTGGGCTGGTTGACGACGAGCACGCTCGGCTGGCGGTCGAGCTCACGCCCGACGATGAACTTCTGCAGGTTGCCGCCGGAAAGCGAGCCGGCCGGCGGATCCTCGCCACTCTTGCGCACGTCCATCGCCTCGGAGATGCGCTTCGTGGCGCTCGTCACCGCATCGCGACGGATGATCTTGAGGATGCCGCCGCCGAGGAACGCCTTGGAGTCCGAGCGACTGCGGGCAAGCACGAGATTGTCCGAGAGCGGCAGCGCCGATACCGCGGCGTGGCCATGGCGCTCCTCGGGAACGAAGCCCGCGCCCATCAGCCGGCGAGCGTTGATGTTACGGTTGCCGACCGGCTTCTGGCGGATCTGCACCGCATTGTCGTCGGCAACCGGATATTCGCCCGAGAGCGCGTCGAAGAGTTCGCCCTGGCCGTTGCCGGCAACACCGGCAATCGCCAGCACCTCGCCGGCATGCACCTTGAGACAGATGTTCTTCAGCGAAACGGCGAAAGGCGTGCGCGCCGGCACGCTCAAGTGCCGCGCTTCCAGCTGCACCTGACCCTTGGCGCTGGTGCCTTCGGCCGTCACCGCCGCGACGTCGCCGCCAACCATCATGCGCGCCAGCGACGAGGGGGTCTCCGTCTTCGGATCGCAGGCGCCGGTCACCTTGCCGTGGCGCAACACTGTTGCGCGGTCGCAGATGCGCTGCACCTCTTCCAGCCGGTGACTGATATAGAGAACCGAACGGCCTTCGGCCTTCAGCTTGTAGAGTGTTTCGAACAGGCGATCGGCTTCCTGCGGCGTCAGCACCGAGGTCGGCTCGTCAAGGATGATGAGGCGCGGGTTCTGCAGGAGCGCGCGCACGATCTCGATGCGCTGGCGCTCGCCGACCGAGAGATCCGCCACATGCGCCTTGGGGTCGAGCGGCAGGCCATAGGCATGCGACAGACGGGACGCCTCTTCCGCCACCCTCGCCAGCGAGATGTTCGCATCCATGGAAAGCGCGATATTCTCTGCGACCGTCAGCGCCTCGAACAGCGAAAAATGCTGGAAAACCATGCCGATGCCGAGCTTGCGCGCAGCCGCGGGATTGGCGATGCGCACGCTCTGGCCCTGCCAGAGTATCTCGCCGGCCGTCGGCGACAATACGCCGAACAGCATCTTGACCAGGGTCGATTTTCCGGCGCCGTTTTCGCCGAGAAGGGCGTGGATTTCGCCCGGTTCAATCTGCAGATTGATCCCATTGCAGGCCGCGAAGCTGCCAAACAATTTCGTCAGGTTGCTCACAGCCAATAGATGACCGTTCGCCGCTACTCCCTCAACAGGCACGCTGCCCTCTTTCCCCTCTGTTGATCCGCGTCCGCCTTAAGGCTTCGATCACGGAATCAGCAGTGTTGTTCCACTTGTTTTTCTTGTCTCGAGATCCGTATGCGCTCGCCCCGCATCGGCGAGCGGATAAGTCTGATTTATATTGATACGCACTTTGTTGCTTTGCACAATATCAAACAGGGAATTTGCACACGCTTCCAGCGCAGGCCGCGTGGCAACGTAACCAAAGAGTGTCGGACGCGTCGCAAAAAGCGAGCCCTTTTGAGCCAGGATGCCGATGCTGAAGGCATCCACCGGACCCGACGAATTGCCGAAGCTGACCCAGAGGCCGCGCGGCTTGATACAATCCAGCGACGCCGGATAGGTGTCACGCCCGACGGAATCGTAGACGACATCGACGCCGCGGCCGTCGGTCAATTCCTTGACCCGGGCGACGAAATTGTCGGTGCGGTAGTTGATCACGTGGTCGTAGCCATGCGCCAGCGCCAGATCGATCTTGTCCTGCGAGCCCGCGGTACCAATGACAGTCGCGCCAAGCGCCTTCGCCCACTGGCCGGCAATGAGCCCGACGCCGCCGGCTGCGGCATGGAAGAGGATCGTCGTGCCCGGCCCGACCTGATAGGTCTGGTTGAGCAGATATTGCGCCGTCATGCCTTTCAGCATCATCGCGGCCGCGGTCTCGAGACTGATGCCGTCAGGCACCTTCACCAACTGCGCGGCATCGACATTGCGTTCGCTCGCATAGGCGCCATCGGCCGACGCATAGGCGACGCGGTCACCGACGGAGAACAGGCTGACGCCGTCGCCAACCGCAGTGACGATACCGGCGCCTTCTTTGCCCGGCACGAAGGGCAAAGCTGACTTGTAGAGGCCGGTGCGGAAGTAGACGTCGATGAAATTGAGTCCGACGGCCACCTGCCGGATCTGCACCTCACCCGGCCCCGGCGGCGAGAGTGTCACGCCTTCGAGCTTCAGGACCTCCGGTCCTCCGAGTTCGCGTACCACAATCGCCTGTGCCATTGCCTGCTCCTATTTCCGGCCGAGACTTGGGAAAATCTGCAGCACGAAGCCAATCACGTAGAGATAGATGCCTGTGACGACGAAACCGGTGACGACCCATGCCGGCGTCGCAAAATGCAGGAGCAGCGCGTAGATGCCGAGCGCCGACCACAGAAGGAAGATGCCGAGGTTCAGCGGTCGCAGGCGCTGGACGCGAACCGGATGAAGGAAGTTGATCGGCAAGAAGGTCAGGACCACCGACACGAAGACGACGATCGACGCCGTCAACTCGCTCGCCTGGATGACGAACAGCGTGAAGACGACCATGTTCCAGACGACGGGGAAGCCGGAGAAGAAGTATTCGTCCGTCTTCATGCCCATGTCGGCATAATAGATCGCGCTCGAAACCACGATCGCGCCGGCCGCGACGAACGACCAGGGCTCGCCGATCATGCCGCTCTGGTAGAGCGCAAAGGCTGGCAATAGCACATAGGTCACGTAGTCGATGACGTTGTCGAGCGTGTCGCCCGACCAGTTGGGCAGCACTTCCTTGACGCGCACCTTGCGGGCGATCGGCCCGTCGATGCCATCAACGAGCAGCGCCAGCCCCAGCCACCAGAACATGTCGACGAAACGGTGCTCGGCCGCAGCCACGACACCCAGGAAGGCGAGAAACGATCCCGATGCGGTCAAGATATGCACGGAGAAGGCGCGAATCTCGGCGTAGGGAACTCGTCTGTAGTTAAAGAACTTCATCTGCGGACGCCGCCCACCCCTGCTGTTTTCCCCGTGCGGGCCTTGACCCGCCTCGACCGCTGTGCGGCGCGTTGCCCGTAATATGCACCCTTTGCAACGCATCGCCACTAAAATTCAAGTATTACAGCCTCCCCTCGCCCCATTGTCCTGTGGACACCTGCAAATTGCTTCTGCGCTGATTCTACCCATTTATTTCGCATGCGCCGACGACTAGAGGTATGATCGAGGCTGGGCCAAGACGCCTCACAGCTTGCGCGAAAGGGCTTTTGCATCATGGACCACTTCGACATTGCCATTATCGGTGCGGGCCTTGCCGGATCCCTCGCGGCCATCGCGCTTGCGGATGCTGGCTACCGCGTGGCCTTGATCGGACCGGAGCCGGCGGTTGCCGACGGACGCACTACGGCGCTGATGGACCAATCGATCGAATATCTGAAGACGCTCAATCTTTGGGAAAAGGTCGAGCCGCTGACCGCGCCGCTTTCGACCATGCGCATCCTCGACGGCACCAACCGGTTGTTGCGCGCGCCACCAGTCAATTTCCGCGCTTCCGAAGTCGGGCTCGACGCCTTCGGCTACAATATTCCGAATGCCCCTTTCATCGATATTCTCCGCCACCGCGCCGAAGAGAGCCCGACGCTGACGCGTATCACCACGTCGGCGATCGGCTTTGAACTTTCGGACACGGTCGCAACGATAGAGCTTGCAAACGGCAGCCAATGCAGCGCGCATCTGCTCGTCGGCGCCGATGGCCGTCGGTCGCCGGTGCGCGAAGCGGCGAAGATCTCCGTCAGCACCTGGTCCTATCCGCAGACAGCGGTCGTCTTGAACTTTGCGCACGAGCTCCCGCACCAGAACATCTCGACCGAGTTCCACACCGAAAGCGGCCCCTTCACGCAAGTGCCCCTGCCGGGCAACCGCTCCAGTCTTGTCTGGGTGCGCAAGCCCGAAGATGCCGCGCAAACGCTGACGCTCGATCTTGCGGCGCTCTCTCGCGCCGTCGAAGACCGGATGCAATCGATCCTCGGCAAGGCAACGGTCGAAGGCGCGCCGCAATCCTTCCCGCTTTCGGGCATGACCGCCCAGCGCTTTGGCAAGGGCCGCGTCGTGCTTCTTGGCGAAGCGGCGCACGCCTTCCCGCCGATCGGCGCACAAGGGCTCAATCTCAGCCTTCGCGATGTGATGACGCTCGTCAATATCATCGGCGCATCCGGCGGCGAGCCGCTTGCCGGCGATATCGGTGATCGCTTCGACAGCCGCCGCCGGCCGGATATCATCAGCCGTACGGCGAGCGTGGATCTCCTCAACCGCTCGCTACTTTCCGGATTCCTGCCGGTGCAGGCGCTTCGCGCGCTGGGGCTGCATGTGCTTTCCGCCGTCGGGCCGCTGCGCAGCCTCTTGATGCGCGAAGGCGTCCACCCCGGCAGCGCGCTCAATGCCTTCAAGGAAGGCTTACGGGAAAAGATCGGGCGGAAGAGCGCCTGAGCGGATTAGGTAAAGCAGACCGGTGACGGTCGCGACCGAAAGCGTCGTGGTGATGAGGATCGTCGCCGAGGCCCGCTCCTGCCACACGCCATATTGATGGCCGATGACGAAGACGTTCGTCGCCGTCGGAAGGGCTGCGAGCAATACGGCCGTCTGCACCCAGATCGGATCATAGTTCCCCGTCAGGCTCATCGCCGTGAACATGACCAGCGGGTGCAAGAGCAGCTTGGCCGGGACGATGTAGCCGATCTCTACGGGAATGCGCTTAATCGGGCGCAGCGCCAGCGTCACACCCATGGCAAAGAGCGCGCAAGGTGCCGCACACTGCGCAAGATAGTCGATCAATCTTTGCACCGGCACCGGCGGCTGTACCGCGAAGAAGGCGGCGACCACGCCGGCAAGTGTGGCGAGAATGAACGGGTGCAGGATGATCTTGCGTGCAACGCTGGCTGCAAGCACCAGCGGCTTTTCCTGGCGGCCGCCTGATATCGCCATCATCGCCGGTGCGACCGCGAAATGCGCGGCATTCTCGAAGCTGAAGATCAGCGCTACCGGCACGGCAGCCGCATCGCCCAAGGCGAGAAGCGCAAGGCCGGGCCCCATATAGCCGATATTGCCATAGGCAGCGCCGAAACCCTGGATCGTCGCCTCGGCTATGGAGTTGCGCCTGACATAGACGCCGATGAGAAAAATCAGCGAGAAGACGATGTAGGTCGCCCCGACGGTGGTGAGGATGAAGTCGGCGCGCGCCAGCTGTTCGATCGGCGTGCGCGAGACGAGCTTGAAGAACAGCGCCGGCAGAGCGAGGTAGATGATGAAGGTGTTCAGCCAACCCATCGCCTCGCCCGGATGGTGGACGAAGCGCGCCGTCAGATAACCGAGGAAGATCAGGCCGAAGAACGGCAGCACCAGGCCCGCGATTTCCGTCATCTTGTCCCCCGCATTCTTCACCTTCCCGCGCCGACGCCCGCACGCCTAGCGCATCAACCGCCCTGACGATTAGGCCGGTCCGGCCGAAAAGTGATTCTAAAATACGAGGGTATGCCCTAGCCGATTTTCATCAGGATCGGGAAGGTCGTCTGGAACCAGATGGCGACGGAACTGATGAAGCCGAAGAGAAAAGCAAGGCCTGCCAGCACAAGGAGGCCGCCCATGAGCTTCTCGACCAGACCGAGATGGCGGCGGAAGCGGAAGAGGAAGCGCATGAAGGAGCCGGAAAACGCAGCAGCGATCCAGAAAGGCACGGCAAGGCCCAGCGAATAGATCGCCAGCAGCATCGCGCCATCGGAAACGGTGTCACGTGCGGCAGCGACGCCAAGGATCGTGCCGAGGACCGGGCCGATGCAGGGCGTCCAGCCGAAGGCGAAGGCCAGACCCATGATGTAGGCGCCCGAGAGCGTCGCCGGCTTGCCGCCGCCCTGGAAACGGGCTTCGCGCGCGAGCAGCCCGATCTTGAACACGCCAAGGAAATGCAGGCCCATGATGATGATGATCACACCGCCGATGCGCGACAGCAGGTCCATGTGCTGTCGAAGCACCATGCCGATCGACGAGGCCCCCGCCCCGAGCGCCACGAAGACGGTGGCAAAGCCGAGCGTGAACAACAGTGCCGCCGGCAAGACAGCACGTCTCGTGCTGCCGATGGTCGCCGCGTCGCCGCTGCGGAACTGATCGACCGAAACGCCGGCCATATAGCAGAGATAGGGCGGTACGAGCGGCAGAACGCAGGGAGAAAGGAACGAAAGGGCGCCGGCAAGGACGGCGGTCCAGATGGAAATATCGGCGATCGACAACGGCAAGAACTCCGGCACGCGGCATTTGGGCCATTCCTTAGCCGCAGGATCATGATGATACCAATCACCTTTTGGCGATCATTGCGCCATGCACCGTTTCTTCACAAAACCCGCAATTTTTCGGTTGACCGGGGGGAAACACGCGTGCATATGTCCGCCCACTTCCGCCGGGCTTCATCGCCGCGGCCAGGGAGCGCGTAGCTCAGCCGGTAGAGCAACTGACTTTTAATCAGTAGGTCCAGGGTTCGAATCCCTGCGCGCTCACCACGAAAACCCCAATGAAATTTGTTATTTATCAGCGTTTCCGACGCTGAGTTTCATCATCATTTGCGCGTATTGGCTCCAACTTTCGGTGCGCGCCGCGCCCCATCTTTCGCCTGTTGCATTCCGTGCTATCGACAATTCGTCGCGTTGAGTAGATGCTGAGGCTCTCGCTGAGGATGCAAAGCGGTGAACTGCCCAGTTTGGTATAGAGCAAAGGGATGAAGGCATGAGAAAGCTTGTCATTGCGGTTTTGATGATTGGTACGCTTGCTTCCTGCACGCAGACCGAGAAAGGCACGGCGATCGGCGCCGGCACCGGTGCGATCATCGGCGGGGCGGTCAGCGACAGCTGGGGCGGCGCGGCAATCGGCGCGGTCGCCGGTGGCGTTGTTGGCAACCTGATCGGACGCTCCCAGGAGCGCCAGGGCTATTGCATCTATCGCGACCGCTATGGCCGCCGCTACGAGGCCCGCTGCCGGTAGCGGCAGAACCATTCACCAAGGTAACAGGCGCGTTCCGGTCCAAACCTTCGTAGAGACGATCGGATGTGCCTGTGTGCCCGGCTGAAGCTGCGAGCAGCATAGTCGAGGCCGAACATAGCAGGACGTCCTCAAGCAAGCGTGTTACACTTCGGAAATGACTGACGAAGAACAGAACTACGAGTTTTCGGAATTTTCCGGCCAATTCAGTGACGACGGCGTCGTCGTGGAATTGCGGATCTACCGGGAGGCAGGCACGAATCGCGACTGGACCCTCGAGGTCATCGACGAGGAGGGCTTCTCGACGACATGGGAGGAACCCTTCCCGACCGACAGGGAAGCTTTCGAGGAGTTTATCGCCACGGTGCAGCGCGACGGCATCCAGGCCTTTACCGACGAGCCGCCACAAACGGTTCATTAGCGTCTGGTTGCCCCGCCACTGCACCCGGCCGGCTCAGCCCACCGACGCCTGGCCGCCAAACCGCGTCACACGCCATGCATAACGAACGTCAATGATGCGGTCGGAAGGCGAATGGGTCAAAACACCCGAACAACCCGGATCGACGACGCCGTAAGCAGTTCGCGATCCCCCTCGCCCGGCCCTCCCAATAGTCGCGCGCCTGACGGCGATAGGAATCCAGGAAGGACATGTTCTGGTTCTCATCCAGCAGGATCAGCGCACCGGCATGTTGCGACGCACCGTGTTCAACAATCTCCACCTCGTGAAGCACTTGTAGAAAGTGAGGAGCGTAGGCCGCCTGATATCGCATGGCGTCATCATAGGTCGGACACATGAAGCAGGCATTCAGCCGCGAGGGAGCTTTGGGAGCGTAGGCCTCGCGGGCCTGCTCGAAGAGCAGTTCGCGGGCCAACCGCCAGCCGTCGCCAAACTGATCTGGCCGGTAGCGCCTGATCATGCGCCCGAAATTGCCGGGCTCGACGATGCTGCCTTTTCTCAAACGGATTGGCGACCAGTGAAACATGCGGAGCCCTCTCTTTCTCGTTGCACGACGAGACCGATGCGGCCCTAAATTGTCGATGGCCTCTAACGGGATGCGCTGCCTATGCCTCCGCTCCTCTGCGGGCCAGTCGCATCTTCAGTGGACTCATTCCATACTCGCGGCTATAGGCGCGCGAAAAGGCCGACAGGCTGTCGAAACCGCATCGAAGCGCGATCTCTCGGATCGGGGTAGCAGAGTCTCGCACCAGTCGATGGGCGAACTGAAGACGCAGGCGAAGGTAATAGGCGCCGGGGCTCGTCGATAATCCTCGCGCAAACAGCGACTCCAGCTTGCGCTGCGAGATCGACAGCCGCTTTGTCAGTGCCGCGATCGTCAAGGGACGCTCCAGCGTGCGCTCCATCAGGCGGATCGCCTCGGCGAGTTTCGGGTCGCGCGTCTCGATCCGCCCGAGAGAAACATAGGGCTGCACGTCGGCTGCATTGTGCGTTTGGTCGTAGACGAAGATGCTGGCGACATCGAGCGCCAGGGCAGACCCCAGCCGCTGCGTGATCCAGTGCAGCATCATGTCGAAGGTCGGCGAAGCGCCGCCCGAGGTCCAGAACTTGCCGTCGACGACGAAACGGTCGCCAAGCACGGCCAACTCTGGAAACGCCTGACTGAAATCCTCCAGTTCCTCCCAATGCGCCGTCGCCTTGCGGCCATTGAGGAGACCACTGCGGCCGAGCAGCCAGCAGCCTGATTCGATGCCGGCGACGATGTCGAAGTGCCGTGAGCACTCCTGCAGCGCGCCGATGAATTTCTTGCTGGCGTGACGATCAAGGTTGAAGCCGCCGATCACCAGCAGCGCGTCGCCGGCAAGCGGCGGGTGCAGCATCCCCTCGACCGCGATCGGCACACCGCATGTCAAGACCACCGGCTTGCCATCGGCCGAAAGCAGCCGCCAGCGAAACACATCGCGGCCCGAGATGCGGTTTGCAGCGCGCATCGGGTCCAAGACGGAGGCAAGCGACATGATCGACGACTCCGGCAAGATGACGACGGAAACTTCGATCACAGATTGTAGGCGCCCATCGGAAGACATGCGGGAAATGTCAAATTTCAAGCGGGAAATGTCAATTCCAATGTCGCCTTTCGGGCATTATCGGACCGTATCGATCTCCCTACGCGCGGCGCTGCAGCCCCGCGCAGAGACGTTCCCCTTTCCGCCTTTTGCCGGAACGGGCCGGTCGGAAACCATCCGCCGGCCCGTTTTTTTATGTGCTTTTCCGGATTGGTAGCGGCACTGCCGTAACATCCAGCGCCTCGGCAAGCTGACCAAGGCGCCCATTGTTCGTGAGGAATCCGTGATTAGGCTATGCGCGTGGCTGACTTCGATGCTTGCCAGAACCGCGTTTCAATCGCTTGCGCTAACAAAACATATAAGCCATTAAGCATGTCCGAAACTGAGGGAGACTATCATGCTGGGCGCGATGAAGAACTTCGTAAAAGCGACAAAGCTCATCGGCCGCATTCCAAAGATCGAGCAGAAACTCGACCTGCTTCTTTGGGAGACTCCGGATATCCCGCGCGACTTCTTCCCGAAGTTCGTCGAAAGCGCGAGGCAGATGGGTTGGTTGGAAAGTGCAAAACAGCACAAGCCGATGACCGCCGACGGCGAACCATGCCCCTGGTACACCTACCCGATGCTGCATTTTCTCAGCACCCGGCAGCTGACTGATTTACGCGTTTTCGAATACGGAAGCGGCAATTCCACGCTTTGGTGGAGCCGCAAGGCAAAGTCGGTGGTCAGCGTCGAACATGACCGCGACTGGTTCGAGTTGATCTCCAAGCAATCGCCGGCCAACGTAACCTACAACTACCGCGAATTGGTAGAAGGGGGCGACTACTCCACCGAGGTCACGCGCCACCAGGATACCGCCTTCGACGTTGTCGTCATCGACGGCCGCGATCGTGTGAATTGCGCCAAGGCGACGACGAACCTGAAGCAAAGGCCCTCCGCAATCATCTGGGACAACAGTGAACGCGAGCGGTATCAGGAGGGATACGACCTGCTGATCAACAACGGCTATCGCCGTATCGACTTCGACGGCTTCGGACCAGTGAACGGCCGTCCGTGGCGGACGTCCGTGTTCTACATGCCGGACAACTGCCTCAAAATCTAAGCCAGTACGAAATCAACTTGGCCAGGCGTCTCGTCTGGAAAAAATTGCAATTGCCGAGGGGACTATGACCAAG
Organism: Ensifer sp. PDNC004; assembly: GCF_016919405.1. Lineage (NCBI taxonomy): Bacteria > Pseudomonadati > Pseudomonadota > Alphaproteobacteria > Hyphomicrobiales > Rhizobiaceae > Ensifer > Ensifer sp. PDNC004. The sequence goes on from NZ_CP070353.1 coordinate 1,149,451, forward strand.
GGAAAGCTGTTCAATCGGGTGCTTCGCTCAGCCGCCTCGATGCTGACGCGACAAGGTTTCCATGTTTCCGAGGAACGTTACTCTGCTGCGTACCTGAAGCGCTACGGCTTTGATATCAGTACGTTCATCGATGTCGGCGTCTATCAAGGCAGCCCGGTATTCTACGAACTGTTCAAGGACAAGAAGTTCGTCCTGATCGATCCCCAGCCGGATACGATGGAGAAGGCCGCAGACAGCGTAAAGGGCCTGAACTTCGATTACATTCAATCGGGCGCAGGCTCTGCCAAGGGCGTAGCAACGCTTTCCCTGGAAGGTCCCTCCTCGAGCCTGATGAAACGCAGGGACTGGAAGCGGCAGCCGGAAAAGACGGTCGAGATACAGATTTCGCCGTTGGACGAACTTCTGGAAAACAAGGGCTACAAAGGTCCATTCGGATTGAAAGTGGACACCGAAGGCTTTGACCTTGATGTTCTCAAGGGAGCAGAAAAAACGCTTCGGGAAACGCAATTCGTCTTCACAGAGGCGAGCCTTCGTCGCCGGTTTGAAGGTAGCTATCGGTTTTCAGAACTTGTCGCGTACATGGCAGAGCAAGGCTTCGAAGTCGCCGATGTCATCCCCCATCGTTCGCACAATCGCCTCGTCGACGTCCTCTTCGTGCGCTCGGACAGCTCATATCTGGAGCCCAATGCCGTTCCCGTGCGCATCGTCGGCTCGTCCGTCAAAGCGCACAAGCAGAATTAGTCTTCATCCGGAAACATGCCGGCGATGGCGGGACCGTCACCGAACAGCACAGGTCGCAACAGGAACAGGCATCAATGCGCGTAACACTTGCGATATGTTGCTACAACGCCGAAGAGACGATCGAGCGGACGCTCTTGTCTGCCAGACAACTCGACTGGGATGATCTGGAGATCCTGGTCTGCGACGATGTCTCTACCGATCGGTCCGCCGCCATCGTTCAATCCGTCAGCCAGCAGGATCCGCGGGTAAGGCTGGTTCGTCATGATACCAACAAGGGGAACGCTGGCGCGCGCAACACGCTCGCGCGCGAAGCAACCGGCGAAATCCTGGCGTTCCTCGATTCGGACGACGAAAACGCTCCGGAACGGCTAAGGGTTCAGGTCGCAAAGCTGCTGGCGGCGGAGGAACGGCATACGGCGCCAATTTCGGTCTATTGCAGGAGACGCGTGATCTCCAACGGCAAGACGAGGAGCCTCAGCGCCATGGGCAGCGCGCAGCCGGTGGGCGGCGATGCGGTCGCGCTTCATCTCCTCTGCGACGATCCCCTCCCCGGCGACGGAAGGGTCGGCACCTGCACCATGCTCACCCGCGTTTCGACCTTGCGCAAGTTCGCCTTCGACGAGAATTTCCGCAGGGCCGTCGATCGCGAATGGGCCATTCGCTTTGCCTTGGAAGGCGGGCTGATCGTTGGCTGCGAAGAAAGCCTAGTCACGCAACACCTCAGCCTTACGGACGCAAAGCGGGCTCGACAGAACGATGCACGGCGTCAGGTCGTGCAGAAATTCCGGTCCTACTTGCAAGGGAAGCGCTCGTATCTCTATGCGCTGACGATCCATCGGCCCGGCCGCATGTACACCAAGGGCCATAGGCTCTTGTTCAAGCCCGCTATCGCTCTTCTTTCCTGCTTCCGGAAACGAGCTTAGCTGAGCGTTAGGGGCGTGAATCGGTGGGTCTTTCCGCCGCACGCTGGCGTAGCGGAGATCTGCTCCCCATGGCGGATGAGAAAATCGATACTGAGAAGACAAGCCGGCGATGACGCTGTCTCGCAGATCATCACGTAATGAGTTCTGTAAGCGGTAGCGAGAGAACCGTAAACGTCGTTCTTTAGCCGACCAACGCACCAGCTAAGCGCTTGAAATTATTGGCGACCCCTGCAGGATTCGAACCTGCGACAACCTGCTTAGAAGGCAGTGACCCACTGCCTGTGGAGCAGTACGCCATGCTCCTGAAAAATCATGCAAAATCCGTTGGTTGAGCGCCGTCTCCAAGTTTTTTTCGGGACTGATTTCGGGACTTGGCGCTGTGTTCGAGCGCGATACACACCTCTTCGTCCATCACATTCGTGTACTTCGCGGTAGTGGATATATTATGGTGATTCAGCACGCGCTGTACGAGCTTCAGATTACGGGTTTCCCGCAGCAACTTCGACGCCCTGTCGTGACGACAATCGTGAAGGCGAAAATTCTTTACGCCAGAACGCTCCCGAGCGCGGCGCCATTCCGTGAGCGCTCCGTGATACGTAATCGGGTATCGTCTTCCGGCCACTTTCCCGTGACCTGTCCGTCGCGCAATAAAAGTGAACACGAATTCCGGATGATGGCCCCGACAAGATTCGAGAATCTTACGTATGCTGGGAAAGATTGGAGTCCAAACAGGAAAATCTCCTTTGCCCTTTGTCATGATCTCGCCACTCTGCAAGTTGACGTCCGACCAGCGGATTAGTGTTTCGTTTAACCGACGACCGCTCAGGTGGAGAAACAGGAACCAACGATAGTAGTCGTCTCTCATGGCCCAATCGAGCGCCAGCTGTTCGTCTTGATGAAGTTCGCGAAGCCGTTCATTCGGCTCCTTCAGCAGATGCTCTCGCCAATGAGGCTCATGCGGCAAAGAACACCCCCACACCAACTTGGCACGTCGGAATATGGCCTTGAGGGGTTCCAGGGTCTTCCGATTGATTGTGGCGTTCGATACCGTCTTCACCTGCGCATGCTTGAGCTTGGATTTTCCCCACCGAAACAGCTTGCGTTTGTGCGCAACCAGCCCGGTGATAGCTTCGTCGTCGATTTCGTCGAGGCGTTTGCCCTTGCCAAAATATAGGACGATACGTTCGAGAACTCCGAAGAACTCTTCCTTGTCGGCACGAAACTGCGCTTTCTCCGTCCAGTATCTGCCGACGGCAGTGTCGATGGTCATAGGCGCTTTCCCGGTCCTGCGGAACTGGTCGGCATCCCGCCTCGCCTGCTCTTTCAGCTGGCGCTCTATGGCTTCCGCGTCCCTTTTGTTTCGGGCCTTGGTAGTTCCGTGAAAGCGATGGCAGTTGAACCAGAAGTCGTAGTGGTAGAAAGGGCTTGCTTTAGATTTATAGACAGACATGGCGGAATCTCCCTTGTCTGACGATTGGAGATGAACTCCGCGATTTGCGAGAGCGCGAAGCGGCGGTGCTTGCGAAGTCCAGTCCCGATGTTTACGCAGCCTATCTCGCCGTCGCGGACGTGGAGTAACAGCGTCTTCGTTGAAATCGAAAGGCGCGCCGCCACTTGGGCGGTGGTCATGAGGCATTCGTCGGTTAAATAGACCAGCATCGGCGGTACTCCGTGTTTGCGGACCGGCAAACAGCGGCCTGTTACTCACGCTACGGTCCGCTGCCGCATCACTAAAGTATAAATGTACTAGTTTAAAATTATCAATACAAATAATCGATCATTACATGGCTTGTTTTGTCAACATTTGCTCATTCACATAAATAATGTGTTTCAATTATGCATTCTATCTCGAAAAGAACTTCTTTATCTTTGCGAAAACTTCTTTGACATTAGTTTTAATTCCATGAATGCACGATTAATAATTTCAAATGTTCGAATTTCCCCACCAAAGCAACGCGGATGTTTCTATCGCTAACTCCTTTCCTAGGGTGTTCATCACGTTCGCGTGAGTGACCGAGGTGATTGCGGTTCGTGTAGACCTGCAACACGGAAATTTGACATCACCTGTCCAAGCGCTGACCTGCCACTGCGAATTTCCTCCGGAATGGATTAGTGTCCGGCCAGTCAAGGACGGACGCATGAAGAAGCACAGATTTACGGAAGAGCGACTTGGCGAATGAGCGATGGCGCTTCGGTTATCGACGGCTGTTCGTCCTGCTTCAGCCGGTTGGAGAGCCGTCCGGCATCAATCGCATCTACCGGCTCTATCGCGAGGATAGGTCTTTCCGTTCGCAAGCGGAAACCCAGGCGGCGTGCTGTCGGCACGCGTGCACCGATCCTGATTGCAGCGAAGGCCAACGCTCACTGGTCGCTGGACTTCGTGCATGACCAGTTTGCCTGGGGCAGACGCTTCCGCGTGCTCAGCATTGTCGATGGTGTGACGCGCGAATGCCTAGCAGCGATCCCGGACATATCCATCTCCGGTCGACGTGTCGCCCGAGAACTGACGACGCTGATCGAACGAGGCGGCAAGCCAGGAATGATTGTCTCCGACAACGGCACTGAACTGACGTCGAATGCCATCCACGCCTGGTCGAATGATCACAAGGTCGAATGGCACTACATCGCGCCGGGAAAGCCGATGCAGAATGGCTATGTCGAGAGTTTCAACGGCCGCATGCGCGACGAGGCAACGAAAGCCTGTTCTTCGGCCTCGATCATGCTCGAAGTGCCATTGCTGAATGGGCGGACGATTACACCCATTTCCGGCCGCACTCATCGCTCGGATACCCCGGCAGACTTTGCCGGGACCATCGCTGAAACCGGCTCCAACGCTGCGCAAGATGAAAGCTTCGCGTTTCCGCCGTTTGCTCACGCCGCGCCACTTGGCGTATCTAGAACCACCGGGGCTTTAGTCGCCGCTGGATGAAATTTCAGTGGCAGGTCTGCGCCCAACGGCTCGTTCCGCTTACAAAATGCAGCCGGTACCCGACCTTCGATCAATTGGAATGGACAATACGATAAAGGAGCGAAGGCCCTAGGTAATCGCGCGATGAGGCTTGGTGCGCCAGCGAAGCCCCTCCCCGCTAACTTCGCCTTCCCCGAGAAATTCGACACCTGCCTTTTCAAGAGCGGCCTGAAGGCGCTCCACGTACTCTATCGCGATGCGCTTGTTCCCACTTTCAATCTTGTGGAGGGTGGGCGTAGAAATTCCCGCCAACTTTGACATCTGCTTTTGCTGCATCCCGAGCATCGTTCTGGCGGCCCTTAAAATCTCTGGCGAGGCTGTTGCCATGGCTAATCCTCTGATCGCCCATTGATTGTGTTAACCGGACCCACTCTTGCGACCGCTTAACTTGGGCCAGCTGCACTAGCTCCTGATTTCATCAACGGAAGCTTCCGCAATCGCACTACCGCGAATCAAATCAGCCGTTTCGGACCCTCTAGGCTTTGAGGGCCCACCCAGACGAGGAATCATAGAAACTACAGCTTCCTTTGAACTGCCTCCTCAGCAGGGTCGTCTCCGATCCTACCGGCTGGCGTTCGCCAACGAACCCCGGACCCCGTCGATGACGTCGCCTCGATGAACTCTATTCCTTGAGCTTCGTAGGCCTGCACAATTGCCTCGACCGATTCGAGAGTGGCATTGTCCCCGCTCTCCCGCGCATTCTCACCACGCGTTGCTCCACGAGTTTCTAGCTTATGCACGGTGGGCCGAGACACTGCTGCTGCAGCAGCCAGCTGGCGCTGGTTCCAACCGAGCAAAGCCCTGGCAGCGCGCAACATTTCTGCAGACGGGATAATGGCCATAAAGGCGAAAAACGCACGGCAGAAAAAAATGTCAACATTATTCAAAATGAATGCCATAGTTGACATTTTGAATCCTACAGTATTCAAAATGAATTATCCGAACGGCTCGGCTTTTTCGCATTCAACAGAATCACTGGAGGTACCATGCTCTCTCACCCTCTCGGTCTGGAGATTTCAGCTACTCAAGAGATGATCGAAATTTACAGGCGTCTGGCAAACGACCTTGAGCAGGTCTGCAGAGATGGACCTGAATCTATCGCACCTGAAACTTCCATTTCTGACTGGATGATCGCCAAGCGCGCAGTCCCCATTCTTCTTGGTACCGTCCTTGGGCATCCTCGCGTGGCAGATGGGAGACCAGCGGCGACAACAGAAATCGTTTTCTGGGACGAACACTGGCAACTCGCGCGGACTCTCAACCGCTGGTATCGCCTTGGTCGTCCTCTGGTCGGAGGAACGTCCCAGTGAAATCCGATCTGGAGCAGGAATTGGTCGACGGAGCGATCAAGCATCTTATGGATGCGACGTCTAACCTCCGGGCAGTAATTTCCCGGACCCCGGGTAGCCTTTGTCGTCGGTCGGCCCAAACCGCATTGGCGGCGAGTCCACGGAAATTCCTAGCGTTCTGCGCCTTTATAAGGCTCATGCGGCGGCAAAGGGAGTTTTTCGCTGAAGCGACATCAGTCCTGGTGATCACGGTGCCGCGTGATTGGCCAATCGACGACTTCGACTATGTTGCCGATATTTGCTTGAAATCGGGCGACCGGGGCCCCTCGAAACTGAAGACCTTCTGTCACCCACCTCGGACCAAAAGGGGAGCGTGGGACTTCAGCCCAAGCGCCTATCTCGATGCTCAGAAAGTCATTGTATTCCTTCCGCGAGGCGCGGAATTGCATCCGGAATTCGAGATTAGCGCCGATGCCGTCGTCGATCTCGAAATCCTTGATGATCGACATCTCGACAGCCTCGCCCGGCAGTTGGATACGGGTGTGCTTTCGGAGGAGGACAAGGAACAGCTCAGACAACACGACCCCGCATTCATCGATTCCATTTTTCGTAGAGGTCGGTCGACTGCCGCTGCGCTAACCAGACTTCAACGTATTTTAACGAAACCGACAAAGGGCCAAAGATTGGTCCCGCTCACTTCATTCGGTGAAGCCGGACAATGGGGCATCAAGTTCAAAAGCGATCTCCGGCTGTGGCGAGCCGGTCAGTTGGATTGGTCCGACCTTGATAAGGGAGTCCTTTTGTATGGCCCGCCGGGAACAGGGAAGACGTCGTTTGCGGCGTCACTCGCCTCGGAATGCAGTGCACATCTGGTGCCGACGTCGCTCTCCAAATGGCAGAGCCACGGCCATCTGGGTGACCTGCTTAAGGCAATGAGACAGGATTTTGCCGAAGCTCGCGACAGAGCCCCGTCAATTTTGCTGATCGACGAAGTTGATAGCGTCGGGGACCGCCGTTCCTTTTCCGGCGATAACGCGCACTATTGCATCGAAGTCGTAAATGCCCTTCTGGAAGCCTTGGACGGCGTGGCCAGTCGCGAAGGCGTGGTCGTCGTCGCATCGACGAATTTTCCTGAAGCCCTTGACCCAGCTCTCCTGAGGTCGGGACGGTTGGAAACACACGTCGAGATGAAACGCCCAAATACACTTGAGCGGGCGCAAATCCTCCAGTTTTACCTGCCCACGCTTGGTGCGACCAAGGAATTCTATGAGGTTGCCCGGCAACTAAGTGGGCAGACAGGAGCCGATCTTGAGCGCCTGGTTCGTAAAGCAAAACAACGGGCACGCGCTGAGAGCCGAAAGCCCATGATCGCGGACATTTGGGCCGTTGTGCCGAAGCAGCCACCGCTAAGCGATGAAGACCTATGGCGAATTTGCGTTCACGAGGCCGCTCACGCGGTGATGACCGGGCTGTCTGACGTAGGAAGCGTGACTTGCGTGGAAGTGTTCTATGACATGCATGACTGTGTGGAGGCACACGACGCGCTGGGTCGGACGACTTCAGATTGCCCTGTCCCCGCCCTGAGAACTGAGGAATGGTTCCGTTGGGACATCGCAATCAGCTTGGCCGGGATGGCTGGTGAGGAGCTTGTTTTCAGTAATCGTTCGACCACAGCTGGTGGCTCGCGGGGAAGTGATCTCACCGGTGCGACCGAAGCCGCTGCTCTTATGGTTGCGAGGTTTGGTCTAGGGAGGCGCTTTTCTGTCTTTCCCGACGATGTTGACCAGCCAGTCTACAAGGTTTTCGAAACATCACCCAAGCTCCGAGCGGATGTCGACTTCATTCTGGCTACGGAATATGCGCGAGCAAAAAGGCTACTGGAAGCGAACCTCAAGGTCACAATCGACCTCGCCCGCGCGCTAAAAGAAGAAAGGCGACTGGAAGGCGAACGTCTGAAGACCCTTTTGGTAGGCCTTTCACCAACCGAAGGTCCTACGAAACTTGTGGGCCTTGCAGGCTGACCAAACGTTGGCCCGTCGTTGATCGGTCGGTGCAGACCAGTTCCTCGCCGCTGCCCTCCCTTGTACCCTGAGACCTTGAGGCGACACCATGAAGGCCTGGATAATCAGCGACATGCATGTCAGCAATTCCGAGCTTACGCGCCATGATATCGAAATCCCTGATGCAGATATTTGCATCTGCGCCGGTGACGTTTCCGGAATCGTCGAGATGTCGATTCAGTTCCTTATCCGAAACATCAGTCCTCGAATGCCGGTCGTCATGGTCCTGGGTAACCACGAGTTCTACGGGGCGACGATCCACGCAGGTCTTCAAACCGCAAGGCGGATGACAAAGCATTCTAACGTCACCGTACTTGAGAATGACACCATCGTGCTGGGCAAAACTCGCATAGTTGGTGCGACGCTTTGGACCGATTTTGAGATCGAGCATGGCATCGAAAACGAACTGCCTCTTCCAGAAAGGAAGTCCTACGCTATCAACATCTGCAAGCGTTACATGATGGACTTTCACGCCATCTTTCGGTCGGATTGGCCGGAAACGGGGATGCCTGGCCTTCTCACCGCCAAAGAGTTAATCGAGCGCCATATGGAAAGTCGTGCCTTCATCGCCAGCGAACTGGAAGATCAATTCGATGGGCGCACTGTGGTCCTATCTCATCACGGGCCGCTGCCCCGATCTCTCCACCCTGCTTTCAGAGGGCATCCGAGTAATGCCGCGTTCGCTTCCAACCTCTCCGCGCTTATCGCTCAGGGAAAACCCGACCTATGGGTGCACGGTCACATTCATCACTTTCGCGATTATCGCGAAGGCCACACACGTGTAATTTGCAATCCGCGAGGATACGAGCGGGAACGCGCTCAAACCGGGTTTGTGTCAGGACTTGTAGTCGACATCTGATCTTGATTACCCGGCAACAAGGTGCCGTAATAATACTCTCGGAGCACAGACGCGATGGCTCGGGCGTTAGTCGGAAATGCGGCTTTGGCATAAAGCCGCTCGGGTGAATTCGTCACGAGCAGCGGGATCGGAAGAACGTTGCTCGCCTCGTCAAGGATTTCAAACGTATGCCGCCCTTCGTCGTCGATGGACACTGCATAACTCAGGCGATCCCGAACATGGTTGCTTTCATCGAACGTAAGAATGGTCGGTTTCAACGATGTGATCCGGCTCTCGTCGAGATATACCGAGTTGCAGATTATCACTTGGTCGCCAGGCTGGCAGGTTCGCGCTGCAGCGCCATTAAGAATGCAGCACCTCGAACCACGCTCGCCAAGGATCACGTAGGTTGCACCATGACGCTGGAAGGTGTCACCGGCAACATGATTTTTGGTGCGCTGATCGTCGTGGCAGCTGGCCTGTTCACCGTATGGCGCGAAAGCCGCAAGGCGAGCATCGAAACCCAAGCCTCGGGCCGATAAGTCTCGCAACCGGTGCACAGATAAACGGGGCTTTGGCCAATGGCGCTTAGGTACGGATGCCAAACCGCGACAACTTCTCATTTGAGCAAGAGGGCACCTCAGTGGACGGTTGGCCGGTTCCGACCGATCCAACTGAGACCCCAGCCACATCTCCATCACACACGAAGATGTTTTTCGACGGGACTGCACATACTGCCTCGCTTGCCCTAAGCATCAGAAGCGATCCGGATCGATAAGTCAGACAGCCTGGAAATGCGCGGGCGATATCTACTGGGGCGTTAAGCGAGTTCGTGCGTAGCGTGTCAGGATCACAAATGACGAGTCGGTCAGCGCCTTGTTCGAGCCTCACGTTTTTATCATCGAAATGCCGAGCTAGATCGGTCAATCGGCCAGTTGGACAGCCGTGTGAGGTTTGGAAGTCAATTTCGATGGTCGCAGGTCCAGACCAATACGCATATAGCCAGTAGACTACGAACGCTACCGGTAATCCGATCAGCGTCGCCCCAATGTTACTGAGAAGCCAACCTACAAATCTTGCCAGCATTTCCTAGCTCCCGCGTAAGGGCGCGACTAGGTAGACCAGCCTGACGTCTGCGACTGGCATTTCGATCCGCAACCAACCGCTGCTCTCTCCAACGGAGCACCACAATCCACGCAGCCCTTTCGCATTGGACCCGCGCTTTCCGGAGACCGCCGCATTCAGGCATTCGTTGATAACGTCCGCGTTGTCGGCCAAAAGTTCTGGGACTTCCTTTGAGATGACGGCAACGTCCAGGGGCGTACCCTGCCGCTCCAATGCTGCGACGAACTCGCTGAAACGGCTTTCAATCGCCGTCGTCATGGCCGTTACATCGTCCGGGCGCGAAAACATCTTCAGTATGACCGACTGCTGTTGCACATCGCCTTCAAGGCTCTGAACTACGATGTCGCACCACTGACGTTCGACGATTTCCGTAGACCAGCAGGAAGTCGCGTTCTGCACCCAAGCTCCGTTGTCCGGCTGCCCATCCGCTTGAAGATCACAGGTGCACTTTTCCCGCGAAGGGTTTTCCGCGTACGCTGGCGTCAAGCAAACCAAGGCGATGAGGCCTGCTAGAGCATGTATATTTCCTTGACGCAACTCGCCCTCCCCGCCCCCGTTTCGGGAGACCATAGTTCAACCTGAACAATGATCGCCTTGAGGGAAATTGTGCCGCTCCCAACTGCCCGCGCTGCTCGTCAGTGGTCTACGAGCTGATCCCGATACGCGTGAAAGGCCTTCCTGCTTGCCGCATCTATGTCCACTTCGACATAGTCCTTACGAACCCGGTCGAGCAGTGCCTTGCGGGCCTTGGCAAGCTTGGCCGCACCCTTCAAGACCCTGTCCTCGGCCTTGCTCGCACTAGGCTGGTTTCCCACCCACACGTAGTAATTTGGATTGCTTGATATCTGGTAATGTTGTCCGGCCGAGAGGGCCATCGTCCAGCCATCGAGCATCTCTTGGCACAACTTGGCTACGGCCGAATCGTTGATGTGGAACAGGCTGTTGGTGACGACACCCTTGAAGCTCTCAAAGTGCCACAATGCCTTGTCGCTCAACTTGTAAGGAAGGTCAACGATGAGATCGTCAACGCTTGGTTGATGGATTTGCTCCAAGGCCCAGGTAATGTTGGTGACATCGCGCCGCTTGCGCACCTGCTCCTCGGATTGGCCCTCAATGTCCTTCGGTCGAGGAGGCTCGTGCTCAGCGATCAAGTCAATGGCCCCCTTCAAGTCCTTCGTCAATGCTCCCTTCTGCTCCTTCGTCGGCTTGTCATCGTGCTCGTAGACCATCGCGCGGTGCCGATCAAAGTCGAATGGAAGATCGCTCACCGGTGAAATCTTGCCATTGATGACCAAGATAATCCGATCCCAACCCACCTGGGCGACCGCGTACCCAAGTTCGAAAATCACATTGGGGTTGGCACATGGCCTGATTTCACCTGCCTTGCCAACGACCGTGGTGACATCCGCAACGAAGAGATCGCAGGCCCGAATCTTCTCCATAATCTTCGCGGGAATGTTCGGACTCCCAGGCGTATCTCGTGTCGCCTCGTCGATTGAAAGTTTCACACCGGGCTGCACACTCTTTGCGACAGCCTTCAGGGCATCGCGGATGCCGTTCCGGTTTGCTTTGCTTGGGAGGTCGCTTTGCCAAGCGTAGAACAGTCTGAGCTTCTTCTGCGTCGGCTGGACCGTGGCTTTCCCTGATTTCTCCGCTGCCTTGTTCACTAACGTCCCCGGGTCAATATTGAATGTTGCCATGCAGGCCGGAAGCTGCACGATGAATCACATACCAGTCTGTCAAGAACCGTAGATGGCGGCCCCGCCGATGGGGTTGCTATTGTTCTGCAGTGTGGCGACCAGTGGAAGATTAAGACTTCAAACTTTTAAGCGTCGTTTTTGCGAGGGCTTTGAACCAGCCAGACGCCTGCCACTCGGACAGGCCACCGATCTCATTGAGTATTGTCCATCGCTCTATCGCCGTGCGTCCCCTCGTATCTCCCACTTTCGCTGCGAATTCTCTCATCCGAGCCGCGAGCGCCTGAGTTTCGACCAGGTATATATTCTCAGAAGGACTGGCCTCCCCTTTGCAAACTCCGGGCGGTCCAACGATATGCAGTCCCTCCCAGGCCGTTGCCGCCTCATTGTCAGCCAGCCATTGGATGTGATTGTGAGCCTGACCTACCTCTGTCTTGTTGTATTCGGCCGGATTGTTCTTTTCGGTCTTTAGTTCAAATGCCGCCCCCGCTTTCGCTTCGGGATCGATCCAGATCACATCGGGGCCCAAGCCATATTCGTTGTCAGGACGCGACGCGTCGAAACCGAGAAGTTCCCCGTACATCCGAACAGCTTCCTCTTTCGCGTTGGACGACGATCCGGCATCGAGCAAAATCTTCGCCTGGTGGTTCAGCTTCCAAACGAGATCACCTATCGCCTGAGGGCCATGGTGATTTGTAGCCAAAAGGGTGCGCTGCAACGGGGTCTTGGCCCCCTCTGCCTCAACTCTAGCATCAATATCACCCTTGAACGGCACGTTCAGCCAAGCTGACAGACGCGACCGGGCCTTCTTGTAGTGAGCGAGCCCTGTCTCGTTGTCACCCTCGTTTTCATAGGCGGCACCGAGCCAGACCGAGTACCATCCTGCAAGTTTGGCGTCGGCAAGCGCAGTGTCATCAAGCACATCCAGGAGAGCTTGTCTGGCACCATCAACGTCCCCTTGCCACATGCGGGTCATGAACGTGCACTCCGCGACGGCTGACGTGGCGAGTTGAGCCTCACGCTCCTTCACCTTATTCAGCGCGTCCTGAGAAACCTCAAGGCCATCGACTGTGTCGCGATAGAATTGCAGCCAGCCCTGGTCGCGTGAGATGACCTGAGAGATCAGCGCTGCGATATCTGACGGGGCATCGCTACCCATACCCTCTTGAACGGTCTGGCCGAGGATTACTTGCTTGCGTATCAGCGGCGGCAATAGGGCCACGTTACGCTCTGTCTTTAGCCAGACGTTCAGATCGGAGCCATAGATGACAAAAGCCCCGTAATCGCTTCGGCCTCGATTGATGCGGCCCAGCAGCTGCGTGATACGCCCCGCCATCTTCGTGGAGAACAGGTTGCTTAGCGAGAGATGTTGGTAAAGGTAGTGATCCATGAGGCTGGTGCCTGATGGAGCGCCGTCAATCAGCATTACCCGGCAGGTGTTTTGAGGCAGATCGATCCCATCAATACGCGAGACAAGAATAAACGCTCCCGACGAAGCGTTACGAAACGCTTGTAGTTCAGATGAAAAATTGTTTCGGCTTGGCGGGGTACCGACGTGCTTCCACGCCTGTGCCTTCGGATACGAGGGAACCGAAATTAGCAATTTGTTCGATTTCAAAATCTCAGCCGCAACCTGCTTTTGGTCTGGCTTAGACTTGAAGAGACTGCTCAAAAGGATCAGGCGCTCGCCATTACCCGCATCGTTGTCTGGAGCAATCTGGTTAACAATCCGGCGGCCGAAACCGCGAACGAAATCGGTCTCGAATTCCAAGGTGGCAGACAGGTATACGCGCCGAACGCCCTTGCCGAGAAACCCGTAAACACCCGTCGGGATGAATGGCGGCGTGATCTCGATGGTGTGCGCCGAAACATAAATAGCGCAATTGCCAATATTGTCCCACAGCCGCAAGGACGGAAAAAGAAGGTCGCTTCCGGGTCGATTCCAATCCTTGACCCGCTTGATCGCCTCAATAATCTGCGTTTGGCACCGATGGGCGGTTGCCGGAGGGCACATCGTCACGGCATGCGATCCGTGTTGATCCAATACGGAATTGAGATGAGGTCCCTTGTTCAGTTTGTCGAACTCGGGCCGAACCAAAGCCAGGATATCCGAATAAAGTGTGGGGTAGTCTTCCTTCGAAATCGACAGCGTGAACGCGTCTCGAATCGTGCGCTCCGCGACATGTGCATCATCGAAAATCACCCCCGCTGGCGCTTTGCCCTTTGAGAAGGTGGTATTTGCAACAAAGAGGGCTTGGTAGGTGGTTATGCAGAAGGCCTTGCCGGTCTCGAACTTGTCGTCCGAAAACTCCCCTGACGTCCGCGTCGTAAACGGAATTCCAAGACGCTGGCATTCCCGGGCTGTCTGTTCGACCAGATCAATCGTGCTGCACGCGAAAACAATAGGCCCAATCTGCTCGTTGACGAGACTTTGCGCGATTAAAACACCGACGATGGACTTGCCCGCGCCTGTGTTTAGGAGGATGGCATTATCCTCCTTCTTCCGATCCAAATGCCAGCGGGTCAGCGCTTCCGCCTGCCCCTTCCACAAATCGTTGGGCGCGTTGCTTAGGTTGGGCGTCTTGGCAAAAATCTCTAAGGGATCGAGCGGAGCCGCGTTGCTCTTCGGACGCGAGAGCTTGTTGAAGTCGATCATGAACTGTCCCTCTAAGAAACGTATCGTCTCAACCTAGAATGACAGGGATTCGCGCTAAAGTTCCACAACTTTAACTAAGGAAAGAACGGAATTTGAACGTTGTTTGATATTTCGCAAGTGAAATGGCCTTCGGCGGACTGTAGTATTCCGAACGCTTGTTTTTGCCCGTTTCGCTCGCTGGGACACGGCACCGTAATCGACCGCTGCCCCCAGATTTGAGTGAACGGGCAACACAATGTCTTCTGTTTCCATGAGGTGAGCGTGACAAGAGTATTTTTCGATGAAAGCGGTCAAACCGGCGCGCATCTGTTGGACCGAGACCAGCCCTATTTCACGCTAGGAAGCACCGACATTCCGGAAGCGGAAGCCGTCGAGATCATCAGAAAGTGCTTCCCCAGGGTGAACGGCCCAGAACTCAAGTCCAGATCACTTTTCAGACGCGAGAGCGGCCGCCGAGCCTTCATCGCATTCGCCGAAGTGGTCGGACACCGGTCCTCCAGTTTTTGCGGAGCGAAAATCGACAAGCGGTTTTCAATTGTCTGCAAAATGGTAGACAACCTTGTCGAGCCGCTGTTCCGCGCGGCGGGCCACGACTTCTATGCTGAAAACTATGCCGTTCGCTTCGCCAACATGGCATATTATGCTTTCTCTAACATCATGGCGGAGCAAGCCGCGACTGCCCTCATGGCTTCGTATAATGCCTTCGCCCGAGCGCCATCGGCACAGACGCTGGGCTTGCTTCAGTCAGAGTTAGAAGCAGCGCTTGCAGTTGCTCCTCGTGGTTCAGAGAATTTTTTGAGCTTAATGGCAACCGGCGCAAATGCCTTCGAGCGTTTTCATAACATCGGCAATTTCGAGGACACGAACGACCTGCACGTGACCGCAGCCGTTCAGTGCATGGGGTTCTGGCGGGACCATCACCCGGGTGCGTTCGAGGTGATCCACGACGAGAGCACGCACTTCTTCAAGCGGTCGCGCATGTGGGAATTGATGACGAATCCACTTGCAAAGTCCACGACACTTCAGGTCGGCGACAAAACGCTAAAGCTCCCCCTCAACGTTCATTCCACTATGGCATCTAGGAGCCATGAGTGCGCTTCCCTTCAATTGTGCGATCTTGTCGCCGGATTTATCAACTTCGCGTCCAGTCCGTCCCTCGGCGAAGCAGAGTTAGACTTCGCAAAACAAGCAATCGAGAGCGGCATGAACCAGTTATCCATTTTTCCTGTCGAGCCAGGATATGACTTTGTCGACGGTCCGCCGAGGGAGGCTACCGGGCCTGATGTAATTGATCGGGTAATCGCAGCGGTCCATCCCAACTAGCTTTGAATCTCCCCGTACTGAAGCAGGTGATGCCAGCACGTTAATACAAGGATTTACCGGAAGGCTTTTCATATCAGTTGTTTGTCATTAAATTCGTGCAAACAATCGATTGCTTCAAAGGACGAAACGTGAGTTCCTTAGACAAGGGCAATAAACTCGAAGACGCGTTCTACCATTATCTTCTGGATCAGAAGAAAAATGGACAGTTGTTGCTCGGCGCATACCCGCCGGAAAATTCAAAGATTTTCAAGAAGAAGACATATTATTGCAAAGAGCGCGAAGCCGACGTCGAGTTCGATATTGTAATAGAACTTTACGCTCAAGGACGGGCTCACCCCCACCTTTACGTGATATTTGAGTGCAAAAACCACGACGGCAACGTATCTGAGCTACACGTAAATGACTTTTCCTCAAAGATTGGTCGGATGTTTCACCATGCGGTGAAGGGGATAATGGTTGTTTCTTCACGCCTACAATCCGGCGCTGACAAGGTCGCTAGAAACCGGAGAATGGGCATCGTCAAATACGATCAGAACGGCCTCGAAATCGTTGCTGATCGTCATGGAAGCCCATGCGTAGAAAACGGGTATGTGGAGTCACAAATCTTCCAGCGTGATTATTCGCGCAAATCGCTGAAATTCTCAGCGTATCACGATGGCAAATATTTTAGCACCATTGCCCAGCTCCTCCGAAGCATTGATCCAGAAAGGCCTCCTGAAGTCGAGCACGAATACGTCCCCGCATCAGTTCCCTACGTTTCAATCGACGCCATCAAAAATTCCGTTAAAGAGGTCCTGGCGGAAGTTAAATACAAAGGTGGCCCAGTCAATCTTGAACGGGTTTGCTCGGCACTATCAATCGATTTAAGTCATTCCGACAAGGACATGCGAGATATCGACGGAATACCGGTACTGGGTTCGGCGAACTTCACCCGCAAATTGATCACTATAAATGCGCATGGCAACAGAAACAGAGAACGCTTTACGCTTGGCCATGAGATAGGTCACTTCCAATTACGGCACGGCGCATATCTCAGTTCCGAAACGATTATAGAAAGAGATTTGCTTATTAAGGAGACCGACAGTAGCTTAAACTATGAACGCCTTGAATATCAGGCCAACACGTTTTCTTCCAACCTGATCCTACCGGATGAATGGTTTATAAAGAAAACTGCCGAGTTTCGTCATTATTTAGGAATAACGAACAGGGGCCACGGATACATATTTGTTGACGATCAGCCGTATAATTACACTGTTTATGATCAGCTACTGTTGTCCTTATCAAATTACTTTGAGGTCTCAAAGCAAGCGATACAGATTAAGCTCAAGAGCCTGGGAATGCTTACCGACGAGCGAAAGAAGAACCAAGAATCGTCGATGACCCAATTTTTGGACGCACTACATCTCGACCGGAAATGAGCCCGCATTTTTAGGTGCCTAACGCAGCCAAAACAGGGTGAACGGAACGGCGCGCAAGCCTACTCGATCAATCTTGCCGCTCAAGCACTGGCGTCCATCCACGCGTCAGCCCTCTGCTAATGCAACCTTTCGCTATCCCAAGCTGCTCTCGGAGATGCCCGCAGTCAGCCAGTAAAGTAGCTATGGTCGCCCGGACGTCGCCGTCGTGATACGCCAAGGCTGCATCGATGGGATCGAACTCGTCGGCTGAAGGCTGCATTTGGGCAAGCATAAGCGTTCTCCTGAAAGAGCATGAAGGGCTGATGGTGTCAGGATCAGTTGATCACGCGCCGCCCACGGAAGGCGATGGCACGCGCACACAGGCTTTCGCCTAGACGGTCAGAAAATGCGCCACTACCACCGATCAGCGTCAGAACGATCAACGAGGGCTTTAGCGTGTTTTCAAAGATTTCGAAGAAAGAGTCGACTTCTCAGGTGGGCGAATCGGGAATTGTGATGTTGCAGTTGGGCTGGGCGGTTTACTGTAGCCTCAAATATCTTGAGCGTGGGGTGGTCGGAGTATCACACTAGCAACGAGACTGCCCGCCTTCAAAAAAGCGGAGGCCGGTCTTCGAAATGAAGTTGGCAAAGCGGAAGGTATCGACTCATCGGCACGCACTAAAAATTTCCAGCGAACGAACCGGCCATGTTCGGGAATTTTTCGGGAATCTGCGCTCTGCCAAAGGGATTTTGTCGGATAACGGCTCCTGCAGGAACGCAGGAGCCGTTTCGCTTTTTTTAGTTATTTCGCAGCATTAACAAAGTGTTAGATGGCGACCCCTGCAGGATTCGAACCTGCGACAACCTGCTTAGAAGGCAGGTGCTCTATCCAACTGAGCTAAGGGGCCGTCCCGGGCTTTGCCCGTCGAATGCGGCTGAAGGACCTTAGTGGGTCCAGGGCTGCATCCGGTTGAAACGGAAGTTGTCCGGATAGGACACGCTCTTGCGTGTCGCTTCCTTCGGCGCGATCACGCGGTATTCGATGCCGTTGCGCTCGGCGTATGCGATTGCCTGCTCGGCGTTTTCGAACGTCAGTCGCAGCTGCTGCTTCATGTCACCGGAGCTGGTGTAGCCCATGATCGGGTCGATGGTGCGCGGCTTTTCCTGATCGAACTCCAGCACCCACAGATTCGTCTTGGCCTTGCCAGACTGCATGGCGGTCTTTGCTGGACGATAGATCTTTGCGGACATGGTTTCGAGCGGCTCCATACTTTCGCTGGCAACATTCACGGGCTCCAGCATTCCGTCTTCCCATAACGCAGAATGATTTAAAACGGAATGACTTTTGGCCGGATAAATTTGGCTTTCCGTTAGGAGATGAGCGAACTTGTGCGTTTGTCCCAATCGTAGATGTGGCTTTGGGAAACTTTGCTGTTGCAGCCCTGCTACGAAGCGTGTATCTCCGGCGCCGTTGGCACGGAGTGTAGCGCAGTCTGGTAGCGCATCTGGTTTGGGACCAGAGGGTCGGGAGTTCGAATCTCTCCACTCCGACCATTCATCGAGACGGAAGCGTCACTTTCCCTTTTTTTTCAATCCGTTCGTGATCTGCAGGCTAAACATCGCCATAAGATCGCTCGTTTGCATTGGCAATCGATCGAGTTGTCCCGAATTGGGACAAGAATGCCTATTTGTCATACGAATTTAGGAATCGCTCAATCCATTGTGGATAGAGCGGACCGGCGGGCTTTCCAGCTCTGCCCGCCTCCCAAGCCCGCCCGAGCGATCCAATGACTGCCCAACTCGACCTTGCCACCGTTCTGTTGCTTCACAAGTCGTCGTTCCTGATCGGCGCCTTCTGCTTCCTCTATGCGCGCTGGCAATCGCCGCGGGACGAAGGGCTTGGTATCCTGGCGAGCGGCTTCCTCTTCCTGGCGCTCGCCTCGACGCTCGCGGGCTATGGCGAGCAAAAGCTGTTACCGCCCACTCTGTGGAGGCTTTCCAGCTTCACGCTCGGGATCGGCGGATACGCCCTATTCTGGATCGGCGTGCGGCGCCTCAGCGGCGGCCGGCGCCGGCTGGCGGACTGGCTGGCGCTTCTTGTGCCGCTTGCCGGCGCGCTCACCGGTCTCGCCACGCATTTCCACATGATCAACGTCGTCAGGGCCAGCGTCTTCAACGCCGCCGCCTTTCTTTTCCTCGCGGCTTCGGCTGCTGCCGTCATCGCCGACCGCTCGAAGGAGCCGCTGCCGGCGCGCTCCATGCTGGCGGCCGCCATGGCCGTCGGGGCAAGCCTTTGTCTTGCGGTGGTCATTGGCCTCCTCAAGCCCGGCATCGTGCCGATCACCACAACGTACGCCTTCTTTCTCTCGATCATCTGCCACTTCGCCATCGCGCTCTTCGCGCTCGTGCTCGTCAAGGAGCGGGCGGAAGCGGAGTTGCGCCGATCTGCGCATACCGATGCGCTGACCGGCGTCGGTAACCGGCGATGGTTTCTGGCGCAACTGCCTCAGGATAGCTGGCAGGGCGATTGCCTGATCGTGATGGACCTCGACCATTTCAAGCGCATCAACGACCGCTACGGCCACCATACGGGCGATCAGGTGCTCGTCGCCTTCGCCGATCTGGTCCGGAAAAATCTGCGTAGAGGCGACAGCTTCGCGCGTCTCGGGGGTGAGGAATTCGGGCTCTATCTCCCGCGGACAAGCGAGACACAGGCATTTGCAATCGCCGAGAGGTTGCTCCGCGCCGTGGAGGAACTGCGGGTCGCAAGCAGCGGGCAAACCGTTGCGGTCAGCATCAGCATCGGGCTTGCTACCGCCAGCGGCGCGGAGCGTTCCTGGGAGGCATTGTTCAACAGGGCGGATGCCGCGCTCTATGCTGCCAAGCGAGACGGGCGCAACCGCGTCGCGTCCGATGCGGAACCTGCGGTTTCGGAACCGCCTGCTGTGATCCTTCACCGCGCCAGCTAATCAGGCGGGGCTTCGACGCAAGCCACCTTCAAAAAAGAGAAGCGGATCCAAGCATTTCCGATCCGCTTCAGATTGGAGGTATAAGGCTTATTCTAGCGCAATGCGCCGAATTCGCTTGTGGCCAAATTTTGCCTAGCGCGCCACCTTGGCGCGAAGCTGTGTCTTCGTTGCACTTTTCGGCATGCGTGCAAGCGTGTAGGACGCACAAGCAGCCACCATCGCGCTGTCTCTCCTGGAGTTTCGCTTTGCCTTTGTAAAATCCGGTCTCGCTAGTTTCACCCAGTACGCCCGATAGCGCTCCCGCTGTCGGATTGAATTTTCATGCGTTCGTTGAGGTGGCGGTTCGAGACCGGAATGGCATTGCCGATCTCAAGCCCGACGTACCTTCGTCAGGCGGAACCATCACGCCCAACAGCTGCCAGACCGCGTCCCCGGAACGGGTACTCAAACCGTCGTCTCGATGGACTTCCAATTGGAAGAACCAGACGACATGTCTCATACATTGACGGTCCAGTGGACCATCGAACCCCAAACCGCACCCCGCCCCTGGCTTGCCTGCAGCCGCTGCGGCGGCCAACGCGCCTTCGTCTGCAGCGGCAAGACGCGGCTGAACGCCAACGGACGGCGGCTCGACGCCTGGCTGATCTATCGCTGCGCCGTTTGCGAAGACACCTGGAACCGCCCGATCTTCGAACGGCGGACTGTCACAAGCGTCGCGCCGGACGCGCTCGCAGCGCTACAAAGCAACGATCCCGCCTGGATCCGCCAAGTGGCCTTCGACATCGAGGGTCTTCGCCAATGCACGGACCGGATCGAAGATCTGGCCGATTCCAGCGTGGAACGGCGCGTGTTGGGCGGGACCGTAGATAGCGCACGGCTTGAGATAGTCGTTGTCGCGCGCCACGCGAGCAGCCCGCGCGTCGACCGCCTGCTATCGGCGGAACTCGCGCTCTCACGCGCAAGACTGACAAAGCTCGAAGCCGCGGGGCGAGTCACCCTTCTGCCCGAATCGCGAAAGGCCCTTCAACGCCCGATCAGAGACGGCTGCCGCATTGTCCTCGATCTCACTGCGGAAGACGACCGGGCCGAGATTGCCCAGCGTGCCCGCGGGGGCCCGTAGTCGAAGGGCATCATGGAGCGCCCGGCACAGCGCCGGCGCTCCATGATGCCAATGGTTGCTGGTCAGAACTTTACGCCGACACCGACGGTGAACTGGTGCTGGTCGAGATCGACATTGACGCCGCCGAAGTCCTTGTCGCCATAGTCGTTGTAGCGGTACTCGGCGCGGCCGAAGAGGCTGTCGGTGAACGAATAGTCGACACCGGCACCGATCGTCCAACCGTTGAAGGTTTCCTTTTCCTTCGATGCGCCGGGCACATCGACGAAACCGCGGGTCACCGCCCAGCCGCCGGCGCCATAGAGCAGCGCCTTGTCGTTCAACAGATAGCCGACGCGGCCGCGTATTGCGCCCGAAACGTCGGTACCAACTTCCGTCGAGGTTCCACCGACATCGAACGTCTTGTCGTTCCAATTGTAGTTGACGTCACCCTCGATGCCGTAAACCCAGTCGCCCTGCTGAAAGTTGAAACCGGCAAAGGCGCCGAGCAACCCACCATTGAAATCTTCCGAAGCGCTGCCGCCAGGCGCACTGAAATCTCCGTTGAGCCATCCGCCGCCGCCCTGTAGGCCGACATAGCCGCCGGTCCAGACGAACCCCGGCGTTGGCTGCACGACCGGTGCCGGCGGCTGGCTCAGATCGGCCGCCAGGTCCGCTGCCATCGCGGTTTGCGCAACGGCGCAGGTCGCTACGATTGCAACAAGCACACTCCGGAACATCACGGATGCCTCCTGTTGTCGCCAGAAGAATATTAATAACTCGTTAACACGCAGTCTGCCCGAAAGGCTTCACGATCTCAACCATGAAACCCGTGGGGTTCAGAGACATAATTTAGGAAATGATCGGGGAAGGACAAGGACGGCCGCGACGTGGCCCCGGCGCCTACGGCTGCGAAGGCGGAATTCGGGCGCCTTCCAGCCGGTCTCCAGGGCGGATGTTCAGCCGCTTCACCGCGCCGGCATTGAGTTCAAGCACGAAAGCAACTGGTTCTTTCGAATCGATGATCGCTTCGGAAAAAGGCACGGCACCTTCATGGATCGTGCGAACGACACCCTTGTTGTCGATGAACAGCATGTCGAGCGACAGATGGGTGTTCTTCATCCACATCATCACGCGGCGTGTCTCGCCAAAATCGAACAGCATGCCGTGATCCGGCGCCATGGATGTGCGAAACATCAGGCCCTGCTCTCGCTGGGCCGGATCGACGGCGAGTTCGACCGTCAGCTCGTGCACCGCCTTGTCGGCATTGACCAGGCGCATCTTGTCCTTGGTGAACTGGACGTCGGCAAACGACGATACCGTCAGTGCAAGCAACAAAAAAAGCGCCAGGAAGGCGCTTTTTCCGAAAAGGTCTCGAACCGCGACCATCAGTGCGACCGGCTCGTCGGCGACGGACCGTCGGGATGGATCTCTGCGGCCATCAGGCCCTTTTCGCCATCGCCGAACCGGACGAGCACCACCTGGCCCGGCCGCAGCTCTGTCAGACCGAAACGCCTGAGCGTTTCCATGTGCACGAAGATGTCTTCCGTTCCCTCGCCGCGGGTCAGGAAGCCAAAACCCTTGGTGCGGTTGAACCACTTGACGAGGACGCGCTCTAGGCCGCTCGTCGGCGTCACCTGGACGTGGGTGCGGACCGGCGGCAGCTGCGACGGATGCACCGCCGTCGACTGGTCCATCGAGAGGATACGGAACGCCTGATAACCGCGGTCCCGCTTCTGGATGAGCGCAACGACCCGCGCGCCCTCAAGAACCGTCTGGTAGCCATCGCGGCGCAGGCAGGTCACGTGCACCAGCACATCCTGCATACCGTTGTCCGGAACGATGAAACCGAACCCCTTGGCGACGTCGAACCACTTGATCACGCCGGTGATTTCGATGAGGTCGAGAGCATCGCTGCCAAAGTCGTCACCATGCATGACGTCTTTCGAAGATGTCCTATCCGCCATTCTCTCCCAGCCCCTCGTTTACGCGCGACTACCGATACGGTTAACTGATTCTTATTGACCAGAATAACATCGTCCCGCCGCGGATACGCAAGACCCTCGGCATATTTTGGCCGAGAACTAATATGGGGACGCAGCCTTGCCTCTGGCTTGCTGACGGACCACTATACGCCATCTTCTGCAAAACAGGGACATTGCAATGCGCTATCTGCACACGATGGTTCGCGTCAAGAATCTGGACGAGGCCTTGAACTTCTACGGCAAGATTTTCGGCCTGACGGAAATCCGCCGTTACGAAAACGAAAAGGGCCGGTTCACGCTGGTGTTTCTGGCCGCTCCCGGCGACATCGATCGCGCCCGCGCCGAACTCTCGCCCTGTCTCGAACTCACCTACAATTGGGATACGGAAGACTATACCGGGGGACGGAATTTTGGCCACCTCGCCTACGAAGTCGACGACATCTACGGCTTCTGCCAGCACCTGATGGAAAACGGCGTGACCATCAACCGGCCGCCGCGCGATGGCCACATGGCGTTCGTTCGCTCTCCCGACGGCATTTCGATCGAGATCCTGCAGAAAGGCGAAAACCGTCCGCCGCAGGAACCTTGGGCATCGATGGCCAATACGGGCGTCTGGTAAGCTCCGCACAATTCTCGCGAACGAAGATGGCCCCGTGCTGTCGGTGAAATCCGGCGGGCATGGCCGAGCCGTCGATCAGCAGCAGCTATGAATGATCCAGGGCCCGGTCTATCCGGGCCTTTGCATGTTGGAAACATGCGGGCTCAAGGTTAGCGCCGGTTTACAAATCGCGTATCGTTGAGTACTTTTTCGCGCGAAACGTTGATGCCGGGTCCTATCCGCGATGTCTCGTGGCGGCGACCCCCTTTGTACTTGGCCTGATCTTTTCCCGTGGCGCTCATTCCGGTCGCCGCGAGAAGCATGAGTTTGTTTGTTCTGAGCGATGTTTCGGAGCTGAGACTTAATGCATGACAAGGCGAGGCTTCGCCCGTCATGCACGGAGAGCGGGGATAGGACGTTGCAACATCCGGAAACGAAGAGCGCGGTGCTCGTCACCATTGCGCGGGCTGCAGCTTTATCCGTTTCGCTGCTGGCCTTGAGCGGCTGCATGTCGGCGGTCGGGGAAAACGATGCCGCGACCGCGCTGAAAGCAGAGGGGCAGGCAGCCCCGGCGCAAGCCGCAGAATCGGAGGCCACGGTCCAGGACGGACAGGTGGTCGCGCTCGGCAGCGATGCGCAGGCGCAACAGGCAGCGGGCAATGCCATGGTTCCCCAGGATGCCGGACAGCCGCAATCGCTGACGATGCAGGGAACCGGCCTGCGCGCCGCCTCGTCGAGCATCTATGGTCAGGCGCCTGCCGCGCAGGCAGCGACGACCGGCCAGGCGCAGGCGACGGGAACTGTTCCGCTCCCCGCCGGGCAGCCCGGCATGAACGCAACCAACAACAGTCTTTTCAGCGGCACCCAGCGACAGCCGCTACCAGTTATCGCGCCGCAACAGGGGGCCGCCAACATGGCCACCGACGTCGTGACGGACACCGCCGTCGCAGCCTATGCTCCGTCCGCGGCGCAGGACGCCACCCTCCCCGTTGCCGTTCCGGTGCCGCTGAGCGCCGAGGCTGCCGCCGGCGGCCAGACCTCTTCGACGCCGCAGGCGGTTGCCAATGCCGAAGCCGCGCCGGTAGCGACCGAGGTCGCAGCCGTGCAGCAGGCGGCAGCCGAAGCAACACCAGCGGACGATAACAAGGACACGTCGAAAACATGGACGCTCGCGGCCCTTTTTGCCGGCAAGCGTAAGGAGAAGCCGCAGCAGGTGGCACTTCGCTCGGCTCCGCCGGCGGAAAAGAAGACGATTACCACCAGCAATGCGAGCCAGCCGAAAACGGCCTCCCTCGCCTACACGCTTCCGGGCGTCAAACTAAACTCGCTCTACAACTACGAGCACGAAGAGCATCTCGGCGATGACGACGACGGTGCGCCGGTTCAGGTCGCTTCGCTCTCGGGCCTCGCCCGACTGGCGCCGAGCGGGTTGATTCTGCAAACCGAAAAGGTCGATGCCGGCTGCTTCAAGCCAGAGCTCATGCAGATGCTGAAGAAGGTGGAAACGCATTACGGCAAGCAGGTCATGGTGACCTCGGGCTTGAGGCCGATCAAGGTCAACCGCGCCAAGCAGTCGCTGCACACCCGTTGCGAGGCGGCTGACATTCAGGTGCAGGGCGTCAGCAAGTGGGATCTCGCCGAATTCCTGCGCAGCGTTCCCGGCCGCGGCGGCGTCGGCACCTATTGCCACACGGAGTCGGTCCATATCGATATCGGTGCACAGCGGGATTGGAACTGGCGCTGCCGACGCGCCAAGGGCTAAAGGCAACCATTTGTTTCCATGGAGGATTCGACGAGAAGCCTCCAATCTTTCAGGCCTGTGGAATTTTTACAGAAATATGAAAATTGCCGCTTGCGGTTCTGAAATCCTCTGGCTATAAGGCGCCCACACAGCGAGTGCGCCCTTCGTCTATCGGTTAGGACACCAGATTTTCATTCTGGGAAGAGGGGTTCGACTCCCCTAGGGCGTGCCACTGTGTTGAACTCCTCCCTCCAAAAAATCAACGATCTCAGCAATTGATCAGCCGTTCGCTGCGTCGAACGCATCTCCGATTCCGGCCGTTCAGTCGCCGAATTTTTCTCGGCGATTTTAACAGGAAAAGCACAAAAATCGTGCGATTGGCGCTTGCGGTATCCAGAGTCGCTGGCTATAAGGCGCCCACACAGCGAGTGCGCCCTTCGTCTATCGGTTAGGACACCAGATTTTCATTCTGGGAAGAGGGGTTCGACTCCCCTAGGGCGTGCCACTGTGTTGAACTCCTCCCCCAATTCGAAATCGATTTTCTGTCGTTGAAACAGCTATTTAACGCGCGTTTCGACACCCGCCTTTCCGCCTTGTGCCGGCGTGAATCTTTCCTGGTATTTTGAACAGGAAAATCACAAGAATCCTGAGATTAGCGCTTGCGGCATCCAGAGTCGCTGGTTATAAGGCGCCCACACAGCGAGTGCGCCCTTCGTCTATCGGTTAGGACACCAGATTTTCATTCTGGGAAGAGGGGTTCGACTCCCCTAGGGCGTGCCACTGTGTTGAATTTCTCCCGCACATTCCTAATATTAAGCAATGCTCTCCGCAGGGCTGCAGCTCATCTTCCTGTCGTGATTTGCGCTGAACGAGCGTAATATCTGGCAGCGAACTGCAACGCATGTGCGCCCATCGTCTAGCGGTCAGGACGCCGCCCTCTCACGGCGGTAACACGGGTTCGATTCCCGTTGGGCGTGCCAAGCTCCGACAACCCAACACACACCGGCGACAATCCAAACGTGTACTTTCACACGATTGCACCGCTATGCGGTTCCGCTACCATCCATCGCATCGCTGCACTGCGGCTCGGAGTTTTGATGATCCAAATTTCCAAAACGAGAACCTGCCCGCGCTGGGCAGATACGATTGCTGATCGGGCCTGGAATGCCTGGTGGACTGATACAGACGTGTCCCTGGCGGCCTATCGCGCACATCTCGATCCGATGATCGACGGACGTGGCATCCCGTTTGCCTTGGTGGCACACCGGCGGGGGCATACCTCGGATCGGTCTTCATCATCGAGAACGACCTTGATGAACGCCCACACTATGCCCCGTGGGTTGCGGCTCTTTGGGTCGAACCTGAAGCCCGCCGGCACGGAATTGCCGCCAAGCTGATGGCAGCCGCCCTCAAGCAGGCTTCATCTCTGGGGCGCGAGACCTGCTTTCTGTGCGCGAGCCCTGAAAACTCGCCCTATTATCTTGCCCGTGGCTTCAAGAAAATCGAGAGCGACGTATCCGGCCTGAACGTCTTTTCGATCAGTTCGGCGGACGCGATCATCACTTGATCAGTCCCGTTACGGATTCCGCGGGTTACAACGTCGAAACCAGCCGATCAAAACGCCTTGGCGGCATCCGTTACGCGAAGCTGCACGCGACGCTGGCCTTGCCAGAGATCCGCCGAAACGGAGCCTGCGACGTGAATGGACGTGCCCCGGCTCGACAGCAAGAAGTCGCCGAGCGGCGTCTCGGTCGCCCGGAAGGCTATCCCGTCGAGACGGCTGCCGTCCTGGCCCTCCAGCGTCACCTTGACGTGGTTGGCGCCGACCTGGCGGCTGTCGCGCAGGCGATGCTGCGGGAAGGCAAAGACGGGCTGCGGGTGGGCTGAGCCATAGGGGCCTGCCTGCTCCAGGAGGTCGATGAGTTCCAGCGTGGCACCGGATGCTGCAAGCGCGCCATCGACCTTCAGCGTCTGGATGGCGACAAGCTCACGCACGGCGGCTTCGGCACGTTCCTCGAAGAATTGCCGGAGCTTTCCGAGTTTCGCGCGCTCGACGGTGAGGCCGGCAGCCATGGCATGGCCACCGCCCTTTACCAGCAGACCACCGTCGACGGCAGCGCGGACCATCTTGCCCATGTCGAAGCCGTTGATCGAGCGACCCGAGCCGGTTCCTCTGCCATTGGGATCGAAGGCGATGGCAAAGGTCGGCCGGCGGAATTTTTCCTTGATGCGGGCTGCGAGCAGCCCGACGATGCCCGGGTGCCAGTTTTCGCGCGCGGTGACGATCACCGAAGCGCCCTCGCCCGTGCCGTATTCGGCCAGAACCTCAGCCTCCGCCTCGGCCAGCATGACGGCTTCCATCGCCTGCCGCTCGCGGTTGAGTTCATCGAGCTGGGCTGCGATCTTCTCCGCCTCGGCGGCGTCTTCCATCGCCAGCAGCCGGCTGCCGAGTGCCGCATCGCCAATGCGTCCGCCGGCATTGATTCTCGGGCCGACGAGAAAGCCCAGGTGATAGGGCGTGACCGGGCCACCGATCGCAGCCTTCCTTAGCAAGGCCGAAAGCCCGACATTGCCCATATGGCGCGCTGCGATCAGTCCCTTGACGACGTAGGCGCGGTTCAGCCCCTTGAGCGGCACGACGTCACAGATGGTCGCGAGCGCCACGAGATCGAGCTGGGCCAGCAGGTCGAACGAAGCGACGCGGCTGTCGCCGGCGTTGCGCAACACACGCAAGGTATTGACGAGAACCAGATAGACGACGCCGGCGGCACAAAGGTGCCCCTGCCCCGAGAGATCGTCCTCACGGTTGGGATTGACGAGCGCATGGCAGGGCGGCAGCGACGCGCCGACCTGATGGTGGTCGATGACCACGACATCGACGCCGCGTTTCTCGGCAACGGCAAGCGACTCATGGCTGGTCGAGCCACAGTCAACGGTGACGATGAGATCGGCGCCGTTGTCGATCAATTGCTCGATCGCCGTCGGGTTCGGGCCATAGCCCTCAAAAATCCGGTCAGGAATGTAGATTTCCGCATCGATGCCGAAATGGCGCAGGAAACGCGCCATCAACGCCGAAGACGCAGCACCGTCGACATCATAATCACCGAAGACCACCGTCTTTTCCCGGCGCTTGATGGCCGTTGCCAGACGCTCTGCAGCCTTGCGGCAATCTGTCAGTTTGTCCGGGTCCGGCATCAGCGAGCGAAGCGTCGGATCAAGAAAACTTGCGGCATCGTCGAGGACGACGCCACGGCCGGCAAGCACGCGCCCAAGCAGGTCGGAGTAGCCGTGGACCTGGCTGATGGCGAGCGCCCGGTTCTGACCCGCCTGGTCGAGGCGCGACACCCATCGCTGGCCGCTGACCGACCGCTCGACGTTCAGAAAGGCCCGCTGTACCGGATCCACCAATTCTTCCATGCTCGTCCACCCGCTTGGCGCTTGATTCCTCTTAGCGCATAACCCTGGAAATCGTGACCGTTTTCAGAACGGCATACACAGAGATCCACGTTTCGCGGGGATCTGCGCTGCTATCGGCGCCCAAGGCATAAAGAAAGAAGCCTCGCCGGCTTGCTTGCACGGCGAGGCTTCCAATCTATCGGCGGCAAGCAGCGCTGGGCACTGCCATGCCGAACGGCTTGAAGGCACCTGTCGCCCTCAGTTTGCCTTCGGACGTTCGATGCGGATGACCTGCGGTTCGCCGACGAGGTAGCCCTCGCCCTTGATCGCCTTGATCGCATCGCGAACGGAGTGCTCCGATGTCGCATGCGTGACCAGGATGATCGTCTGCGGCTCGCCCGTGTCCATCAGCTGCTTGGAATGCTGCATGATCGATTCCAGCGAGATGCCGTTGTCGGCCATGCGGGTCGCAATGCTGGCGAAGACGC
Source organism: Ensifer sp. PDNC004 (assembly GCF_016919405.1). NCBI lineage: Bacteria > Pseudomonadati > Pseudomonadota > Alphaproteobacteria > Hyphomicrobiales > Rhizobiaceae > Ensifer > Ensifer sp. PDNC004. Next base: position 1,178,741 of record NZ_CP070353.1, read on the forward strand.
CGGTGCGGTCGACGACCTTCAGGCGGATGAAATAGCCGCCCTCGTGGCTCTGGATCTGCGCACGCTTGTAGGGAAGCAGCGCATTGGTCGGACGGCCGAAGGCCGGAACGTGCTGGGCGCCCGGGCGGCTCTTGGCGATGTCGGCGATATCGCCGAGCACGGCCGAAGCCGTCGCGTTGCCGCCGGCACCGGGGCCAACCATCAGGAGTTCGCCGAGAATATCGGATTCAATCGCAACCGCATTGGTCACGCCATCGACCTGAGCGATGACGGAATCATAAGGCACCATCGTCGGATGGACGCGCTGCTCGATGCCGCTTTCAGTGCGCTGGGCGACGCCGAGAAGCTTGATGCGGTAGCCGAGATCGGCGGCCGCATGGATATCGTCGATCGAGATGTTGGTGATGCCTTCGAGGTAGATATCGTCGGCCGCGATCGCCGTTCCGAAGGCAAGGCTCGTCAGGATCGACAGCTTGTGCGCCGTGTCATTGCCCTCGATGTCGAAGGCCGGGTCGGCTTCGGCGTAACCGAGTCGCTGGGCTTCCTTGAGGCAGGCTTCGAAGGACAGCTGTTCCTTCTCCATCTTCGTCAGGATGTAATTGCAGGTGCCGTTCATGATCCCGTAGACGCGCGAGATCGTGTTGCCGGTCATGGATTCGCGCAACGCCTTGATGACGGGGATGCCGCCGGCAACAGCCGCTTCGTAGTTGAGCAGCGCGCCTTTCTCTTCGGCGATCTTGGCAAGTTCGATGCCATGGGCAGCCAGCAGCGCCTTGTTGGCGGTGACCACGTGAATGCCGCGCTGCAGCGCCGCCTTGACGGCCGAATAGGCCGGATCGCCGGAGCCGCCCATCAGCTCGACGAAAACGTCGATATCGGCGTCACGCGCAAGCGAGATGGCGTCGTCGAACCAGGCGGTCTTCGAAAGATCAACGCCGCGATCCCTGTTGCGGTCGCGCGCCGTTACGGCCGTGGTCTCGATTGCCCGTCCGCACGTTGTCGCAAGCATCTCGTGACGATCCTGGAGGATTCGCACGAGCGAGGCACCGACGGTACCCAAGCCCGCAATGCCGATTTTGAGGGCATCTGCCATAGCCATTTCCTAACATGTAGAGGGCGCACCGCGAGAACAGCGGGGCCAGTGTGGAAGGAGGCGCGCGTCAAACACGCCTCCCGACTTCTTACCTATGAGCGTTCAGCGAGATGACGTTGTGCATCGTCTCGTCGGCGGTCGACAGGAACTTCTTGATGTTGCGCGCCGCCTGACGGATGCGGTGCTCGTTTTCGACGAGAGCGAGACGAACGTAGTCGTCGCCCTGCTCGCCGAAGCCGATACCGGGAGCGACCGCGACATCAGCCTTCTCGACGAGGAGTTTTGAGAATTCGAGCGAACCGAGATGACGGAACTTCTCCGGGATCTTCGCCCAGGCGAACATCGTCGCTGCCGGCGGCGGCACTTCGAAGCCGGCCTTACCGAAGCTGTCGACCATCACGTCGCGGCGGCGCTTGTAGATGTTGCGCACTTCGGCGATGTCGCTGCCGTCGCCGTTCAGCGCCTGGGTGGCGGCCACCTGGATCGGCGTGAATGCGCCGTAGTCGAGGTAGGATTTCACGCGCGTCAGTGCCGCGATCAGCCGCTCGTTGCCGACGGCAAAGCCCATGCGCCAGCCCGGCATTGAGAATGTCTTCGACATCGAGGTGAACTCGACCGTGCAGTCGATCGCGCCCGGAACTTCCAGCACCGACGGCGGCGGCGCGTCGTTGAAGTAGATTTCCGAGTAGGCGAGATCGGACAGCACGATGATGTCGTGCTTCTTCGCAAAGGCGATCACGTCCTTGTAGAAGTCCAACGTCGCTACCTGCGCCGTCGGGTTCGACGGATAGTTGAGGATCAGCGCCAGTGGCTTCGGGATCGAATGGCGAACGGCGCGTTCCAGCGGCCCGAAGAAGGTTTCGTCCGGCTCGACCGAGATCGAGCGGATGACGCCGCCTGCCATCAGGAAGCCGAAGGCGTGGATCGGATAGGTGGGGTTCGGGCACAGGATGACGTCGCCAGGTGCGGTGATCGCCTGCGCCATGTTGGCGAAGCCTTCCTTCGAGCCAAGGGTAGCGACGACCTGGGTATCCGGGTTGAGCTTGACGCCGAAGCGGCGGGCGTAATAGGCGGCCTGGGCACGACGCAGCCCGGGAATGCCCTTCGACGACGAATAACGATGCGTGCGCGGGTCCTGAACGGCCTCGCAGAGCTTGTCGACAATCGACTGTGGTGTGGGTAGATCCGGATTGCCCATGCCGAGGTCGATGATGTCAGCACCGGCCGCTCGCGCGCTTGCTTTCAAACGGTTGACCTGTTCGAAAACATAGGGCGGCAAACGCCGGACTTTGTGAAACTCTTCCATCTCCAAACCTCGTTTGGCGCACGCTCCCGCCAGCGGCTCAAGCCTTTGCGAAACCGTGCGCTGTGGTGAACGGCCGTCCATGCGGCCATTGAACGCTTTGCGTCCAAATCACCGGAAAGGCAAGCGCTAATTCTGGATCTCTTTCAGCGTGTCCGTGCCGTGCTGTTCGGCGAGCGCGCGCATCTCCTTCAGGCGCCGCTGGTACTCCGCTTCGGAGATCGCGCCGGACTTGCGCGCAGCGCCGAGCGAGCTCAGGCGCGCCTGCATATTGGTCGCTTCTTCGTTGGTCATCTGCGCCGTTGCGGCCGGCTTCTGGCCATAGACCGACGGATAATTCTCGAAGTTTGTCCCCTGGCTGTTGCAGCCAGCAAGCGTGCCTAGCAGAACGATCCCGGCAACCCAGGTGATGGAACGCTGTTTTCCGACGGCAAGCATACTGGAGACGACCTCTATTTTGATGGCGCGACGATGCGCTAGCCCTTGTAATCATTTTCGGGCAGAATGTAAAAATACAAAACAAACAAGATGCTGTGGAGGACGCCGGGTGACAGCAGAGAGGAATGCGGAAGGCAAGGACGGCTACGCAGGCTTCGATCCCAAATCCGTCGAACCTTATATCGTCAAGGATCCGGAAAGCCTCGCCGTCAACCTCGCCCGCGCCATGGAACAGCTTGGCAAGGCGGCCTCCGCCTGGCTGGCGCCGCGGGAATCGGGCCAGAAGTCCGATACCTTCGCCGAGCCCGTCACCGACATGGTCAAGACGCTGTCCAAGGTCTCGGAGTACTGGCTTTCCGACCCTCGCCGCACGCTCGAAGCGCAGACTCACCTGATGGGCAGCTTCTTCGAGATCTGGTCGCGCACGCTGCACCGTATGTCCGGCGAAGAGACGTCCGCGCCTGCCGCCCTCGAGCGCAACGACAAGAGATTTGCCGACGAGGACTGGGTGAAGAACCCGTTCTTCGACTTCATTCGCCAGGCCTATTTCGTAACGTCGGACTGGGCCGAACGCATGGTCGAGGACGCCGAGGGGCTCGACGACCACACGAAACACAAGGCTGCCTTCTACGTAAGGCAGGTTTCGAGCGCGTTGTCTCCGACGAACTTCGTCACCACCAACCCGCAGCTCTACCGTGAGACCGTTGCCTCGAGCGGCGCCAACCTGGTCAAGGGCATGCAGATGTTTGCCGAGGACATCGCCGCCGGCCGTGGCGACCTCAAGCTCCGGCAGACGGACACCAGCAAGTTTGCGATCGGCGAGAATATCGCGATGACACCGGGCAAAGTCATTGCCCAGAGCGACGTTTGCCAGGTGCTGCAATACGAGGCGACGACGGAGACCGTACTGAAGCGGCCGCTGCTGATCTGCCCGCCCTGGATCAACAAGTTCTACGTGCTCGATCTCAACCCGCAGAAATCCTTCATCAAATGGGCGGTCGACCAGGGGCACACGGTCTTCGTCATCTCCTGGGTGAACCCGGACGAGCGGCACGCGACCAAGGATTGGGAAGCCTACGCCCGCGAAGGCATCGGCTTTGCGCTCGATATCGTCGAGCAGGCGACCGGCGAGCGCGAAGTCAACGCCATCGGTTATTGCGTCGGCGGCACCCTGCTTGCCGCAACGCTGGCATTGCACGCTGCCGAGGGCGACGACCGCATCCGCTCGGCGACACTGTTCACGACGCAGGTCGATTTCACCCATGCCGGAGACCTCAAGGTCTTCGTCGACGAGGACCAGATCAGCCAGATCGAACAGAACATGAGCGTGACCGGCTATCTCGACGGCTCGAAGATGGCGACCGCCTTCAACATGCTGCGCGCTTCGGAGCTGATCTGGCCCTACTTCGTCAACAACTACCTGAAGGGCCAGGAGCCCCTGCCCTTCGACCTGCTTTACTGGAACTCCGATTCGACGCGGATGCCGGCGGCCAATCATTCCTTCTACCTGCGCAACTGCTACCTCGATAACAAGCTTTCGAAGGGCGAGATGGTGCTTGCCGGAAAGCAGGTGTCGCTCGGCGACGTGAAGATCCCGATCTACAATCTCGCGACCAAGGAAGATCACATCGCGCCGCCACGCTCTGTGTTTCTCGGCAGCGCTTCGTTCGGCGGCAAGGTCACCTATGTTCTCTCGGGCTCGGGCCACATAGCCGGCGTCGTCAACCCGCCGGACAAGGGCAAGTATCAGTTCTGGACCGGCGGCGCGCCCAAGGGTGACTTCGACGATTGGTTAAAGGCGGCCAAGGAAACACCGGGATCCTGGTGGCCGCACTGGCACCAATGGATCGAGAAACTCGACAAGCGACGCGTTGCGCCCCGCAAGCCGGGCGGTCCGCTGAACTCGCTTGAGGAAGCGCCGGGCTCCTACGTGCGCGCCCGCGCCTGAACCATTTTTGCAGGACCTGCCTTGATCTTCGATCCCCCGCTGACGACCGCGATCCTCGTGCAGCGCTACAAGCGCTTTCTCTTCGACGCCCTGTTGCCCGATGGCACAGCCATGACCGGATCCTGCCCCAATACCGGTTCGATGCGCGGGCTGACGACGCCCGGTTCGCGCATCTGGATGTCGGAACACGACAGCCCGACGCGGAAATACCGCCATATGCTGGAAATCGTCGAAGCCGACGGAACTATGGTCGGCATAAACACCGGCCTACCCAACCGGCTTGCGGAAGAAGCCATCAGGCTGGGGCTCGTTTCCGACCTGCATACCTATGAGCACAGCGCGCGCGAGCAGAAATACGGGCGCAACTCGCGCATCGACATTCTCCTCAGCGATCCCGAGCGCGGCCGTGCCTATGTCGAAGTCAAGAACGTGCATTTCAGCCGCACGCCCGGTCTTTCCGAATTTCCTGACAGTCCGACAACGCGCGGTGCGAAACATCTCGACGAGCTCGGTGATATGGTCGAGGCTGGTCACCGTGCGGTGATGATCTATCTCGTGCAGCGTGATGACTGTGACCGGTTGAGGATCTGCCGCGAGTTCGATCCCGCCTATGCACACGCGTTCGACCGCGCGATGTCACGTGGTATCGAGGCCTACGCGGTCAAATGTCAGGTTTCGCCAACGCAAATCCGCCCGACCGGATTGATGGCAGTGGACGAAGCGGCCCTCGCTGCTCTATGAAATCCGACTGGAACAACTGAAAGCTTTGGAATGGTGACTTACATCGAGGCAGGGTCTGCGCCCTACAAGAATACCGGCGTTATCCGGCTCTACGGACCGGAAGGTTTCGAGGGCATGCGAAAAGCCTGCCAGGTGACCGCGCGTTGTCTGGACGAGCTCGTCTCGCGGGTGCAGCCGGGCGTCACCACCGACGAGATCGACCGGTTCGTCTTCGAGTTCGGCATGGACAATGGCGCGCTACCGGCGACGCTCAACTATCGCGGCTACACGAAATCGTCGTGTACCTCGATCAATCACGTCGTCTGCCACGGCATACCGAACGACAAGCCGCTGCGCGAAGGCGATATCGTCAACATCGACGTCACCTATGTCGTCGATGGCTGGCACGGCGATTCGAGCCGGATGTATCCGGTCGGCGAGATCAAGCGTGCCGCCGAGCGACTGCTCGACGTCACCCATGAAAGCCTGATGCGCGGCATTGCCGCCGTGCGCCCCGGCGCCCGCACTGGCGCCATCGGCGAAGCGATCCAGGTCTATGCCGAAGCGGAGCGCTGCTCCGTGGTGCGCGATTTCTGCGGCCACGGCGTCGGCAAGCTTTTCCACGATGCGCCGAACATCCTCCACTATGGCCGCGCCAATGAAGGCCCGGAGCTGCGCGAGGGCATGATCTTCACCATCGAGCCGATGATCAATCTCGGCCGCCCGCATGTGAAGGTGCTCTCGGACGGCTGGACCGCGGTCACCCGTGACCGGTCGCTGTCGGCGCAATACGAGCACACGGTCGGCGTCACCGCCGACGGCTGCGAGATCTTCACGCTTTCGCCGGCGGGCCTGTTCAAGCCCGGCGTCAGCACGATCGGCGCCGCATGACGAAACGTCCGATCTCCCCTGACGGCGACTTGGCGCCATCGGCGGACGAGAGGACGTTTTTTCCGCAATTGCAGCTGGACGGGAAACCGGCGACGAAGAAGGCGCCGGAACCCGAGGCCCATTACCACGGTCATCGCAACCGGTTGCGGACGCGCTACCGGGAACAGGGCGACTCGGCGCTTGCAGATTACGAAATCCTGGAATTGCTGCTCTTTCGGCTGATCCCGCGCAAGGATACCAAGCCGATCGCCAAGGCCCTGCTCGCCCGCTTCGGCACGCTCGCCGGTGTCTTCGGCGCCCCGATCGCGCTGTTGCAGGAAGTGAGCGGTATCGGCGAAGCGGTTGCCCTCGACCTCAAGCTGATCTCCACGATCGGTCACCGAACACTCAAGAGCGAACTTCGCCAGAAGCAGCTTCTCTCGTCCTGGAGCGCCGTCATCGACTATTGCCACGCGGCGATGGCCTACGAGACGAAGGAACAGTTCCGCATCCTGTTCCTCGACAAACGCAACACACTGATTGCCGACGAAGTGCAGCAGAAAGGCACGATCGACCACACACCGGTCTACCCGCGTGAAGTCGTCAAACGAGCACTCGAACTCTCGGCAACGGCGATCATCCTCGTCCACAACCATCCATCCGGCGACCCGACCCCGTCGCGCGCCGATATCGACATGACCAAGCTGATCGTCGAGACGGCCAAACCGCTCGGCATCGCCGTGCACGATCACATCATCATCGGAAAAGACGGACACGTTAGCCTGAAGGGCCTGCGACTGTTCTGATCACGCCGGCACCCAGCCGTTTCGCACGGCGGAGGCACCAGCCCGGTAGTGGCGCCACTCTGCCGCAAACAGTGGCGAAGGCGGTCACCCCGAAAGGCCGGATTCGACAGACTCCGTCCCCGCCGAGCGAGAAGCCTCGACGACCATATGCACGAACTGCAGTTTCGCCACTGACGGCTTCGACATCACGAAGGGGTAGAAGTCCGGCTGGCCCATGCTGCGCGCCAGTTCGTTGAGCACCATCGTCATTTCAATCCAGGAGTTCAATAGCGACAGAAACCCGTCGGCGCCGGTGTCTTCGGGCGCATACAAGGCGTCGTGCTCAAACGGCTCGATAATCGCTTCAAGATCTTCTGCATCGAGCCCAAACCCGAGCGCTGTGCCAAGGCTATCGATCATATGCAGATAGTGTGCCCAGGTTTCCGCCCAGTCTTCCCAGGGATGTGTGGAAGCATAGGCGCTGATGTATCGGTCGGCCCAGTCTACGGGAGGGCCATTCTCATAGTTCGCCTTCAATGCCGCCGCATAGTCGGCGCGCTCATCTCCGAAAAGCGAACGAAAGGGCTCCAGCCAAGGGCCGTTGAGAATAAGCCTATTCCAATAGTAGTGACCGACCTCGTGTCGCAAGTGACCGAGCAGCGTGCGATAGGGTTCATGCAGTTCGAGCCGCATCTTCTCTCGCTGAACAGAATCCGCTTCCTCGATGTTGACCGTAATCAAACCGTCAACGTGCCCGGTCAGCACGCGCGGCCCGCTCTCCGGCGAACGCAGGAAATCGAACATCAGACCGTGCTTCTCGTCCTCGTCGACCTTTGACTTCACCGGCAATCCGAGCGACAGCAGCTGCGAAACGAGTCGTCGCTTCGCAGCCTCGATCAGCCCCCAGTGACGGGCATTGTCCTCACAATCGAGATTCGGAATGGTCCTGTTCAGACGGCAGGCGATGCAAAGGGACCTCGGCTCGCTCGCCGTCAGCATCCAGTTGCACAACGCGGCAGTGTCACGATTGCTGCAATACTTCAGCAACGGCCGCCCGCCACCCGCGTCCCACGTGTCCGGCTGCGGACCCGGCTCAAGCAGTATCAGGACGCCTTCACCCGGCAGATATCCGAGCGGCGCCTGGCAGCTGTTGCAAAGGGTATTGCCGAAGAAGATGTGACTGCCACAGCGGCAGACATAGGTGCGCGAATACCGCTTGGCCACGTCGCGGCGCTTCCAGTTCGTACCGATCAGGTCCCCAAGCGTTTCCAGAAGGCTTGCCACGACGTCCTCCAAGTTCGAAACTGGCAAAGTCGGCCTGATTGGCGCTCGGGCCTAAAGCCATTTCGCGCGGCGGAAGAAGCGGTAGAGCGTGCCGCACAGTCCGATGATGACAGCCAGCACGACGAAGTAGCCATAGCGGAACTTGAGCTCCGGCATGTCGTCGAAGTTCATTCCGTAAATGCCGGCAATCGCCGTCGGCACCGCGAGGATCGCCGCCCAGGACGCGAGCTTGCGCGAAATCTCCGTCTGCTCGGATTGCCCGACCATCAGGCTCGCCTCGAAGGTGAAGGCGAGCACTTCACGCAAAGCGTCGATATCCTCCTGAACGCGCCGCACGTGGTCGGTCACGTCACGGAAGAGCGGCTGCAGTGCTGCATCCATGCCCGGCAGATCGATGTGCTCATGCCGTCGGCAGACGTCGACCAGCGGCACGACCGCGTTTCGCAGGCGCAAGAGATTGCGCCGCAGCAGATACAGGCGTTCGATGTCGCCCTTGACCAGCCGCTCGCGCAGCAGCCGGTCCTCCAGTTCCTCGACTTCCTCGTGGATCGCCTCGATCACCGGCATGTAGTTGTCGACGATGAAATCGAGGATCGAATAGAGGATGTAGTTCTCGCCATGGGCAAGGGCTGCCGGCGAGGCTTCGCAGCGCTGACGCACGGCCATGTAAGAGGTCGACGCGCCGTGCCGGACCGAGATGACATAACCGCGCCCCACGAACAGATGCGTCTCGCCGAAGGCGATCTCGTCGCCGACCATGTGCGCGGTGCGGGCGACAACAAAGATCGAATCGCCATAGATCTCCAGTTTCGGCCGTTGGTGCGCCTTGCAGGCGTCCTCGATCGCCAGGTCATGCAGATCGAATTCCTGCTGGATCTGCCGCAACAGTTCGGCATCGGGCTCATGCAGGCCAATCCAGACCACCGCACCTGGACGATCGCGCCACTTGCCTGCGTCTTCGATGCGGATATCGCGGACGCGCACGCCGTTCTCGTAGACCGCGGCCGCAACGACGCCGGCGCGCGGCTGTGAATTCGGCATGACGGCTTCACCGTCAGACTGTGGCAAAACCCTGTTCGTCAGCTCCAATCCCATCGTCAGCCTCCCAGGCAAATACGACACCGACGGGCTCCGGATGTCTTAACGGAACCAAGCATACGCGCACTCCCTTATATATTCTCATCCGGCTGTTTCGGCTATGAAAACCACTTCATCAAACCGTGCCATTGACGGTATAGAGGCTTGCGAGCGAGAGTTTTCGCAACGCACAACGATTCCACCTTCTAACGGACACGCCTATGAACCAGTTCGATCTCATCGTTGTCGGAAGCGGACCTGCCGGCCGCCGCGGCGCCATCCAGGCAGCCAAGCTCGGCAAGAAGGTCCTCGTCATCGAACAGGGAAAACGCGTCGGCGGCGTTTCGGTTCATACCGGCACGATTCCCTCCAAGACGCTGCGCGAAACGGCGCTCAATCTTTCGGGCTGGCGCGAGCGCGGTTTTTACGGACGGTCCTATCGCGTCAAGCAGGAGATCAGCGCCGATGACCTCCGGCAGCGCCTGATCATCACCCTCAATCATGAGGTCGAGGTTCTCGAACACCAGTTTGCGCGCAACCGCGTGCAGCAGATGCGCGGCAAGGCGAGCTTCGTCAATCAGACCACGCTGGAGGTCGTCAAGGACGACGGCGAGACCATGCTCGTGTCCGGCACCAGCATCATGCTTGCCGTCGGCACCAAGCCCTTCCGCCCGGATTACATGCCGTTCGACGGCAAGACCGTGCTCGACAGCGACGAACTGCTCGATATCGAGACCCTGCCGCGCTCGCTGGTGGTGATCGGCGCCGGCGTCGTCGGCATCGAATACGCCACGATCTTCAGCGCGCTCGACACCCAGGTAACGGTGATCGACCCGAAGACAACGATGCTCGATTTCATCGACAAGGAAATCGTCGAAGACTTCATCTACCAGCTGCGCGACCGCAACATGAAACTGCATCTCGGGCAGAAGGCCGAAACGGTCGAAAGACTCGAAGATGGTAAGGTGCTGCTGACGCTCGACAACGGCCGCAAGATCACGACCGACATGGTGCTCTTTGCCGCGGGCCGCATGGGCGCGACCGATACGCTCAACCTTCCGTCCGCCGGGCTTGAAGCCGACAGCCGCGGGCGCCTCAAGGTCAATCCCGAGACCTTCCAGACCTCCGTGCCCAACATCTATGCCGCCGGCGACGTCGTCGGCTTCCCGAGCCTCGCCTCGACTTCGATGGAACAGGGCCGCATCGCTGCCCGCGTCGCCATCGGCGCGATCGCGATGGAGCCGCAAAAGTACTTCCCCTACGGTATCTATGCCGTGCCTGAGATCTCCACCTGCGGTCTCTCGGAAGAAGAGGTCAAGGAACGCGGCATACCCTACGAATGCGGCATCGCCCGCTTCCGCGAGACCTCGCGCGGCCACATCATGGGGCTCGATTCCGGCCTGTTGAAAATGATCTTCTCGCTGAAGACCCGCCGCCTGCTCGGCGTGCATATCATCGGCGAAGGCGCGACGGAGCTGGTGCATATCGGCCAGGCGGTGCTGAATCTCAAGGGCACGGTCGAGTACTTCGTCGAAAACACCTTCAACTACCCGACGCTGGCCGAAGCCTACAAGATTGCTGGCCTCGACGCCTGGAACCGCATGGGCGAGATCAAGCAGGAAGCACCGAAAGCGTAAGCTTCCAGCGACAGAGCCGACCGCCGTCAACGATGACGGCGGCGGCCAAACGCCCGAAGGGCACCGATGGTGGCTCCGCGCTACGGCCGCCCTCTCCCGCCCGTCCCTCAAAACCGGCATCTGAAATGCGCGGGACGCTGGCGAATCGGCTAGCTTCACCTCTGCCGATCAAGAGAGCCGAACACCATGCGCATCCTTTCGCTCAATGCCTGGGGCGGCAAGCTCCATTCGCCTTTGATGAAGTATCTCGTCGATGTCGACGCCGACGTCCTGTGCCTGCAGGAGATCGCGCGATCACCGACGACAGAGGCCGAATGGCTGAGCTATCGCGATGCGGACGTAGAACTGCCGCAACGCGCCAACCTCTTCGACGAGATCGCCGCCGTGCTTCCAGGACATGACGGATTCTTCTGCCCGACGGCGCGTGGGATTCTCTTTGCCGGTGACGCGCCCGTGGCATCGGAATTCGGCCTGGCGACCTTCGTTCGGCGGGGCTATTCCGTCATTGGCCAGGCACTCGGCTTCGTGCATGGCGGCTTTTCGCCCGACGGTTGGGGGCCGCATCCGCGTGCGCGCAACGCCCATTGCATCCGACTGTTCGATCACGACGCTGGCACTCCCATCACTATCGCGCAGATGCACGGGCTACGGGAGGTTCGAGGCAAGAACGACAGTCCGGAACGCCGCGCGCAGGCCGACGCGCTGGTGGGTCTCATCCACCAGGTCTGGCCCGGCGACGAGCGGCTGGTCGTCTGCGGTGACTTCAACGTGCTCCCGGACAGCCAAACGTTTCAGACGCTCGGGCAACTGGGCCTCGTCGACCTCGTCGTTTCCCGCGGCCACACGGACACGCGCACCTCGCACTATCGAAAGAGCGGCCGCTTTGCCGACTACATGCTGGCGAATGGCGCAGTCACCGTCGCTCGCTTCGATGTCGTCGCAGCGCCCGAAGTCTCCGACCACCGCGCCCTCCTCCTCGACATCGCTTAGTCCGTCGCGCGTTCGGCCGGGCCAAAAATCGGCTCCCGGTGAGCGCTTCCACAGGACGAAGAGCTCGCCTCCCGCAACGAAAAAGGCCCTGCCGCAAGCGGCAGGGCCTTTCGATTCCTAAGCTTCGATCCGATTACTCGGCGCTGTCGTCAGCGGCCTTCTTCTTGGCCGGAGCCTTCTTCTTCGGAGCGGCAGCTTCTTCGCCTTCGGCGGCTTCAGCCTTGGCGGCGGCCTTCTTCTTGGCCGGAGCCTTCTTGGCAGCCTTGCCTTCGGTCTCTTCGTCGTCAGCCGTCAGCTCTTCCTTGGAAACCGTCTTGTCGGTTACCGAGATTTCGCCGAGCAGGTGGTCGACGACCTTTTCTTCGAACAGCGGAGCGCGCAGCGAAGCAGCGGCGCCCGGGGTGTTCTTGAAGTAGTCGAGGATCTGCTTTTCCTGGCCCGGGAACTGGCGCAGCTGTTCGAACAGCGAACGCTGCAGTTCGTCGTCGCTGACCTGAACGCCGGCCTTTTCGCCGATTTCCGAGAGAACGAGGCCGAGGCGAACACGACGCTCAGCGAGCTTGCGGTATTCAGCGCGGGCTTCTTCTTCGGTGGTTTCTTCGTCAGCGAAGGTCTTGCCGGCCTGCTGGAGGTCGGTGTTGATCTGGCGCCAGATGTTTTCGAATTCGGCTTCGACGAGACGCTGCGGCGTTTCGAACTGGTAGAGTTCGTCGAGCTGGTCGAGGATCTGACGCTTGACCTTCTGACGGGTCAGGTTGCCGTACTGGCTTTCGATCTGGCCGCGGACGATTTCCTTCAGCTTGTCAGCCGATTCGAGGCCGAGCTTGGTGGCCAGTTCGTCGTTGATTTCGATGTCCTGGGCGCCAGCCACGTCCTTGACGGTGATGTCGAAGGTGGCTTCCTTGCCAGCAAGGTTTGCAGCCGGGTATTCAGCCGGGAAAGTCACGGTGATGACCTTCTCGTCGCCAGCCTTCAGGCCAACGAGCTGCTCTTCGAAGCCCGGGATGAAACGGTTGGAACCGAGAACCAGCTCAGCGTCTTCGTCCTTGCCGCCGTCGAAAGCGACGCCGTCGACCTTGCCGAGGTAATCGATGGTGACGCGGTCGCCGTTGGCGGCCTTGCCCTTCTTCGATTCGTAGCTGCGGGCGCTTTCGGCGATCTTGAGGATCTGCTCGTTGACTTCGTCTTCAGCGATCTCGACGACTTCGCGGGTCACCTTGATGCCGCTAACGTCCTTGAGCTCGATCGCCGGGATGATTTCGTAGGCAACAGTGAACTCGAGGTCGGCTTCTGCGTTGAGGATCTTGTCGGCTTCTGCCTCGTCCTCGGTCATCGCGATTTCCGGCTGGGTCGCCGACTTTTCGCCACGGCCCGACAGGATCTCGGTCGGCTTGTCGCGGACGATCTCGTTGACGAGATCAGCCATGATCGACTTGCCGTAGATCTTCTTCAGATGCGCGGCCGGTACCTTGCCCGGACGGAAGCCGTTGATCTTCACACGGTCCTTCACTTCGGCCAGGCGCTCGTTCATACGAGCTTCCATGTCCTTGGCCGGGATAACGACCTTGAGTTCGCGCTTCAGCCCTTCAGCGAGCGTTTCGATAACCTGCATGTTCAAACCTTCATTTCACGTTGACTGTGCTCTTCCCCTTCGAAAGGTCTGGCGAGCACGTGAGCCGATCCATTTGCCGGGAGTGGCTTTACGCAGTTCTGCAACCGTTTTGCAAGCAAAATGGCACTCCAGCCCCCTTCATCCCTGCAGAATCCGGACTTCGGGCGCGATCGCTGTTCTGGTGCGGGTAGAGAGACTTGAACTCCCACGCCTTGCGGCACCAGAACCTAAATCTGGCGTGTCTACCAATTTCACCATACCCGCGTTCAGACAATCGCACCGCCTGTTCGTATTCCCGCAAGTCCAACCAGCGGAATACCGCGGATACAAAGGGCATGCTGAAAAGTTCAGGGCTTTCCCGAGCGCGGCGTCTCTATATCACTCGTTCTCGCGGGATCAAAGGGAAAATGCGGGAATTCCACCACCGATCCGGCAGGGGACGGCGCAGCTCAATAGAGAGGCTCTTCATAGACCGGGCTGCCATTGACTGCGATCTCGCGGATCTGGGCCTTTCCCTTGGCGTCTACGCGGATATTGACGGAGAGCGCCTCGGCGTTGCGCGCCTCCTCCAGCGTCCGCCCCTCGCCTTCCGGCACATAGAAGCGCTCGATCCCGTATTCCACACTGACGGACGAGAGCGCGGACGAAGGATAGTAGATAAAGGGCAGCGAGCGAAGGACGACGCTGTCGCCGGCGAGGCCAAGCGGCTGGAAGGACGCTTCGGTCGCCGCCCAGAAACCGTCGAGTTGCTTTTCCAGCCGAACGTAGATCTGCGCCTCTTCCGACTGCTTCGGCGTATCGCCCTTGAACAGTTCCGGCTGGAGCCTGGAAATGTCGTAGCTCAGGATCACGTAGTCACCCCGAAGCAAATCGCGGGGATCGACGGGCACGGTCTTCAACAGCACGTCACGGCCGCTTCTGAGGATCGATGCCCTGCTCTCGATCATATAGCCAAGGGCCGCCGTCTGTACGCCCGCAACCAGCAGGGCCGCCAGCAATGGGTTCAGCCAACGGGTCTTTGCAGCGGTCATTGTGGCGCCTCCGTCCCGCGCGCATTTGCCAAGTGCCCCTCGATGCGGATGACGAGCCAGGCGATGCCGGCAACCACCAGCCCCGAAATCAGGAAGAAGCCCGAGGTGCCGAGCATCGAGCCAAGGGTCTCGAAGGCGAGGTAGAGAAGCTCGCCGGCAAAGGCGACGTAGCCGAGATAGCGCACGGCGCCGTTCTGCGCCCCGGCAAGCGCGATCCCGAGGAGGGCCACCAGCAGCGTGCCCGCCCCGGTCGCGACCTCCGATGTCACGCCGACGGCTTCAAATTGAAGAGCGGTAAAACCGAGCAAGGCGAGCGCGAAGGAATAGAAGGTGGGTGCCGAACCGGCATCGACCGCAAGCGCGCGAAGCGGCGAGCCGGGCAGCGTCGCCGCGAGAAAGGCCACGAGCCCGCACGCAGCGAGGCCACCGGCAAAGGCGAGCGATGCATTATCGAGATAAAGCCAGGCGAGCCACGACAGGACGAGCAGATAGGCGAGATGACGAACCCTGTCGGCGGCCGTGAAACGCACCAGCAGCACGACGATCACGGCAAGCGTCGGAACGGACCACATGCGCCAGTCCGGCGTCGCACTGAACCCATCGTCTTTCAGCACCGTTGCGAAATAGAACCAGGCGAGCCCGCCGGTAACCGCGGCCATGGCTGCGGAGCGAAATGCCACGGCAGAGAGCACGGCGCCAGCAAACCACAGCAGCGCGGCGTCGGCCGCATCGCCGGACAGATGATACATCTGCCCGATCAGGGCGATGCCACCGCCAAAGGCAGCCGCCCCCAGAACGAGCGCGGCAGCGGCGAGCGTTGGGCGTCCGGTGCGGATCAGCCAGGCGGCGGCAAAGTGAAAGCCCCAGACCAAGGCGACGATGCCGGCCACGCGGGCAAGACGCGGCAGCGCCTCCCAGTTGGCGGCAACAAGCAGCAGGATTGAGGCGGACAACAGGAGTGCGGCGAGAATGAGCAGGACGCGCCCGGCCCGGAACGTCGACTCGCGACCGTCATATTCGGCGAGCATGGCACGCGCCGCATTCTCCTGCAGCAGCCCCTTGTCGACCCAATGCTTGAAGTCTCGTTCGAGACGCGCGCGGTACATCCTGCCCCCAGCCTAGAATCCGATGCTTGAATTGGTTCCGTTCAGTCCCCAACTAACCACGTATCGGCGCGGAAACACAATCGCCCTGCGGCAGTTGCGCACCAAACCGATAGGGACGAATGAACGGCTTGCGCAATGCGCATATCTTCCATGCGGATATTGCACTGCACAAATCGATTGAAAGGTCCTATATTCAAATCATCAAAGGCGAACGAAGGCATGAAGCCAGACGGTCGCCAGCGGAAATGGCCAACCGCCTCAGTTTACTGAGAAAGGCCCGGGTAAAACCGACGGAATTCGGACGAGCGCACTCCTCCTCCCAGCGCTCTTCCGATCAGATTGGCAACACTCCTCCTCCCAGTTGCCAATCACTCCTAATGACGCTCGCTGGACCTCCTCCCCCAGCGGGCGTTATTCTTTTCAGCCCTCCTCTCCACAAAGAAGCCTGCGTCTGCGCAGCTGCACAATATTCGTGCATAATTTCGCTGCGCTCGCCCCACGCCATGCATTGGATGCATAGGTGCCATTCTGGAACAGCGCTACCCTTCCACCCGCCTGCGTACTATCTTCAACTCATCGATCGGGGCGGCGCACTCCTCCTCCCAGCGCCCCTCGATTTGGATCGGCGACACTCCTCCTCCCGGTTGCCGATCAGAACAAAGCGACGCTCGCTGGATCTCCTCCCCCAGCGGGCGTTGTTTGTTTCTGGCCCCTCACATTTCGGGCAGCTTCCAGCCACGACAAGTCGATTGTGCCGCGCGTTTTAGACGCCTGCCGCGAACGCGCCATCGCACAGAGGCTTGCACGGCCTGCATGGGTGCGATGCAGCATTGTCTCTGTAACTTCTGCTCAAAACGATTATATTCCAGAGCATCAGATGACGGCCAGCAAGAGAGATTAAGCGCTGGCACACGACCCTAGAAAGGATAGGATCATGAACCTCGCACGCTCTTTCAACAATTGGCGCAAGTATCGTCAGACCTGCAACGAACTCGGCCGCATGAGCGACCGCGAACTGTCTGACCTCGGCATCGGCCGTGGCGACATCCCGTACGTTGCTCGCCAGGCGATCAAGTAATTCAGGCTGCGCCTTACGCGCAACCGACCTCCAGTAGACGCCCTCCGGTTCATTCCGGGGGGCGTTTTCTTTTGGCGCCGCCAGTACGATCCAGGTGACGCCTTCGCACTTGCGAGAGACACCGGATGCTCCGCCATCTGCCACTGCCCATGCAACGGAACCGGGCTTATGAGAGGTGCTTCGTCGTCTCTCGCCATCAGCTCGTAAATACGTTTGAAAACAGTCTCTTATCGGCGGACAATTAAGACTTTAATCAATCCTTAATCGATGCCGCCTTTTGAAGCGGTGCCCATCTATGCGGCGATGCACTGCACAAATGCATAGCAGCTGCATTTTCTTTGCACTCCACCTTCTAATTAGACAAGCGTATAAGAACCTCAACGACGCAGACAGATGGCTGTCGCGACAACCTGATTTTGAGGAAAAGACCATGAACCCGATTCGTATCGCAAAAAGCTGGATCAACTACCGCCGCACCGTCAGCGAGCTCGGCAACCTGTCGAACCACGCTCTCAATGACATCGGCATCACCCGCTACGACATCCGCAACATTGCGGCCCGCTCCTTCCGTTAATCGGAACGAACGACCAGGACTTCCAAGACGGCGCCTTCAGGGCGCCGTTTTCGTTTATAGGCGTTGGAACGAAAGGCCGAGCCGTGATAGGAAGCCGGCCATGAGCAAAGACACTTCTTCCCACTCCCCCATCCACGTCATCGGCGGCGGCCTTGCCGGATCGGAAGCCGCCTGGCAAATCGCCGAAGCCGGCGTACCGGTCATTCTGCATGAGATGCGCGGCGTGCGCGGCACTGACGCCCACAAGACCGACGGCCTTGCCGAACTTGTCTGTTCCAACTCCTTCCGTTCGGATGATGCCACCAGCAACGCGGTCGGCGTTCTGCACGCGGAAATGCGCCTTGCCGGCTCGCTGATCATGAAATCGGCCGATGCCAACCAGGTGCCGGCCGGTGGTGCGCTCGCGGTCGATCGCGACGGCTTCTCCGACGCGGTCAGCGCGGCGATCGCTGCCCATCCGCTGATCACGGTGGTGCGCGAGGAAGTCACCGGCCTGCCGCCGAAAGATTGGGATCTCACCGTCATCGCGACCGGTCCGCTGACCGCACCCGGCCTTGCCGAGGCGATCCGCGCGGAAACGGGCGCCGATGCGCTCGCCTTCTTCGACGCCATCGCACCGATCGTCTACACCGAGACCATCGACATGGACGTCTGCTGGTTTCAGTCGCGCTACGACAAGGTCGGCCCCGGCGGTACCGGCAAGGACTACATCAACTGCCCGATGACCGAGGAGCAGTACAATGCCTTCGTCGATGCGTTGATCGCCGGCGACAAGACCGGCTTCAAGGAATGGGAAGGCACGCCCTATTTCGACGGCTGCCTGCCGATCGAGGTGATGGCAGAACGCGGCCGCGAGACACTGCGCCACGGGCCGATGAAGCCGATGGGCCTCACCAATGCCCATAACCCCACGATCAAGCCCTACGCCGTCGTACAGTTGCGCCAGGACAATGCGCTCGGCACGCTCTACAACATGGTCGGCTTCCAGACGAAGCTGAAATACGGCGCACAGGCCGAAGTCTTCCGCATGATCCCGGGCCTGGAGAATGCCGAATTCGCCCGTCTCGGCGGCCTGCACCGCAACACCTACATCAACTCGCCGACACTGCTCGATGGAACGCTGACGCTGAAGTCGCGGTCGGGCCTGCGCTTTGCCGGACAGATCACCGGCTGCGAAGGCTATGTCGAAAGCGCGAGCATCGGCCTGCTCGCCGGCCGCTTCGCCGCCGCCGAGCGCAAGGGCGAGACTTTGGCCCCACCGCCGGCGACCACAGCCTTCGGCGCGCTGCTCAATCACATCACCGGTGGGCATATCGTCTCCGACGATGAACCGGGCAAGCGCTCGTTCCAGCCGATGAACGTCAACTTCGGGCTGTTCCCGCCGCTCGACCCGGGCGCGATCGTCAAGCCGGAAGGCGTCAAGCGCTTCCGCGGCAAGGAGAAGGCGGTCGCCAAGAAGCAGGCGACGGCGTCGCGCGCACTCGCCGATTGCGCCGCCTGGCTCGGCAAGTCCGCCTGACGGCTCGGAAACGCATCAAGGAAACGACAAAAGGCCCGCTTGCAGCGATGCAAGCGGGCCTTTTCCTATAGCAGTGCGCGGAGAGAGCTTACTCGGTCGCCTGCGCCGTGTGCGGCGGCTCGATCGCCGGCTGCTCGAACTCCGATTTCGGGCTGAAGCTGCCGAGCAGCCAGAGCGAAACCTCGGCGGCCTCGCCGGCACTCTGAAATTCGAAGTCGTTGTCGAGATAAGCAAAATCGGGGAAATGCACGATCAGGCCTCGGCCGGTCTCGGAGCTATTGACCCGAACCTTTCCGGGCTGGATCACGTGGCAGACATAGTGGGTGCCGTGCGACTGGATGAAGCCCGCCTTGCCGTCATGCAGCCGCAGGAAGATCGCCGTGCGGTCCGCCGTCGAGTGCAGCGCCCGGATCGCCTCGTCCGGAAAGGCACGGCCGAACTCCACCATCGCAGAGCCGGCATCGGGATTGTCCCAGTCCCGCTCGGCGCGGGCGTTCATCCACATGTAGAATGCGCCGACCAAGACGATGACGGCGATGAGCAATAACCAAAGCATCCGCGGGCGCTCCCCTTCGCTCGGCATGACGCCGATAAAGCGCTTCTATACGCTGCGAGGCTTGTGCCAATTTGTCGTCTCGGCAAACGCGCCCGCGAATGCCTGAGCAGACCGAACCTCTGGTCGATCGTCCGGATCGATCAGAAGCGACGGCGGCGTGCGGCGCGCCACATCCACCATTGCCGCTGCCATTGGGCCGGGCGGACGGGCTTCTGCAGAAGCCCGGCACCCGCAGCCTCCGCGCGGTTGAGGATAGGCTCGACAAGCGCAAGCGGTATGAAGGCGGGGAAATTCGACGGCGCGATCGCTGCCATCTGCGCACGCGCCTTAGCGAGATGATCCCGCCCAAAGCCCGCGAAAGCCCGGATCGCCTGGCCGATCGCGGCGCTGTCTTCACCGGCGATCAGCGTTTCGCGATCGAGACCGGTGGCGCGCAGCAACTCGGCCGGCAGGTAGACCTGGCCGCGGCGCAAATGCAGCGGCAGCAGCATGAGCAGGCCTGCGACCGTCTGCGCGACACCCCCATGCCCGGCGACTTCGGCCGATTTCGCAGCATTGTCAGGATCAAGCACCAGGGACGAGAGCTGGATCAGCGCCGAGGCGGTCTCGCCGGCATAGCCCTCGAGCGCCGAGCGGTCCTCCATCGGATCGTCGTAGAGATCGAAGATCCGTGCATCGATCATGTTCTCGAACACGGAGACCGGCAGTCGGTGCGTACGAATGCAGCCAAGAAGCGCTTCAGCGAGCGGATGCCCTTCCCCGGTCGACGCGTCGTTGCCGATGAGGTCTCGCCACCATTGCATGCGGATCTCGCCCGGGATCGGCTCGTGCACGAGATCGCGGATACGCGCAATCTCCGCGTTGAAGGCATAGAGCGCGGCAAGGGCTGGCTGCTTGTCGGCCGGCGCAAGCAGGCAGGCGAGATAGCGGTCGCGGTCGGTGTCCCTGAGGTCAGCCAGAATCTGGGCAGAATTGTCGTGCACGTCGTCTTCCCCAGGCCCGATCAGACGGCGATCAGTGCGACGGCGACTGCGCGCGATTCGGCCAGCATCACATTGTAGGTGCGGACAGCGGCCCCGGTACTCATGGGATCCGACGATATGTTGGCGGCGCGTAAGGCCGCCTTCACATCGGCCGGCAGCGGGCGAATGTCCTTGCCGGTGCCCACCAGCAGCACCTCAATGTCCTTCGCCTCATCGACGACCTTGTAGAACTTCTCGACAGTCAGCGCATCGCCCTCCGCGACGTCCCATGCATAGACGCCCGAGGGCAGCATCAGGATCGAGCCACGATGCGACATGTCTGCGAAGCGAAAGCCACCATTGCCGTAGGCATCGATGGGCGCACGTCCCGGAAAATGGGCTTCGCGAATTTCAATTCCCTTAGGCATTTCAAACAGCACCCTTTGCCGCGCCCGCCGCACCCGTATCCGCGCCGGAGGCGTTCTCGTCCCCCGGAATGTGGTCGGTGCGCTTTCTGAAGAGGATGAGGATCGGCCCGGCGATGTAAATGGACGAGATCGTTCCGACGATAACGCCAAACAGCATTGTAACACTGAAGGCGCGGATGAGGCCGCCACCGAAGAGATAAAGCGCTGTCAGTGCCAGAACGGTCGTCAGCGCTGTCAGGATGGTGCGCGACAGCGTCTGGTTGATCGACGTATCGATCAGCACCGACAACGGCATGCGCTTGTAGCGTGCAAGGTTTTCGCGGATGCGATCGTAAATGACGACCGTGTCGTTCAGCGAGTAGCCGACGATCGTCAGAACCGCGGCAATGCTGCCGAGATTGAACTCGATGCCGGTCAGCACCAGGAAACCGATCGTCAGCAGCACGTCGTGCGTCGTGGCGATGATCGCGCCGACGGCGAAGCGCCATTCGAAACGCAGCCACACATAGAGCAGGATCGCTAGGAACGAAACTGCAAGCCCGATGGTGCCGGCACGCGTCAGTTCGCCCGACACGACGGGGCCGACCACCTCGACACGGCGGAAATCATACTCGTCCGAAAGTTCCGACCGGATGACGCCAGCGGCCGTCTGCTCGGCGTTGTCGCCCGCTTCCTGCGACGGCACCCGAACGAGAACGTCTTCGCCCGCGCTCGATCATCGCATGCACCATCGCCTAACGACGATCATATCTAGTCTCGTCGTGCGCGCGTGCAGCTCGCGACCTGACTCCCTCTCGCAATTCAATCAGACTCGATGCTCGATCGCCCTTGATCGACGCCGAGTCATAAATAGCCCGTAGCTTACGCTGCTGCCATTTCGTGCAGCGCTGTTTTCCCTCCATCTGATAAGACCGGTTGCGTAAATCTTAACGCATGACAGCATCGTACCAGTACGCATGAAGCGCTTCCAGTACGATATACCAACTTCAGTCCTCAGCCTCCGACCATTTTCCAGTGCGCAGCTCCCTCGCACGACTCACGCGGTTTACACCGTAGAAGGCGTTGCAGAGCGTCGTCCGCTACGATTGCGACGCGTCACGGCTAAGCCGCTTCCGCTCCGCGCCAGATAGAAGAGAATTGCGCTCGCAATCAGCATCGTCAGGTTGGCGTCGAAGATGCTGCTGAACACGCGCGAAAAGGCGTCGTTGATCGTGCGCCGCAGAGGCTCGGCGCCGCGAACCTCTTCCCGCAGGCGCTCGTAGATCAGCACGTTCGAATCGACCGCGACGCCGATCGTCAGAATGATGCCGGCAATGCCCGGAAGGGTCAGCGTCGCGCCCGAGAGGGAGAGCGCCGCGATGATCAGGACAATGTTCAGGGCAAGCGCAATGACGGCAAAGACGCCGAAGACGCCGTAGAAGAAAATCATGGAAGCGGCGACCGCGATGGCAGCAACCAGGCCGGCCTTCAGCCCATCGGCGATGGCGTCGCCACCGACGCCGGGGCCAACCGTCCGCTCTTCGACGAAGGTCAGGGGCGTGGGTAGCGGTCCCGTGCGGACGAGAGCGGCAAGGTCGGTCGCACCTTCGGTCGGCAGGTCCGCAGAGATGCGCAAGGTATCGCGGTTGACCGCCTCCGACAGCTTGAGCGTCGCGATGACCTGTCCGTCGAGAACGATCGCTGCGTCCCTTGGCGGCTGCTGCGCCGCAAGGGCGGCAACGCGTTGTTGCGACGCGGCATCAATCTTGATGGCAACCGACGCGCTTTCGCCTGAAGCATCAGGTTCCGGCTGGGCCGAAACATAATTGGCCGCGGCAAGCAGCGGCGCCTTTTCGACGAGATAGGGCACCGGCGGGTCGTCGAAGGAATAGAGGACTTCCGTTCCGGACGGCGGCTGCCCCTCGACGGCCCGTTGCACGGGCACGGAGGTGTCGAGCATCCGCAGAGCCAGATTGGCCCTCTGGCTTAGCAGGTCCTTCAACCGCTGCGGATCGCCGAGGCCGGGCACCTGCACGATCAGCCGGTCGTCGCCGCGGCGCTGGATCAGCGGATCGGTGGCGCCGACTTCGGCAACGCGGCGGCGCACGACATCGATGGACTGCGCCACGGCCAGCGAGAGCCGGTAGTCGATGCCTTCGTCCGTCAGGCGCAGGCGAACCAGCTCATCCGGTTCCGCACTGTCGAACACAACCTCGGAAATCGGCTCGGAGCCGAAGCCACCGATCTCGACAGGCGCCGTCAGCGGCTTCAGCCGCTCGCGAGCGGCTGAAAGTTGCGACCGGTCGCGAACGCGGAAGGTGATCGACTGGCCTTCGCCGGAAAGGCCGATATAGGCGATGTCGGCATCGCGCAGCGATTTGCCGACCTCGTTGGCGATCGTCTCGAGCCGTTCGGCGACAATGTCGCTACGCGCGGCCCGCAGCATGAAATGG
This sequence comes from Ensifer sp. PDNC004, assembly GCF_016919405.1. Taxonomy (NCBI): domain Bacteria; kingdom Pseudomonadati; phylum Pseudomonadota; class Alphaproteobacteria; order Hyphomicrobiales; family Rhizobiaceae; genus Ensifer; species Ensifer sp. PDNC004. Next base: position 1,202,184 of record NZ_CP070353.1, read on the forward strand.
GAGCCGCCCTGGAGATCGAGCCCAAGCGCCACCTGGCGGTGCGGCAGCCAAGCCGGAAGCTCGGCTGCCTCTTCCCGGGTCAGAACATTCGGCAGTGCAAAGGCGATGCCGGCAAGCGCCACCAACCAGACGAGGATACGTTTCAACGGCGGTAATCTGCGCATGCCTCAAACGCTCCAATTGCTTGGCTGGGGGTGACTGTTCCTGCCTTATTCCTTGACAGGCTCGCCCTTGACGCGAACTTCCGACACGCCGCTGCGGACGACACGGATCTTCACGCCATCGGCGATTTCGACTTCGAGTTCGCTGTCGTCGACGACCTTGGTAACCTTGCCGACGATGCCGCCGCCGGTCACGACCTGGTCACCGCGACGGATGTTCTTGAGGAGCTCCTCGCGGCGCTTCATCTGAGCGCGCTGCGGACGGATGATCAGGAAATACATAACGACGAAAATCAGCAGGAACGGCAGGATGGACATGAGAATGTCCGCGCCGCCGGCGGAAGGGGCGCCGGCAGTCTGCGCAAAAGCTTCGGTAATGAACATCGATCACTCCTTGAGTTCAAATATCGGCGGTTCCTCCGCGCCAAATCGGCCGGAATATAGGGACGCCCGGCCGCTCTGCAAAGCCGCGGGCACCCGTACCCGTTCCTGTGCCTCTGACACAATTTACACAAGAGGAGAACCCCTCGCGCGGGCCTTGGTGACCTTTTCCAGCGTAAACCTGCGTGCTACCGGGTTTCTGGTGGGACCAGGCCGCGACGCGGTTACGGTAAACACCAGGGCCACGCCGCCTCGAATCAGGACGGTACGGCCAAACACCTGATTCAGCGAGTGGAGAGAGACATATGCCGGAAGCAAAGATCGACGTACTCATCAGGGAAATGCAGAAGCTTTCCGCGGCGATCGAGCGCATGGCAGGGCCAGCCGCCGCAGCCAACGACTGGACCGCTGCCGAGTGCTTCGTCTGGGCACCGGCGACGCACCATCTGCAGCCGGTCGCCAAGCCGAACCGCATCGAACTGTCCCTGATCACCGGGGTCGACCACGTCCGCGACATCCTGCTCGACAACACGCTTCGCTTTGCGGAGGGTTTCACGGCCAACAACGTGCTCCTCTGGGGCGCGCGCGGCATGGGCAAATCCTCGCTGGTGAAATCGGTCCATGCGCAGGTTGCGCGCGACACCGGCGTTGCGGTGAAGCTCGTCGAGGTCCATCGCGAAGATATCGCCACCCTGCCGGCGCTGATGGACATTCTGAAGACCGCGCCGGTCCCGGTGATCGTGTTTTGCGACGACCTGTCCTTCGATCACGACGATACGTCCTACAAGTCGCTGAAGGCCGTGCTTGACGGCGGTGTCGAAGGACGGCCCTCCAACGTGCTGCTCTATGCCACCTCGAACCGGCGGCACCTGCTGCCGCGGCACATGATGGAGAACGAGCAGTCGACGGCCATCAATCCGTCGGAAGCGGTCGAAGAGAAGGTATCGCTGTCCGACCGTTTCGGCCTGTGGCTCGGCTTCCACAAATGCAGCCAGGACGACTATTTGGCGATGATCGACGGCTATGCCGAGCACTATGGCTTCAAGCGCGATCGCGAAACCCTGCATGCCGAGGCGCTGGAATGGGCAACGACCCGTGGCGCGAGATCCGGCCGCGTCGCCTGGCAGTTCATCCAGGATCTCGCCGGGCGCCTGCGCCACAGGATTGACGGGTAACCGGGCGCGTCGCGAGCGACGCACTCCACCGATATCGTGAAACAGAAAGCACCGCCTGCCCAAAAGGACAGGCGGTGCCATAACATCGGATCCGGGTCGGCTCTGCGACCGATCGAGACTATTCGAGGAAGGTCGCCGGGTTTACCGCGGTGGCATTCTTGCGCACCTCGAAGTGAACCTGCGGCTGGCTTGCCCGGCCGGTCATGCCGGAGGCCGCGAGCGTCTGGCCGCGCTGAACCTTCTGGCCGCGCTGAACCTTGAGTTCGGACGCATTGCCGTAGACCGTGACCGTGCCGTCGTCGTGACGGACCAGGACGGCGTTACCGAGTTCCTTCAGGCTGCTGCCCGAATAGATGACGACACCATTTTCGGCGGCCTTGATCGGCGTGCCCTCCGGCACAGAGATGTTGATGCCGTCGTTGCGGTTGCCGTCGACATTGGCGCCGTAGCCTGCGACGACCGCGCCGCGCACCGGCCAGCGGTACTTGCTGATGCCGGTCGACTTCGGCGAATCTTCGCCCATGTCGGTCGACTTGCTGGCGACTTCGCTGACGCTCTGCTTGGCAACCGGCGCCTGGTATTCGGCCGGCTTGTTCTTGTCGAGCGAAGCGACCTGCGGCTGCTCTGCCTTCTTCGGAACGGAGGCCGTCTTGACCTGGTCCGGAGCGGCACCATTTGCACCCGGCAGCTGCAGCGTCTGGCCAACACGGATCGATTCGGCCGTCAGGCCGTTCGCCTGCTTGAGGGCGGCAACAGAGACACCCGTCGTCTTGGCGATACGGTTGAGCGAGTCGCCCGGCTTGACGGTGTAGGATCCGCCGCCGGCACCCTCGCCGTTCGTTGCCGGCTTGCCCGCAACGACGTCGGACTTGCCTTCGCCCTTTTCGCGGGACTGGGCCGAACCCGGCAGGATCGCGACGTCGCGCTGGTTGACCGGCAGCGGCGACGGCTGGCGGTTGCTGCCATCGAGACCAGCGATCGAGTTGGTGGCAGCCGCCTTGGCAGCGCTGCCTGCAACGCCGAAGGTCGGGATGACGAGACGCTGACCGGTCTCGACCTGCGCTGCGGACTGCAGACCGTTGGCCTTCAGGATTTCCTTTTCCGGGACACCAAAACGCTTGGAGAGAACGGCGACATTGTCACCCGGGCGAACCATGATCGTCGGAGCGTTCTGCGTCGTCCAGCCGCTCTTGCTTGCGGTTTCCTTGACCGTTGCGGGAAGCGTCTGCTGCGTGGCGAGTGCGGCCTGCTGGCGTGCTGCCGGGAACGGCTGGGCTTCGGCGCGCTGGTTTCCAGCAGCGCTCGGGTCAGCCAGAGTGGTGCGCTGAACGGAGATCGGGGTCGAGGCGACGCGGGCGTTGGATACGGGCGTGGAGGCCGTGTTTACCGGATCGTAGGCACCCTGCCCGGCTGCCGCGGGATAGGGCTGACCGAGGGCTGAACCACGGTTATCAACCGGCGCTGCCGCCATCTGACCGACGGACACATCGCCGCGCGGAACCGGCGTTGCGTCTCGGGGGATGGAATTTGTGGTGATGTTGTCGGACCGGGAGAACAGGCCGTCAAACCGGCTTGCATCCGAACTGCAGCCTGTTGCGACGCCTGCCAGCAGGACCGCCACGCAAAGGCGGATCGTCGACTTTCCAACCCCGGGAGATACAAACTTACGCATGACGCTTACCCACTCCGAACGCAACTCGATGTGGATTGATTAAAGCGTATTAGAGTTACCGCGTGGTTAAGGTAGACCCCACCAAAGGACTAATTTGACCAAATGCTAACCATAGGCCGACCGCCGCCCATCAAGCGCATGTTAGCAGCAGCCGCCGCAGCGGCCGCCCGGGCAGGAAAAGCGTAACGCTAGATCAGTTCGGAATAGAGGCGCTCGATCTCGGACACGGACCGGCGTTCCGTCTGGTCCTCTTCGTAGCTGATGCTCGTCAGGTCCCAGGCAAAAATCTGCCGACCGGCCGGCTGCGCCAGGGTTTCGGACTGGGCCGTCTTGTCTTCCTCGAGCAGGACGCTCACCAGCGTCTGGAAGGCGGTATCTCCGTCCGCGCCGCTTGCTTCTTCATATTCGAGCGACCGCAGGCCGGCAACGGCCGCTTCGCGTGTCCCGAAATAGCGCAGACTGTTCTGGTCCTCCGGCCGAAGACCGTCGTAGTAGTCGATGAAGCTCTTGTAATAGGCCTGGTGATCGCCCGAATCGAGAAACTTGCCGAAGGCCTGGTACTCGCGCGAGGCCAGCTGCGGCGACAGGCGATTGTTCCATTCCTCGCGGGTGAGCGCCGGCTGGCCGTCGGAGGCCTTCTTGGTCTGACCGAGATAAAGCAGGGCATCGGCCGAAAGCGAGATGCGTGGCGTCGGATCAAAGAAAGTCGCGGCGAGCGCCTGTGCCGCCTGCTCATCCTTGCCCGCGGAATTCGTCTGGCCGGCATTGCGCCCGGCAAGATTGTTCAGCCCGTCGCCGGATGCTGCCGCCGTCAACCTGTTCGCGATCTGCATGTGCCGTCTCCGTACCTCGCGACCGGTGTCCGCCGACGTCGCAAGGCAAGCGACGACTCGCAGGCGGAACCCTGTCCGTGCACGGCAGGCGTATGGCGCGAAGCTTGCGCGAGACTGGAGAAAGTTAAGGGGTCGTTAATAGTCGACGCCGGCGCAACCGGCGCTCCTCACCCGCGCGGACCGGAATTCAATATTTAGAGAAACGACGCCAGCTGCTGCACGATCGGAAGGTAAGGCGCGTCGAACAGATCCTCGCGATCGAAGCGGCTGCCCGTGCGGCTGACGCGCACGACCCGGCAATGGGTCTCGCTCATCATGATCGGAACCAGCAGGGTGCCGCCCGAAACGAGGTGATCCGAAAACATGCGGGGCAGACTGTTGAAGGCGGCCGTGATCAGGATCCGGTCGAAGGTGCCCTCACCCGGCACGCCGGCACTGCCGTCGGCATGCCGGACGATGACATTGCGAACACCTGTTTTTTCGAGGTTCTTCTGGGCGATGCCGACCAGCGTCTGATAGCGGTCGATCGTCAGCACGCGCTCGGCGACGCGTCCCATGACCGCGGCGGTGAAGCCGCTGCCGGTGCCGACTTCGAGAACACGCTGGCCGGATTTCAGATTGAGGCTGTGCAACAGACGGACCGCAAAGTCGTACCCCTCCATGAACGAACCGCAATCGAGCGGGATCGTTCGCTGCGAATGGGCTTCGGCCTGGTACTGCGGCGGCGCGAAGTAGCTACGCGGCGTCTGTTCGACGGCCTTCAGCAAGTCATGGTTGGTAATGCCTTCGGCGCGCAGCCGCAGCACCATCTTGGCAAAGCCTTCCTGTTCCGACACCCGCGCGCTCAATCAACGGCTCCCTCGTTGAGCGCCCGCGCCAGGCGATCCTGGACACTGTAGTCGGTGAGGTCGAGTTTAAGCGGCGTGACCGAGATCATGTTTTCACGCAGGGCGTGAATGTCGGTGCCGGCGCGGAAATCGCCGAAGCGTTCGCCGAAACGCAGCCAGAAATAGGGAAAGCCGCGACCGTCGGTTCGCTCGTCGATCGACAGGCCGAAATCGAGCTTGCCTTGCGACGTCACTTCCGTGCCGGCGACGGTATCCGCCGAGCAGTTCGGGAAGTTGACGTTGAGCAGCGTGCCGTCAGGCAGGTCCACCTTCATCAGCTTGCGGATCAGGGCCGGCGCATGGGTTTCAACAACATCCCAAGGTACCGTCTTTCCGACCGTGTGATTGTAGGCCTGGCTCAGCGCGATCGAGCGGATGCCCTGCAGCGTTCCCTCGATGGCGCCGGCGACGGTGCCGGAATAGGTCACGTCGTCGGCCATGTTGGCACCGATGTTGACGCCGGACAGCACGAGATCGGGCTTGCGATCGAGCACCTTGCGGACAGCCATGATGACGCAATCGGTCGGCGTGCCGCGAAGCGCAAAGCGCTTTTCCGCGATCTGCCGCAGCCGCAACGGCTCCGACAACGTCAGCGAATGGGCAAGGCCGCTCTGGTCCGCTTCCGGCGCGACGACCCAGACGTCATCCGAAATCGTCCGGGCGACCCGTTCGAGCACCGACAGCCCCTCGGCGTGAATACCGTCATCGTTTGTCAGCAGGATCCGCATGATGCCGTACTCCCCTCGACGTTCGCTCAGGCAACCTTTTCGATGCGCGTCTGGCCGCCCATGTAGGGAACCAGCACCTCCGGCACCGATATCGAACCATCGTCATTCAGATAATTCTCGATGACGGCGATGAGCGCGCGGCCGACAGCAACGCCCGAGCCGTTCAGCGTGTGAACGAAGCGGGTTCCCTTGTCTTCCTTGGTGCGATAGCGGGCATTCATGCGGCGTGCCTGGAAATCGCCGCAGACCGAGCACGACGAAATCTCGCGGAACGTGTCCTGCCCCGGCAGCCAGACCTCGAGGTCATAGGTCTTGCGGGCGCCGAAGCCCATGTCGCCGGTGCAAAGGGTCATGACGCGGTAATGCAGGCCGAGGCGCTTCAGCACCTCCTCGGCGCAGGCGGTCATGCGCTCGTGTTCGTCGATCGACGATTCAGCATCGGTGATCGACACCAGTTCGACCTTGTTGAACTGGTGCTGGCGTAGCATGCCGCGGGTGTCGCGACCGGCAGAGCCTGCTTCCGAGCGGAAGGACGGCGTCAGCGCAGTGAAGCGCAGCGGCAGCTTTTCGCCTTCGAGGATCTGTTCGCGAACGATGTTGGTCAGCGGCACTTCCGCGGTCGGGATCAGCCAGCGGCCGTCGGTGGTGCGGAAAAGATCCTCGGCGAACTTCGGCAACTGGCCGGTGCCGTACATCGCATCGTCGCGCACGAGAAGCGGCGGCTGCACTTCAGTGTAACCGTGTTCCTGGGTGTGCAGGTCGAGCATGAACTGGCCGAGCGCGCGCTCGAGCCGCGCCAATTGCCCCTTCAGGATCGTGAAACGCGAGCCGGAAATGCGGGCCGCGCCCTCGAAATCCATCAGGCCGAGTGCTTCGCCGACTTCGAAATGCTCGCGTGGCTGGTGGTTCCAGCTGGGCTTCTTGCCAACCACGCTCTTGACGACGTTTCCGGTCTCGTCCGCACCGACGGGTACATCGTCCAGCGGGATGTTCGGAATGCGCGACAGGGCGTCGTTGAGCTCGGCCTCGATCTTGCGGCTGTCCTCTTCGAGTGCCGGCATGGCGTTCTTCAGGTCGGCAACCTCGGCCTTCAGCTTATCGGCGAGCTCGGCATTCTTCTGCGCCATGGCCGCGCCGATATCCTTCGAGGCCGCATTGCGGCGCGACTGCATGTCCTGCAGCGCCTGAAGGTTCGTACGGCGGCGTTCGTCGAGCGCGATCAGAGATGCCGACAAAGGCTCCGCGCCCCGCTTCGCCAGGGCGGCGTCCAGCATCTCGGCATTCTCACGGATCCATTTGATATCAAGCATTTTCGTTCCACGCGTTGGTCAGATCACGGCGCGAAATCTCGAATGCTCAGCCCTTGGCGGGGCCGACCTCTCCGGAAGATCCTTCCTGCGACTCGGCAGCCTCGCTCTTGAGCGCGTCCGCTGCCCGCTGCCTTTCGACGAGTCGCGCCGTATAGATCGAAATTTCGTAGAGAAGGATGGCTGGCAGCGCAAGGCCGATCTGGGAAATCGGATCTGGCGGCGTGAGTACGGCCGCGACAACGAAGGCGATCACGATCGCGTATTTGCGCTTCTCGGCAAGCCCCTGCGAGCTCACGAAGCCGACGCGGGCAAGAAGCGTGGTGATGACCGGGAGCTGGAAGACAAGGCCGAAGGCGAAGACCAGCGACATGATCAGGCTCAGATACTCCGAGACCTTCGGCAGGAGCTGAATGGCCACCTGCCCTTCGCCACCGCCCTGCTCCATGGCCAAGAAGAACCACATCACCATCGGGGTGAAGAAGAAATAGACAAGCGCGCCGCCAAGCAGAAACAGGAGCGGTGACGCAATCAGGAACGGCAGAAACGCTGCGCGCTCGTTCTTATAGAGCCCAGGTGCCACGAACTTGTAGATCTGTGCAGCGATTACAGGAAAGGCGATGACCAGCGCACCGAACATCGCCACCTTAATCTGGGTGAAGAAGAACTCCTGCGGCGCCGTGTAGATGAGCTCGACATTGCGATGGTTGAGGCCCGCCCAGCTCACGGCCCATTTGAACGGCAGCACCAGAAGGTTGAACAGGCCCTTGGCGAAGTAGAAGCAGACGAGGAACGCAGCGAAGAACGCGCCGATGGCCCACATCAGGCGCCTGCGCAATTCGATCAGATGCTCGATCAGCGGCTGCGGCCGGTCCTCGATATCGCCGCTCATGCTTCACCTTTCTTGCGCGCGCTGGTGCGCGGCTTTGACGTCTTGGCAGCAGGCTCTGCCACTGTCGGCGTCACTTTTTTCTTTTCAGCGGCCGGCTTCGCGGGCGCTTTGGCAGAAGACTTCGCCGCGGCCGTGTCCGCCTTGGGCGTGGGTGCTGCGGCCTTGGGCGCTGTCGTTGCCGACTTGGGCGCGGCCTTCGTTACGGCCGGGGCCGCATCGGCTTTCGCCTTGGCCGCACGTTTCGGCTTTTCTGCCGGCGCGGCGGCGACCTCTGCGCGCTCGATCTGGCGATTGGCCGAACCGATTGCCGCGGCGGCAACCGCATCTGCAGGCTTGGTTTCGACCGCGGCCGGCGCAAGGGGCGGTTCGACGGCGGTCACCGTATCGACGCTGCTCGGTGTCGCAGGCTGGTCGGGTGTGGCCGCCTTCTGCAGGTCCGCCTTGATATCGTTGCCCATCTGGCGCAGCGGATTGATTGCATCGCGCAACGCATTGGCCGGATTGAGACTTTGCGCGTCGCTGATGGTCTTTCGAACCTCGTCAAGGTCCGCTTCGCGCAGCGCTTCATCGAACTGCTGACGGAATTCCGATGCCATGCCGCGCATCTTCGAGGTCATGCGGCCGAAAGCCCGCAACATTGGCGGAAGGTCTTTCGGCCCGACAACCACGATCAGAACGATTGCGATGACGACGAGCTCGGTCCAGCCGATATCAAGCATGCGATATGTCCTGCAAACCCTTGATGCCGCCAGCCCGGTATGGACACCGGACAGGCTTCACCGACACCAGACTGTTAGCGAACTTCGTCAGACTTGTGGTCAACGGTCTTGCCGTCGAGCGTCTTGTCGGTAGCAGCCGCCTCATCGTCGGACATGCCCTTCTTGAAACTCTTGATGCCCTTAGCAACGTCACCCATCAGTTCGGGGATCTTACCGCGACCGAACAAGAGCAGCACCACGACCAGAACGATCAGCCAGTGCCAAATGCTTAACGAACCCATGCTCTTACTCCTCTGAGCCTTCCCCGATTTAGGCTCTATCACATGTCAATTTTCAGGCGTGCCTCAAGCACGCGTCTCGTTGTGACAGACCCTAAGATGCCGAACTGCTTTTTTCAAACAGTAATATATCCCGCTCGTTAACTGAAAGCATTACATCACGCAATCCATGCGGCAATCGGTCCGCCCTGATGCGCGCCCGGACCACCTCCTCACAACGCGGCACGGCAAGCTCCAGAAGCTCGACCACGCCGATGAAGCGACGGGAGAGAATGCGGGCGGGAATGTCGCCACCTTCTTCGCCGACGCGCACCCCGGACAGCCTGACGGCCACCGAGAGGCGCTTGCCTTCCGGGTGGGGGCCGGCTGCAACGCTTCCGACCGGCGTCTCGACGCGACCGCCACGAACCTGGGCATCGAAGACGTTGAGCTCCGAGAAGAAACCAGCGGCAAAAAGGTCTCGCGGCTCGCGGTAAAGCTCGTCGGCCGTCCCGACCTGAACGAGGCGTCCGTCCTTCAGGAGCGCGATGCGATCCGCCATGCGCATCGCCTCTTCAGCGTCATGCGTGACGACGATCGCCGTAGCCCGGGTCTCCCTGAGGATCGCGAGGGTGTCGGCACGGATGGAATCCTTGAGGCGCGAGTCGAGGCCGGAAAAGGGTTCGTCCATCAACAGCACCGCCGGACGCGGCGCGAGCGCGCGGGCAAGCGCCACGCGCTGCTGCTCGCCGCCGGAAAGCACGTGCGGATACAGATCGGCATAGTGCGACAGGCCGACACGCTCGAGCGCCGCATCCGCCTGGATCAGGCCTTCCTTCTTGGGGATCGCCGTCAGACCGAAACGGACATTGTCGCGGATCGTCATGTGCGGAAAAAGCGCAAAGTCCTGAAACATCAGCCCGACGCCACGCTTTTCCGGGGGCAGGAAAACAGAGGGACCGGAAATTTCCTGGCCGTTGAGCATCAGACGCCCGGCGCTCTGCCGCTCGATGCCCGCGGCGATGCGCAGCAGGGTCGTCTTGCCGGATCCCGAAGGCCCGAGCAGGCACAGGACCTCGCCGGCCTTTGCTGCCAGGCTGACGCCCTTGATCGTTTCCTTGGCGTGATAGCTGTGATGGATATCTTCGAAGGTCAGGCTCGCCGCGAACGAGACACCCGCTGTCCGTCGCGTGGTCATGACGGGAGCGTCCTGCGGATCTGAAACCATGCTCTTGCATTCCTTGACACCAGTGGCGCAGGGCCAGCAGAGCCCGACGCCATGGAAAGCCGATATCTATAATCAGGTTTTTCTAATCGGCTTCTTCGCCCTTCGGTGTCAAGAGCCCCAGTTCCTCCAGGTCGAGCTGGGTGATCGGATCCTCGTTCTCGGCCAGTTCGTCGTCGCCGGTCGGAACGGGGATGTTGAGGTTCGAAGGCACGCGGCCGGAGAGCAGCCCGGCGCCCTTCAATTCCTCGATGCCCGGCAGGTCGCGCAGTTCCTCAAGCCCGAAGTGATCGAGGAAGTCGCGCGTCGTGCCGAAGGTCACCGGACGCCCCGGTGTGCGCCGGCGCCCGCGGAACCGGACCCAGCCCGCCTCCATCAACACGTCGAGCGTACCCTTCGAGGTCTGCACGCCGCGGATATCCTCGATCTCGGCGCGGGTCACCGGCTGATGGTAGGCGATGATCGACAGAACCTCGAGGGCGGCTCGTGAAAGCTTGCGGACCTCCTGTTCGTCGGTCTGAACGACGAAGGAGAGGTCGGCGGCCGTGCGGAAGGCCCAATGGTCGGCCACCTGAACGAGGTTGACGCCGCGCGTCGCATAAAGGGCCTTCAGCCGCAGCATGATCGCGCGCACATCGGCGCCCCCCGGAAGCCGGCTCTCGATATAGGCCTCGGACACCGGCTGCGCCGAAGCGAACACCAGGGCTTCGGCGATACGCTCGGCTTCCTGCTCAAGCCGTGGATCGAAGGATGCCGCTTCGATCTCGTCCTCCTCGTCGGGAACGCCAGGCAGGTACTTCTGGGCTTCAGCCACGGGCTGCCTCCATTTCGGCAAGGGTCTCCGCATCGATCGGATTTGGTCCGCGTCGAAGATAGATCGGCGCGAAGGCTTCTTCCTGGCGAATTTCGAGGCGGCCCTCGCGAACCATTTCGAGCGACGCGGCAAAGGAGCTGGCGATTGCCGTTGCCCTCTCCTTCGGCGTCGTCATGTAGCGCACCAGAAAATGATCGAGCGCCGTCCAGTCGTCGAGACCGCCGATCATACGGGCCAGGATCAGCCGCGCATCGGACAGCGACCAGACGTGGCGCTTTTCGATCGTCACCTGGGTTATCGCCTGTCGCTGGCGCAGGCTCGCATAGGCGCTCAGCAGATCGTAGAGCGAAGCGTCGAAACCGGATCTCCTCTCGGTGACGATATGCTCCGGTGCGCCTCGGACGAAAACGTCCCGGCCGAGCCGGTTTCGGTTGATGAGCCGCGTCGCCGCCTCGCGCATCGCTTCCAGCCGCTTCAGCCGGAAGGCCAGCGCCGAGGCCATCTCCTCGCCGGTAGGACCATCATCCTTCGCCTGCTGCGGGATCAGCAGTCGCGATTTCAGATAGGCGAGCCACGCCGCCATGACGAGGTAATCGGCCGCAAGCTCGATGCGGATGCTGCGCGCGCGTTCGATAAAGGCGATGTACTGTTCGGCGAGCGCCAGGACGGAAATGCGCGAAAGGTCGACGCGTTGGCTTCGGGCGAGATGCAGCAGCAGGTCGAGCGGCCCTTCGAAGCCGGCGATATCGACAACCAGCGCTTCCTCATGCAGTCCGCGCTCGGCAGTCTCGTCCTGCCACAGCGGGTCCATCGGCGCCTTCGACGCAGGCTTGCCTTGTCTTTCGCCCGCATTGCTCACTGGCAGCCCGACCCTTTCCTTCAGTCTCTGTTTGCCTTCAGTCTTCGTTTGCCTCAGACCGTTGCAAACAGGGCGTTGAACTCCGCCCGCAAATCGACTTCGCTCGCATCGTCGGACGCCCGGAACGCGGCTTCTGCGGCCCTCGCCCGGCGCAAGCTCTCACCGGCCAGAACCGGCACGACATCCGCGACGGCCTTCATTTCCTCCATTATGCCATGACAATGCAAGACGAGATCAAGTCCCGCGGCAATGATGTTGCGCGCGCGGGTGGTCATGTCGCCGGCAAGCGCGTTCATCGACACGTCATCCGACATCAGCAGGCCGTTGAAGCCGATATGGCCACGAATGATCTCGCGCACGACCTTCGCGGAGGTGGTGGCCGGGTTGTCCGGATCGATCGTTGTGAACACCATGTGCGCCGACATCGCCATTACCTCGTCCTTCATCGCAACGAAGGGCAGGAAGTCGCTCGCGGCAAGCTCATCGAAGGTGGCGCTGACGACGGGCAGATTGTGGTGCGAATCGACGAAGGTGCGGCCGTGGCCCGGCATGTGCTTCATCACCGGCAGCATGCCGCCGGCCTTCAGCCCCTCGCCCATCGCACGGCCGATCGCCGTGACGCTCTCCGGATCGTGGCCGTAGGCGCGGTTGCCGATGACGTCGTGGCTGCCGGGCACCGGCACGTCGAGCACCGGCAGGCAATCGACGGTGATGCCGAAGCGCATCAGGTCAAAGGCGTGCAGACGCCCCATCAGCCAGGCGGCCCGCAGACCGAGCTCCGCGTCGCGGCGGTAGATTTCACCGATCGCCGCGCCATTCGGATATTGCTGAACGAGCGGTGGGCGGATGCGCTGAACGCGCCCGCCTTCCTGGTCGATGAGCACGGGCGCATTCGGATTGCCGATGCTGTCGCGAAGGGCTGCCACCAGATCCGAGATCTGCTGCGCCTCGCCAATGTTGCGCCCGAACAGGATGAAGCCCCAGGGGCGTTCTGCCGCGAAGAAATCGCGCTCGTCGCTCGTGAGGGAAAGGCCCTTGCAGCCGGAGATAAATGCTTTTGATTCGCTCATCCCAAAAGCATAGAGCGCGGGCTGCCCGGCGCGAAGTCACAAAGACAGGGCACCCCCACTCATTTCACAAGGTCATGGGGCAATCGAAAGCCCGAAAACGCGAAAGGCGCGGCCTCCTCGGCCGCGCCTTTCGTTAACTCGATCACTATGCCCGTTTACTTGGTAACCAGGCAGCTTCCGCCGGCGCCCTTGTACTTGGAGCAAAGGGCATTGGCCTCGTCCTTAGAACCGGCCGGGATACGGACGCGGTAGTAGGTCCCCTTGCCGGCGATTTCCGCCTTTCGGATGTCGACGCCGCGGCCGCCAATGACGCTTCCGAACTTGTTCGACAGGCTGTTGTAGGACTTCTGCGCCTCGGCTTCGGACGGCAGAGATGCGACCTGGATGAAATAACCACCGGCCGGAACCGATGCGGTGGCAACCTCCTGTGCCGGCTGCGTCTCAGCCGGGAGGGCGGCCTGCTCTTGCGCCGGGCGGGCGTTTTCCACCGGCTGTGCGGCCGGGCGAGTCTGCGGCGTCGGAGCCTTTTCGCCACCGGCGGAAGCCGTCGTCGTAACGCTGCGCACCGGAACCTGCTCGATGTTGGCGTTGCCCGTTGCGGCGAGCGCGACCTGGTCGGTGCTGGCCGAAGCCTGACCTGCAGCCGCGACGTCGTTCGAAGGCGTTGCGGGCAGCGGCTGGGTCGTGCCGGCGACATCGGTCGCCGGTGCTGCAACCGGCTCTTCGCGAGCGACCAGCGTTCCATCCGGCTTGACGATCATCGTGCGCACCTTCCTCGGTGCGACGGCCGGCGTCTTGTCTTCTTCCTGGGCCGCGGTCTCGCTATTGCCACCGTCCGGCAGCAGGCGATCGCCGTCCTCTTCGTTCGGCAGAGCCGTCTGAAGGGTTTCGGCCTCGTCGCTGCCTTCGAGCGGCAGGGTCTCCGGCGTCAGCGTCCTTTGCACGACATCCATCGGCTCCTCGGTCGAAGAGACCAGAGCTTCCTGCTGCGGCGCGCCAGCCTGAGCACCGGCAACGCGGTCATAAACCGCCTTGTCCTGGTTCGGCACGGTCTTGCCGCCCTTCTCCTCGGGCACGACCTTGACCGGGGCCTTGTCCGCCAGAATGATCTTCGGGCCTTCGGCCGAGCTGACCGCACCGCTACCGCCCATCCAGGCGTAAACAGCAGCGCCACCAAGGATGATGACGCCGGCAACGCTTGCCGCCAGCAACATCGTGCGCTGCGAGCGACGGCCGGTGCCATATTCGCGGTATTCGCCGGCATCCTGCTGGCCCTGCGCTGCGGAAAGCCGTTCGGCATCGCGGGCAACGGCAGGGCGTTCGACGATCGAGCGGCGGAAGTCTTCTTCCATCGCCTTTTCAAATTCGTCGAAATCGTCAAGCGAGCCCTGACCCAAGGCCGGAGCAGCGGCAACAGCCGGCGCCGGACGGGCCGGTTCTACCTTTTCGACGGCAGCCGGACGGGTTTCCTTGACCGGAGCGGGCGTTCCGAAGAGCTGGGCCATTTCCGCATCGATATCGAGATCGTAGTCGGCCGGATAGGCGACCGGCTTCTCCGTCTCGATGACCGGCAGCTGCGGCACGTCCATGTCCGCGATCGGCGCGACGCCGTTCTCGGCTTCCGAAATCATCGACGGATCGAAGGGCAGCGTGCTCTCGGGTTGTGCTTCCTGGCGCTCGACCGGCGCGGGGGCGACGTAAGGTTCGACGAACCGCTCCGGCTCGCGTTGCGGAACGGCGGCCTGCACGACCGGCTGCACCGGTGCTTGCGGTACGACGGCGGCAACGACCGGCTCATCGACAACAACGTCAGCAAAGTCGAGCTTCAGCGCCTCGTCGGAGAGCTCCATTTCGAAGTTCTCGATGTCGAAGCTCGGCTCGTGCTCCGGCTGCGCAACTGGCTTGGTCGCCTCGACCACCGGTTCCGCGACCTGAACTGGGGCAGCAGCGACGGCAGCAACCGGCGCAGCAACAGCTGCAACGGGCGTTGCGACCGACGATACCAGCGGGCCGGCAAAGGCACGCTGCTGGCTGGCACCCGAGGCGGATGCAACCGGCGTCGCCCGGCTGAAGGTGGGCGTAAAGGGATAAGGGCTCTTCTTTATCGGAGCGGCAGTGGCAGCCGCTGGCGTGACCACCGGTGCCACGACAGGCTGCGTTTCCGAATGAAGAGCGGGATGCGATTGGACCGCGGCGGCAACCGTCGCGGCAACCGGCGGAACCGGGAACCGTTCGATGTCGGCCAAGAGATCGTCGCGAGCGACATCCTGCTCGACGACTGGTTGAGCTGCAATCAGGTCTTCCTGATAGGAAGGCTCAATCTGATAGGAACGCTCAATTTCGCGCTCTTGCTCCACCACATCGAAGCGCGGCTGTTCAAAGGCCGAAAACGCCTCTGCAACCAGAGCCGGCTCGGCCCAGGCCGAAGCGGCTTCGACGGCCGGCGGCTGCCAAGCATCGACGATCTGGTCAAGTGCATCGCTTTCCTGCGGCTCGACGTGAGGAGCAACCTCGGCAACATCGGCAACATCGGCAACATCGTCCGACAGCAGATCGGCTTCGCCAAGCGACAATTCGAGTTCGCGTTCAAGATCGAACGACGGCTCATCGACGTAGGCCTCAGTGTTGCCGGCTTCGGCAACCTGCGGCGCGACGGAGAAGGCATGAACCTCGGCATAGTCCTCGTCAGCGACGGGGGCTGGCGCCGCCTCGACGCGTTCGGGCTGGAGGAACATCGGCTCTTCAAGCTCGGCAACGGGCTCCCCCACCGGCTCTTCGTGTACGACGACGTGTTCTGCTACCGGATCGAACCGAGGTCCTTCTTGTTCGGCTACAGCCTCGAAGCGGGGCTCTTCGATCGGAGCCGGCTGGACTGCAGCCGGCTGCGGCACGGATCGCGGCGCGTCGTAGCTGTCGAACGCGCGAAGCAGTTCGTCTTCGAGATCGAAGGCGGGGTCTTGACGCACCGCCTCCTGGTGTCGCTGCAGTTCCTGCAACTGCTGGACGGCCGGCCGGGCATCGTAACCGACGATCCGGGCGAGTTCGGCCAACGGATCATCGTCTGCCAATACATCGAATTCAGCCGGCCCGCTTCGTGCGAATTGTTTGTCTGCCATGCTCTCCACTCACAATTGCCTGTATCGCTGTGCCAGTGCATTGTGGGAAAATGGTGACAATACTTATCGCATTTCCTCCGGTGCGGAGGTGCCTGTAATAGACAGGCCGGATTTCAATACCGAAGCGACAGCATGCACCAGCCCGAGTCTGGCAGTACTTAATTCTCTATTTTTATCGTTAACAAAACGTAATTCTGGATTCTCTTTACCTTTGTTCCAATGACCGTGGAAGGCGGCGGCAAGATCATACAGGTAAAACGCGATGCGATGCGGCTCCTGAGCCTGTGCCGCAGCCTCGATAACTCGCGGATATTCTGCGAGCTTGGCAACGAGCTGCAGCTCCGCCGGATCCGAGATCTGGCCCAGAACGGCACTGGCGAGATCGACCGATTCGAGGTTCAGGTCCGGGAATGCTTCCGCAGCCTGGCGGAAGACCGAGCGGCAGCGCGCATGCGCATACTGCACGTAGAAGACCGGGTTATCCTTCGACTGTTCTGTTACTTTAGCAAAGTCGAAGTCGAGCGGCTCCGAGTTCTTCCGATAGATCATCATGAAGCGCACCGGATCGCGACCGACTTCATCGACGACATCGCGCAGCGTGACGAAGTCGCCGGAGCGCTTCGACATCTTCACCGGCTCGCCGTCGCGGAAGAGCTTGACCAGCTGGCACAACAGAACCGTAAGCTTCGACGAACCGCCGGAGACGGCGCGCGCCAGCGCTTCCAGGCGCTTGACGTAGCCGCCATGGTCGGCCCCGAGCACATAGATCATCTCGTCGAAGCCACGGTCGAACTTGTCCTTGAAGTAGGCAACGTCGGCGGCGAAGTAGGTATAGCTGCCGTCCGACTTGATCAGCGGCCGGTCGATATCGTCACCAACCTCGGTCGAGCGGAACAGCGTCTGCTCGCGATCTTCCCAGTCTTCCGGCAATTGCCCCTTCGGCGGCGGCAGCGTGCCCTTGTAGACGTGACCCTTGAAGGTCAGGTCGTTGATCGCGGTGCGGATGGCGGCAGCGCCGTTAGCGTGCAGCGTGCGCTCGGAGAAGAAAACGTCGTGATTGACGTTCAGCGCCGCGAGATCCTCGCGGATCATTGCCATCATCGCGTCGATCGTCCGGTCCTTGACGAGCGGCATCCACTTGTCTTCGGGCATCAGCCGAAGGCTGGTGCCGTATTCGTCGGCGAGCGCCTCGCCGACCGGCACGAGATAATCGCCCGGATAAAGGCCCGCCGGGATCTCGCCGATCTCTTCGCCCAGCGCCTGGCGATAGCGCAGGAATGCCGACCGTGCGAGAACGTCGATCTGCGACCCCGCATCGTTGATGTAGTATTCCTTCGTGACCTCATAGCCGGAGAAGGCCAGAAGGTTGGCCAGCGCGTCGCCGACAACGGCGCCACGGCAATGGCCGACATGCATCGGGCCGGTCGGATTGGCCGATACGTATTCGACGTTGACCTTGCGGCCACCACCGACTGCGCTGCGGCCGTAGTCGACGCCCGCACGCGCCATGTCCGACAGCAGCTTCTGCCAGTAGGAAACCGAAAGGCGGACGTTGATGAAGCCCGGACCGGCAACGGAAACGTCGGTGACTTCCGGGTCCTGCTTGAGCTTCTCGACGATGAGTTCGGCAAGCGCGCGCGGGTTCATGCCGAGCGGTTTTGCCAGCACCATCGCAGCATTGGTCGCAACATCACCATGGCTCGGATCGCGCGGCGGCTCGACGTTGACACGGCCGAAGTCAAGCTCGGATCGCTTTTCTCGAACGCTTTCAAGCGTTTCGAGAATGTCCTTAATTCTTGATTCGAAGTCCGTGAAGAGATTCATCTGATCCGTCCGCTTTTCCCGGCCACGAGTGACCGGCGCAAAACTCAAAAAGGAGGCTCGGTTCGGCCGAACCGTAAGCCTCCGGGCGGGGCGTCCCTAGCGCAAATCGGGCGTATGGTCAAACAAGCGCTTGTGCACGCTGATCGCAAATGTGTCAGTCATGCCGGCGAGGTAGTCTCCGACGTGCCGCGCCCGCGCCGGCTCCGCCATGCCGGCAATCTGGTCGATCCAATAGTGCTCCCGCATCAGCTGCGGGTCGTCCATGAAGGCATGGTAGAGATCGCAGACGATCGAGGCGGCATTTTCCCGCACACGCATGACTTCCGGGTGCCGATAGATCCGGGTCATCAGCAGGCGCTTGATCTGCTTGTCCGTCTCGCCCATCTCCTCGGAGAAGGTCGCCATCACGGTGCCGGCCTGGCGCACATCGGCGGCGCTCTGCGGGCGTATCTCGCCGATGCGCTGTTGCGCAATGCCGATCACGTCCTCGACCATCGCCGTGATCTGCCGGCGCATGATCTCATGCGTGAAGCGGCTGCTTTCCAGACCGGGATAACGGTCGTGAACCTCGCGCATCAGGCGCGCGAGAAACGGCACGTCCTCGAGCATTTCAAAGGTGAGATAGCCGGCCCGCAAGCCGTCGTCGATGTCATGGGTGTTGTAGGCGATATCGTCGGCGATGGCCGCGACTTGCGCCTCGAGGCTCGCAAAGCTCGCCAGTTCCAGATCATGCAGCGCGCAATAATCAAGGATCGGTTGCGGTACCGGCCCACGGGCGCCCTCACCGTTTGCATTCAGCAACGGCCCATTGTGCTTGACGAGGCCTTCCAGGCTTTCCCATGTCAGGTTCAGCCCATCGAACTCGGCGTAGCGCCGCTCGAGCTTGGTGACGATGCGCAGCGACTGGGCATTGTGATCGAAGCCGCCATAGGGCTTCAGCATGTCGTGAAGGGCATCCTCGCCCGTATGGCCAAAGGGCGTGTGGCCGAAATCGTGCACGAGAGCGACGCCTTCGGCCAGATCTTCGTCGAGCTTGAGCGCGCGCGCCAGGGCCCGGGCGATCTGCGCCACCTCGATCGTGTGCGTCAGGCGGGTGCGGTAGTGATCGCCGTCGGCGGCAATGAAGACCTGCGTCTTGTGCTTCAGGCGGCGAAACGCCGTGGTGTGCACGATGCGGTCGCGGTCGCGCTGAAAATCGGAGCGCGTCGCGCTCGTCGCTTCGGGAAAGAGCCTGCCGCGTGTCATCCAGGGATTCGACGCGAACGGCGCATGTTCACCATAACCGAAGCCGAGCGCATTTTTGTCGAATGTCATCTTCCACCTAATTCGTCGTCCCATTGACGGGGCATTCAAGCCTTCATACCTATAGTGAAAGCTACGGAAACGCGTGATGCAAGATCGACCGATTCCGCAAGCGGAAGCAACGGCTTGGCCGCCGGTCTTGAATAAAGCCCCGAAACCGGCCAGATCGCGTGCTTGAATATAGGGCAATTCTCTCCGGTTCTTGACCCCGGCAGGAGGCAGATATGACGCATGAAACCGTGACCCTCTCGGATGCTGCAGCGAAGCGGATCGCCACGATCCTGCGTTCCGACAGCCACAACAACGCCATGAGGGTGTCCGTCGAGGGCGGCGGCTGCTCGGGCTTTTCCTACAAGTTCGACCTGGTCGACAGCAGCAATGACGACGACCTGGTCCTGGAAAAGCACGAGGCCAAGGTGCTGATCGACAGCCTGTCGCTTGTCTATATGGGCGGCTCGGAAATTGACTTCGTCGACAACCTGCTCGGCCAGTCGTTTCAGATCAAGAATCCGAATGCGGTTGCAAGCTGCGGATGCGGAACGAGTTTCTCCATCTGACGCCAGCGCCCCACGCCTTCTAGCCGGCTCCGCTTGAACCACGAACGGGGCCGTTTGCGTCAGAGATAGGGCGATCCCAGCCAGAGAATGCGGTTCGCCAATCGATCCGCGAACGACTTCTTGCGCAGCCTTTCGAGCGTGACTGCTTCGGCTGAGGCGAGAATGTCGGAGATCGTGCCATTGATTGCCTCGGCGAAGCCGTGGTCTAGAACCTCAAGGTCGAACTCGAAATTAAGCCGCAAGGAGCGTGGGTCGAGATTGGTGGACCCGACATAGGCCCAGCGGTCGTCCACGGTCAAAAGCTTGGAGTGGTTGAAAGCGCCCTTCGCCCGCCACACACGACAATGGCCCTTCAGCACCTGATCGAACTGCGCAGTCATCGCCCTGTCGACCAGCAGCAGATTGTTGACCGCGGGAACGATGACATCCACCTCGACGCCGCGGCGCGCGGCCGTGACGAGCGCGCTGATGAGCTCGCGGTCCGGCAGGAAATAGGGCGACATTACCCGGATGTTCTTCTGCGCGACCGAAAACGCCCCCATGAGCATCTTGTGATTGGTCTCGTTGGTGGCGTCCGGCCCGGATGGCACGGCGCGCATCAACACCGACGGCGCATCCGCCTGCAGTGGCGCCTCTTCGATCGCCCAGGCGGGGCCCGCCAGAACCTCGCCGCTTGAGAATTGCCAATCTTCGGCCGAGACCTGGAAGATATCGGCGACCACCGGCCCGAGCATGCGGAAATGCGTGTCCTGCGCCGGCGACTGACCGGCGATCTCACTGGTGAAGCCCACCCGGATGTTCATGCCGCCGGCAAAGGCAACCTGACCGTCGACCACGAGGATCTTGCGGTGCGTGCGCAGGTTGGCATAGGGCAGCCGTAGCCCCATGATGATGTTGCCGTTGAACACCGCCGTCGGAACGCCTGCCGCCTCCAGGTAACCGACAATGCTCGGCACAGAGTAACGCGCGCCAACGGCGTCGATCAGCACCCGCACCTCGACGCCGCGCGCCACGGCCGCAATCAGGGCGTCGGCAAAGCGCAGGCCGATGACGTCGCGATCGAATATATAGCTTTCGAGCAGGATCGAGCGCCGCGCGCCAGCGATCGCTTCCAACATCGCGGCATAGGCGGCATCGCCGCCGGCGAGCACCGATATGCGATTGCCCGTGCACATGCGATGGCGCGAAACGCGGTCGCCGAGGATCTTCATCGCCGCAAACCGGTCGCCGAACCGCACCGTTATGTCAGCGTCCGACACGTCGAAGCGGCCGAACTGATCTGGCCCCTGCCCGCGCAACAGCGCGCGCTGCGAGCCGATCGAGGAGCGCCTGATGCGGTTTACGCCGCCAACGGCGTAGATCAGTGCGCCGACGATCGGCGAAAGCAGGACGACACCGACCCAGCCGGCCGCGGCGCGCACGTCGTCCTTCGTCATCGCGGCATGAATGGCCGCGGGGATGCCAAGCGCGAAGGACAGGAGCGCCAGGATATGCGGCCAATAATTCTGCACGAGATCGATCATGGGCGGGACTATAGCCGGCCATCGGGCGGAATCAATTCGGCGCCTGAAGCGTATACCGTATCGACCGCCGCTGCCCTGATAAGAAGCGCCGGCGCGCTTCGCGCGCGCTGTTGAAAACCCGCAGGTAGCGGATTTGTCAAAAGAATCCGGAGCGGCTAGAAATGAGCCCGCCAAGGACTTAACCGACATGGAAGGGCGTTTCGAGCCATGAAGATTGCCACCTGGAACATCAATGGCGTCAAGGCGCGAATCGACAGCCTGTTGGCCTGGCTGAAGGAAAGCGGGCCGGATATCGTCTGCCTGCAGGAAATCAAATCGGTGGACGACGGCTTTCCGCGCCTCGAGATCGAAGCGCTCGGCTATCATGTCGAAACACACGGCCAGAAGGGCTTCAATGGCGTCGCGCTGCTTTCCAAGCTGCGGCCGGACGAGGTCAATCGCGGCCTGCCTGGGGACGATACGGACGAACAGTCACGGTTCATCGAAGGTGTCTTCTCGGTCGAAGGCGGCGTGATTCGCGTCTGCTCGCTCTACCTTCCGAACGGAAATCCCGTCGACAGCGAGAAGTACCCCTACAAGCTCGCCTGGATGCGCCGGCTTGAGGCCTATGCGAAGCAGCGCCTGTTGCTCGAAGAACCTTTCATCCTTGCCGGCGACTACAACGTCATCCCTGAGGAACACGACTGCTGGGACATCAGGGTCTGGCAGAACGACGCCCTCTTCCTGCCGGAAACGCGCGCGGCATTTCGCCGGCTGCGCAATCTCGGCTTCACCGACGCGGTGCGCGCGACCTCGGACGCTGTGCCGCTCTATACGTTCTGGGATTATCAGGCCGGCTGCTGGCCGAAGAATTTCGGCATCCGCATCGACCATCTGATGCTGTCGCCGGAGGCAACCGACCGCCTGGTGTCGACATCAATCGACAAACATGTCCGCGCCTGGGAGAAGCCCTCGGACCACGTGCCCGTGATCGGAACGTTTTCGTTCGCGCCCGCTTCAGCCTAAGGCGCGTTATTCCAGATCTATGTGGAGAATGATCCCTGGGCCGGGCCGGTTTGGGGATCGTCCGAAGACCAGACAATCAGTCGTCGTCGCCCTGCATATGCAGGTTCTGCGACAGTGCGATGGCCGTGCGCCGGTCGTCTTCGCTGGCAAGCGAGAAGGCCTGCTCCTGCATCGACTGCATCCAGGGCCGATCCTTCGGCGAACACTGATCGAGCGCCGCGGTCATGAACGCGAGACCACGAACGGTCTGGCCTTCCTGGAAAATCACATTGCCAAAGACACCCATGGCGCCGGCGTGACCGCTCTTGCGCGCACGGTTGAGCCACTTCTTGGCCTGCTGAACGTTCACACTACCGCCCTCGCCCGACAAGAGCATGCGCGCGAGCTGGAACTGCGCCTCGGCGACGCCGAAGGTCGATGCCGCCTGGAAATAGAGCTGGCGCGCCTGGGACATGTCGGATTTGATCGGGCTGTCGGGAATGCCGCGGCGATAGTAGCCGGCAAGGGAGATCAACGCGTTGACGAAGTAACCGGTGTCTTCCGAGCCCGGCTCTACGCCCTGCTGGGCGATTTCGCTGTAGATCTTGAAGGCTTCGAGGTCGTTCTCGGCGACACCGTCGCCATAGGCGTACATGTTGGCGAGAGCCCAGCGGGAGCCGGTATGGCCCTTCTCGGCCGCGTATTTGTAGGCTTCTACGGCCTCGTCCTTGCGGCCATTCTTGTAGGCGGAAAACCCGAACTTGAAGAGGGCGAAAGGACCCGATTCCTTGGTGACGCCCGCACCGGGATCAAAAGCGTAGGCCGGCATGGCGAGGGTCCCACAGACCGCCAGCGACACGCCGAGTATCGCAACCTTTAGTGACTTTAGTTCACCCGCAAGCATCACAGTCTAATTCTTCCGTTCCAGCCGGCCACGCCGAACCCATCACCGCTGCAAACACACAAGCCCGGACGACCCGCCGCCGCGAACTTCACCAACTTCGCCGACAGAGCCGACGCAACCTTTCCACAATGAAACTTAGACATAGTTCCCGAAGCCGTCATTTTAATGGACCACTTGCACTGGCGTGCCAGAGGTCACATCTGTCATGACGGTCGTCGATCCAAGTTTCATTTCACCCCAAACGCTGCAGGTATCACACTCACATTGCAGGCTTGTTCCTATATCGCTGCTCCCTGTTTGTGGCGGGAAATGGACATAGCCGGAACGAGTCTGATCCTAGCAAACTCTAGCATTAAAAGTGTTGCTGAATCGTCACATTGCGGGACAGTGCGGACGCGTGGTTAAGAGGCTCCACACATAAGAAAGGCCCGGTAAAACCGGGCCTTGCAGGATCAGATGACGAAGGATCAGAACTTCACTTTGATCGATGTCGAAATGGCACCGACAAAGTCGTCGTCGAAATCGTAGGAAACGTCGTCACCAATGACGTCGTCGCCATACTTGACCGCGCCGGAACTGCCGCCGGTCATGATGCCGACCGCACCGGCAAGACGGAACTCAAGATTTTCGGTCGGCGTGTAGGAAACACCGGTTCCCAGCGTCCAGGTGTCGGTCTGCGTTCCATACCCGTGGCTGGTGCCGCGGTCCCAGGTCAGGCTGACGGCGCCACTCCATTGATCATTGAACTTGTGGCCGACACCGCCGGTGATGGTCCAGCCGTCACGGTAGAGAAGATCAAGGCTCGTGCATGGCGTAGTACGGGAGACCGTGGCGGGGCAGAATTTCAGGACCTGAAGCTGGCTCCAGTCCGTCCACTTCACCGAGCCAAATGCCGCCCAACCGGGTGCAAAGCCGCTCTGCAGCTTGAGTTCCAGCGAGTCCGGCATCGAAGCCGCACCGTTTACGTCGTATTTCGTACCGGTCACAAGGCCCACGCCCGGTACAACGAAGCCCAGCTGGCGAAGGTCGATGAAGCCCGAGAGGTTATCCAGATCGACAGCACTGTTGTACACGAGGCTCGCTCGCAAGGCATACTCGGGGATTTCGTAGGCAGCACCTGCGCGCCAGCCCCAGCCATGCCCTCCAAGCTCGAGCCTGCCAATGCCGGTAAAGGCACCAGCGAGCGGCGTGCCTGTATAATCCTGAACCAGCCGTTCCTTGAAGCCGTTGACTTCCTGATAGAAGACGCCGCCGATCACACGGAACTGGCCTGGCCCCATGTCCCATTTGTAGGAGCAGGTCGCGGAGTAGTTGTCGCTCTCTACCTTCGTTTCGATATTGCTGTTGGCACCGGCCCAGTTCTGCCCCGGATTGGTGTGGGCACCCCAGGGCTGGGAGTAGTCAGCCATACAGTCGACGCTGTCACCAAAGGCCGCCTTAACGCCGACGCGCGGAACCCAGTAGCTCTCGGTGTCGTCAGCAGTATTCGGTCTGTTGTTGAGATTGCCGCCACCAAAAGTCCCGGTAAGAATGTTGGTGTTCCCGGTATCGGTATCACGGACGTTCTTCAATTCGCGCTGCGGATTGACATAGGTCGCCGACGCTTCCCCCGCATAATCCGACGGATCGAACAGCAGATCGATGTTGTAACCGCCGCGTTCAAGGCCGCCCGCGTGCGCGGCGGAGGCAAACAGCAAACCCGCTGCTACCGACAGAACACCCCGCTTAAAATTCATGTGAGCCATCCAGCTCCTCCCCCTGCACTGCAAACTGCGACATTCCACCTCATGTCGTGTGGGCCGAAGTATTCTCACGATCCCGTGAAATCGCAAATGCGAGATCTAGCAGGTAGCACGCCCGATCGGTCACAGAATTTACGTAAGATTCTCATGATTTGGCCACAATGGCGCCAGATTGGAACCATTTTCTAAAATCATGGATTAAATCCACTAAATTAGAATGGATTTCCAAACCATCGAAAACCTGTGTCACCGGAACAACATTATCGCTTTTTGCGGTAGAACGACGAAAAACTCCGTTGAAGTTCCGTTCAAACACCACGCGCGCTTAATCGCTCGCCCAGCGGATTCAACTGATCGAATCAATGCCAAATCTCGATCGGCGGAAGTTTATCTTGAATTTCTAAAATAAAAATCCGCGGCATTTCTGCCGCGGATTTCGATTCTCTACGGTCGATCATCCTCTTGAACGTCCGCGTCGTTCCCAGCGAATTTCTCGCCTCAGCCGGCCTCGGCGACGCGCGTCAGCGCAACGCTCAGCGATTCCTTCTGGAGATCGAGTTCGACGAGACGCTCACGTTCCGCTTCGACCAGCTCCGGCTTGGCGTTGGCGACAAACTTCTCGTTTGCCAGCTTGCCGAGGATACGCTCGCGCTCTGCTTCCACCTTGGCAATCGCCTTCTCAAGCCGCGCTTTCTCGGCCGAGAGGTCAATCAGGTTGCCGAGCGGCAGGCAGGCGGTTGCCTCGCCAACGACGATCTGGGCGCTGCCGCGCGGGGCGACAGTGGCGTGATCGATATGCTCGACACGCGCCAGGCGACCGATCGCCTGGGCATGCTGCTGCAGGCGCTCGCGCGTCAGGTTGTTGGCACCGACCACGATCAATGGTGCTGTTGCCGCTGGCGGAACGTTCATCTCCGAACGGACCGAACGAATGCCGGAGACCAAATCGATCAGCCAGTTGATCTCGTCGGCCGCCGTGTCATCGGCATAGGACGGCGCCGGCCATTCCGCGTGGCACAGCAACGTCGAGCGCTCCTGCCCCTCGCCCGCCGTCTGCGCCCAGAGTTCTTCCGTCATGAACGGCATGAACGGGTGCAGCAGCTTGTAGATCTCGTCGAGAACATAAGCAACGCAAGCTTGCGACTCGCGCTTTGCCGCTTCGTCATCGCCGCCGAAGATCGGCTTCAGCAGCTCGAGGTACCAGTCGCAGAACTGATTCCAGACGAACCGGTAGAGGCTGCCGGCGGCGTCGTTGAAGCGATAGGCATCAAGCGCCTCGGTAACGTCCCGGATGGTGCGCGACAGTTCCGTCAGGATCCAGCGGTTGACGGTGAGCGACGAGGCTTCGGGAATGAAGCCATCGCTGCTGGTAACGCCATTCATCTGGGCAAAGCGCGTCGCGTTCCACAGCTTGGTGCCGAAGTTGCGATAGCCGGCGATGCGCGCCGGGTCGAGTTTCACGTCGCGCCCCTGGGCGGCCATGATCGCCAGCGTGAAGCGCAGGGCGTCGGCGCCGTATTCGTCGATCAGTTCGAGCGGATCGATGACGTTGCCCTTCGACTTCGACATCTTCTGGCCGTTCTTGTCGCGAACGAGCGCATGGACATAGACCGTATGGAACGGCTCGACCGGGGTGCCGTCGGCATCCTTCATGAAATGCAGGCCCATCATCATCATCCGGGCGACCCAGAAGAAGATGATGTCGAAACCGGTGACCAGCACGTCGGTCTGGTAATACTTCTCCAGTTCCGGCGTCTCGTTCGGCCAGCCGAGCGTGGAGAACGGCCACAGCGCCGAGGAGAACCAGGTGTCGAGAACGTCTTCGTCACGCGTTAGGATTTCGCCCGGCTTGAAGTTCTCGAGCAGGTCCTCGACATAGGCCTTCATCGGGCCTTCATGCGCCAGATAGTGCTGGATCGCGGCGTGCAGCGCCTCTTCCTCGGTCTTTTCGACGAAGACCTGGCCGTCCGGACCATACCAGGCCGGAATCTGATGCCCCCACCAGAGCTGGCGCGAAACGCACCAGGGCTGGATGTTCTCCATCCACTCGTAGTAGGTCTTCTCCCAGTTCTTGGGAACGAAGTTGGTCCGGCCTTCCTTGACCGCGGCGATCGCCGGCTTCGCCAGCGTCTTGGCGTCAACGTACCATTGTTCCGTCAGGCGCGGCTCGATCGGCACGCCACCGCGATCACCATGGGGAACCATGTGCTTGTGCGGCTCGATCTTGTCGAGAAGGCCTGCCTCTTCGAAGATGCGAACGATGATCTTGCGCGCTTCGAAGCGGTCCTTGCCTTCGAGTTCGTCCCAGGCGCCATGCAGGGCAGCCGGATCGCTGAGCCCTTCGAGGAAATCCTCGTTGTCCTTGATGGTGATGCGCCCTTCGATCGTCATGATGCTGATCGCGCGCAGACCGGCGCGCTTGCCGACGTCGAAGTCGTTGAAATCATGCGCAGGCGTGATCTTCACCGCGCCGGTGCCGGCGGTCGGGTCCGCGTAGTCGTCGGCAACGACCGGAATACGGCGACCGACGATCGGCAGGATGACGTGCTTGCCGATCAGCGGCTTGTAGCGCTCATCCTCGGGATTGACGGCGATGCCGCTGTCTCCGAGCATGGTTTCCGGACGGGTGGTGGCAACGACGAGATAATCGCGCTTTTCCCACTCGGTCGCCTTGCCGTCTTCATCGAAGGCAACCGGATAGTCGAAGGTGACGCCGGGCTCCAGCGGGTAGCGCAGGTGCCAGAGATTGCCGTTGATCTC
The DNA here is from genome assembly GCF_016919405.1 of Ensifer sp. PDNC004. Taxonomy (NCBI): domain Bacteria; kingdom Pseudomonadati; phylum Pseudomonadota; class Alphaproteobacteria; order Hyphomicrobiales; family Rhizobiaceae; genus Ensifer; species Ensifer sp. PDNC004. The sequence goes on from NZ_CP070353.1 coordinate 1,229,876, forward strand.
GTGCTGCTCGACCTCCAGGTCCGAAATCGCGGTCAGGAGCTTCGGGTCCCAGTTGACCAGGCGCTTGTCCTTGTAGATCAAGCCTTCCTTGTAGAGCGAGACGAAGACCTCGAGAACGGCTTCGGACAGCCCTTCGTCCATGGTGAAGCGTTCGCGCGACCAGTCGCAGGACGCGCCGAGCCGCTTCAACTGGTTGAAGATGAGCCCGCCCGATTCGGCTTTCCATTCCCAGACCTTCTCGATGAAGGCTTCGCGGCCCATCTGCCGGCGGTGCTGCTGGCTCTCCATCAGCTTGCGCTCGACGACCATCTGGGTCGCGATGCCGGCATGGTCCATGCCCGGCTGCCACAACACGTCCTTGCCGCGCATGCGTTCGAAGCGAACCAGCACGTCCTGAAGCGTGTTGTTGAGCGCGTGGCCCATGTGCAGCGAACCCGTCACGTTCGGCGGCGGGATCACGATGCAGAAACTGTCGGCGCCGGGCTTGGCACCCGCCCCTGCACGAAACGCGTTTTCTTCGTCCCACTTCTTGGCGATACGCGGGTCGACGGATGCGGAATCGTAGGTCTTATCAAGCATTTTGGAGCCAATTTACGAGATTGATGTCAGCGTCTTGTAAACCGGAACGGCCGGCGCAAGTCAACACGAACGCAAAAAGCCGCGACGACAGCGCGGCTTCTTTCGTATTCGGCTTCGGCTTTTAGCGCCGAGGGCCGCGCGCGACCCGCTCGATCTCCTCGCGGACGAGCCGCTCGACAAGCGTCGGCAGATTGTCGTCGAGCCATTCCTGCAGCATCGGCCGCAGCATCGCCTCGGCAATTTCATCAAAGGAACGTCGCGATCCCTGATCCACTGCGTGGGCAAGATCGCCGAAGGACTGAGCGACCTTGCGGCCGACCTCCGGGGAGACGATCGCCGCAAGTGCCGTCTCCGGCGCGGGCGCATCCAGCGCGACGGCTGCCACGGGCGGAATCGCGCTTAAAACTTCCGGTAGTTCGACTGGCGGCGGCGCGGCGGCCTCTGGCTCGGCCAGCGCCTCAACCTCGGCAACCGGCTCGATCACCGGCGCTTTCGGGGCAGAAACCGCGGCCATGCGCGAGGTGACGACAGGACTGTCCTGAATGGCGACGACCTGCGGCGCTGGTTGAACCTCCCGTGCGGGAAAACCCGTGGCATGACGCTCGGAGGCGGCCCGAACCCGCGCCGCGACATCGGCCAGCGAAAGCGGCGGCTGTGCTGCCGACGACGGCTCAGTCTGTACCGCCGGGCTTTCCACGGCCGGCGCGACGGAGGCCGACTTCGGGGGCTCGTCCCGCTCATCGCGTCGGCCAAAGGCGATGGTCTCGATCTCGCTGTCGATGGTCAATTCGATCTCGTCGCTAGCCTCGTCCTCGAACTGCTCGTGCGGCGCGAACCCGGCTTGCCCGGGTTCGTTGCTCTCAATGATCTTGCGAATGGATGCCAGGATTTCATCCATCGACGGTTCACGCGCGACATTGAGCTGTGCCATTTCCATCCTCGTTTGACGCGGCAGACATGTGTTCCAAAACTGGACATGCGCCGATTTCCGACAAACCTTAAGTGAGTTCGCGGACGAAACAAACGCCACGAATCAGTCGCCCGGATTCTTGCACAGATTTGTTTTCAGGGGAAAAAATAGAAACGCCCCGGGGATACCGGGGCGCTGCTGCAATATCTGGAAAGACGAGAGGACGCTCTTAGCGACCGTCCACGGTCCGCAAGCCGATCCACTTGTCCTTGACCGCCTCGTAGTGCTCCTCGGAGCGATATTCCGCGACCTGAAGCCCCTGGTCCTTGACCGTCAGCCGCGCGGAGGCCGCAAGCAGCGAATAGCTGGCGACGACGGCATCGCGTTGCGCCAGAGCGAGGAGTTCCTGCGCCTGAAGCACGTCCTGCTGCGAATCGAGTACGTCGAGGGTCGTGCGCTGGCCGACCTTGCGCTCTTCGATCACGCCATCGAGCGCCAGCTTGGCAGCGGAAATCTGCGCCTTGTTGGCAGATATGCGCGCAATCGCGGCTTCCAGCTGAGCATAGGCCGAAACGATTGTCTGCTGCACCGAAGCGCGGGCGGAATCGACGAGGATGCGCTGCTGGCCGAGGCGTTCCTTGGCCTGGCGGATCTGGCCGTACTCGGCACCGCCCTGATAGATCGGAACCTCAAGGCGAGCCGTGATGCTCGATGCATTGCTATCGAACTGGCTGGCATTGCCGGTGGTGCGGCCAACCTGGCCCTGCAGCGTCACACCGGGAAGCATCGTGCCTTCCGCCGACTTGACCTGATAGCCGGCCGAATCAACGGAGTACTGTGCCGACAGAATGATCGGGCTTTCCCGCAGACCGGTCGCGACGGCCTGATCGAGCGTGCGCGGCAGGCTCTTGGAAGCCGGCGAGGCCTGCTTGATGCCCCGCGGCACGTCGCCGACGATCTGCACATAGGTCGCTTCGCTCTGCTTCAACTGAGCGACGGCGACGATAAGCTGCGACTGGGCGTTGGCGAGCGAGGCTTCTGCAAGGCTTACGTCGGTACGGGTACCCTCACCCACGTCCAGACGGGCCTTGGCCGCGTTCACCTGCTCCTGAAGGAACGCGATGTTCTGCTTGCGGATCGATACGAGCTGCTGATCGCGCGCGATGTTGGAGTAAATCGTGGCGGCCGAAAGGAGAATGGAAATCTCGTTGGCGCGCAGCGATTCGCGGGTTGCAAACACGTTCGATTCGGCGGCGCGAACATTGTTCAGCGTCTGAAAGCCGTCAAACACCATCTGGTTTACGGTGATGCCGACCTGTCCCTGGTGGAGGTCTTCGCTCAGGGTCTTTTCCCGGTCGATGGTCGAAAGCGTTCCGGACGCGAAGGCTGCCACCTGGGGGCGAAAGCCGGACTTGGCGATCGGCACACTCTCATCGGTCGCCCTGAGGCCGGCCCGCGCGGCATTCAGGTCAGGGTTGTTTGCGTAGGCTTTGGCCATTGCGCCGAAGATCGTCTCGGCCAGTACTGCTTGCGGTGCAAGCAGCAAGCTTGTCGAAACGGCGGCCATGAGGGCCGCTTTGCGGACAATCGACACCATTACTTCTCTCTCCGATCGGGGCGGCAGAGCCTGCCCTCTATTTCCGCGGCGCCGCTCTTTTTGCAAAAAGCGACCCCAACTAGACACGGCGATGAAGCGCTCACACCGCCCACTGGTGAGCAAATCACTACCACTGCACTCTTTGAAACCCGGAATCAGCATTCCGACAACTGGGCAGCCATACTCTGCGCAGCCATTTCAAAAAGAAACAAGTACCCCGTTGCGAATTGGCAACATTGTTATTTTAGCAGCGCATTTAATTGTTGATATCCCTCAATAAGTGGGACCTCAAAAAACAAATTCCTGTGCACGACGGAAGCCGGGGAGCGGCTTGACCGCGGTGTTGAAATCGGGGCGCTCGGACGTCTTTCCGTGCTCGTGCACGTAGAGTTTAGCGCGAGAAGCATTGCCAAATCCTTCAACGACCACGAGCCGCCCGCCATCGCGCAGCTGCCCGAACAAAGCGGTCGGCAGGACTTCGACCGAGCCGTGGACGAAGATCACGTCGTAGGGTGCCTCGGCGGCGTATCCCTTCTCGAGTTCGCCGGTTACCACGGCGATGTTGTCGTAACCGAGGCGGGACAGCGTTTCGGTCGCGGTGGCAGCGAGGCCTTCATCGCTTTCGAGCGCGACGACCGAACCTGCAACCTGCGACAGCAGTGCGGATGCATAGCCGGTGCCGCAGCCGATCTCCAGAACGACATCGGACTTGGCGATTTCGGCCAACTGGAGAAGCTTGGCGAGCGGCGACGGCTCCATCAGGAAGCGCGGCGCGTTGCCGTTGGCAACCTCGAGCGCGATATCCGTATCGATGTAGGCGAGCTCTTTCATCTTGGCAGGCACGAATTCCTCGCGCGGGACGCTCAGGAACGCGGACAGGATCGAGTGGGACGTGACATCCGTCGTGCGGATCTGGTTGTCCACCATCTTGGTGCGCGCTGCTTCGAAATTCATGGTAGTGCCCTCGTGGTCCGGATAGGCGCGGCGCCCGGTTTCGGGCAAGCACGCACGATCGTCTACTGGCTCCCGTCGGAAAGCCTTTGAGGTAAGCTCATAAATCGGCGACCGGCCGGTTTCAAGCGACAGCGGCAATTTGCGCCGGAAAAACGGGAGGGAATTGCACCGCGAACAGCGGAGGCGACACGATAGCCGGCCGGGATCAGCGTCCCGGCGCGCCTTCCAGCCCGACGAGGGCAATCTTGGTGTAGCCGGCATTCTGAATGAGGTTCATCACCGTCATCAACTCGCCGTAGTCGACAGCCTTGTCCGCCCGCAGCAGGACGCGTGTCTCGGTATTGCCTTCGGTCAGGCGCTTCAACTCGTCGGCAAAGCTCTCGCGTGCCGTTTCATCGTTGCCGATCGCCAGTGCCAGATCGGCCTTCAGCGTCACGAAGACCGGCTTGTCGTCCCGCGGGGCCGGTTTGGCGGCCGATTGCGGCAGGTCGACCTTCATGTCCACGGTGGCAAGCGGCGCCGCCACCATGAAGATGATCAGCAGCACCAGCATGACGTCGATGAAGGGAGTAACGTTGATCTCGGCGTTTTCGTCGAGATCGCCGCCGCCGTCGCTGATTTTTCCAGCCATGGGTCACCCGATCCGTGCGATGGTCGTCTCGGCGTGACCGAAGTCCTGGCGGCGCGGCTGCGCCTTGCGGGCCAGGCGATGGTCGAGGTCGCGGCTGACGAGCCGCTCAACGGCTGCAGCGGCATCGGCGAGAATCACCTTGTAGCCACCGACCGAGCGGGCAAAATAGTTGTAGATGACGACGGCCGGGATCGCCGCGACCAGGCCGATGGCGGTCGCCAGGAGCGCCTCCGCGATACCCGGCGCCACGATCGCCAGGTTGGTCGTCTGCGCCTTGCTGATGCCGATGAAGGAATTCATGATCCCCCAGACCGTGCCGAACAGACCGACGAACGGGCCGACGGAACCGATCGAGGCCAGGATGCCGGTGCCGCTTGTCATGCGCTTGCCGGCGCGAACCTCGATGCGGGTCAGAAGCGACGAAACACGCTCCTTAAGGCCGCCCGTCGGCGCGTGATCGATCACCGCCTCCGAGCGGGCCATCTCGTCGATCGCCGCGGCGACCATTTCGGGCGCCGGTCCCGACTTGCCGTCGAAGGACCCCTTGACGTCTGCCAGGCCGTTGGCGGCCGACAGCAGGCGAACCGCGCGCGTCAGGCGCGCCTTGGCGCCAAAGAGTTCCAGCAGCTTGACCACAAAGATCGCCCAGGTGGCGACGGACGCCAGCGCAAGACCAATCATCACGCTCTTCACCACCACGTCGGCGGCCATGAACATGCCGATTGGAGAAAGGTCGTGCGGCAGCACCGGGCTTGCTGCGCCCTCACTTGTTGCAGGCGCGCTTTCAGCCGTCGTCGTGGTGCCTTCAACCGCGACCGGAGCCCCCTCGCCCGACGTAGCGGCTGGAGTTTGCAGTGCCGGCTGCGCCTGGGTCGCCGGGTCAACCGACGGAAAGGTTGCGGCCGTGCCCTGACCTTCCGCCACCGGCGCGGATGCGGACGGCGCGGTTGCGCCGCTCTGCGTACCGTCGACCACGGGTGCGGACGTTGTCGCTTGTGCCAGGGCGGCCGTCGGAGAAGCTGCGGAGGACAGGACCAGCATTGCGGCTGCCAGAAAATTGATCGTCGATCGGGCTCGTCTCGGCATCTCGTTCCTCACGTACTGGTCCATTTCGTCGTGTCGGGGCGAAGGGTTTGCCGTCATCCGCCACCACCCTTGCGCGCTTCCGAGGCTGTTTACGCAACGGAAAACCGAATGACAAGGATTTGTGGAGTTTATCAATCAAGAATAATTTCGCAACCGTCCATTGCCCAGGCTGGACCGACGTTTTCAGGGCGTCGGCTGGTCTTCGACGAAGGCGCCGCTGCGCCAATCATAGGTGCGATGCCGCTCCCAGGGACGGGCAAGCGTCGTGAAAGCCGACTGGAATTGCATGGCGGGTGAGTTGAGCCCCTCCTGCTGTTCCGCCCGGATTTCGATTGCGCCGGTGCGGCGCAGCGTAGCGACATCGACGATGCGGGCTCCGCGCACGGCGCACGCTTCGGCATCGACCCGCGCGGCGACCACGATCAGGTCCGCCTGATCACACAGGGCGGGAAAGAGGCGCGGATTTTCGAGAGTGACGATCGTCCAGCCGACCGCACTGCGCGCGGCGCACCATTGCTTGTCGCGGCAGACGAAACTGCCTGCCTTGCTTGCCGCGATCGCCGATGAAAAATCGGCGCGGATCGCGGCAGCCTTCTCTCCCTCAATCGGCGGCGCTCTTCTGACCGCCTGTTCCATAGCCGGATAAAGACCGTCGGCCGCAGGCGGAAGCGTGGCCGGCCGCTCATGTTTCGCGACGATGAGCGCCCGTTGCCATTGCGAGAATATGAAGTCCGGCGGACGCGGCCGGTTCGTTGCGATGGCATCATCCGTGACCAAGCCGACGAGACGGCCGTCCTCGGCGATCACAATATCGGGCCGGCTGCCGCCTTCGAATACCAGGCTGAGAAAGCCTGCGCAGATCAGCACGATGCCAGAGATTGCGAGCCAACTGCGCAGGACGCAAAGAAAGACACCGCCGATCGCGATCAGCACGAAGCCGATGGGGCCGATGCGGCCGGTCACGACCTCGCCGTCGAGCGACGTCACGAACCGCGCGACGTCGAGCATCCGATCGAGACCCCACGCCATCGCCATCAAAGGCAGATGCTCGAGCCCGAACGGCATCAGCAGCATGGCGAACAGCCCGAACGGCATGATCACGATGCTGATCAGCGGCATGGTGAGAATGTTTGCGATGAGGCCATAGGCCGGCAGCCTATGGAAGTAGGCGATCGAATAGACTGACGTTGCCAGACCGCCGATAAGCGAGGTGATCAGGATGCCCGCGGCGACGCCGGTGATGAGGCGCCCCTTGCTGCGGCTGCCGGGCGCTTCGGCCTTGCCCGTGCGCCGTTCGCGCCAGCGCCCGTAGCCGGCAACCAGCGCCAGTGTGGCGGCGAAGGACATCTGGAAGCCTGGCCCGGCCACGGCCGAGGGCATGAGCACGACGATGACGATTGCAGCGAGCGCGACGTTGCGCAGGCTGATCGACATGCGATCGAAGAACACCGCGACCAGCATGATCGAGATCATGATCCAGGCGCGCAGTGCCGATACGGCGCCGCCCGAGATGAGAATGTAGAAGCAGACCATCAGCAGCGCGCCGGCCGCCGCGACCTTCTTGATCGGCACGCGGTGCGCGAGCCCCGGCACCATGCTGAGAGCGGTGCGCGCGCCGATCAGAAAGGTGCCGGCTGCCAGCGCCATGTTGAGGCCGGAGATCGCCAGCACGTGCGCCAACCCAGCCTGTCGCAGCACCTCGACGGTCTCTCGGCTGATTGCCCTTTCCTCTGCGGTGACCAGTGCCGCCGCAAGCGCGCCAGTGTCGCCGCCGATCGACGAGCGGATCCTCTCGCCGACCGTTTCCCGCATCGCGGCCATCGTCTTTTTCGTCGCCGAAAGCAGCGCGGCCACAGTGCCACCCTCTTCGCTCGCGACCTTCTCGGATAGCTTCGGCGCGCCGTAGAAAAACCCGACGGCGCCAATTCCCTTGAAATAACTGTCGAAGGCGAAATCGTTCAGGCCGGGCAGCGCCGGGCCTGAGGGCGGAGACAGGCGCGCCCTGCCCTCGATCAGAGCGCCGAGCGGAAACGGCTCTCCGGAGCCCCGCGTCACCAGCGTCGCCTTCAGCGGCTGACGGCGCAGTTTTGGCCGGCTCGTTTCCTCGATTTCCAGCCCGTAACGCCACCGGCCGCGATCATCCTGCTCGCGTGAAAAGACCGTGCCCCGCAGGTTCGTGGTGACCGGAGCGTCGAGAACAACCGTGTCGGTGCGCCATGTCTCGATCGCGACCAGCAGCATGCCAGCGATGAACAGCGTCACGGCAACCAGCGGAGGACCCACGGGCGCCAGTTTCCACCGACAGACCAACGCTGCCATTCCAAAAATGCACAGCAGCACTGCAAGATTGGCAATCCGGATATCGAAGGGCAGCGCCAGCCAGGCGAGTACACCGAAGATCAAGAACACCGGGATCAACACAAAACCGTGACCGAATGCCCTTTCCTCTTCGATCGCTGCGAGGAACGCCGGGTTGACGGCGGCAGGCCGGAAACGGGCTGCGCGGCTCGCAATTGCCCGCCACGACGGCCGGAGAAACGGGGGTAGTCGCCCTGTTGCAGGCACGGTCGCCGCGATTACGGCGGCATCGGAACCGGGCACCCCGAAGCTGCCGCGTTCGACGTCGAGCGACGCTTGCCGCATTTCCGTTTCGCTCATTGCGCCCGCACTTTAGCCCCTGACTTCGCGGCCGATCATGCAACCAACGTCTCGCAACCGCAACCGAGGCGCTATCTGCCGAAAAAAGCGGCAAACCTATATAGAATGGTACCGCACCATCATCGGACGAGCTTATTGATCTCTTTGGACTTATTGCCGTAACATGCCATTATTGCGTCGCCATATGCACATTTTCGCATCGCACAATTTGCCTTTCGTACAGCTTGGCAGTCGAAAATAAATCATATAGCAAATTCGCAACGTTCATTGTCGTGGCACGTCTGTGTGCCACGTTGCCATAAGACGGAGGGTCCGATGACTGATAAAACCGCGGTTGTAACACTCGATGGAAAGTCGGCGGATCTTCCGGTGCGATCTGGGTCCATCGGCCCTGACGTCGTGGACATCGGCTCGCTCTACAAGCAGACGAAGATGTTCACTTACGACCCGGGCTTCACGTCGACGGCGTCGTGCGAATCCAAGATCACCTATATCGACGGCGACGAAGGTGTGCTGCTGCACCGCGGCTACCCGATCGAACAGCTTGCCGAGCACGGCGACTTCCTCGAAGTCTGCTACCTGCTGCTCTACGGTGAACTGCCGACCAAGGCGCAGAAGGCTGATTTCGACTACCGCGTCACGCACCACACCATGGTGCACGAGCAGATGTCGCGCTTCTTCACCGGCTTCCGCCGCGACGCACACCCGATGGCCGTCATGTGCGGATGCGTCGGCGCGCTCTCGGCCTTCTACCACGACTCGACCGACATTACCGATCCGCACCAGCGCATGGTTGCCTCGCTGCGCATGATCGCCAAGATGCCGACGATCGCGGCCATGGCCTATAAGTACCACATCGGCCAGCCCTTCGTTTACCCGAAGAACGACCTCGACTACGCCTCGAACTTCCTGCGCATGTGCTTTGCCGTTCCGTGCGAAGAATATGTCGTCAATCCGGTTCTGTCGCGCGCCATGGATCGTATCTTCATCCTGCACGCCGATCACGAACAGAACGCTTCGACCTCGACCGTTCGCCTCGCGGGCTCGTCGGGCGCCAACCCGTTCGCCTGCATCGCGGCCGGCATCGCCTGCCTCTGGGGCCCGGCGCACGGCGGCGCCAACGAAGCGGCGCTCAACATGCTTGCGGAAATCGGCACGGCCGACCGCATTCCGGAATTCATCGCCCGCGCCAAGGACAAGAACGACCCGTTCCGCCTGATGGGCTTCGGTCACCGCGTCTACAAGAACTACGACCCGCGCGCCAAGATCATGCAGAAGACCACGCATGAAGTGCTCGCCGAGCTCGGCCACAAGGACGATCCGCTCCTCGAAGTGGCGATGGAACTCGAGCGCATTGCGCTGACCGACGAGTACTTCATCGAGAAGAAGCTGTACCCGAACATCGACTTCTACTCGGGTATCACGCTGAAGGCGCTGGGCTTCCCCACCACCATGTTCACCGTTCTCTTCGCGCTCGCCCGCACCGTCGGCTGGATCGCGCAGTGGAACGAGATGATCGAAGATCCGGAACAGCGCATCGGCCGCCCGCGCCAGCTCTATGTCGGCGCTCCGCAGCGCGACTATGTGCCGGTCTCCAAGCGCTGAGACCGACAAAAGCACAGACAACAAAGGCCCGGTCATCGCTGACCGGGCCTTTGTTTTTTCAGCGCTGGATCGACGGTTGCGGCCGGTAGTGATCAGTCGCTATGAGCAGCAACGCAAGACTGCCCGAGCGCACGCTGTGCGCCGGGCGTCATCGTCAGTAAAGCGTCGATGAAGATTGCGCCCTCAGGCAGCGGTAGATCTTACGACTTCCTCTTGTCGAGATAGCCGAGAACGATCTTGGCTGCCATCTCGCCCGGCGGATGGTCGGTCGCCATGCGCTGCTGCACAAGCGCGTAGCCGTCGAGCATCGAGGCCCGCTGCGCCGTTGCGCTGGAAAGCCGCTCCATCCAGCGCGTCAAAGCACCGGGACGGATCGATTCGCCGAAATATTCCGGGACGATCGGGAAATCTGCAATCAGGTTGGGCAATGCGCCGCTCCAGATGCGGATGCGCTTGTGCAGGAATTTTACCAGGAAATCAGGCGCATAGGTCGAAACGACGGGCACGCCGGCCAAAGCGAGTTCCAGAATGACCGTACCCGAAGCTGCGATCGCGGCATCGGCCCGATCGAACGCCGCCCATTTGTCGGCCGCACCGACGGAAATCTCCGGCTGGATGGTCCAGGATGCGGTAATTTCCCGCACCAGTTTCTCCTGGCGCGGCACGGTCGGAAGCACGAAGCGGACGCCCGGATGGCGGGCAGCGAGTTCCTCGACCGTCGCGCGGAAGATAGGCAGCAGGCGACCGACTTCGCTCGAGCGCGAGCCCGGCAGCAGAAGGCAGGTCGAAACACGCCCGTCCTTGGCTCCTGCAAGGCGCGGCTGGCGGCTTGCGCGAACGGCAAGCACATTGGCGTCGCTTGCAAGTCGATGGCCGACATAGGTGGTCGGAGGCCCTTGCAACCGCTCCATCGCCTCCGGCTCGAAGGGCAATACGGCAAGCACGTGATCGACGTAGCTGCGCATGCGCGGCGCACGCTCAGGCTTCCAGGCCCAGACGCTCGGGCAGACGTAGTTGATGACGGGCAGATCCGGCAATGCAGCACGGACTTTTCGCGCCACGCGGTGGGTGAAATCCGGGCTGTCAATGATCAGAAGCGCGTCGGGTCGGGCTGCAATGATGGCCTTTGCCGTCTCGCGGATGCGCATGATCAGCTTCGGTAGACGGGCGAGCACCTGGGTGAAACCCATGATCGACAGTTCGGAATAGTCGAACAGCGAGCGCAGCCCCTCGGCCTCCAGGGCCTCGCCGCCGACACCGACGAGTTCGACGTCGGAATGGCTTTGCGCCCGAAGCGCGCGAACGAGATCGGCGCCCAGAAGGTCGCCGGAAACTTCACCGGCGATCACAGCGAGCTTGTACCGTGGCGCAATCATCGCCTGTTGCCTCCGGATGCGCGCTCCACTCCGGCGACGAACAGCCCCGCTCGATCGGCGACACTGACCACGTCGTTCCGTTCCAGTACCAGCGCCCGCCCGGCTTCCACAGCAACGCCAGCAAGACCAGCTCGCTCGGCAAGGGCGATGGTGGATGGACCGATCGACGGGAGGTCGGCACGCAGGTCCTGTCCGGGCTTGCAAAGCTTGACGAGTACGCCGCGCCGGCGGGAGGAAACGCGCCCCTCCGCCTTCAACACGGCGACACGCTCCAGCATGGCGTCCGTGCCCTCGGCACCCTCGAGCGCGACGACACGCCCGCCGACCGCAACCGCCCCCTGCCCCACGTCGAGCGCGCCGAGCGCATTGGCCGCAGCAATACCCGCTTCTATGTCGCGTTGGTCGTCAGCGTCAGGGTTCACAGCACCGATGGGGCCTGAGTCGGCCAGGAGATTGGGAACCACCTCGTGCACGCCGATGACATGCGCGCCGCTTGCCTCGATCAGCTGCATCGCCATGCGCAGGACCGCATCGTCCCCGCCCGAGACCAGCGTCTTTAGAACTGAAGGTATCTTTGCGAGGGTCCGCAATGTCGGGCGGATATCGCGCCATTCCGGCCGGCGCCGAACCCACCCGGACAAGACGACGCGGTCTATGCCCTCTTCCCTGAATGTCCGGCTGATATTGGCGAAATCGCCGATCGCCAGAACCGAGTGGTCGAAGTCGATCCAATCGGCTTCTTCGGCTTCACGCGTGAGTGCGATGATGTAGGGATCTTCGCCGCGCGCACGAACTGCTTCGGCGACATGGTGGGGCAGCGCGCCGCCACCAGCGATGATTGCGAGCCGGCCGCCAGTCGCTGCGCGGCTCGCAGCAGAAGACATCACGGTCAGGCCTTGCCGCGTTGCGGCGACGACAGTGCGCGGTCGCTCTCGGCGCCGATGAAGTCGAGGATTTCCATGACCGGCGCGCAATCCATATAGTCTTCGCGAATCGCTGCGGCATTGGCGCGGATCGATTCCGGCCCCTCGAAAATCTGCTTGTAGGCGCGGCGAACCACATGGATCGTTGCACGATCGATGCCAGCCCGGCTCATGCCGACAACGTTCAGGCCGCTGAGCAGGCCGGGATTGCCGTTGAGCATGCCATAGGGAATGACGTCGTAGCTGACAGCCGACAGACCGCCGACAAAGGCCTGACGGCCGACGCGGGTGAACTGGTGCACCGCGCAGCCGCCGCCGAGAATGACGCGGTCCTCGACCGTGACATGGCCCGCCAGCATCACATTGTTGGACAGGATAATGTTGTTGCCGAGGCGGCAATCATGCGCCACGTGCGAGTTGGCGAGAAAGAGATTGTTATCGCCGACAACCGTCTTGCCGCCATGTTCGACGGTTCCGGTGTTCATCGTCACGCCTTCGCGGATCGTGCAATTGGTACCGATCAGAAGTTCGGTATCGACAGCACTGTGATGAACGCTCTGGGAATCGCCACCGACCACGGCGTTCGGGAAAATCTTCGTTCCCTTGCCGACAGTCGTCCGGCCGATCACCACGGCATGGCTGAGAATCTCGATATCGTCGCCCAGAACGACTTTCGGCCCGATGTAGCAAAACGGGCCGATCTTGACGTTCTCGCCGATCACAGCCCCGCTCTCGACGACCGAGGACGGGTGGATCTTCGCAGATGCTGCAATCATGTTCAGGCGTCTTCCTTGCTGACTATCATCGCGCCGATATCAGCTTCTGCGACAAGTTGCCCGTCAACTTTTGCGTCACAGTGAAATTTCCAGATATTGCCACGCTGCTTCTGCTTCACGACATGGAATTCGACGCGATCGCCAGGCACGACCGGCTTGCGGAAACGGGCATTGTCGATGGTCATGAAATAGACCAGGTTCGTGCCGGTTCCGACTTTGCGGGCACAGATCGCGCCGGCCGTCTGCGCCATGCCCTCGACGAGCAGGACGCCCGGCATGATCGGCTGCTCCGGGAAGTGACCGGTGAAATGCGGCTCGTTCGCCGAGACATTCTTGATACCGATCGCCGAATTGTCGCCGTCGATCTCGATGATGCGATCGACGAGCAGGAATGGGTAGCGATGGGGCAGCAGTTTCAGGATTTCCTGAATATCCGCCGTGCCGAGAACCGTTGCTGCTTCACTCATTCGCGCCGCCCTTCTTCTTTTTCTGTCTTTCCTCTGCCCGCATAGCCATTTCCGCGACGTCGCGCAGGAAATCACGCATCGGGCGCGCCGGAATACCACCGTACCGTTCACCGGCAGGAACATCGGCGGCCACGCCGCTCATGGCGGCGATCTGGACGCCGTCACCAACCGTGATGTGGCCATTGACGCCGCTACCGCCGCCAATCATGACGCCATCGCCGATCTTCGTGCTACCGGCAATGCCGACCCCACTGACGATGCCGCAGTAGCGACCGATACGGACGTTGTGACCGATCTGAACGAGGTTGTCGATCTTGGTGCCCTCGCCGATCACCGTGTCGTCCATCGTGCCACGGTCGATCGTCGTATTCGCGCCGATCTCGACGTGATCCTGGATGATCACCCGCCCGACCTGGACGATCTTGATCATCCCGCCTTTCGGACCCGGCGCATAGCCGAAGCCATCCTGGCCAATGCGAGCACCTGGATGGATGATGACGCTGTTGCCGACGAGCGCGCAGAGCACGCTGGCGCCCGCAGAAATCGTGCAATCGCGGCCGATGCGCACGCCCGGGCCGATGACCGCGCCGGCTGCAATGCGCGTGCCGCGGCCGATCTCGGCGCCGGTCCCAATGACTGCCGTCGGTTCAACCTCGACATCGTCTTCAAGGCGCGCGGTCGGGTCCACGAACGCGCCGGGCGCAATCCCGCTCAGGCTCGTATTGCGTGCCGGACGCATCGCAATCTCGTGCAACAACGTACCGGCAAGCGCAAAGGCCGTATGCGGCCGCGCTGTCAAAAGGACGGGAATATGGGCGGGGACGAGAGACGAAATCGTCTTGTCGCAAATGATCGCCGATGCCTCACAGGTCTCGAGCTCGGCGCGGCTCTTGCGAGACAACATATAACAGACGTCACCGGGCTTTGCCCGATAGACCGGCGCCACGGAGCGGACAGCGCGGTCAGCGACCGCGACATCCACCAATTCCGCTCCAATTCGATCCGCCAGGTCGCCCAGGCGGATCCCATCGTGGGGCGGAAAAAACCAGTTCTGTTCCATATACACTCCAGAACGATCTTTTCTGGCAGTTCTGGACTGCTTTTTATCAGAACGACGAGGAAATGCCGAACTTCAGGTTCTGAACCTTGTCGAAATCTTCCTTGGCGATCGGCCATGCGTAGTCGACACGCAGCGGACCGAAGGGCGAAGCCCAGATCAGACCAACACCGACCGATGCACGCAGCGACGAGTTGTTACCCTGCACAGTCTCGCCCGGGGCCATCTTGACCTGGTTGCTGTAGAGCGTGCCCGCATCAGCGAAGACCGCACCACGGAAGCCGCTGTCACGCGGGATACCCGGAAGCGGGAACGTCGCCTCGGCCGAAGCCGTGAAGTAGGTCGTACCGCCGAGCGCATCGCCCGTTGCCTTGTCCCGCGGACCGATACCGTTACGCTCGAAGCCGCGGATGTCGCTGGTGCCAAGCTGGAACTGGTCGAAAACCTGGAGATCGCTGCCGGTTTCGAAGATATGTCCGGCGCTACCGCCGAGCGACGCGATGATGTCGGCTTCGTCGTTGACCGTATAGTACCATTTGGCCTTACCGGTCATCTTGTAGAAGTCGGAGTCGCCACCGAGGCCAGCGAATTCATGCGTGAAGGTCGCAAGAATACCGTCATGCGGCAGCTGCGCATCGTCGAGCGTATTGTAGGTGATCGACTGCGAAACCGACGAACGGACCCAGTTGCCACCCTCGACCGCACGAACGTAAGGCGACGACAGCTTCGCAACGTTACCGCTGTAGTCGAACTGCGTGAAGTTGTAGCGCAGCGTCGTCGACAGGTTCTCGGTGATCGGCGCGGTCACGCGCAGGCTGAAGCCCTGATCTTCGTAGCTGTAGTTGTCGTCATCGAAGTCGTTTTCGTTCTTGAAGACGTCGAAGCCTGCGGCCAGACGATAGCCAAGGAAATACGGCTCCGTGAACGAAACGTTGTACGTGCGGC
The DNA here is from genome assembly GCF_016919405.1 of Ensifer sp. PDNC004. NCBI lineage: Bacteria > Pseudomonadati > Pseudomonadota > Alphaproteobacteria > Hyphomicrobiales > Rhizobiaceae > Ensifer > Ensifer sp. PDNC004. Next base: position 1,245,440 of record NZ_CP070353.1, read on the forward strand.
TTTCGTCGCCACGACCCGCCGCAACACGGATGTACTGGCCACGACCCAGGAAGTTCTTTTCTTCGATCGAAGCTTCGACGAGGAAGCCACCGCCACTACCGGCAGAGTAACCTGCACCGATACCGAACGAACCGGTCGACTGGTCCTGCACATCGACGATCACGACAACACGGTCAGCGGCGCTGCCCGGAGCGGTCGAAACGTTGACGCTCGAGAAGTAGCCGAGAGCCTCGAGACGACGCTTGGCACGCGCAACCATTTCCTGGTTGAAGGCGTCGCCTTCACCCATGTCGAACTCGCGACGGATGACGTAATCGCGGGTACGGGTATTGCCGCGGATTTCGATACGCTCGACATAAGCACGTTCGCCCTGATCGACGAGGTAGTCGACCGAGATCGTGTGGTTGCCGAGATCGCGATTGCCGCGCGGCGTGACGCGAGCGAACGGGTAACCGGCCGAAGCGACGCGCTTCGAGATTTCGGTCATCGTCGCCTGGACGTCCTTGGCCTTGTAGACCGAACCCTCACGGCTCACGACGAGCCCCTTCAGTTCTTCGGCATTGACACCCTCAACGGTCGATTCGACGTTAACCGAACCAAAGTCGTAGCGCGGGCCTTCTTCGACGGTGATCGTCACCGTGTACTCGTTGGTCGCCTCATTCAGGGCCGCATCCGAGGAAACGACCTGGAAATCGGCGTAACCGCGGTTGTAGTAGAACTGACGCAGCAACTCTTCGTCCGCACGCAGCTTGTCGGGATTGTAGACGTCCTTCCGCGTAATGAAGGAGAAAATGCCCGATTCCTTCGTCGCAATGACCGACTGCAGACGGCCGTCGCTGTAGGCTTCGTTGCCGACGAAGTTGATCTGCGAAATCTTGGTGCGCTCGCCTTCGTTGATGACGAATGCGAGGTTGACGCGACCTTCGGCGACCGGAACGACCTGCGTCGTCACCGTGATATCGCTACGACCGATCGCAGCATAGGCGTCCTTGATCGACTGGATGTCCGTCTCGACCGTCGCTTCGCTGTAAGGACCGAGCGGCTGCGTGCGCACGACGCCCTGCAGCTTGTCGTCCTTGATCTTGCGGTTGCCGTTGAAGACGACCTGGTTGACGAGCTGATTCTCGCTGACGCTGACGACCAGCGTGCCGCCGGAAACGTTGATGCTGACGTCGGAGAAGTAGCCGGTCGCATACAGGCGCTTCACCGAAGCGTCGATGTCGGTGTTGTTGAAACTCTTGCCCGGGACAATCGTGATGTTCGCACGAACCGTCTCAGCGCTGACGCGCGTGGCGCCGCGAACTTCGACACGATTGATGACCGCAGCTTCTGCAACGGACGTGCCTGCGAGCAACCCAACACCAGCGCCGGAAACAACAATGCTTGTTGACAGCGCAGCCGCCGACACCGCGTTCAAAAACCTTGAACCAGCTTTCATGTTCAAATCTTACCTTTTCCAAACGTCGCGCGGCAGTTTCGTGCCGACTCCGGTCACGGTTGCCGTTTTAACCGCTTTTCCCATACAAGCAAGCCAGCTCGTTAATTTCTGTTTACTTCAATTCGAACCGTGGCTTAACGGCCACTACAGCCTCGATTTATCGTAAACAAAACCTTTCGTCGCAAGCCGTTGAAAACCAATCGTTCACAGTATCCGTCGAAATCCCCCTCGCCGTTTCCCCGGCCGAACGCTAGCCGAAGAACATCGATATGTCGTTCCAGGTGGCAAAGACCATGAGCATCAGCACCATGGCAAAGCCGATCCGATAGGCGACATCCTGCGCGGCCGGGCCCACCGGCCTTCCGCGCAAGGCCTCAACCGCATAGAACATCAAGTGGCCGCCATCAAGCACCGGAACGGGCATGAGGTTAAGCAATCCTATGGAAACAGACAGGATCGCGGCAATATTCAGCAAAAATGGAATTCCAAGCGTCGCCATCTGCCCCGAAACCTTGGCGACGCGGATCGGTCCACCGATCTGATCGGCCTTCATCCGCCCGGTCACGACATTGGAGAGATAGTCGAAGGTGCCGGTGACGACATGCCAGCTTTGCAGGACGCCCTGCCCGACGGCCTCGATCGGACCGTAGCTGACCGTACGGAAGTTACCGGCTTCCTGGTCGGTCAGGATACCAATGACGCCGATTTCCATCTTGTTGCCGAACTGGTCCGTGAGCTCGGTGCGCTGCGGCACCATGGACAGATCGAGCATCGCGCCGTTGCGTTCGATACGAATCGAAATCGGCATTTCCGGACGGACGCTGACATAGCGGCGGACGTCGTCGAAGGTGACGACCGGCGTGCTGTCGATCGAAATCAGACGGTCTCCAGGCACGACGCCGGCCTGCGCAGCCGCACTGTTTTCGTTCACCCGCGCAACCACCGGATCGGCGACCTGACGCCCGTAGACGGAAAACAGAACGGCAAAGATGGCGATGGCGAGAATGAAGTTTGCGATCGGACCGGCAGCGACCGTTGCCGCGCGCTTCCACAATTTGGCGCCGAGGAAGGTCTGGCTGCGCTCTTCCGGCGCCAGTGCCTCCAGGCGCTTGTAGTCCGGCACGCTCGCCGCATCCTCGTCGCCGTAGAACTTGACGTAACCGCCAAGGGGAATCGCCGCCAGTTTCCACCGCGTTCCGTGCCGGTCGGTCCAGCCGACGAGTTCGGGGCCAAAGCCGATCGAAAAAGCGAGGATGCGGATACCCGACCAGCGGCCGACGAGGTAGTGGCCCATCTCGTGTACGAAGACCAGCAACGTCAGCACCAGAAGAAATGGGATGACGTAGCCGGTCAGAATCTGAAGGGCATCAAACAGATATGTCATGAACGTTCCTCAAGCACCCATGGGCCTAAGCTCAAAGGCTATACAGGACTGATCCGAAAGCGATCTGGCGCCCATCGCTGACGAAATACTGAACCATGACCAGAATCAACGCCGCGACGCACGCGAAAATCAATCCATCGACCCGATCCATAACGCCGCCATGCCCCGGAATGAGACGGCTGGAATCCTTTACCCCAAAACGGCGCTTGATGAAGGATTCGAACAAGTCTCCCACTTGGCTGGCGACGGAAAGCACCAGCGCAATGATCGGAATTCGGAGATCTTGCAGCGAAAAATAAGCCATAAAGACGGCAACACCGGCGAGGATGCCGCAAATTGTGCCACCGATGGCGCCCGACCACGTCTTGCCGGGCGATATGCGCGGGGCAAGCTTCGGTCCCCCAATCGCGCGGCCGGTAAAATAGGCGAAGATGTCGGTCGCCCAGACGACGGCGAAGACGAACAGCGTCGCCATCAGGCCGAGATCGTCGGCGCCGCGAAGGGCGGCAAGCGAAATGCCGGTCAGTCCGGCATAGGCGATGCCGCCCGGAAGCCACCAACTGGTCTTTTGCAGGGCTACCCAAAGGACGGTGAGCGCGACGAAGGCGGCCAGGACCGGAAGGCTGTAGCCGATGTATCCGGTCACGATCAGGCCGGCGATGATGACAATGGCCAGCCAACCAACGGCGTTGCCCTGGAAATCCCCTTCCTGGAGGCCAGTGATCGTCGACCACTCATAATACACCAGCAGCGCAATCAGCGCCGAGAGAAGCTGGAATGCCAAGCCGCCGAACCAGGTCGCCGCCAGTGTCACCGCTGCGAGGACCACGCCCGAAGCGATACGAAGCTTGAGTTCAGTCTGCATCAGGAACCAACCGCCAGCGTGGGCTCGGTGACGCCGCCGAAGCGGCGCTCGCGGCAGGCGTATTTTTCAAGAGCCGCCAGGAACGTCTCTCGGGTAAAGTCCGGCCACAGTTCCGGAACGAAGATCAATTCCGAGTAGGCGCCCTGCCACAGAAGGAAATTCGAGAGACGCTCTTCGCCACTGGTCCGGATGATCAGGTCCGGATCCGGGATGTCCGATGTGTCGAGCGTCGCCGAGATACGTTCAGCGGTGATGTCCTCGGGCCGCAACCGTCCTTCGGCGACTTCCGTCGCCAGACGGCGCATGGCGCGTGTCATCTCGTCCCGCGCGCCGTAGTTGAAGGCGATAACAAGGGTGATGCCGGTATTTGCCCGCGTCGTCTCCTCCGCCTCCACCAGCAACGGTAGAATGTCACCCCTGAGGTTGGAGCGGTCGCCGATGACGCGGATGCGCACATTCTCGCGGTGAAGGTCGGCAAGATCCCGGCGGATGAAGGTCTTGAGCAACCCCATGAGATCGCTGACTTCCGCCGCCGGCCTGCTCCAGTTTTCCGAGGAAAAGGCAAAAAGCGTGAGGTAGCGGATCCCCAGCTCGCCCGCCGTCTTGACGGCGGCGCGAACGGTCTCGACACCCTTGCGGTGCCCCATCGTGCGCGGCAGCCCACGCGCGTTCGCCCAACGTCCGTTGCCATCCATGATGATGGCAACATGTTCCGGAACGGTCGTGGAAGTGAGGTTTTGCATAAGGCGTCCGCGAAAGGAGACTCAGATCACGAGCAGATCAGACCTGCATGATTTCCTTTTCCTTCTCGACGAGCAAGCGGTCGATATCGGAAATCGTTTCGTCGGTCATCTTTTGCACGCGCTCGGACTGAGAACGGCTGATATCCTGGCCGATGTCGCCATCCTTTTCGGCTTTTTTCAGGTCGTCCATGCCATCGCGGCGCACGTGACGCACGGCGACCTTCGCTTTTTCGGCGTAGTCATGTGCCACTTTGACGAGCGACTTGCGGCGCTCTTCGTTGAGCTCCGGCAGCGGAATGCGCAGGTTCTGACCGTCGATGATCGGATTGAGGCCGAGGTTCGATTCGCGAATGCCGCGATCGACGGCGCCGACCATCTGCTTGTCCCAGACCGAGACGGACAGCATGCGCGGCTCGGGAACCGTGATGTTCGCCACCTGGTTGAGCGGCACGCGCGAGCCATAGGCTTCGACGGTCACCGGATCGAGAACGTTCGCCGACGCGCGGCCGGTACGGAGCGACGCGATATCGCTCTTGAATGCGGAAATGGCGCCATCCATGCGACGCTTCAGTTCCTTCAGGTCAACACCTTCACTCATGGTGGAAACTCCCGTTCTATCATGCGCCGGCCGCAAGGCCGTTCTGCAGCTTCTTAGTTGTCTGTGACGATGGTCGCGCGACCGCCGCCGGTCAATATTTCCGCAAAGCCACCCTTCTCGTGAATGGAGAAGACAACGATCGGAATGGCATTTTCGCGTGCGAGCGCCACGGCGGCAACATCCATGACGGCAAGGCCCTTCTCGAGGACCTCGCTATGCGTCAGGCGGTCGAAGCGGGTCGCAGTCGGATCCTTCTTCGGGTCGGCGGAATAGATGCCATCGACCTGCGTGCCCTTGAAGATCGCCTGCGCGCCCATTTCGGCGGCGCGAAGGGCGGCGGCAGAATCGGTCGTGAAGAAGGGGTTGCCGGTGCCGCCGGCGAAGATCACGACGCGGCCGAGGGAAAGATGGTAGAGCGTTGCACGCTGCGAGAAGCTCTCGCAGATTTCCGGCATCGCGATGGCCGAGAGCACTACCGTGTCGATGTCGAGCTTGCGCAGCGACGTTGCGAGCGCCAACGCGTTGATCACGGTTGCCAGCATGCCCATGTGGTCGCCGGTCACCCGGTCGCCACCCTTGGAAGCGACGGCCACGCCGCGGAAGATGTTGCCGCCACCGACAACCACGCCCACTTCGACGCCCATGGCGCGAGCCTCAGCGATATCTGCGGCGATCCGGTCGGCGACCGCGACATCGATGCCGAAGCCCTGGCTGCCCATCAGGGCTTCGCCGGAGGCTTTGAGTAGAACGCGTTTGTAGAGTGGCTCGGCCGGCATCATCGCTCCTGAACAGATCGGTGCGCGTGCGCGCGAAGGCGGCGCACAGCGCATAAGGACACATTGCGCTCCATGGTTTCAACCGCAACGGCGTATTTTCCGGCGGGTCCAGCGCATTGACGAAGCCGGATACACGAAGGGCACCGCGTTGTCACGCGATGCCCCAAGGTTTTCCCAATATGGGTGAAGAAATCAGCCCTTGGCGACGGCTGCAACTTCTGCAGCGAAGTCGGACTCTTCCTTCTCGACGCCTTCGCCGAGCAGCAGGCGAGCCATGCCGGTGACTTCGATCGGTGCGCCAGCGAGCTTTTCAGCGTCCTTGACGGCCTGACCGACAGTGATTTCCGGGTTCATGACGAAGGCCTGCGACAGCAGAGCGACTTCTTCGAAGAACTTGCGCATGCGGCCCTCGACCATCTTTTCGATGATGTTGTCCGGCTTGCCCGAAGCGCGCGACTGTTCGATGAAGACGTTGCGCTCGCGCTCGGCAACAGCGGCGTCGACTTCGTCGGCGCGGATCGCGAGCGGGTTGGTCGCAGCGATGTGCATGGCGACCTGACGGCCGATCGAGTACAGCACTTCCTTGTCGCCGACCGACTTCAGCGCGACGAGAACGCCGAGCTTGCCGATGCCGTCGCCGGCAGCGTTGTGGATGTAGGTTGCAACAACGCCGTCTTCGACCTTGAGCAGAGCTGCGCGGCGCAGCGTCATGTTCTCGCCGATGGTGGCAATCGCATCCTTGATGGTCTCATCGACCGACTTGCCGGTTGCCGGGTAGTTTGCAGCGGCGATGGCTTCAACCGAGCCGTCGGTGGTCAGCGCTACATTGGCAACGCCGCGGACGAGCTCCTGGAAGGCTTCGTTGCGGGCAACGAAGTCGGTTTCGGAGTTGATTTCGACGACGACGGCCTTGACGCCACCGCTGACAATACCGATGAGGCCTTCAGCAGCCGTGCGGCCCGACTTCTTGTCGGCCTTGGCGATGCCCTTGGCGCGCAGCCAGTCGATCGCAGCTTCCATGTCGCCGTTGGTTTCGGCGAGCGCCTTCTTGCAGTCCATCATGCCTGCGCCGGTCTTTTCGCGCAGTTCCTTCACCATTGCTGCAGTTACACTCATCTTATTGCCTCTTTGTCTGTTGGTTGGCGCGCTGCCCTTGAGGGCGCGGTACCAGGAGGTGTGGCAGGGAATGGCTTTTCATTGTGACACCGTGATGACTGCATCATCGCGGGCATTGTGCGGATCCAAGGATCCGAACGGATCGGCGCCACCCCTGGCTGAAAAGAACAAGGCCGTTTTGACTTTCATCACAAACGGCCTTGTCCCGACATTTCATTGGGGGCGGCAGAGTTTATCTGCCGCCAAGGCCCGATCAGGCGTCGGAGGCCTCGTCGAGCGCCGGCTCAACCGGAGCTTCGGCGGATGCGCCGAGGTCACGGCCCGATGCGCCCTGCTGGCGTGCGATGCCGTCGATGGCAGCGCGTGCGATGAGGTCGCAGTAGAGAGCGATGGCGCGCGAAGCGTCGTCGTTGCCCGGGATCGGATAGTCGATCTGGTCCGGATCGCAGTTCGAGTCGATGACTGCGACAACCGGGATGCCGAGGCGCTTGGCTTCGTCGATCGCGATCGATTCCTTGTTGGTGTCGATGATGAACATCAGGTCCGGCGTGCCGCCCATGTCGCGGATACCGCCGAGAGCGCGGTTCAGCTTTTCGCGTTCGCGCTCGAGGTTCAGGCGTTCCTTCTTGGTGAAGCCCGAAGCTTCCGAAGCGAGGATTTCGTCGAGCTTGCGCAGGCGCTGGATCGAGTTCGAAATCGTCTTCCAGTTGGTCATCATGCCGCCGAGCCAGCGAGCGTTGACGTAGTACTGGGCCGAACGCTTGGCAGCGTCAGCGATGATTTCGGACGCCTGGCGCTTGGTACCGACGAACAGAACGCGGCCGCCGTTGGCAACGGTGTCGCTGACGATCTGCAGGGCGCGCGACAGCATCGGCACGGTCTGCGCGAGGTCGATGATGTGAACATTGTTGCGATCGCCGAAAATGTACGGCTTCATCTTCGGGTTCCAGCGGTGCGTCTGGTGGCCGAAGTGAACGCCAGCTTCCAGAAGCTGACGCATGCTAAAATCAGGCAATGCCATGCCTTTTCTCCTTTTCCGGTTGAACCTCCGCGAAGCGTCGAGCATGTCTTTCGACCGGCCCACCGGCGGAACGATCCGGATTTCTCCCGGAACATCCCAAGCTTCACGTGTGGAATGGGCAGCCCCTTAACGGCAACCGCCCGATAAATCAAGCCGCAAACGCCGCTTTTTACCGCAATCGGCTATTTGCAGTCCTCGGATTTGAACACTTCGAGGTCCGCAAGCTTGCCGCTCAGGACGAAATCGCCGTAGTCCATCGTCAGGTCGCGGGTGATCCCGTTCTCGTAGAGCTTGAACGACATGCGGTAGATCGGCAGCGCGTCGCCGCTCTTGTCGTCGTTGAAATATGAGATCGTCACCGGCCAGTAGTTGTCGCCGCTGAGCTTGCCCGCCTTGCCGGCATCCGGCTCGTCCGCCGAGGGTTTGCGCGACTTGCCGACGAAGGTCGAGGTGATCAGGGTCTTGTCGCCCGAATCGGAGCCGTCGAAGATGCGTGCCTCAAAGAGGCTCTCGCCCTTCTTCGCCCGCGAGATCACTTCCATCATGTGCGCGGTCGGAAACCGGCTCGCCGCGAGTTCTATTTCGCGCTTGTCGGGCGCGGTCAGTTCGACCTTGACGCCCGCCTTATCCTCATGCGCCGTCCCGCGCACTTCCTTGTCCAACTTCTCGTCGGTGAAGGAGCGGGTCAGGAAGCGGAAGTTACCGTTCTTCAAGTCCTCGTAGGTGGTCGTCTGCTGATCGGTCAGACGCACTTCCTCGCCGGTATCGACCTGGGTGACGAAACGGAAGCTGACGGTATAGCCGGCACAGGCCGAGCCATTGAACTCGTAGACCATGCGACCATACATGCCGGCGATACCGGAACGATCCGACGCATCCTTGAGTTCGAGATCATAGACGGCACGGTGCGGCACAAGGGCGTTTGCGTACGCCGCCGTGGCGCCCGATAGTGTCATGACGGCGAAACAGGCGCTGCCCAAAGTGACGAGACCGAAGCCTTTATGAAACATCCGTTTCCTCCTGTTGGACTCGCCGGCAATGCTATAAACAAGCGTTCGGCAGAAGCGAGGCGGCGTTCGCAGGAAAAGCCGGCGCCCGCCGCGATCCGGCCTGAATGCAGGATTTTAACACAAAAGACAACAATGGAGCTTTCCATGTCGGCAGAGATCGAAGCGCGCCTCAAGGACCTCGGAGTGACCCTTCCCCAGGCTGCGACCCCGGTTGCAAACTACGTGCCCTACGTCATCAGCGGCTCGATGCTCTACATCTCCGGACAGCTTCCGATGGAAGACGGCAAGGTCGCCGTGACCGGTATCGTCGGCAAGGATGTGGACGTTGCCCTCGCACAGCGCGCCGCCGAACTCTGCTCGATCAACATCCTCGCCCAGGCCAAGGCAGCACTCGGCGGCGATCTCGGGCGCATCCGCCGCCTGGTGAAGATCAATGGCTTCGTCGCCTCGACCCCGGAATTCGTCGAGCAGCACCTCGTTATCAACGGCGCGTCCAACCTGCTCGCCACCGTGCTCGGTGAAGCCGGCAAGCATGCGCGTGCCGCCGTCGGCATGGCTTCCCTGCCCTTCAACGCCGCCGTCGAGATCGACGCCGTCATCGAAATCGCCTGACAGAGTGCCCGACATGGCTGACATTTCCTGGCTGAAGGCCCAACCGATTGCCCATCGCGGCTATCACGACATGAACAAGCAGGTGTGGGAGAATACGCTTTCGGCTTTCTCCCGCGCCGTCGACGCCGGCTTCGCGATCGAATGCGACCTGCAATATACCGCAGACAGTATTCCGGTTGTCTTCCACGATGACGACACAGAGCGCCTTTGCGGCATCAAGGGCGACGTTCGGTCGCGCACCGCCGGCGAACTCGGCCTGATGGCGATCGGCGGCACGAAGGACAAAGTGCCGACGTTGACGCAGATGCTGCGCCTGGTCGCCGGCAAGGTGCCGCTCGTCATCGAACTCAAGGGCCGCAAGGGCGACGATGAAGGCTTTGCCGCTGCCGTGCTCGAAACGCTCGAAGGCTACAAGGGTCACGTTGCCCTGATGAGCTTCGACCATTGGCTGCTCAAGGACCTGAAGGCGCTCGACGCGCCCTACCCGCTGGGCCTCACCGCGGAAGGCGCCAATCCTGAGATCTTCTTCGTGCACGAAGAAGCCATGCAGCTCGGGCTCGATTTCATCTCCTATCACTACGGCCACCTGCCGAACTCGTTCATCACCAAGGAACGGACGCTCGGCAAGACGATCATCACCTGGACCGTGCGCGACCGGCAGGCCGAAGCCTACACGTTTGCCCATGCGGATCAGATGACCTTCGAGGGTTTCGACCCGCGGGAGGCCCTGGTTTCCTAACGTGATGTCAGACGCTGTCACCCTCCGCATCGCGCAATCCTTCACCGATTTACCGGCGGCACGCTGGAACGTGCTGTCCGGTGCATCGAAGGCGTTTCCCGGCGGCGTCTACAATCCCTTCCTCTCGCATGCCTATCTTTCGGCGCTCGAGGAGTCCGGGTCGGCGACGGCCAAGACCGGCTGGCTCGGCCAGCATCTGTTGCTCGAAGGCGGCGATGGCCAATTGCGCGGCGGCCTCGTCTGCTATCTGAAGAGCCACAGCCAGGGCGAATACGTTTTCGACCACGGCTGGGCCGACGCCTTTGAGCGCGCCGGCGGCCGCTACTACCCGAAACTGCAAAGCTCCATCCCGTTTACGCCTGCGACCGGACCACGGCTGCTTACGGCACCGGATGAAAACACGAGCGCCGTTCAGGATGCGCTTGCGGCGGGCTTGAAGGAGCTTGCCCGCAGACACGATGTCTCATCGGCCCATGTGACTTTCGTGCCCGAAGCCGAGATCCCTGCGCTTGAGCGCGCCGGGTTTCTGCACCGCACAGACCAGCAATTCCACTTCACCAATGAAGGCTATGGCTCCCACGCCGATTTTCTGGAGACCCTTGCCTCACGCAAGCGCAAGGCGCTGAAGAAGGAGCGCAGGGCTGCGCTCGAAAACGGCATTTCGATCGACTGGCTGACCGGCAGCGACCTGACGGAAGCGATCTGGGACGAGTTTTTCGCCTTCTACATGGACACCGGCGGACGTAAATGGGGCCGCCCCTATCTGACGCGCGCGTTCTATTCGTTGATCGGCGAGCGCATGGCTGACGATATCCTGCTGGTGATGGCGCGCCGCAACGGCCGCTACATCGCCGGCGCGATCAACTTCATCGGCGGCGATGCGCTCTACGGTCGCCACTGGGGCTGCATCGAGGATCACCCGTTCCTGCATTTCGAGGTCTGCTATCACCAGGCGATCGATTTCGCGATCGCCAAGGGGCTGAAGCGAGTCGAGGCCGGCGCCCAGGGTGAGCACAAGCTTGCGCGCGGCTACATGCCCGTTACCACCCATTCCGCCCATTTCATCACGCATCCGGGGCTCGCCCGCGCCGTCGGCGACTATCTTCAGCGCGAGCGCAGGGATGTGGAGGAAACCGGCGAAATTCTTGCAGAACATGGACCTTTCCGCAAAGGTGAACGGCAGGACGACTGAACCGCTTTTCGTGAAAGCCGGCTTCATTACACGAGGAAGAACAATGAGCTACGACGACAACAACATCTTCGCCAAGATCCTGCGCGGCGAAATTCCCTCGCATCGCGTCTATGAAGACGACGCGACGATCGCCTTCATGGATGTCATGCCGCAGGCCGAAGGCCACCTGCTCGTGGTGCCGAAATCCCCCTCACGCAACCTGCTCGACGCCGATGCCGCAACGCTGCCGGCACTGATTGCTACCGTGCAGAAACTGGCCGTTGCCGCCAAGGAAGCTTTCGACGCCGATGGCGTGACGATCATGCAGTTCAACGAAGCGCCGGCCGGACAGTCGGTCTTCCATCTGCATTTCCACGTCATTCCGCGGCAAGCAGGCGTGCCGCTGAAGCCGCATTCCGGCACGATGGAAGACGGCGCCATCCTCGCGGCCAACGCGGAAAAGGTACGGCAGGCGCTCTAATCGCGCTCACGTCATCCACGCTGGGAACCAGGAGCCGGCGGCGCCGGCTCTTTAACAGACGGTCAGGTGGAAGACCTCGCCCCGGCCTAAAAACCCAACCACCACAGGCCCAGCGCCAACGCGGCAATCGATGACGCGATCCCGATTGCCGGCTTTCGTCCAAACAGGAAGAAGGCGGCAGCCCCAAACCCGACGGCACCGGCGCGCAGCCAGAGCGGGGATTGTTCGAGTACACCGGTCGGATAGAGAATGAGCTTTGCGATGACCGCTGCGACCAGCGCGGTGGCGACAGCCCTCACCCAGTTCAGTGCCTCGGAATCATCGCGCAGCTTGTTGCCGGTAATGACACCCAGCCAGCGCCAGATGTCGGTCGCCAGCCAGCCGGCAATCGCGATGAAGACATAGGCCCACCACCCATCCTGCCAGGTCATGCTCCCACCTCCTTGCGGCGGCGCCAGAAGCGCTCGATGAGCCAGGCGAGCGTGCCGCCGACAAGGCCGGCCAGCAGAATGTCGAATTCCGGAAACAGCCAGTAGAACAGCGGCCCGCCGGCAAGGCCGAAGAGCAACGCCACGTAGACGACGGGATGGCGCGCCGAATGCCAGATCGACGCGAGGAAGTAGACCGGCGTCAGGAAGAAAAGGCAGCCGGCGACGATTGGCGGAAAATCAGCGACGAAGTGGTAGACGACGGCGACGAGCAACATATTTGCCGCCACCAGAGTGATGCCGAAGCCGGCGAAAAAGGCGACGCGCCGCTCACGCGGCACCTGCGGCACCTTCTCCATCGCGAACACCCAGGCGGTGATCGCGACAAAATGCGACAGGAAGAGCAGAAGCCAAGTCGGCGTGCGTGACCCGCGCAATTCCGGTATCAGCGCGGCGACCATCGGCATCAATCGAACGGACGACAGCGAGACCGCGAGGAAGGCGGTCGCGAGACCCGCGCCACTCATCATCGAGCTCACGAGAATGACCTTGGCCGGGAGCGCCCAGACCATGCCGACCATGAAGACCACTTGCTCGACCTGGATGCCGGCCTGGGCCGTCAGCGAACAGAAGCCGACAAAGGACAGCATCAGAATGAAGGCCGGCAGGCTGAAGATGCCGCGCATGCCTTTCCCGAACCAGGCGAGCGAAGATTGCTCGTCTTCTTCTCTCTTCATCGGCGATTCCGGATTGTTTCCAACTCGACCACGACGACCCAGGATCGAATCGTCCGGGATCAGTAAAGCCGAATATAGGCTATCGGACCGGCCCGCGGGCGGAAAACCACGCTGGGGTTCCTATTTCGTCCTCAAAGAAAAACAGCGCCGGATGGTTTGCATCCGGCGCCGTCGAACGTGTCTTGCGGGGTTACTTCTTGCGCGGCACCTTCGGCACCGTGCGGCCCTTTCTGGGAGCCGCGTCGCCTGCCCCGGATTCGTCATCCGTTGACGCCTTGGCGGCAGCCTTCTTCGGCTTGGACTTCGGCGCGGGCTCGGCGCCCACCTCTTCCTTGTCTTCGGCCTTCTTAGGCTTTGCCGCCTTCATTGCCGGGCGGGATACTTCCGCCTTCGGCTTGATCGGCGTTGTCTCCGGAACTGCATCGAGCAACAGGCCCTTGGTGCCATCGGCCTTGGTACCGATCGTCACCTTGACGACGCCGCCCTTCTTCAGCTTGCCAAAGAGGATTTCATCGGCGAGCGGCTTCTTGATGTTTTCCTGGATAACGCGGGCGAGCGGCCGCGCGCCCATCTTCTCGTCGTAGCCCTTCTCGGCCAGCCAGGCGATCGCCACCGGCGCGAGGTCGAAAGTGACGTTGCGCTCGGCGAGCTGGGTTTCCAACTGCATGACGAACTTCTGCACCACCTGGTGGATGACCGGGGTCGGCAGCGAAGCAAACGGAATGACCGCGTCCAGACGGTTGCGGAATTCCGGCGTGAACAGGCGGTTCAGCGCCTCTTCATCTTCGCCCGTACGCTTGGAAGAACCGAAGCCGATGGCGGCCCGGGCCATTTCCGATGCGCCGGCATTGGTCGTCATGATCAGGATAACGTTGCGGAAGTCGATCTTCTTGCCGTTGTGGTCAGTCAGCGAACCATGGTCCATGACCTGCAACAGAATGTTGAACAGGTCCGGATGCGCCTTCTCGATTTCGTCAAGCAGAAGCACGCAATGCGGATGCTGGTCGACGCCATCGGTCAGGAGGCCGCCCTGGTCGAAGCCGACATAGCCGGGAGGTGCACCGAGCAGACGCGAAACCGTGTGCCGCTCCATGTATTCCGACATGTCGAAGCGCAGGAGCTCGACCCCGAGAGAGGTCGCAAGCTGCTTGGCGACTTCCGTCTTGCCGACGCCGGTTGGGCCGGAGAAGACGTAGCAGCCGATCGGCTTGTTCGGTTCGCGCAGGCCGGCACGGGCCAGCTTGATCGACGACGCGAGCGCCTCGATCGCCAGGTCCTGGCCATAGACGACCGAGCGCAGTTCCCGCTCGAGGTTGGCAAGCACCGCCTCGTCGTCCTTGGAGACCGTCTTTGGCGGAATGCGCGCCATCGTCGCGATCGTCGCCTCGATCTCCTTCTCGGTGATCAGCTTGCGACGCTTGCTGGCGGGCAGCAGCATCTGTGCGGCACCGGATTCATCGATCACGTCGATCGCCTTGTCCGGCAGTTTGCGGTCGTTGATGTAGCGGGCCGACAGTTCGACGGCCGCCTTGATCGCCTCGTTCGAGTATTTCAGGTGGTGATACTCTTCGAAGTAAGGTTTCAGGCCCTTCATGATCTCGATCGCGTCGGCAATCGTCGGCTCGTTCACGTCGATCTTCTGGAAGCGGCGGACAAGCGCCCGGTCCTTCTCGAAGAACTGACGATATTCCTTGTAGGTCGTCGAGCCGATGCAGCGGATCGCGCCGGAAGACAGTGCCGGCTTCAACAGGTTTGACGCATCCATGGCGCCGCCGGAGGTGGCACCGGCGCCGATGACCGTATGGATCTCGTCGATGAACAGCACGGCGCCCGGATAGTCCTCGAGTTCCTTGACCACCTGCTTCAGGCGCTCTTCGAAATCACCACGATAGCGCGTACCGGCAAGCAGCGTGCCCATGTCGAGCGAGAAGATCGTCGCATCCTGCAACGCTTCCGGCACCTTCTTTTCGATGATGCGCTTGGCAAGGCCTTCGGCGATCGCCGTCTTGCCGACGCCGGGGTCACCGACATAGAGCGGATTGTTCTTCGAGCGGCGGCACAGCACCTGGATGGTGCGGTTCACCTCGGCGTGACGGCCGATCAGCGGATCGATCTTGCCGGACTTCGCCTTCTCATTGAGGTTGACGCAATAGGCGGTCAGCGCGTCCTGCTGCTTCTTGGCGCTTGCCTCTTCGTTGTCGCGCGCGGGCTTCTGCTCGCTCTCGTGATCGTCGGAGCCGCGCACCGGGCGGGCTTCGGAGCTGCCGGGCCGCTTGCCGATGCCGTGCGAGATGAAGTTGACCGCGTCATAACGGGTCATCTCCTGCTCCTGCAGGAAATAGGCAGCGTGGCTTTCGCGCTCGGCGAAGATCGCGACCAGCACGTTGGCGCCGGTCACTTCCTCGCGGCCGGACGATTGGACGTGAATGACCGCCCGCTGGATCACGCGCTGGAACCCGGCCGTCGGCTTGGAATCTTCGTCGTAGCCGGTCACCAGGTTCGACAGTTCGTTGTCGACGTAATCGGTTACGGTCTTGCGCAGCGTCTCAAGATTGACGTTGCAGGCGCCCATCACGGCCGCCGCGTCGGCATCGTCGATCAATGCCAGAAGCAGATGCTCGAGCGTAGCGTATTCGTGGTGGCGCTCGTTGGCAAAAGTCAGTGCCTGGTGCAGCGCCTTTTCGAGGCTGGGCGAAAATGTTGGCACGTTAGTTCCTCATTTCTTTTCCATGACGCATTGCAACGGATGCTGATGCTGCCGGGCGAAATCCATCACTTGCGTCACCTTGGTTTCGGCGACCTCATAGGTGAAGACGCCGCACTCTCCCACGCCGTGATTGTGGACGTGAAGCATGATGCGGGTCGCCTCTTCCGGGTTCTTTTGAAAGAAGCGCTCCAGAATATGGATGACAAATTCCATCGGCGTGTAATCGTCATTCAAAAGCAGAACACGATACAAACTCGGCTTTTTGGTCTTCGGCTTGGTACGCGTGATGACGGACGTGCTGCGGTTGTTGCCGTTCCCCTCATCATCGCTACCTTGCTGCATCCGGACCGGCATGGCGATCATTCTTGTCAGTTCCTTGTCCAGCAGCGACCCATCGAACTCGGCCGCAGCCTGCTTGCCCTTTATCTAATGGTTCGTTTTCAGATTTTAAGACCGAACCAACACACTGCAATCATAATCGCACGTTGACCGGCAAGATTGATCAACTTTCTTTGGGCTGCGCACAGCTTATGCGAAAACAAAAAGGCCGGCCGCAAGCGTTGCGACCGGCCTTTTATTGGGAAATTGTTCTAGCCGGTGATCAGGCTGCTGCAGCGGCTGCCTTGACTGCTGCCGTTGCCTTGGCAACCGGCGCTTCGTAGGGCTTGTAGGCGTCCTTGGCGAGGTCGGCATACATTTCGCCGATCTTCGTTGCTTCGGCGACGAAGCCTTCGTAGCTCGACTTCACGAAGTTGGTCTGCAGTTCGAATGCAGCCTCGACGCTCTTGACGCTGGTCAGCTTTTCGACATGCGCGACGCTGTCCTCGAACGACTTCTTCGAAAAGTCGGCGGCTTCGGTCGCGATAGCCTGGAGACCCTTGGTCCAGGCGGAATAGCTCTTCACAGCCACGTCAATGGCTTCCTTGCTCTTCTTGTTTGCATCGTCGAAGTTGAACATCCGGTGTCTCCTTGGTGACGGCCTGATCTGGAGGCTTCAGTTTATGTGCACTGCACAAAAAGTCAAGACGAGTGTGCGATGCAATAAAATACAACAGATGCAACAACTTGATGAAATATCGGCGTCCGGCATGAAATTTCTTGCCGCGTTCACTACAGCCCCAAGATGAGCAATAGCGAGCAATTGCCCAGAGAGACGTCAACCTCCCGCACAAAACAATAAACCCCAAAAATCCCAGGGATTTTCGGGGTTTATACTGAAAGCGTCCGACGCTGGACCTTAGAGGTCGATGTCGAGGATCGCCATGGAGAAGTTGTAGGAAAGCTCGCCGTCTTCCTCGTCGCGGAAGACCACACCGAGGAACTCGTCACCGAGATAGACTTCAGCGGACTCGTCCTTCTTCGGGCGAGCCTTGACGACCATCTGCTGATTGAAGGTGCGCTTGAAATAGGCTTCAAGCTTGCGGATTTCTTCGGGCTTCAAAACACGTCTCCGTAGCCGTTTAAACTGTGCGGCGCTTCTCGCACGCTGCATTGGCGGGTGTAAACCCCTCGAAGGAGGCTACGCACCGGTTCCCGCATGTCAGATATCGAAGCTGGCAAGGATCTGGTCCATCTGGCGCGACGGCTCGGAACAACCAGCCTCGCCCACCACCTTTGCCGGCACGCCGGCCACGGTCGATTTCGGCGGCACCGGTTTCAGCACGACCGAACCGGCAGCAACGCGCGAGCAGTGCCCGATATGGATATTGCCGAGGATTTTCGCTCCGGCGCCGATCAGGACGCCATCTGCGATCTTCGGATGGCGATCGCTGCCCTCCTTGCCCGTGCCGCCAAGCGTCACGCCGTGCAGGATCGAGACGTTATCGCCGATGACGGCCGTCTCGCCGACAACGAGGCCGGTCGCATGGTCAAGGAAGATGCCGCGGCCGATGCGGGCAGCGGGGTTGATGTCCGTCTGGAACACGCTGGACGCGCGGCTCTGCAGGTAGAAGGCGAAATCCTTGCGGCCGCGCTTCAACAGCCAATGGGCCAGGCGATGCGTCTGGATCGCGTGGAACCCCTTGAAATAGAGCACTGGCTCGAGGAATCGGGTGCAGGCGGGGTCGCGGTCGTAGACGGCCTGGATATCGACACGCAGGATGGTGCCCCATTCCGGCCAGTCCTCGAGCATTTCAGAAAAGGTCTGGCGCAAAAGGTTCGCCTGCAGATCCGGGTGATCCAGCCTTTCGCAGATGCGGTAGATCACGCTTTCTTCGAGGGAATGCTGGTTGACCACAGTGGAATAGAGGAAGGCCGCGAGCATGGGGTCTTGCTCGGCGGCGACCCGGGCTTCTTCGCGCAGGCTATTCCAGATCGGGTCTATAACTTTCAGCGCTTCTGCCTGGCGAAGTTCGGTCTTGGCGACCATCGTCGCTCTCCTTCCTTGTCCGTGCCTGCCATTACTATAGGGGAAATCAGGCGTGACTTAAATGGCGTCTGGCGGCGACAACGATACGCTAGATGCGATCGATCTCCGCCAGAAATTCGAGCACCGCTTTCTTGAAAACCCGATCGCCGACGGCGAGCATATGGTCGCGGCCGGGAATGTCGAGCGCCCGCGCATGCGGCATCAACGCGGCAAGTTCTTCGGCCGATCCGGCGATGTCATCGATCGTCCCGACGCCGATCAGCGTCGGCTGCTCGATGCGCGCCATATCCTGTGCCGTCAGCAGATCCCGCGAGGTCGAGATACAGGCGGCAAGCGCCTGCCGGTCACTCTTGGTCTGGTCGGCAAAGGCGCGGAACATGCGCCCGCGCGCATGGGTCACGTCGTCGAGCGACGGCGCCACCAAAGCGTCGGCAATCGGATCCCAATCCCCTACCCCCGACACCATGCCGATGCCGAGGCCGCCGAAGACCAGCGAGCGCACGCGGTCGGGATGCGCGAGCGCCAGGAAAGCCGAGATGCGAGCGCCCATCGAATAGCCCATGACATGGGCCTCGGCGATCCCGAGATGCCCAAGCAATGCGGCGGCGTCACCCGCCATCTGCTGAGGCTGGTAGAGTTCCGGGTCGTAGGGCTTGCTGCTCTTGCCATGACCGCGATTGTCGAGCGCGATGACGCGGTAGCCGGCGTCACCCAGCGTCTTCAGCCAGCCCGGGAAAACCCAGTTGACGTTGGCGCTGGATGCAAAGCCGTGAATGAGCAGAACGGGCGCGCCGGACGGGTCGCCCTCGTCGAAGAAGGCGATCTCCAGACCGTCATGATTGAAACGGGAAAACGGCGGCGGGGTGAGATCCATCTATTCATCCTTGGGCATATCGATCCCGCGCAACCTAGTTCGTCGCCTTGGCGGGCGAAACCCCGCACCGGCAAAAACCACAACTGCGGCAGCTTTGCCGCTACACATTTCCGGCAAAGCTGACTATGGTGCCGCCAAATTTGACCTTCAGACTTGCATTCATCGGAGCATGACATGGCCGGCCACAGCATCCCGCATTTCCAGAACGACGGCGGACATCAGGCAATCGAAATCGGCGTCAAGGAATTCATGTGCACCGGCGCATCCATTCCCTACGATCACCCGCACATCTTCATCGACATGGGTGACGACAACGAGAAGGTCTGCTCCTACTGCTCTACGCTCTATCGCTACAATCCAAAGCTGAAGGGGACCGAAACCAATCCCCCCGGCTGCCTCTTCGCCCATAAAGCCGCCTGATAAGCGACGATGTCGCGCCCCGTCGCGATCATCGGTGCCGGCATCGGCGGCCTCACGGCTGCCCTGTGCCTTGCCCGGCGCGGCTTCTACGTCGATATCATCGAGCGGGCGACGGCACTGACCGAGGTCGGAGCCGGCCTGCAGCTCTCGCCGAACGCCTCCCGTATCCTCATCGAGCTCGGCCTGCTGGCGCAGCTTGAGAGTGTGTGGACGGAGCCCGAGCGCATCGGGCTCGTTGACGGCCGCTCTCTGCGCGCGCTTGCCAGCGTACCGGCCGGGACCTTCGCGCGCCGCCGCTGGCATGCGCCCTATGCCGTTCTCCACCGCGCCAGCCTTCAGAGAATCCTGTTTCAGGCTGTTCAATCCGAACTGCGCTGCCGTCTCCACCTCGGATGCCAGATCGACAAGCCCGGGGACCAGGCGATCGCGGCAGTGACGGGGCGCATGCCGGACGTCGTCATCGGCGCCGACGGCATCTGGTCGCGGCTGCGCGAGACCGTGCCCGCCGCCGGCCGTGTCCGGTTCTCGGGCAATATCGCCTGGCGCATGACGCTTGCAGGCGACGTTGCCGCGGGCGTGCTCAACCGCGGTGAGGTCACCGCCTTCCTCGGCCCGCGCGCCCACCTCGTTGCCTATCCTCTGCGGGAAGTCGGCGGTTTCAATCTCGTCGCCATCATCGAGGGCAAGGAGACCGACGCGATCTGGGTCGGCAAGGATTCGGACGCGCGGCGCCAGGATTGCCTCAACGCCTTTTCCGATTGGAGCCCAGGCATCCGCTCGCTTCTCGATAAGGCCGTGGCGCCCACCTACTGGCCGCTCTGCACCGTCGACGACGGCGCCTGGCAGGATGGGCAAAGGACCGCGCTGATCGGCGACGCGGCCCATGCGATGACGCCCTTTGCGGCGCAAGGTGCGGCCATGGCCATCGAGGACGCATCCGCGCTTGCGGCTTGCCTGTCTGAAAACCTCAGCGTCGCGGATTCCTTGCGGAAATTCGAGGCGCTTCGCAGGCCACGCATCGCGCGCGTCCGCCGCCGTGCGGCCTTCAACCATTTCGCCTATCACGCCCGCGGCCCGGTGCGTATCGGCCGCGACATGGTGTTGAAGCTCAAGGGGCCCGACGCGCTGGCAGCCGACCTCGACTGGCTCTACGGCTACGGGGCGCCGGAACGCTAGGAAGCCGCAGCCCGCTGCAATTTGGCCCGGCTCACCCGGCGAACCTCCCCCAGAAAAGCAAAACGCCGCGGATAACCGCGGCGCCCGTTCCTGTGCTTGTCAGACTGCGTTTGCCGCAGCCAGCCCCGCTTCGATGTCGCGGCGGATGTCCGGCACATCCTCAAGGCCGATCTGCAGCCGGAGAACCGGTCCCTCCGTCGGCGCCAGCGCAACCTTGCGATCGCCGAGACCGACGTGGACTGCGAGGCTTTCGAAGCCGCCCCAGGAATAGCCAAGCCCGAAGAGCCTGAGCGCATCGAGGAAGGCGTGCGCCTTGGCCTTGAAGCGGTCCGGGCTCTCCGCCTTCAGCACGAAGGAGAAGATGCCGCTCGCGCCGGTGAAATCGCGCTTCCAGAGCTCGTGGCCGGGGAAGCTCGGCAGCGCCGGATGCAGCACGCGGGCCACTTCGTCGCGTGTTTCCAGCCACTTCGCCAGTGTCAGTGCGCTCTCCTGGTGCCGCTCCAGGCGGATGCCCATGGTGCGAAGGCCACGCAGGATCTGGTAGCTGTCATCGGGCGAGACGCAGACGCCGAGCGTCACCATCGCCTCCGTCAGGGCCGGCCAGTGCTCGGCATTGGCCGAGACGGTACCGAAGAGCACGTCCGAATGGCCGGACGGATATTTGGTCGCCGCATGGATCGACACGTCGACGCCATGGTCGAGCGGCTTGAAGTAGACCGGCGTCGCCCAGGTATTGTCCATGGTGACGATGCAGCCATGGCGATGGGCGGCATCGGCGATGGCGCGGATGTCCTGCATTTCAAAGGTGTTCGAGCCCGGCGCTTCGGTGTGTACCAAGCGCGTGTTCGGGCGGATCATGCTCTCGATCGCAGCGCCGATCATCGGATCGTAGTATTCGACTGTGACGCCAAGGCGCTTCAGCATCGTGTCGCAGAAATGGCGCGTCGGGAAGTAGACCGAATCGACGATCAAGGCGTGGTCGCCGGCCGAGAGATAGGCGAGGAACGGCACCGTGACCGCCGCCAGCCCCGACGGTACGAGGATCGTTCCGGCGGACCCTTCGAGTTCGTTGATCGCGTCGCAGAGCGCGTCCGTGGTCGGCGTCCCGCGCGTGCCGTAAGTGTACTTCTGCGCCCGCGTCTCCATGGTCTTGGCGTTCGGGAACAGCACCGTGGAGGCGTGCACGACCGGCGGATTGACGAAGCCGAAGTAATCGGAGGGGTTGTTGCCGCTATGGGCGAGACGCGTGTTGATGCCTGCCTTGCCGTTCACATTGCCACTGTCTGCCATTGCTCATTCCGCTTCTAGATTTCGAATGCAAAACTCTTCGAACGAGCCACAATCGCGGTCAAGTGGCAAAAATCATGAAGCGTCGTTTTGACCGTCGCGAGGCCACTTCTGGCGAATTTTCCGCCAGAGCGTGCTCCACACCCCCAAGATCTGCCTAACTTTCTGGCTTGTTTCGAGTTTTTCACATGCAAAACCAGAAAATCGGCGGCCTCTCTTGACCCTCATGGAAATTGAGCATGAGATAGCCGACACTCGCGCCAGGAGGGTGGCGGAGGCTCACCGCGCTAGGAGACGCGACGGTGCAGACGGGAACTAACGACAACAGAAAAAGGTTCTAAAAATGGCAAAAAGAATTCTGACAGCTCTCGTTGGCGCTGCTGTCATGGGGATTGGCACACAGGCGGCTTCGGGCGCTACTCTTGATGACGTCAAAGCCAAGGGCTTTGTCCAGTGCGGCGTGAACACCGGTCTCGCCGGCTTCGCAGCGCCGGATGCTTCGGGCAACTGGAGCGGTTTCGACGTAGACTACTGCAAGGCAATCGCCGCCGCGATCTTCGCGGATGGCAGCAAGGTGAAGTACACCCCGACCTCCGCCAAGGAACGCTTCCCGGCGCTGCAGTCGGGCGAAGTCGACGTCCTTGCCCGTAACACCACCTGGACGATCAACCGCGACACCGCGCTCGGCTTCAACTTCCGCCCGGTCAACTACTATGACGGCCAGGGCTTCATGGTTCGCAAGGGCCTGAACGTCAAATCTGCGCTGGAGCTTTCGGGCGCCGCTGTCTGCGTGCAGACGGGCACCACCACCGAACTCAATCTCGCCGACTACTTCAAGTCGAACAACCTGCAGTACAATCCGGTCGTTTTCGAAAAGCTTGAAGAAGTCAACGCCGCCTATGACGCCGGCCGTTGCGACGTCTACACGACCGACCAGTCCGGCCTTTATTCGCTGCGTCTGACGCTGTCGAAGCCGGACGATCACATGATCCTGCCGGAAATCATCTCGAAGGAGCCGCTCGGCCCGGCCGTGCGCCAGGGTGACGACCAGTGGTTCGATATCGTCAGCTGGGTTCACTACGCGCTGATCCAGGCTGAAGAGTTCGGCGTCACCCAGGCCAACGTCGAAGAAATGAAGAAGTCCACCAACCCGGACGTTCAGCGCTTCCTCGGCGTCGAAGCTGACTCGAAGATCGGCACCGACCTCGGCCTCACCAACGAATGGGCCGTGAACGTGATCAAGGCCGTCGGAAACTACGGCGAAGTCTTCGACCGCAACATCGGCGCCGGCAGCCCGCTCAAGATCGAGCGCGGCCTCAACGCGCTGTGGAACAAGGGCGGCATCCAGTACGCTCCTCCGGTCCGCTAAAGCGAACCGAAAATACCGGGGAAGCGGACAACTGCTTCCCCATCCCAACGATAAAAACACCCAAAAGGGTGAAAAGGGGAAAGAGGCATTGCATGGCGATTGGCGTCACAACTACGCCTGAAAAATCGAAACCGTCGGGGTCGATCATCAACGACCCGCAGGTCCGCGGCATCTTTTATCAGGTTATTACCGTCGTCCTACTCGGGGCCTTCGTCTATTGGGTGGCCGACAACACGATCGAGAATCTCAAACGGGCGAACATCGCTTCCGGTTACGGCTTCCTCAATGGACGCGCCGGTTTTGACGTCGGGCAGTCACTGATCGCCTATACCAGCGATTCCACCTATCAGCGCGCACTTGTCGTCGGCCTGCTCAACACATTGCTGGTCGCCGTCTGCGGTATTTTCACCGCCACCATCATCGGCTTTGCAGTCGGGATCGGCCGCCTGTCGCACAACTGGCTGATCGCCAAGCTGTCGCTCGCCTATGTCGAGATCTTCCGCAACATCCCGCCGCTGCTGGTCATCTTCTTCTGGTACAGCGGCGTCCTGGCGATCCTGCCGCAGCCGCGTGAATCGGCAGCACTGCCGCTCAACATGTTCCTCAACAACCGCGGCCTTGCCTTTCCCAAGCCGATCTTTGGCGACGGTTCGCTGTACACGGTTCTAGCCTTTGTCCTCGCGATCGTCGCCAGCTTCCTCCTGTCACGCTATGCGCGCAAGAAGCAGGAGGCCACCGGACAGCGTTTCCCGGTTCTTTGGGCGTCGCTCGGCCTGATCATCGGTCTGCCGTTGTTGGTCTTCCTTGCCACGGGATCGCCTATCACCTTCGACGTCCCCGTCGCCGGCAAATTCAACCTCACCGGCGGCTCGGTCATCGGACCGGAGTTCCTGTCGCTGTTCCTGGCGCTCTCGTTCTACACGGCCGCCTTCATAGCCGAGATCGTGCGTGCCGGCATCCGCGGCGTATCCAAGGGGCAGACGGAAGCCGCGCACGCGCTCGGTGTACGCCCCGGCCTGACGACACGACTGGTGGTGGTTCCGCAAGCGCTCCGGATCATCATTCCGCCGCTCACCAGCCAGTATTTGAACCTTACCAAGAACTCGTCGCTCGCCGTTGCGATCGGTTACGCGGATCTTGTCGCCGTCGGTGGCACAATCCTCAACCAGACAGGACAATCGATCGAGATCGTCACGATCTGGATCGTCGTCTACTTGTCGCTGAGCCTTGCGACGTCGCTGTTCATGAACTGGTTCAATGCCCGCATGGCCCTGGTGGAGAGATAAGATCATGAACACACACCAGGCAACTTTTGTCCGTACCTCAATGATCGAAGGGTCCGCCCCGCCGGTCGCCGAAGGTGGCATCGTCCATTGGCTGCGCGAAAACCTGTTCGCGACGCCAAAGGATGCGGTGCTCACCATCGTCAGCCTGCTTGCGCTTGCGTGGCTCGTGCCTCCGGCCATCCAGTGGCTCTTCATCGACGCCGCCTGGACCGGCGGCGGCCGTGGCGTTTGCGCCACGGTTGCTCAAGGAGGCTCGCAGCCGGATGGCTGGAGCGGTGCGTGCTGGGCCTTCGTCAACGCAAAACTCGACCAATTCGCCTACGGCCGCTACCCGCTAGATGAGCGTTGGAGACCGACGCTGGTCGGCATCCTCTTCGTGCTTTTCCTCATTCCGATGTTGATCCCGAAGGCTCCCTTCAAGGGCATCAACGCCATCCTGCTCTTCGCCGTGCTGCCGATCATTTCCTTGATCCTGCTTCCCGGCGGCTGGTTCGGACTGACCTACGTCGAGACGCCGCTCTGGGGCGGTCTGATGGTGACGCTCATCCTTTCGTTCGTCGGTATTGCCGTGTCGTTGCCACTCGGCATTCTTCTGGCACTGGGGCGGCGATCGCATATGCCTGTGATCAAGATGCTCTGCACCGCCTTCATCGAACTGGTGCGCGGCATCCCACTGATCACCGTGCTCTTCATGGCGAGCGTCATGCTGCCACTGTTCCTGCCGCAGGGCGTCACCTTCGACAAGTTCCTGCGTGCACTGATCGGCGTGTCGTTCTTCGCCTCGGCCTACATGGCCGAAGTGGTGCGCGGCGGCCTCCAGGCTATCCCGAAGGGGCAGTATG
Organism: Ensifer sp. PDNC004; assembly: GCF_016919405.1. NCBI lineage: Bacteria > Pseudomonadati > Pseudomonadota > Alphaproteobacteria > Hyphomicrobiales > Rhizobiaceae > Ensifer > Ensifer sp. PDNC004. Next base: position 1,270,888 of record NZ_CP070353.1, read on the forward strand.
AGGGCGCGGATTCCCTCGGTCTCAGCTTCTGGCAGAAGATGAACCTCATCGTGCTGCCACAGGCGCTGAAGCTCGTGATTCCGGGCATCGTCAACACCTTCATCGGCCTCTTCAAGGACACGTCACTGGTGTCGATCATCGGCATGTTCGACCTGCTCGGCATCGTCCGCTTCAACTTCACGGACGCCAACTGGGCCTCTTCGGTGACGCCGATCTCAGGGCTAATTTTCGCTGGCTTCATATTCTGGCTTTTCTGCTTTGGTATGTCGCGCTATTCAGGTTTCATGGAACGCGTGCTCGACACGGCCCATAAACGATAAAATGAGGGGAGGATCGCATGGCAAACGCAGCCACTGCTTCCAAAATGACTGTTTCCGCAACGGATGTTGCGGTCGAAATCACTGGAATGAACAAGTGGTACGGGGACTTCCACGTCCTTCGTGACATCAACCTGAAGGTTATGAAGGGCGAGCGCATCGTCATTGCCGGCCCGTCGGGCTCCGGCAAGTCGACGATGATCCGCTGCATCAATCGCCTCGAAGAGCACCAGAAGGGCAAGATCGTCGTCGACGGCATCGAGCTCACCAACGATCTGAAGAAGATCGACGAAGTGCGCCGCGAAGTCGGCATGGTATTCCAGCACTTCAACCTCTTCCCGCACCTGACGATCCTCGAAAACTGCACGCTTGCGCCGATCTGGGTGCGCAAGATGCCGAAGAAGCAGGCCGAAGAAATCGCGATGCACTTCCTGAAGCGCGTCAAAATCCCCGAACAGGCCAACAAGTATCCGGGCCAGCTTTCGGGCGGCCAGCAGCAGCGCGTGGCGATCGCCCGTTCGCTGTGCATGAAGCCGAAGATCCTGCTCTTCGATGAGCCGACCTCGGCGCTCGACCCGGAAATGGTCAAGGAAGTGCTCGACACCATGGTGTCGCTCGCCGAAGAAGGCATGACCATGCTGTGCGTGACCCACGAAATGGGCTTCGCACGCCAGGTGGCCAACCGCGTAATCTTCATGGACCAGGGCCAGATCGTCGAGCAGAACTCGCCGGCCGAGTTCTTCGACAATCCGCAGCACGAGCGCACCAAGCTTTTCCTCAGCCAGATCCTGCACTAGGATCGGCCGAGACGACACGAAAAGAAGCCCGCCTCATCGAGGCGGGTTTTTTCGTCCTAGCCGTTCTCGATCCTACTCGACGCGATAGCGCAGGGTGCCAACCGACCAGTGGATGCCGCGCGTGTCGAGATCCTCGGTCCAGTTCTTCTGCAGCCGCGCGACGATCTCGCTCAAGGTCTCGCGCGCATCGACCTCCACCTTGAGGCCCCGCGACATTGGCGCAAGATCGCTCAGGTCGACCGCATCGCTGACGACAAGCGCAACGAAAATGCCGTCCCCCTCACCCGATGCCTCGAAATCGAAGCCGTAATATTCATCCGGCAAGGTCAGCGGCACGCCCGGCGCCAGCGTCGTGATCTTTTGCGCAAACTCGTTGGGAAATATCTGTGTTGCCTTGCCCTGGCCGCTGACATCGAAAAGCAGGAGATTGCCGGCCGTGCGGCTGTTGACCGTCAGTTTGAAGACCTCACCGGCCTTCATGGTGGTCGGCCTATCGATCGAGAGCATGACATCGGCGGCTTCGCTCTTGCCGATGATATCACCGATGGCATCGATGGCGTTGACCGCCTGATAGACCGGCACCGCCGCATCCGGGGTGTTCGCGTTCTGGTCCGCGCCCTGCCCGTTGCCATCCGCATCGCGCTTTTCCGGCACCATCGCGCTGTCGCCGAGCGCCTCGGGCTTGCCGTCCAGTTGCGGGTCGAGATTGCCGCATTCTTCCTGCGAGGCGCAGTAGGACGCAGATTGCGCCTTTACATACTCCAGAAGCTCGGCGTTGCTCGTCAATCCGTTGCCATTGGCATCGGCAGCGTTGCCGGTCTGGCCGGCGACGAAGGCTGCTGTGAAAACACCATGCCGATCCGCAGTCGGAAGCCGGGCATCGTCCCAGGCGACCTGATAGGGCGCCGCCGCGCTCCAGGCGGTCACCCCGGCTTCCACGAGCTTCGTCTTGTCGACGAGGGCAAGATCGATCCGAAGGCCGCGGGTCAGCGCCTGCTCGACCGGCTTGGCATCGGGACGCGGGAGAAAGCGGGCGCCGTCGATAGGTTTCGCAATGTCCTCGGACAGCGACCGGGAGATCGTGCCGGAGTGACAGGCATCGATCACGACCGTCACCGCGCGCCCCTTCAGGCGCTCCAGCACCGCATCGATCTCGTCGTCGAGGACAGCGCCTTTCCAATCCGTTTCGCCGGCAGCGATGTCGGCAGGCGCAATCGCTTCATCCAGCCCATCCGCCTCATCGCCATCCGCATCCGTCACCTGCAGGCCGTGGCCTGAAAAATAGAGATAGACGCGATCGCCGGGCTTGGTCGCATCGACAAGCCAGCCGTTCATGGATGACAGGATTTCCGCTCTGGTCGCCTGCCCGTCCTTCAGCACGCGGATCGACGTACTGTCGAAGCCGAGCCGTTCCGTAAGCAGCTTTTGCATCGCGATGAGGTCGTTTGCCGGCCCCGGCAGCGAAAACTCCGCCGGCAGGTTCTGATAGTTGCCGACCCCGATCAGCAATGCCCGATCGCCGGCGACGGCAGGAGCGGTGAGCAGCGTGAAACACGCAAGGATATGGAAGAACAACACCCACGATCTCAGGCTCGCGCTCATTGGCCCTGACCTCTCGTGTAAAGCGGTTGAACGGCAATCGTACTTTCGCTCCCCTCCAGGCGCGTTTCGAGCAAGCGCAGCAACGCCGCAGCATCGAGGTTCGAATTGGCGAAGGCGGCCGCGATCGCATCGACAGGCGCATTGGTCGCGATGGCGACCAGATGGTCCGCGCCGAAGGGTTTGACCACTTCCAGGTCACGCAGCTTGAAGGCATGGCTTTCGCTTCCGGCAATCTGCACGTCGAGCAGCTGCGCTTCACCTGTGTTGGCGAGGTTGAAGACCAGCATGTTGGCATAGCCGCCCTGCGGCGCCTCCACATTCAGGCGGTCGCCGGCAAAATAGATGTCCTTGACGGGTTTTAGCGAAACGGCCCCCGGGCTCTGCGCCGCCAGCGCCTTCAGAAAATCCACCAGGACGAATTTGTCGACCACGCCCTGGAGCCTTTCGGGCGCGACATGTTCGGCGGCGACGTCTCCGTTCGGCGTATAGAAGACCCCGGATGCTGCCTCCCACCGATAGGGCATGCCATCGCCGCCGATATTGGCAAGATCAGGCATCTCACCGACGACGCGCAATGGCAGCGTACCCGTCCATCCGGTTTCGCGTGGCGACTTCAGCGTCTGCTTCGTGCCACTCGCTGTTGGCGCCACGCCGAACTTGGCGCTGCGCGGCAGGGACAGCACGATCTCCTTGTCGGAGCGCGCCAACTGTGGCGTGAAGTTCGGCACCTGCAAGGCTTCCGATTGCAGCTTGACGTTGGAAAACACATAGTCTTCGAGTTCGACCCGCGAAATCCGACCGTCACCGTCGCGATCGGCGGCGCCTTCCAATGCACGGGCAAAGCTCCAGCTCAGGGCGCCGCGCGGCTCGCCGCCGATCACCACCTCCGGCGTCGGCTGGCTTTCGAGCGATGCGGCGAGGATCGTCACCTGCGACAGCTCCACATCCCTCACCTTGGCGCCGGACAGCGCCTCCTTCGACGGCGGCGGCACCTTGGCGCGCACCATCGGCGCCAGCCGCGTCTTGCCGGAGATCGAGCGGTTCATGCCGCCGGAATAGCAGCTGTCGGAGACGAACAGCACGTGAATGCCCTTGGCTTCCGCCTCCGCGAACCAGGCGCTGAGTTCGTTGTCGACGATGATTTCGCTCGCCGTCTCCTCGGCACGTGCCCGGTCGAAGCCCGGCAATTCCAGAAATTCGTCGAGCCCGTCTTCCTCGCTGCCGGCGACCAGCTCCGGCATCTGCGCACCGTGCCCGGCATAGGTGAAGACGATCGTATCGCCGCGCGTCGCACCCGCGACCAAATCGATCCAGGCGGAGCGTATGGCCGCCTTCGTTGCCTGCTCATTGACGAACTGGCGGATCGGGCCGACGTCAGCCGCCTTCAGCGCCTGCGCCACATCGAGCGCATCCTTGACCGCGCCGTCGAGGCTCACTTCGTGCGGATAGACATCGACGCCGACAACAAGCGCCGAGGTCGCCGCGGTGGCGACGGATGCAGGCAAGGCGATCAAGCCTGTCGCCAACAGGATTTCGCGCAGCCCCTTCACTTGCCCACATCCACTTCCACCCGCCGGTCGAGCTGGTTCAGCATCATCTCGTCATAGGCACTCGGATCGTCCGGCTTGAACGGCTCCTCCTCGCCCTTGCCGACAACGGTCCAGGTGCCGGGATAGCCTGCATCGACAAGGTAATGCGCCAGGGCCTCGGCACGGGCGATCGACAAGACCATGTTCGCTTCTGGCGTGCCGACCGGGTCGGTGTGACCGATCAGGGTGATTGCGGGCGGCTTTGCCGACTTCAGGCATTCGAACAGATCCTTGGCCGACTCGAGACCTTCAGGCGTGAACTCGGCCGTGCCGAAGACATAGCGCACCGGCGTCGCCTTCTTCCGGATCGAGACGCCGCGATAGGAAAACCTGCAGGCGCCGCGCGCGGCGAGCTTGACCGGCTTGGTTGCGGCGAGCCGCATTTCCGAGGCCAGGCGATCCAGCCGCTCGATATAGGCCTTGTCCGGCGCCATCCAATCGGGCGTCAGCTCCTCGCTTGCCGCATCCTCCAGTGCCTGCTGATAGGCTGTCGCCGCGGCGGCGTAATCCTTGCGCTCGCGCTTGATGTCGCCCAGTGCGTCGAGGATCTGCCAGGGGCCGCCGGCGTCGCGGCTTGCGGCCGTCAGCTCCGCTTCGAAGGTCTCAAGCTTGGCGCCGTACCCCACCGCCGCTGCAATGCGGTTGAAGGTTGCGAGCGCCACGACGCGCCGGGTCAGCGCGATCTCGGTCGCCGAGCAGCCCTTCATGTTTATGGGATCGGCCGCCACCTTGGTGCCGGCCTCGTCGGCGCGGTTCAACGCCTCCGAAGCCAGACGAAGGCCGTCGCAGGCCATGGCCGGCGCGGTGAAGACCGCCAAAGCGGCCGAAGCGAGGAGAAATGCCCGTAGCTGAACCATGGCTCGCCCATCAATCCTTGATCTCGAACGTCACCATCTGAACACTGCTGGCACCGGCATCGCCCTGCGCCCGCTTGGCCAGGTTGATCGCCAGCCCCCGCGTCGGCGGCAACCGCGACGTCGCGACATACTGCCGTGCCTTTTCCACCGTCAGCCTCTGGTCTCCGAGGCCGCCGGCGCGACAGAAGGCCAGCATCGTTTCGGCCGGCGCCGGCGTGTCGAAGGTGAGCGTGCCTGTGCCCGGCTGCGGGATCAGGCGCCGCTCGCCCGGCTTAAGCGTGGTGTTGCCGATCATGACGTCGGGGATGACCTCGACATTGCCGTTCTCCTCGACATAGAGGATCTGCAGTTCGCAGGCCTGGTTGGCAGTGAGTTCGAAGGAAAGCTCGTCGCCGACCTTCGCTGTCGTCGACTTCACGTTCAGTGCCAGTTCGAGCTTGTGGTCAGCCCCCGCATCGTCCTTGCGATAGTCCGGCACGGCGGCGGCGATCGACTGCGGCCTGGCGTCCGCCATCGGCTCGGAACCGGCAACGTTGATCGCCGTCGTGTCGAGCGGACGCCGCTGGGTGAGCGGCGCCATCAGCAACGCATATTGCTGCTCGACCTCGTTGCGCGGAATGGTGCCGCCGGCTTCCAGCGTCGTCACCCAGTCGATCCCGAGGCGCAGGACATCGGTGTTCGTAACCCGCTTGATCGCCTCGGAGAATTGCTTAGGCGTCATGTCGAACTCGGCCGCCAGGGCATCGAAATCGAGTTCGTCCTCGTACTTGTCGGCGAAGTAGGTGATGATCTCGGCCTCGCCCGGCGCGTGCTTGCTCTGGAGGCCACCATCGGGCGTTGGCTCGGTGACGCCGAGCACCTTCAGCGCGTTGACGAAGCGCTCCCGGTCCCTGCGATAGGTTTCGTCCAGTTCCTCCTGCTTCACATACATCGCAAGCAGTACATCCTGCTGGTCCTTGCTGAAGAGCGTCGATGTCTCGATCTGCTCGCGCAACTGATCACGCTTCGAAAGGATACCGTCGGCGTGGCAATCGACGCAGGACCGCGCATTGATGATCTCGACACCCTTGCCGATCGGTCGCTTACGGAACGACACGATCGTCGTCGGCCCGACGTCGAGCTGCTTTCCAGCTGATGTCGAGAGGTAGTAGCCCTGCAGGCCGTTCGGCAACGAGAAGATCATCTCGCCACCGTCATGCTCGAACGGCACGAGGCCCGCATCGAGCGGCGCCAACTCCCTCGGCCCGTGCGGGAAACGCTTCAGCACCTGCTTGCCGACGTCGCCGCCAAAATCATAGGACTTCCAGTAGTAGCCGCCGAACGGCCTGTCGTGCCGCTCGAGCATGCGGTTGTGGTCGGAAACCCCGGACGATCCGTCGGCAAACCCGGCCCGCAGCACGTCGTGCCTGCGAATGTTGCCGGCGACGTCGATCTTGAAGCGCCTTTCGAGTTCGGCGATCTGGGTCGGCAACTTCATCAGACGGTTGTAGATCTCCGGCCGCGCGCCGTTGCTCATGAACCAGTCGACCCGCATGATCGGCAGTTGCGTCGCCGTTTTCTTGGAGAGCGCCGAAAGCGACGCGTCGCTGTCGGGATCGATCCCATAGAAGTAGCGCTTGATCAGGAAGTCATAGTCCGCCGTATCCCATTGCAGTTCGCGCAGATCGACGCGCACCAGCAAGCCGTTGGTGCCGTCGACCTCTGTCGGCAACACCAGTTTCGGCCCGTAGGAAAGCGAATTCAGAAGCTTCTTGAAGCCGCCGGCAAGCACGTCCATCCGTTTCATGAATGTCTGGTCGTCCTCGCAGCCCATCATGCCGTTGTACTGGTCGCGATAGGAGAAGTAGCGCATGTAAGGGCGGTCGAGGGCGCTGACCGTCTCGATGTCCTTCAGCGCCGCGTCGACGAACTGGCCATAACCCAACATCGGACGGGCGCGCGCCGGTTTCGCGGCGACCGTCTGCGGCAGGCTCTTTTCGTTCAGAGCGTTGATCCAGTCCTCCAGGACCTTGATCTCCTCGGCAGAGGGCCGCTTGCCGAGCGGCATGCGGCCGCTGACGACAGTCGCGTAGAGCCGTGACTTCGAGGCGTCACCGGGGGTCACGAAGTTTGCGTCGGCGGCAATCGAAGCGAGGTCGCCTGCCGGGTAGCTCCCTTGCGAACTCTCGCCCGGTCCGTGGCAATTGCGGCAATATCTGCCGATGAAGGCATCGGCCTGTTGCGCAAGCGCCGCATTGCCGCCGCCCAGCGCTTCGGTCGCCGTGCTCTCCTTGCAGACGGCCGTGACCGATTGCGCCACCGGCGCCGGCGCCTTTACCTCGCGATCGGCAAGGAAGGCATAGATCGCACGGCGATCGTCGTCCGAAAGAACGCCCAGCCCCTTGGCGATACGCCGCATCACCGGATCGCTGATCGGCGCGCCCGAGAGCTTCTTGCCTTCCTCGATCAAGCCCTTGGTGAAAACGTCGGGCGAGGCAAGACCGGCCATCTTCGCCTTGCTGATGTCGGGCGCGACCGCGCCGCTCAAATCCTTTTCCCCCTCATAGGCGCGCTCCAGGTCGAGCCCGTAGGTCGTGGTGCGCGGCGTGTGGCAATCGCCGCAGCCGCCGACATTCTCGACCAGATAGCGACCGCGCTCGGCTTGCGTCTCCTCGCGCGGCTGGTAGGCCGGCACCGTGAAGTGACTGCGCTTCCAGAGCGTGATCGTCGTCTGGCGACTGAAGGGGAAGGCTATCTCATGCTCCTTGGACGCCGCATCCGCCTGGGGCAACGTCTCGATGTAGGCCTTGATGTCGAGCGCATCCTCCGGCTTCATGCCGCCATAGGAGGTGTAGGGCATGACCGGATAGAGGTTGTTGCCCTCCCGGTCGAGACCGACCAGCACGGCGTTCAAAAACTGCGCGTTGGTCCAGCCGCCGATGCCATTGGCGTGTGGCGATATGTTCGGCGCATAGAAGGTGCCGATCGCCGTCTTCATCTCCATGCCGCCCGATAGCAGTTCGGTGTTGTCGCCGGAGCCGTGGCAGGCGCCGCAGCCTGCGGCGTTGAACATGTACTTGCCGTTGTCGACATTGGCCTTGTAGGTGGAGAAGGCATCTTCCGCGAAGGCATCGCGCGCCGAGGCGCTAGCGGGACAGAGCGAGACGGCGACCAGCGCCGCGAATGAAGCGGCCAAAGATCCACGGATAAACCCGGACAAGAACGAGGCGCCTTCTCGCTTTCTCTGCAGACCGCGCATGAAACCCACTCCCTAAAACAATAGAATCGCTACTGAAATCTGCTGCACTATCGAAACTGAAATTGCTCGAATTCAACCCGCTTCGGCCGCTTGCCGAGATCTTTCAGGCCCTTGACGATCGCCTCCCTGAGGGGTGGCGGACCGCAGAACCAGAGATCGGCGTCCGCCGGATCGATCGCGCTGCCGCTCGCAAGCTTGGCCGCGTCCAAGCGCCCGTCCACGGAGCTGTCGTGCAGGACAAACGTGAAGTTGCCGAGCTTTCCGGCCTGCCCCTCGAAGGTTTCCAGGCCGATCGCCTCGCGCCGATCGCGCACGCAATAGACCATGTGGATGTCCTGCCCTTCTTGGCCCGTCAGATGCCGCGCCATCGCCAGGAACGGCGTGACGCCGATGCCGCCGGCGAGCCAGATCTGCTTCTTGCCGCCACGGCGGTGGTTGAAGCGGCCATAACCGCCCTCGAGCTTCAGCCGGTCACCGACAGCGATACTGTCGCGCAGGGCCTGGGTGTAATCGCCAAGCGGCTTGATCGCGAAGCGCACGATGCCGTCAGGTTCGATACCGGCAATCGTGAACGGATGCGGCTCACGCAGCCCTGGCTTCAGCACCCGCAGAAAACCGAACTGCCCGGGCTTGGCGCGCAGGGCACGCCGCAGCGGCCGCGCCGCAATCACCGTCGCCCCGTCCTCGCGGGCGACATCGAAGACCTCGTAGCGGCGGGTTCGCAGCCAGGGCAGCAGCTGGGTATAGGCATAGCTGAGGATGCCAAGCGTCGCGAACATGTTGAGATAGACAGCCAGAAGCGCGGTGCCGTCATAGGGACGCTTGATGAACATCTGATGGAAGGCGACCATGATGAAAAGCAGGCCGATGAAGCGGTGCGTATACCGCCACAGATGGTACGGAATCTCGATCTTCGTCCGCGGGATGATCTTGACGATGCTGAGAACGAGCAGAACGACGAAACCGTAGAATGCGTATTTTCCTGCGGATGCCGCAAGCTGGTTCAGACCGCTCGTCAGCGCCAGGCCCTTGAAGTCGGGTTTCAGGAAATAGTGCACGAGGATGAGGCACAGCACCGAAATGCCGATCCTGCGGTGAAAGTGATAGACGCGGTCGAGGCCACCAAAGAGCGCTTCTACGAACGGCGGGCGCGCGGCCATGAACTGGGCGACCGCCATGCCGACGAAGGCGGCAGAGGAGGCCATCAGCGAAAACGTCGTCAATGCATTGGTGTGACTGACTGCGGGTACGGCCAGCAGCGCCGCAAATGCCATCAAGGACCAGACCAGAAACGCGCCCACTTGCATCTTGCGCCCCTCAACGCCGATGGCTGACGGTTGTTGCCCAACCTTGTGCCTGTTGCCTTCGATCGCCTACGACCAAGGAAACAGCAACCAGGTTCTTGCCGCAACGGCCTTCACACCTCTTTCGTGTGCGGGCCTTGTTGGGAGAGTGGCAAGCACCTTTCGGTTCGTCAACACGATTCCGATTGGAAACGTCCTATGAGGTTCGCTTATTCATGCCTTTGAAATTCGTATTTTTTAAGCATTCACTTATTTTATCGTGCGCGTCGGAAAACCGCCGCTTGTGACAGGCGTAAATCCGGACAATCTGGGCGCTTGCCTGGCTGCAGGAATTCGTGCAAGCTGCTGATATATCAGCACCAAAGGAACGGCATGTCACCGCAATCCCAGGCTCACCTCGCCTACCTCGCGCTCGAACGCCTGATCGTCACGTTGAAGCTCGCGCCCGGCGCCCTGGTCACCGAGAGACAGCTGATCGAACTTGCCCGGCTTGGGCGAACACCGGTTCGCGAGGCGATCCAGAAGCTGGCCTGGCAGGGTCTCATGGATATCCGTCCCCGCGTCGGCTTGCAAATCACCACGATCCGGCCGGACGACCAGGTGCATGTCATGCAGACGCGCCAGAAGCTGGAGCCGCTTGCGGCCGCTCTGGTCGCAGCGCACGCAAGCGCCGAAGACAGAAGCGCGATGAAAGCCTGCGGCGCGGAGATGGCCGCCTGCCTCGAGGCAGGCGATATGGAGGGCTTTCTCGTCGCCGACAAAGTGTTCGACGAACTGATGGAAGAAGCCTGCCCGAACCGGTTCCTGACTGCAGCGCTTGCGCCGCTGCAGACACATGCCCGCCGCATCTGGTTTGCTTCGTCCTCGCCCGAAAAGATGGCCGGTTCGGTCCGCCGCCACGTCACGGTGATCGATGCGATCGAGCGGGCCGATGCGGAAGGCGCATCGGCCGCGATGGCTGAGCTGATGAGCTACCTGTCAGACGCCTGAAGAAACATTGGCCCCGCCAAAAGAAACCACTGCAAGCGATTGCTTTCGCACTGGTTTCGTCGAAGCACTTCAGGCCGCCGGCATCATGCTGCCGGTCTTCAGCCGACGTACATGCCAGTCGAAAGCCTCTTCCAGAATGTGCGGCGTTTGTCCGCCGCGGGTAGAAACGGCGCGGCTGAAGTAATCCGACAGGAGCGCCCGATAGGCCGGATGGCAGCAGTTCTCGATGATGGCGGGCGCGCGCTCGCGCGGCGCCAGGCCGCGCAGATCCGCAAGGCCGTGTTCGGTCACCAGGATATCGACGTCGTGCTCCGTGTGGTCGACATGGGAGACCATCGGCACCACGGATGAAATCGCCCCGCCCTTGGCAACCGACTTGGCGACGAAGATCGACAGGAAGGCGTTGCGGGCGAAATCGCCGGAGCCGCCGATACCGTTCATCATGTCGGTGCCGCCGACATGGGTCGAGTTGACGTTGCCGTAGATATCGAATTCGAGCGCCGTGTTGATGCCGATGACGCCCAGGCGACGGATAATCTCCGGGTGGTTGCTCACCTCCTGCGGACGGAGCACCAATTTGTCCTTGTAGGCGCCGATATTGCGAAACACCCGATCGGCCCAGGCGCTGGACAGCGTCATCGATGACGCCGAGGCAAAGCTCAGCTTGCCCGCTTCGAAAAGCTCGAACGTGCTGTCCTGCAGCACCTCGCTATACATGCGCAGATCATGGAACGGGCTGTCGACGAGGCCGCTCAGCACCGAATTGGCGATGACGCCGATGCCGGCCTGCAGCGGATTGAGCGTCATGTCGAGCCGCCCCTTGCGCACCTCCTCTTCCAGGAAGCCGATCAGATGCCCCGCGATCGCCGTCGTTTCCGCATCCGGCGGCGAAATCCGCGCAGCGCTGTCCTCCTTCTCGGTGACGACGATGGCAACGATCTTCTCGGGATCGACGGGGATGTAGGGTGAACCGGCGCGGCTGTCGCAGGCGACGACCGGGATTGGCGTGCGGCTCGGGCGCTTCGCCGGAATGAAGATATCGTGCAGGCCTTCGAGTTCGGGACTATGGCTGAGATTGAGTTCGACGATCACTTTCTTCGCCAGGATCGCGAAGCTTGCGGAATTGCCGACCGAGGTCGACGGGACGATGCCGCCGTCTTCGGTGATCGCCACCGCCTCGACCACCGCATAGTCGATGGGACTGATCTGGCCGGAGCGCAACTGCTCCACGGTCTCCGACAGATGCTGGTCGATGAACATCACCTCACCGCGGTTGATCGCAGCGCGCAGAACCGGATCCGACTGAAACGGCAGGCGCCGGGCAAGAACTCCCGCCTCCGTCAGGGTCTTGTCGATGTCATGACCGAGCGAGGCGCCCGTCATCAGCGTGATGCGAAACTTCTCCCGAGCGGCCCGTTCGGCCATGGCAAGCGGCACGGCCTTCGCGTCGCCGGCCTTGGTGAAGCCGCTCATGCCGATGGTCATGCCGTCCTTGATCAGCGCGGCCGCTTCTTCCGGCGTGGCGATGCGATCACGCAGCGGTTTGCAGCGGATCCTGGCTTCCAGGTCGGTTGGTGAAACATGGCTCATCGGGCACTCCCAGAAATGGCCCACGAGGCTCATATCAGGACGGCGCGGGCTTGGTTCGTCGTGCGCCTATTTTCGCATGTCTGCGTGCGCACGCTATGAAGATTTGCAGGAGCACGATAGCCGCTGGGACTGCAGGGCGGTACGCAGAATGGGAAAGGCGGAGCTACCGCCGACGCATAGCTCGATGGCATTTCGCCTTAAACGACGAGGGGCGCACCCTCGGCGCGCCCCTCAAACGATAAATTGCACAAAAAAGGGTCAGCCGACGAAGGCGCGTTCGATCACGAATTCGGCCGGCTTGTTGTTGGCGCCTTCGGTGAGACCTGCGGCCTCGAGGATTTCCTTGGTGTCCTTCAGCATCGCGGTCGAGCCGCAGATCATGCCGCGATCGACAGCCGGATCGAGCGGCGGCAGGCCGAGATCGGAGAAGAACTTGCCGTTGACCATCAGGTCGGTGATGCGGCCCTTGAACGGGAACTCCTCGCGGGTCACGGTCGCATAGTGGCGCAGCTTGTCGCCGACGATCTCGTTCAAGAATTCGTGGTTGCGAATTTCCTCGACCAGATCGAAGCCGTATTTCAGCTCGGCGACGTCACGGCAGGTGTGCGTGAGGATGACTTCCTCGAACTTTTCATAGGTCTCGGGATCACGGATCAGGCTTGCGAAGGGTGCAATGCCGGTGCCGGTCGAGAACATGTAGAGACGGCGGCCGGGAACCAGCGCATCAAGCACCAGCGTACCAGTCGGCTTCTTGCGCATCAGCACCTTGTCGCCCGGCTTGATCCCCTGCAGGTGCGAGGTCAGCGGGCCATCCGGCACCTTGATCGAGAAGAATTCGAGTTCTTCGTCCCAGGCGGGGCTGGCGATCGAATAGGCGCGATAGACCGGCTTGTCGCCGACCATCAGGCCGATCATCGCGAATTCGCCCGAGCGGAAGCGGAATTCGGCAGGGCGGGTCATGCGGAAGCGGAAGAGCCGATCCGTATAGTGTTCAACGCTGGTCACCGTCTCGACGTAGACGCCTGCCGGTGCCTGGATCGCGAAATCTTCCGTTTTTGCCGGAGCATTCATCTTAGCTACAAGTCCTGTAAATGATGACCCTGTCTATCAACAATAAGCCGATATTCCAAGCTGCGCCTTGTTGAAAGGAAATCTCTTCCAAATATAGTCGCTTTTGGGAATTTCGGCGTGCTTCACACTGTCGCGGCCAACCCTACCCTATGATACCCGCCGCCAGCTATAGGATTTAGCGTCGGTCGTGGGCTTGGCGGTTGGCTGGTAGTGCACGGCAATGCCCGGCAGGCGTCCTTCTGAAAGACGCTTCAGCGCCGTTGCATTGCTGACAGCGAAGCTTTGGACGCCACAACGCAGCATCAGCGGGATCTGGTCGATCAGCACGTCGCCGACCGCCCTCACCTCGCCGCTAAAGCCGAGACGCGCGCGCAGCAGCGATGCATGGCTGAAGGCACGGCCATCGTTGAACGCCGGGAACGCGACCGCCACCAACGCCAGGCGATCGAGGTGTGGTGCAAGCTTCGTCACGTCGTCGGCCGGCGCGATGACCACACCGAGACCGGTTTCGTCGCTGTCTGCGACCTTGGCAAGGAAGGCGTCGAGACCGACGATCGCCTTCTCGTTCGAGCCTGCCTTGGTTTCCTCCGTCTCGATGATCCAGGGATCATCGCCCACGAAACCGGTTTCCTTCCAGATTTTCATCATGTCTGTTCCTCGGAGCCTCAGGCAGCTTCCTGCGCGCTGCCGTAGAGCGCATCCTTGAAGGGTTGTGGGCCGACGCGGCGATAGGCTTCGAGGAAGGTCTCGTCCCTGTCGCGGCGCAGTCCCAGATAGGTGTCGACGATCGTCTCGACGGCGTCGGTCACCTTTTCGGGCTCGAAGCCGCGGCCGATGATCTCGCCGATCGAGGTGTTCTCGTCGCCGGAGCCGCCAAGCGTGATCTGATAGAGTTCCGCACCCTTCTTTTCAACGCCAAGCAGGCCGATATGGCCGACGTGGTGATGACCGCAGGCATTGATGCAGCCGGAGATCTTGATCTTCAGCTCGCCGATCTCGGCCTGACGCTCCGGCGCACCGAAGCGGGTGGAAATCTCCTGCGCCACCGGGATAGAGCGCGCATTGGCAAGCGCGCAGTAGTCCAGCCCAGGACAGGCGATGATGTCGGTAATCAGCCCGGCATTGGCGGTGGCAAGACCGGACGCGACCAGCGCGCGGTAGACCGGCTCGAGATCGGCCAGCGCCACATGCGGCAGGATCAGGTTCTGCTCGTGGCTGACGCGGATTTCGTCGAAGGCATATTCCTCGGCGATATCGGCAACGGCATCCATCTGCGCGTCACTGGCGTCGCCCGGAATGCCGCCGATCGGCTTCAGCGAGATCGTCACCATGCCGTAGTCCGGGTGCTTGTGCGGCTGCACGTTCTGCTGCACCCAGCGGGAAAATTCCGGATCGGTCTTCTTCCAGCGCGCGAGGCTCTCCCAGCCTTCGGCGCGGCTTTCGAGGGCCGGCGGCGCGAAATAGGCGGAGATCGCCTGGATGTCCGTCTCCGGCAGCTTCAGTTCGGTGTCCTTCAGCGCCGCGAATTCGACCTCGACCTGACGCGAGAGTTCTTCGGCACCGGTTTCGTGCACGAGGATCTTGATGCGGGCCTTGTACTTGTTGTCGCGGCGGCCGTGCAGGTTGTACACGCGCATGATCGCGGTCGTGTAGGAGAGCAGATCCTCTTCCGGCAGGAAGTCGCGGATCTTCTTGGCGATCATCGGCGTGCGGCCCTGGCCACCGCCGACATAGACGGCAAAGCCGATGCGGCCGTTTTCGTCCTTCTTCAGGTGCAGGCCGATGTCGTGAACCTGGATCGCCGCGCGGTCGCGCTCAGCGCCCGTGACGGCGATCTTGAACTTGCGCGGCAGGAACGAGAACTCCGGATGCACGCTCGACCACTGCCTCAGGATTTCGGCGTAAGGCCTTGGATCGGCGACTTCATCGGCCGCTGCACCGGCGAAGTGATCGGCGGTGACGTTGCGAATGCAGTTGCCAGAGGTCTGGAGCGCATGCATCTCGACGCTTGCGAGTTCCTGAAGAATATCCGGCGTGTCCGACAGACGCGGCCAGTTATACTGGATGTTCTGGCGCGTGGTGAAGTGACCGTAGCCGCGGTCATACTTGCGCGCGATATGGGCGAGCATGCGCATCTGGCGACTCGACAGCGTGCCATAGGGAATGGCGACGCGCAGCATATAGGCGTGAAGCTGCAGATAGACGCCGTTCATCAGGCGCAGCGGCTTGAAGGCGTCTTCGGCGAGCTCACCGCTCAGGCGGCGCTCGACCTGATCGCGAAACTGTTCGACGCGGGAGGATACGAAGGCGTGGTCGAATTCATCGTAACGGTACATCGGGTATCGGTTCCTCAGGCAGCGTGTTTCGGGCCGGAAAGGCCATTGTAGCCGGCAGCATACGGGATCGACGGGCCCTCGGCGCGGATGCGCTCGCGCATGCGCAGCGGACGAAGCGTGCCGTTGACCTCTTCGACATCGACGACGTTCGCATCAACAACCTTGTTGTCGTCGAACGCCTGCTTGCCGGTGGCTTCGAGCGCCGTCACGGCCTCGGCATGGCGGGCGATGAAGGCGTCCTGAAGCTGCTCGACCCAGTTGCCCGCGGCATCCAGCCAGACGGAGATGCCGTCCGAAAGTCGATTTGCCGTCAAAACCTTGCTCACCATGACCTCTTCCTCAATTCAAAATCTGTTCGTTGCGCCCGAAGACGTCTTCAACGTTTTTCTTCTCGCCACGCGCTTTGCCTGCGACCAGCGGTTCGGACCGCTCGAAATTGGCACCAGCAACAGCATCGCCGATGATGACCATGACCGGACCTGCTAGCTCGCTGCGGTTTTCGAGATCCGGCAGGTCTTGCAGCGTGCCGTGCAGCAGGCGCCGATCGGCGCGGCTGGCATTCTCGATAACGGCAACCGTCGTTTCCGGCGGAAGGCCTGCCTGCATCAGACGACCGGCGACCGACGCGGCGACGGTGCGCCCCATGTAGACCGCGATCGTCGCTCCGGAGACCGCAAGCCGCGCCCAATCGGGCAGGACTTCACCGGTCAAATCATGGCCGGTGGTGAAGACCAGTGAGGAGGCAACACCGCGCAGCGTCAGCGGCAATTCAAAATCGGCAGCCGCGGCGAAGGCCGAGGTGATGCCCGGAACGATCTCGTAGCTGATGCCGGCTTCGCGCAGCGCCGCCATCTCTTCGCCGGCACGGCCATAGACCAGCGGATCACCGGACTTCAGACGGACGACGCGTTTGCCTTCAGCAGCCAGCGTCACCAGCAACTGGTTGATCTCATCCTGGGACTTCGTGTGACAGCCTTTGCGCTTGCCGACCGACAGGCGCTCGGCATCGCGACGGCCCATATCGACGATCGCCTGCGGCACCAGCGCATCATAAACGATCGCATCGGCTTCCATCATCACGCGCTGGGCGCGAAGCGTCAGCAGGTCTTCAGCGCCCGGACCGGCGCCGACGAGCCAGACGTGGCCTTTCGCCTTCTCAGGCGCATCGAGAAGACGCGACGCCTCGCGGCGGGCGGCAGCCAGATCGCCGCCGGCGACCTTGTCGGCGACCGGGCCCTGGAAAAACCGGCGCCAGAACAGGCGGCGGGCAACGCCACGCGGCACCAGGCGATCGACCGTCTCGCGATAGCTTGCCGCAAGCGACGCGACGACACCGAGCGAGGGGGAAAGCAGCTGATCGATCTGGGCGCGGATCATCTGCGCCAGAACCGGCCCCGCCCCTTCGGTACCGATGGCAACGGCAACCGGAGCACGATTGACGAGCGCCGGTGTGAAGAAATCGCAGAAATCGGGTTGGTCGACGGCATTGGCCGGGATCTTGCGTTCGCGCGCTGCGATGACGATGCGCTGGTCCTCGGCGGCATTGCCGGTCGCGGCAAAAACGAGGATGGCGCCGTCCAACTGCTCGGGAGCGAAGGCGGCGGCGATATGTTCGATACCACGGTCACGAAGGTATTGCGCGAACTCCGCTTCCGGTGCGTCGGCGAAGACCACAATCGACGCTTCCGTGTTGAGCAGCAGCCGCACCTTGGCAAAGGCTTCGTCGCCATTGCCGAAAACCGCCACGCGCTTTTGCGCGACGCGAAAGAATGCGGGGAAAACGGCGAGCTGCTGCGGCATGGCTAGACGGTCGTTCCTTCTACAGGCTGCGGCGAATATCCCTTATGGCGCACGACAATTGAAGGAACAGAAATTTCAATGCCTTTCCAGGCACGTATTGTTTTGCTCGGCGCTGCACCATTTTGAGCAAATATCTCCGAGCCTGTTCAATCGCCGACCTTGGCGCGGCCATTGCGCCGCATGGGCAACGTCCGTTAAATGCGGTCAACGACCTGCCGGAGACCTGTGACATGACAAAACCAGAACTCGCCGAACGGCTTTTGACCGTCATCGAAGAGGATATCCTGCCGCTCACCGAAAAGGGTGTCGCCGCCGGCAACAAGGTCTTCGGCGCGGCGATCCTGCGCAAGTCCGATCTGTCTCTGGTGCTCGCCGAAACCAACAACGAGACGGAAAATCCGCTTTGGCATGGCGAAGTCCATACGCTGAAGCGTTTCTACGAGATGGCGGAAAAGCCGGATACGCGTGATCTCATCTTCCTGTCGACGCACGAGCCCTGCTCCATGTGCCTTTCGGCCATCACCTGGGCCGGCTTCGACAATTTCTATTACTTCTTCAGCCACGAGGACTCGCGCGACGCCTTTGCGATCCCGCACGACCTGAAGATCCTGAAGGAAGTCTTCCGGCTGGAACCAGGTGGTTACGCTCAGGACAACGCCTTCTGGCATTCCGCCTCGATCGCTGCCCTTTCGAAGGACGCCGACGCTGAAACCCGCGATCGGCTCGCCGCCCAGGATGCCCGCATCCGCGCCCGATACCAGAGCCTTTCCGACAGCTACCAGTCGGGCAAGGACGAAAACGCCATTCCGCTGAATTGAGATCCATGGAACCTTCACGCGACATAAAGGGCCTGCTCGACATCATGGCGGCGCTCCGCCAACCTGAAACCGGCTGCCCCTGGGACATCGTCCAGACCTTCGAGACCATCAAGCCCTATACGATCGAAGAGGCCTACGAGGTCGCCGACGCCATCGAGCGCGGCGACATGCACGACCTCTGCGACGAGCTCGGCGACCTGCTGCTGCAGGTGGTCTTCCATGCCCGCATGGCGGAGGAAGCCGGCGACTTCGCCTTTGGCGACGTCGTCGAAGCGGTGACCCGCAAGATGATCCGCCGCCATCCGCATGTCTTTGCCCGCTCCGACGCCGATACGCCCGAGGCGGTGAAGCTGCAATGGGATGAAATCAAGCAGGCCGAGAAGGCCGAGCGG
The DNA here is from genome assembly GCF_016919405.1 of Ensifer sp. PDNC004. Lineage (NCBI taxonomy): Bacteria > Pseudomonadati > Pseudomonadota > Alphaproteobacteria > Hyphomicrobiales > Rhizobiaceae > Ensifer > Ensifer sp. PDNC004. The sequence continues at coordinate 1,289,589 of NZ_CP070353.1, forward strand.
CAGGAAAAGCGTGCCAAGCGTGGCCTCGCGCCTGATGCAGCCGCAAACCATCTGGGCTCGGTGCAGCGCTCATTTCCGGCGCTCGTAGAAGCCCTGAAGCTGCAGGAGCGCGCTGCAAAGGTGGGCTTCGACTGGTCCGAACCGGAACCAATCCTCGACAAGATCGAGGAAGAAATCGGCGAGTTGCGCCAGGCGCTGCGCGAAAAAGACCGCGCCAAGGTCAGCGACGAACTGGGCGACCTGATCTTCGCCGTCGTCAATATCGGCCGCCATGTCGGCACCGATCCGGAGATGGCGCTTCGCGGCACCAACACCAAGTTCCGCCGCCGCTTCGCCCATATCGAGCGCGAGCTCGGCGCGGCCGGCGAGACACTGGATGAGGCAACGCTGGAACGGATGGAAGAGCTCTGGCAGGCGGCGAAGGCGATCGAACGGCAACTGGGCTAGAGCGAGCGGGACGCGCCCTCGCATGCGCCCCGTTACCCTAAGCCAAGGCCGACAGCCGCCGACCCCGCGGCAAGCTATGGCTTACCAGTCTTCCGCGGCCGGCTTCGGCCCATTTCCGAGGCGACGCTCCAGCTCGGAGGCCTCGTTCTCGGTCAGCCTGAGATCAAGGCTCACCCGGCCATCTTCCAGGTCTTCACGACCATCGACGATCGCGTGCTGGTAGACCCAGGGCAGAAGCTGCAGCTGATCGATGCCGAGAACGACCGTGCATTCCGTCAGAACACCGGAAAGACGGCGGCCGATTTCGGCGAGCAGTTCGTCGACACCGTCACCGGTGATCGCGGAAACGGCAACCGTGTTGTTGGACGTCGCCGCCTTGCCGCGCAATGCCTCGCGCGATTCGTCGTCGAGCCTGTCGATCTTGTTCCAAACCTCGATCAGGCGCTCGGAGGCTTCCTTCTCGTCGATGCCGAGATCGGAAAGGATTCTGAGAACATCGCTTGCCTGCGCCTGGTTGTCCGGGTCAGAAAGGTCGCGCACGTGCAGGATCAGATCTGCCTCCAGCACCTCTTCGAGGGTCGCGCGGAACGCGGCAACAAGGTGCGTCGGCAGGTCGGAAATGAAGCCGACAGTGTCGGAGAGGATGACCATGCGGCCATGCGGCAGCTTCAGCCGCCGAAGCGTCGGGTCGAGCGTCGCAAACAGCATGTCCTCGGCGAGAACGCCTGCCCCGGTCATGCGGTTGAACAGCGTCGATTTTCCGGCATTGGTGTAGCCGACGAGAGCGACGATCGGGTGCGGCACCTTCTTGCGCTTGGAGCGATGCAACTGCCGTGTGCGGCGCACCTGCTCCAGCTCGCGCTCGAGCTTGACGATGCGGTCCTGCAGCAAGCGCCGGTCCGCTTCGATCTGGGTTTCACCCGGACCGCCCATGAAGCCGCCACCGCCGCGCTGGCGCTCAAGGTGGGTCCAGCTTCGGACCAGGCGGCCCTTCTGATAGTTGAGGTGCGCGAGATCGACCTGCAGCGTGCCTTCCTTGGTGGAGGCACGGCGGCCGAAGATCTCGAGAATGAGGCCGGTGCGGTCGATGACCTTGGCGTTCCATTCCTTCTCGAGATTGCGCTGCTGCACCGGCGTCAGCGGATGGTCGACGATGACAAGGCCTGCATCGAGCTCGACGAGGATATGGCCGATCTCTTCGATCTTGCCGGTGCCGAGCAAGGTGCCGGGCTTCGGCTGCGCCACCGGAACGATGGCGCCGTGCACGACCTCAAGGTCGATCGCCATGGCGAGGCCGGTCGCCTCTTCGAGACGACTTTCGTCCGAGCGCGTCGTGGTGGTCGAGAGGATCTCTGCGGACTGCCGTCCGGTCTTTTTCAAGACCGGAACGATAACGACCGCGCGCATGTCGTCGCGGAGCTTCTCGAGCTCCGGAATGATCGACGACAATTTTGAATCACGCTTGGTAATGTGCCTAACGTCCCGTCAGGATGCGGCTTCTTCGTTCTCGAACATCTGCAGCGGCTGGCCGGGCATGATGGTCGAGATCGCGTGCTTGTAGACCAGTTGCGAGTGGCCATCGCGACGCAGCAGGACGCAGAAGTTGTCGAACGAGGTCACAACGCCGGTAAGCTTGACGCCGTTGATAAGAAAAATTGTCAATGAAATCTTTTGCTTGCGGACCGTGTTGAGAAAGAGATCCTGCAAGTTTTGAGAACGTTCCGCCATCGCGCCGCTTCTTTCTTATTTGCCGGCGTTTCGCGCCGGTGCATTTTTGTCAAATTCAGCAATCAGAGGCGCCACAAGTACCTTCCCCGACACCTCTTCAGAGTTGGTATCAAATCAATGTCTTTTCCGCAACGCCGAAAAAGGCTTCGCGAATATTCTGTGCTATGCTTCCCGGATGACCATTGCCGATCGGCTTGCCGTCGACCGAAATGACCGGAAAACAGATGCTGGTGGCAGCGGTGATGAAGACTTCGCGCGCCGCGAGCATCTCATCCACCGAGAACGCCCTCTCCTCGATTTTGAGCCCCAGCGGCACCGCCACATCCATCAAGGTGGTGCGGGTGATTCCCTTGAGGATGCCGTGTTCTGCCGGCCGCGTGCGCAGGTTTCCATCACGATCGACGATCCAGACATTGGTCGCCGCCCCCTCCTTCACCGTGCCGTCGGCATCGACGAAGATCGCCTCCTGCGCGCCTTCTTCCTTGGCCTTCTGGCGCGCCAACACGTTGGGCAGAAGCCCGACCGACTTGATGTCCACCCGGTCCCAGCGGTTTTCCGGCACCGTGATCGCCGCAATTCCGTGGGTCGCCTTCCTGGCAATGGCCGCGGCATCGGTGCGTTTCGCCGTCACGACGATGGACGGGCGGGTTTCTGCCGCCGGAAAGACGTGGTCGCGGCGCGCTACGCCGCGCGTGACCTGCATGTAGAACAGGCCGTTCCTTACCCGGTTGCGCCGGACAACTTCGCGGATCACGTGGACGAGCGCCGCCCTAGTCATCGGCCAATCGATGCGCAACTCGCTGAGCGACCGGCCAAGGCGGTCGAGATGACGGGTGAGGTCGACGATATAGCCGTGTCGCACCTCGCAGACCTCGTAGACGCCGTCGGCAAACTGGTAGCCGCGGTCCTCGATATGCACGCCGGCGTCTGCGTTCCGCACGTAGGCGCCGTTGACATAGGCAATTCGGGACATCGTCTCGCCTTTAGAAATACTGGATGCTGACGCGGAACAGCTGCTCGACGTGGCGCACCGCATCCGCGGTGGCGAAGAGCACGACGCGATCCTTCGCCTTGATCCGGGTGGCACCGTCAGGACGGATGAACGTCTTGTCGCGATAGAGCGCGCCGATGCGGATACCGTCGGGAAGTTCGAGATCGCGCAGGGCCTTGCCGACGAGCGGCGAGGTTTCGAGAGCCTCGGCCTCGATGACTTCGGCCATGCCCTTCTGCACTGCGTAGACCGAACGGATGCGGCCCTTGCGGACATGCTGCAGCACGCGCGAGATCGTCACGGCGCGCGGGTTCACATAGGCATCGACGCCGGCGGTCGCAGCGAAATCCTGGTAGGACGGCTCGTTGATGAGGACGAGCGTGGACTTTGCACCCAGGTGCTTCGCCATCATGCTGCCGAGGATGTTGATCTGGTCGTTGTTGGTCAGCGCCACCACGAGATCGGCATCCTGGACATCCGCCTGCGCGAGGATCCGCTGGTCCATGGCCGAGCCGTTGAGCACGACCGTGCTGCTCAGCTTGTCGGCCATCATCACGGCGCGGTCACGATCGCTCTCGATCAGCTTCACCCGCGTGCGCGACTGATGGTCCTCGATCGCCTTGGCAACGAAATATCCGACATTGCCGCCGCCGAAAATGATGATGCGCCGCGCCTCCTGCTCTTCATGCCCGAACAGCGCCAGCGTGCGCCGCGCATGATCCCGATCGCAGACGACATAGGCGATATCGCCCGCCTGCAACTGGTCGTCGGAATGCGGCACGATTACCTTGCCGTTGCGGAAAATGCCGGTGACCGTCGCAAGCAAATCGGGAAACAGTTCGCTCAACTGCTGCAGCGGCGTTCCGACGACGGGGCAATCCTCCAGGCATTCGAACGCGACCATGGCGATGCGGTCGTCGGCGAAACGTACGACGTCGATCGCGCCGGGAAAGGAAATGCGCCGCAACACCAGCCGCCCGACTTCGACTTCGGGCGAAATGGTGACGTCGATCGGCACGTTCTCGCGCGAAAACAGGTTTGCATATTCAGGCGCGAGATAGCTCTGCGCCCGGATTCGCGCGACCTTGGTTGGCACGTTGAAGATCGCGTGCGCCACTTCACAGGCAACGATGTTGACTTCGTCGGACAGCGTCACCGCAATCAGCATGTCGGCCTGGTCGGCACCCGCCTTGGCCAGCACGTCCGGGTGCGCCCCATGGCCGACATAGCCGCGCACGTCGAGGCTCTCGGTAATGTTGGCGATCAGTGCCGCCGACGTATCGATCACCGAAACGTCGTTGTCTTCCTGCGCCAGCCGCTCGGCAATGCCGTAGCCGACCTGCCCCGCGCCACAAATGACTACCTTCATGTCGTTCTTTCACATGCGAGCGCGGGCGGGTTGGCCGGGAATTCCGGTCACACGCCCAGCGACTTCAGCTTCCGATGCAGTGCCGACCGCTCCATGCCGACAAATTCCGCCGTGCGCGAAATGTTGCCGCCGAATCGGTTGATCTGCGCGATCAGATAATCACGTTCGAACATTTCGCGAGCCTCGCGTAACGGCAGCGTCATGATGTGCTGGTCGCCCTGCGCCGAGATCTTCGGCAGCGTGTCGCCCACTTCCGTCGGCAGCATGTCGGCCGAGATCGGCGTATCCGGACCGTCGCTGCGCGCAAGGATCATCAACCGCTCGATGTTGTTGCGAAGCTGGCGGATGTTGCCCGGCCAATCATGCGCCTGAAGCACCGCCAGCGCGTCGTCACCGATCTTGCGCGGACGGATGCCGGCCTGCTCACTGACCTGGCGCATGAACATGTCGACGAGGAACGGAATGTCCTCGCGCCGCTCGGCCAGCGCCGGGACGCGAACCGGAATGACGGCCAGCCGGTGGAAGAGGTCTTCGCGGAACAGGCCCTCGGAGATCATGTTTTCGAGGTTGTAGGCAGTCGACGAGATGATGCGGACGTCGACCTTCACGCGCTTGGTGCCGCCGACACGCTCGAACTGCTGGTCGACGAGCACGCGCAGGATCTTGTTCTGCGTCTCGCGCGGCATCTCGCCAATCTCGTCGAGATAGAGGATGCCGCCATGAGCTTCCTCAAGCGCGCCCGTGCGGCGCGGCTGGCCCGGCGTGCCTTCGGTCCCGAACAGCGCGATTTCCATCCGGTCCGGCGTGATCGCCGCTGCGTTCAGCGCCACGAACGGCCCAGTGGACCGCGTCGACTTGCGGTGGATCATGCGCGCGACCAGTTCCTTGCCGGAACCCGAAGGCCCCTGGATCATGATGCGGCTGTTGGTCGGCGCAACCTTTTCGACCGTTTGGCGAAGCTGCGAGACGGCAACGGACGTGCCGATCAGTTCGACCGGGTCGCCGGACTTCTTCTTCAGTTCCGAGACTTCGCGCTTGAGCTTGGAGTTCTCCAGCGCCCGCTCGGCGATCAGGATCAGGCGGTCCGCCTTGAACGGCTTTTCGATGAAATCATAGGCGCCACGCTTGATGGCGTTGACCGCGGTTTCGATGTTGCCGTGGCCGGAAATCATGACGACCGGCAGATCCGGGTGGCGTCCCTTGATCTCGTCGAGCAGCGCCAGACCGTCGAGGCGGCTTCCCTGCATCCAGATGTCGAGGAAGACCAGCCGCGGCACACGATCGCTGATCGCCGCCAGCGCGCTGTCACTGTCGAAGGCGGTGCGCGTTTCGTGCCCCTCGTCGGACAAGATACCCGACACGATCTCGCGGATATCTTCCTCATCGTCCACAACCAGAATATCAGCGGCCATCGCTCGCACCCTTATCCTTCAAGCTCTCTTCGCCCCCGGTTTCTCCGGCAGGCGGCAGGATCACGCGGATCATCGCCCCGACACCGCCGTCGTATTCGGCTGGCGCGTCGTGCAATTCCAATTGTCCGCCATGGTCCTCAATGATCTTCTTGACGATGGCGAGACCCAGGCCCGTGCCCTTCTCGCGCATCGTCATGTATGGCTCCAAAATACGGTGCCGGTTTTCGGTGGGCAGGCCCTTGCCGTTGTCGATGATATCGACGACGAACAGGCCGGTCGCCGCATCGCTTCGCGCACGCGCCACGATAACAGGCTGGCCGCGGACAGCGTCCGACGGCACCGCCTCGATCGATTCGACGGCATTCTTGACGATGTTGCCGAAGGCCTGGCCGAGCATGCGCTCGTCGAACAGGCCCTCAAGCGGCTCCTCGCCAAAGTCGCGCACGAAGTTGATATGGTTGTTGCCCATTTCGCGCAGGAACACTGCATCCTTCAGGATCGCGCGAAGATCCGCCCGTTCCTTTGTCGGCTTCGGCATGCGCGCGAAGGCCGAGAACTCGTCCACCATGCGGCCGATGTCTTCCACCTGGCGCACGATCGTATCGGTGCACTGATCGAAGACCGCCTTGTCGTCCTGATTGATCTGCTTGCCGTAGCGTCGCTTCAGGCGCTCGGCGGAAAGCTGGATCGGCGTCAGCGGGTTCTTGATCTCGTGCGCGATGCGGCGCGCCACGTCGGCCCAGGCGGTCGAGCGCTGGGCGATGACGAGATCGGTGATGTCGTCGATGGTGATGACGTAGGATTCGTTCGCCTCGCCGCCCTCTTCCCGCGTCACCTGCACGTTCAGCGTGCGCTCGGTTCCGCCGCGCATGACGTTGATCTGCTTGCGGTAATCGTTGCGATGGCGGCCTTCGGCCTCGACCAGGACCTCCTCGATCTCCGGTGCGACCTCCCGCAGGTCAGCACCGAGAAGATCCGGCGCCGCCTTCTTCAGGAAATCCTCGGACGACGGGTTGGCGATGGTGATCTGGCGATCGCGCCCGACACCGATGACGGCCGCAGTCACGCCCGAAAGAACGGCCTCGATGAAGCGGCGGCGGTGGTCGACTTCGTCCTTGGCCTCCAGGATCTGCTCCTGCTGGCTGCGGATCTCCGAAACCATCTTGTTGAAGGTTCGCGAGAGATTACCGACGTCGCCATCGACGGCGCGGACCGGCACGACGACGTCGAGATTACCGGAGGCAACGCTGTCGGCGGCACCGATGAGCTGGCGGATGGGCCGGACAATCCGGTCGGCGACCGCGATGGCGGTCCAGATCGCGGCAAGCAATACGATGAGGGCAAAGCCGATATAGAGCACGCCGAAGGCGACCTGGGTGAAGGTTCGCCCGGCCTCGAGCATCTTGTACTCGGCGGTGTTCTCCTCCATCAGCCGGAGCGAGCGCATGACCTCCGGGTCGACATTGCGAACCGTGTAGAGGAAGGTGCCGGGAATGTCGTCGAGCGGGATGACCGCGCCGACAAGGTTGGTGATGCCCGGCGGAATCAGGGTCGGCTGGCCGGAGACGGAGCTCTTCAATGCATCCGGGGGAATGGCCGGTAGCGGGCGGTCGGTCGAGATGCTGGCCTGCACGATGGGGCTGCCGTCGGCGCGCACAAGAAAGGCGCCCAGCATACCGCGTCCCCGCGCCTGTCGGGTCATCAGCTCGGCAAAGCCCGTACGGTCGAGGCTGTAGAGCTGGCGATTGCGTTCGAGGTCGTTGGCCATCGACACGGTCTGGCCCTGCAGATAGCTCGCATTTTCGAGCACATAGGCCTGCGCGACGTTGATCGAGGAGCGGACGATCGCCTGGGTTCGGAGCGAGAACCAGCGGTCGAGGCCGACATCCAGCGTGATGCTGGCAAAGATCGCGACGAGCACCGCCGGCGTGATCGCGACGATCGAAAACAGCGCGACGATGCGCACGTGCAGGCGTGCAGCTGCGCGCCCCTTGTGGCGGGCGCGCAGGAGACGCAGGATTTCGCGGGCAATCAGATAGATGAGGCCGACGACAAAGAGGCTATTGATCGCCGCGCAGGCGATGACGACATTTCGTTCGAGCTTGATGGGCGTCAGACCGAGAAGCACGAGCAGGGAGACGGTCGCGCAGATCAGCGCGCCGGTTGCCAACATCAGGCCCGGCAGGGCAAAGGACCCACGACGATCCTGCGCCGCCAGTCCCTCATCTGTGCCCAGCGGCAAGGCCATTGCGTCCACCATGAAAAGCGTTCCCCCAACCGTCGCCAGCCGGCGACGGCATCTTTTACTTGCATTCTCGGGTCAAAGGTTGACCTCACCACCCAGCTGGGCTGCCGCGCTGCACCCCCGTCAATCGATTGGGTCAAATCGATTGACCAGGACGGCAACGACGCGCGATTCGGCGGCCGTTATCCGTTCAAGCAACGCATTGTGGCGAAAATGCAACGGTGGGTGTGGCCAAGTCAAGCGCTGCGTGAGCTGCGATAGACCGAAACACCGAGCTCGCGGATCTTCTTGCGCAGCGTGTTGCGGTTGAGGCCGAGCAGATCGGCCGCCTTGATCTGGTTGCCGCGAGTGGCGGTAAGCGCCGCAAGGATCAGCGGATACTCCATTTCCGCCAGCACCCGGTCGTAAAGGCCAGCCGGCGGCAAGGCCTCACCGAAGCTTGCGAAATATTGGCGCATGTTTTCTTCGACCGCCTGCGAAATCGTCAGCGAGCCGGGGCGTGCCGCCGCCTTCTCGATCGGGCTGTCCGGAATCTCGGAGCGAAGCTCGTTTTCGATGATCTCACGGCTGATGACGTCCTGTGGATAAAGTGCCGTCAGGCGCCGCACCAGGTTCTCCAGCTCGCGCACGTTGCCCGGCCAGGGATGCGCCTTCATCAGTTCCAGCGCCTCATGGTCGAAGCGCTTGACGTCCAAGCCCTCCTTCTCGGCCTGCTGGACGAAATGGCGCACGAGGTCCGGAATGTCCTCGGCACGGTCGCGCAGGGGCGGCAGCCGAAGCGGCACCACGTTCAGGCGATAATAGAGGTCTTCACGAAAAAGGCCCTGATTGATCGACTGCTTCAGGTCCTTATTGGTTGCCGCGACGATGCGCACATCGGAGCGGATCGGCGTGCGTCCGCCGACGGTCGTATATTCCCCCTGCTGCAGCACGCGCAAAAGACGCGTCTGCGCATCCATCGGCATGTCGCCGATCTCGTCGAGGAAGAGCGTCCCGCCCTCAGCCTGCTCGAAGCGACCGGTCGAGCGCATCTGCGCGCCGGTGAAGGCACCCTTCTCGTGGCCGAAGAGCTCCGATTCGATCAGGTCGCGCGGGATCGCCGCCATGTTGATCGCGACGAACGGGCCGTTGCGGCGCTTGCCATAATCATGCAGCGCGCGGGCGACCAGCTCCTTGCCGGTGCCGGACTCGCCGGTGATCATCAGCGTCAGATCGGTCTGCATCAGGCGCGCGAGCACCCGGTAAATTTCCTGCATCGCCGCCGAACGACCGACCAGCGGCATACCGTCCTGGGTATCGTCGTCGAGCTTTGCCGGCCGGCGCTTCGGCTCCGACAGCGCCCGGCCGATGATGCCGATCAGTTCAGTCAGATCGAAGGGCTTCGGCAGATAGTCGTAGGCCCCCTTCTCCGACGCCTTGATCGCCGTCATGAACGTGTTCTGGGCGCTCATGACCAGCACCGGCAGGTCGGGACGCGCCTTCTTGATGCGCGGCAGAAGATCGAAGGCGTTCTCGTCCGGCATTACCACGTCGGTCACGACCAGGTCGCCATCGCCCGCCGCAATCCAGCGCCACAGCGTCGCCGCGTTGGAGGTGATGCGGACATCGTAGCCGGCGCGGCTCAGCGCCTGGTTCAGCACGGTGCGAATGGCGGCGTCGTCATCCGCGACGAGGATCGTGGCACCGGTCATGCAAGGTTTCCTTTTGTCATCGGCATGTCGTCGTCATCCGCGGCCTGGCCCTTGGAGGCAGGCATCAGCACGCGGAAGGTGGTGCGGTTCTGCTGGCTGTCGCATTCGACGATCCCGCCATGGCCGCCGATGATCTTGGCAACCAGAGCGAGACCCAGGCCTGAACCATTGGTCTTGGTGGTGATGAAGGGGTCAAACAAGAGCGGCAGCAGGTCCTGAGGGACGCCTGGGCCATTGTCGTGCACGCAGAATTCCAGCGGCAGCGAGATCTTCTCGCGCGTCCCGGCAACCGACAGGCGAATGCCCGGCCGGTAGGCGGTCGTCAGCAGGATTTCGCCGTCGTGGCGCTCGCCGATCGCTTCGGCCGCGTTCTTGATCAGGTTCAGGAACACCTGAACCAGCTGATCACGGTTGGCATAGACCGGCGGCAGCGACGGATCGTAGTGCTCGGCGAACTTGATGTGGCGGGCAAACCCCGCCTTCGCGATCGCCTTCACGTGGTCGAGCACCGAATGGATGTTGAGCGGTACGCGATCGACGGGGCGTTCGTCGGAAAACACCTCCATGCGATCGACCAGCGAAACGATGCGGTCGGTCTCGTCGCAGATCAGCCGCGTCAGAGCGCGGTCTTCGTCGTTCGCCGAAGCCTCCAGCAGCTGCGCCGCACCGCGAATGCCCGAGAGCGGGTTCTTGATTTCATGCGCCAGCATCGAGGCAAGACCGGTGACCGAACGGGCAGCGCCGCGATGCGTCAGCTGCCGGTCGATCTTGTCTGCCATCGAGCGCTCCTGGAAGACGACGACGACCGCACCCGGCTCAGACAGCACCGGGGCGACATAGAGGTCGACCAGCTTGTCGGCGCCAAGGCGCGGCGAACTCAGGTCGACGCGATACTCGTTGACCGGCGCCTTGCGCTCGCGCACCTGCTCGATCAGCGTCAGCAGCGGGCTACCAAAGGGAATGAAGGCACTGATGTCGTGGCGCGCCAGGTGGTTGGCGCTGGCGCCGAAAAACGATTCGGCCTCCCAGTTGGCAAAGGCGACGAGCCCCTTGGCATCGACCATGATCACCGGGTTCTGGATGGCGTTCAATACCGCCATCGACAGGCCGTTGGCGACGGCATCCGGCATGCTCGGTTTCTCGGTCATGCCGCAATTCCTTCCGCGACCGCCTCGCCTTCCGGTTTGCCCGGGTCGGCATCGAGCATCGCCGCGCGAGCCCTGTCGCGGACGAAACGAGCATCGGTCGATGTCAGGATTGCCGCCTTTTCACTCCCCGCCATGTCAGGGGCGGCTCGATCGAGGTACCATGCAACATGCTTACGGGCATGCCGAAGGCCGACCTCGACGCCATAGAATTCGAGCATCATTTCGTAGTGCTCCGCAAAGATATCGGCGACCTCCGCCGGCGATGGATGCTTCACGGCGCCAGCAAGGAGGCCGACGTGCCACGGGCGCCCTTGGGAGGAACGGCCGGCCATGACGGCGTCCGCGCCCGATCGGCGAAGGGTCTCCTCGGCGTCGGCAACCGTCTCCACGTCACCATTGGCGACCAGCGGCGCGGTAACGACCTCGCGAACCAGCCGGATCGCATCCCAATCCGCCTTGCCGTTGTAGAACTGCATGCGCGTGCGACCGTGCACGGTGATCGCCTTCACGCCTGCCTCTTGCGCCCGCTTGGCAATCAGCGGCGCGTTGATCGAGTTTTCGTCCCATCCAAGCCGCATTTTCAGCGTCACCGGCACATCGACGGCGTTGACGGTCGCCTCGACCAGCGACAAAGCATGATCGGGGTCGCGCATCAGGGCCGATCCGGAATAACCGCCCGTCACTTTCTTTGCCGGGCAGCCCATATTGATGTCGATGATGTCGGCGCCATTGTCGGCGGCGATCTTCGCCGCCTCCGCCATCCAATGCGCCTCGCGGCCCGCAAGCTGGACGATATGCGGCTTGATCCCGGAGTTCTTCAGCCGCGCCCAGGATTCCTGGGCATTACCGACCAGTTCACGGCTCGCCACCATTTCGGTGACGACGAAACCCGCGCCGAAGCGCCAGGCAAGCCGCCGGAATGGTAGGTCGGTGACGCCGGACATCGGCGCGAGCGCAACCCGGTTGCGGATTTCGATGGATCCGATGCGAAGCGGAGACGAAAGAGCCGGAATTGGCAAATGCATATCTTTCAGGCACATGTTGTTCCTGCACTATTTTTAGACATTGTTCTCGGACTTGCCAAGCGATTTCGGCGCGGCGCGCAAAATTCTAAGCTCGGCTGGCAAAGCACGACCCTTCGCGGTACATCACGGCGAAGATCGGCGAATGCGGGACCTCATACAGAAAATGCAGCCTCAAGAACAGCTCAAGTGCGGCGTCGTTATCGTTGCGGCAGGACGCGGCGAACGCGCCGGACAATCGGCCGAGGGTCCGAAGCAATACCGAACCATCGGCGACCGCCCCGTTATCGCCCATACGCTTGACACTTTCGCGACATGGCCGGACGGCGGCCCGATCGTCGTCGTCATCCATCCAGACGACGAGGCGCTGTTTGACGCTGCACGCAAGCGCTCCGCGGCCAACGACGTAATCATCGTCCACGGCGGCGCGACCCGGCAAATATCGGTGCTCGCCGGCCTTGAGGCCCTGGCCGACATCGGCGCGCGCCGCGTGATGATCCACGACGCGGTGCGCCCCTTTGCCGATCACGCACTGCTGTCGCGCTGCGCTGCGGCACTGAGTGAGGACGTCAAGGCCGTGCTGCCGGCAGTCGCCGTTGCAGACACGCTGAAGCGTGCCGGCAAGGATGGCATGGTCACGGAAACCGTGCCCCGCGACGGCCTTTATGGTGCGCAGACGCCGCAGACCTTCGATCTCCAGGCCATTCTTGCCGCCCACCGGGATGCGGCAAGAAGCGGCCGCACGGATTTCACCGACGACGCGTCGATCGCCGAATGGGCCGGCCTCAAGGTCGTGCTCGTCGAAGGCGCCGTCGACAATGTCAAGCTTACGCTGAAAAGGGATATCGCCATGGCCGACGAGAAACTCAAGCGCATTGCCCTGCCCGATGTGCGCACGGGCAACGGCTACGACGTGCACCAGCTCGTCGAGGGCGACGGTGTCACGCTCTGCGGCGTCTTCATTGCGCACACCAAGAAACTCTCCGGCCATTCCGATGCCGACGTGGCGCTGCATGCGCTCACCGATGCGCTGCTGGCCACCTGCGGCGCCGGCGACATTGGCGATCATTTCCCACCGTCGGAGCCGCAATGGAAAGGCGCGCCGTCGCGCATCTTCCTGGAACATGCGGCAAAGATCGTGCGCGAGCGCGGCGGCGTCATCACCAACGCCGATGTTTCGCTGATCGCGGAGGCGCCGAAGGTCGGTCCGCACCGCCAGACGATGCGGGAGAACCTTGCCGACATGCTGGACATTTCGCTCGACCGCTGCTCGGTCAAGGCGACCACCAACGAACGTCTCGGCTTCGTCGGGCGCGATGAAGGCATCGCGGCGATCGCAACGGCCACCGTCATCTATGGGACCCTCACCTGATGTGGCCCGCCGATATCGAAGTCCAGGCCGGGCAGATCATCGCTGCGTTCAGCGTGAAGGGCTTCAAGGTCGCGACGGCTGAATCGTGCACCGGCGGCCTGATCGCCGGCGCGCTCACCGAAATATCCGGCTCGTCCGCCGTCGTCGATCGTGGCTTCGTCACCTATTCCAACGAGGCGAAGGTCGCAATGCTCGGCGTCGAGGCGGCAACGCTCGCCGCCCATGGCGCCGTCGCGCGACAGACGGCTGTCGAGATGGCCGAGGGTGCCGTTCAGCATTCTGCGGCCGATTTCGCAGTGGCCGTCACGGGCATTGCCGGACCGAGCGGCGGGTCGGCTGACAAGCCGGTCGGGCTGGTGCATCTGGCCGCAGCCGGCCGAAACGGCGGGCTGCTGCACCGGGAGATGCGCTACGGCGATATCGGCCGCAGCAACGTCAGGCTTGCGACGGTGCGCACCGCGCTCGAGATGCTGATGCAGATCGCTCAGGCCGAATAGATGCTGTCGGCGCGCTTTTCGAAGGCGTCGGAAAACATGCGAAACGCGCGATCGAACATCGAGCCCATCAGCGCGCCGAGAATGCGGCTCTTGAATTCGTAGTCGATGTCGAAATGCACGACCGACTGCCCCTCGCCCGAGGGCTCGAAGCGCCAGCGGTTGTCGAGATATTTGAACGGCCCGTCGATGTACTTCACATCGATGGTGCGCTCGGCCTTGTTCAACAGCACCTGCGTCGTGAAGGTCTCTCGGATCGCCTTGTAACCGACGGTCATGTCGGCAAGCAGCAGCATCTTGCCGTCACGTTCCTTGCGGGAACGTACTTTCAGCGCCTCACAGAGCGGCAGAAACTGCGGATACTTTTCGACGTCGGCAACGAGATCGAACATCTGGTCTGCGGTGTGCTTGACGACGTGGTTGGTTTCGAAATGCGGCATAAAGGGGAGTTAAGCGGGAGAACCGAGAAGATCAAGGAGCCTGCGTATCTGGCGGCGCGATTTCAGCTGCAGAACCGGCACGTCGGGGCCGTGCTTTGCCAGACCTGCGACGATGTGCGGCGTAAATTTCTGCTCGAACGTCCAGATGAATTGAAGGAAATCCCAATCGACCTTTTCGATGCACCCCGGCGCCATCTCCGGGCGGGTGCGGCCGAAGTGTTTCAGCCAGCGGGTAACGACGCCACGTATGCAGACAAGCCGCGGCATGCGCACCCAGATCACGATGTCGCTTCTTGGCACCCGGATATCGAATGAGGACGGACTGGTGCCATCCATGACCCAGCGATCGGCGGCGATCCTCTCGACAATGCGCTGGCGCTGCTCCGCCCGGTCACGCTCGGCCCAACCCGGCAACCAGCGGATATCGCGATCGATCGAAATATAAGCTAGCTGGAACTGACGGGCGAGCTTCAGTGAAAGCGTCGACTTGCCGCCGCCGGAGCACCCGACAACGAGGATACGCCTGGCACTGCGAATATGGTCGGCGGCAACGGCATCGTCGACATAGTTGACGCTTGCCGGTTTTGACGGCTGGTTCATGGAGACTCCCGCGGAATTCGGGAAGAACGAAACCCAATGTGAAACTCCGGCGCGGGGCCGGAGTTTCGGTATCTTTTGAAAGCCGGGCTATCAGCCTGCCACGGCCGCCAGCTTCTTCTCGCGAGCCGCGCGCAGGCGGGCGAAGTCGTCGCCGGCGTGGTGCGAGGAGCGCGTCAGCGGGCTCGACGACACCATCAGGAAGCCCTTGGTGTAGGCGACGGTCTCGTAGGACTTGAACTCCTCGGGCGTCACGAACGCTTCGACCTTGTGGTGCTTGCGGGTCGGCTGCAGGTACTGGCCGATCGTCAGGAAGTCGACGTCAGCGGTTCTCAGGTCATCCATCAGCTGCAGCACTTCGTTGCGCTCTTCACCGAGGCCAACCATGATGCCTGACTTGGTGAACATGGTCGGGTCCAGTTCCTTCACGCGCTGCAGCAGTCGGACGGAGTGGAAGTAGCGTGCACCCGGACGGACCGTCAGGTAGTTGCCCGGTACGGTTTCCATATTGTGGTTGAAGACGTCGGGCTTGGCAGCAACGACACGCTCGAGCGCGCCCGGCTTCTTCAGGAAGTCCGGCGTCAGGATCTCGATGGTCGTCGAAGGCGATGCTTCGCGGATCGCCCAGATCACCTTCTCGAAGTGCTCGGCGCCACCATCTTCCAGGTCGTCGCGGTCGACCGAGGTGATGACCACGTGGCTGAGGCCCATCTGCTTGACGGCCTTGGCGATGTTCGCCGGCTCTTCCATGTCCAGCGCATTCGGCTTGCCGGTCGCGACGTTGCAGAAAGCGCAGGCGCGGGTACAGATCTCACCCATGATCATGAAGGTGGCGTGCTTCTTGTCCCAGCACTCGCCGATGTTCGGGCAGCCGGCTTCTTCGCACACGGTCACGAGCTTATGCGACCGCACCAGCTCGCGGGTCTCCATATAGCCCTTGGACATCGGCGCCTTGACGCGGATCCACTCCGGCTTGCGCATCACTTCCGTGTCGGGCTTGTGCGCCTTTTCCGGATGGCGGACGCGTTGCGCCCGGTCAGAGACGGCATCGAATACCGTTACCATACTGTCTTCCTCGTCGCGGCGGGGCCGGCATCAGGCCGGGTGACCCATTTTCGCTCTATATAGACGGCCCGATGGCAAATGTCAGGCCGTCTTCATATCACGCCCGACGGAAGCGCAGATGGCCCGGCAGGCTATCGTTTGACGGCGCGACCAACGGCGATCAGCAGGCAGGCGCCGATGAAGCCGATGACCAGATAGGCAACCCAGCCGCCAAAGGTCATGCCGAAGGCCGCCAGGATAAAGTTCAGCACCACCGCGCCGATGATGCCGAGCAGTATGTTCATGAACAGCCCCATGTCGCTGTTCATGAACCTCTCTGCGAGCCACCCGGCCAAACCGCCGATGATGATCGCAGCCAGAATACCGACGCCGTTCACGCTCATTGTTATCTCCGTGCATTGAAAACGAGGCAGTAATCAATGCCGAAGCCGCGTGAAAAGTTCCGTCGCTACACCCTTTAGGCGTTGAGCGCGCGGCCGTAGGCGTCGAGCACGCTTTCCTTCATCGTCTCCGAGATCGTCGGATGCGGGAAGATGGTGTGCATCAGGTCTTCCTCGGTCGTCTCGAGGTTCATCGCGACGACAAAACCCTGGATCAGTTCGGTGACTTCGGCACCGACCATGTGGGCGCCGAGCAGCTCGCCGGTCTTTTTGTCGAAGATCGTCTTGACCAGGCCCTGGTCCTCGCCGAGCGCAATCGCCTTGCCGTTGGCAACGAAGGGGAAGCGGCCGACGCGAATGTCGCGGCCGAGTTCCTTGGCCTTAGCTTCCGTCAGACCGACCGAAGCGACCTGCGGGTGGCAATAGGTGCAGCCCGGGATCTTCAGCTTGTCCATCGGGTGCACGTTCGGCAGGCCGGCGATCTTCTCGACGCAGATGACGGCTTCGTGCTCGGCCTTGTGGGCGAGCATCGGCGGGCCGGCAACGTCACCGATCGCGTAGACGCCGGGAACGTTGGTCTTGCCGTAGCCGTCGATGACGATGCAGCCGCGGTCGGTCTTCACGCCGAGCGTTTCGAGGCCGAGGTTCTCGATGTTGCCCTGGACGCCGACGGCCGAGATCATGCGATCGGCGGTGATCTTTTCGACCTTGCCATCCTTCATCTCGACATGGGCGGTGATCGAGTTGGCAGCCTTCTCGACCTTCGTCACCTTGGCCTGGAGATGGATCTTCATGCCCTGCTTTTCGAACTGCTTCTTGGCAATGCCCGAGATCTCGGCGTCTTCGACCGGCATGACGTTCGGCATGACTTCGACGACCGTCACGTCGACACCCATGGTGCGGTAGAACGAGGCGAACTCGATACCGATCGCGCCCGAGCCCATGACCAGCAGCGATTTCGGCATTTCCTCGGGCTTCATCGCCTCGAAATAGGTCCAGATCAGCTTGCCATCGGGCTCGATGCCCGGCAGCGCGCGCGGACGGGCGCCGGTGGCAATGATGATGTGCTTGGCGGTGTAGGTGCCCTCACCCTTGGTGTTCTTCGGCTGCGGCGCCTGCGGCTGGACGACGGGCTTCGTCGACTTGCCGACGACGATCTCGCCCGGCTTCGTCAGCTTGGCTTCGCCCCAGATCACGTCGACCTTATTCTTCTTCATCAGGAAGCCGACGCCGCCGTTCATGCGCTCGGCAATGCCGCGCGAGCGGGCGACGATCGCCTTCAGATCCGGCGTCACCGTGCCCTCGATCTTGATGCCATAGCTGCCCGGATGCTGGGCATAATGAAGAACCTCAGCGGAGCGCAGCAGCGCCTTGGTCGGGATGCAGCCCCAGTTGGAGCAGATGCCGGCCAGATGCTCGCGCTCGACGACCGCGGTCTTGAGACCCAACTGTGCCGCACGAATGGCGGCGATATAGCCCCCCGGACCCGAACCGATGACGATGACGTCGTAATTCTCAGCCATGTGTTTCCTGCCTTTGTCTCAAGCGACCTTGCGGGTGAAGAGCACCCAGTCGTGTTTCTTGCTTTCCTCAAAGAGCGGAACCGCTTCGACGCGCGCTGCCTCGCCGAAGCCGTTTGCCCTGTATAGTGCCTGCGCCCTCACGTTGTGGCTTTCGGTGATCAGGCTCACCGGCGCCGATCCGGCGCGTTCGAATTCCTTTGCCAAGAGCGCCTTGCCGATCCCGCGACCGCGCTGATGGCGATAGACGCCGAGGCTCTCGATGAACCAGTGCCCGACGATCTGCCTCTGCAGCGCCAGCAGGGGCTCGAGAACCGGGTGCCTGGCCGTAATCTCAGCCGCTTCCGGCCCGATCCCATAGCCGACCGACAGTCCGGCAACCTCATCATCGATCTCGGCAACCAGCGCATCGCGCCAATTCCCCGGGCCGGGCTCCTCGCGCAGCTTGTTACGGCCGCGCTCGAAGGCCGTATCCGTCACCCCATGCTGAACCGCGCCGTACCAAAGCCAGGAGGCAAAGCCATGCGCGGCGATGTCGACGAGGATGGCGAGTTCCGCCGCCTCACGTCTTTCCGCCGGACGTATGGTGACGCCCCCCACCATGCTCACACCCCGAGCATCATCCGCACGACCGGTTCCAGGCCGCGGCCGATCGCTCGCGTATTTTCCGCATCGAGATGTACGCCATCGAGCGGCGTGGTCTCCGCCACCGAGCCAGCATCGAAGAAGCCGCAATCGAGTTCGTCGGCGAGGTCACGGTAAAGTGGCGCCAGCATCGCCGACTGTTCGATGCCGCCGGCAAACATGGCAGCAAACCCGGTATTGGCCGTTTCGCAGAGCTGCGGCGGCGATACGATCAGGATCTCCGGGCCTTCTTCGCCAGCGACCGGCCAATCATGCCGGCGCACCAGGCTGACGAGACGCTCGATCCCTTGCACGGCACCGAACGCGGTCCCGTGAATGATCGGCTTCATGTCGTTGGCGCCGAGCAGCAGAATGACGAGATCGAGCGGGGCGTGGCTGTGCAGCACCGTCGGCAGCACCTTGGCGCCGTTGCGGTCGCAATCGGCGAGATGATCGTCATAGGCGGTGGTGCGGCCGTTCAGCCCTTCGGCAATGACCTGGACGTCCGGGCCGAGTGCCTTCTGCAATACGCTTGGCCAGCGATCGGCAAGCGCATGACGCCCGCCATCGGTAGCATCATAGCCCCAGGTCAGACTGTCGCCATAGCAGAGAACTATTTTCATCGTCCGGGCCCGCCTTCGACTACGCGAAAAGGAACGGACCGGCCCAAAGGCCGGTCCTTATCCAACTCAGACCAGCATGCCCATCGGGTTTTCGATGTAGCGCTTGAAGGCACCGAGCAGTTCGGCGCCGAGCGCGCCATCGACGGCGCGATGGTCGGTCGAGAGCGTGACGGTCATGACATTGGCGATGACCATCTGCTTGTTCTTCACGACGACGCGTTCCTCGCCGGCACCGATCGCCAGGATCGTGGCGTGCGGCGGGTTGACGACGGCGGCGAAGTTCTTGACGCCCATCATGCCCATGTTCGAGACGGCAGTGGTGCCGCCCTGGTATTCCTCAGGCTTCAGCTTGCGGTCCTTGGCGCGCTGGCCGAGGTCCTTCATCTCGTTGGAGATGGCCGACAGGCTCTTCAGGTCCGCCTGGCGCACGATCGGGGTGATCAGGCCGCCGGGGATCGACACGGCAACACCGACGTCGGCGTGCTTGTGCTTGACCATGTTGCTTTCGGTCCAGGAAACGTTCGCGTTCGGAACGTCGCGCAGTGCCAGCGCCAGGGCCTTGATGACCATGTCGTTGACGGAGAGCTTGTAGACCGGCTTGCCGCCCTGCTCGGGAGCAGCGGCATTGAGCTGTGCGCGCAGCGCCAGCAGCGCGTCGAGTTCGCAATCGACCGACACGTAGAAGTGCGGGATCGTCTGCTTGGATTCGACGAGACGCTTGGCGATCGTCTTGCGCATGCCGTCATGCGGCACGAGCTCGTAGGAACCCGGCTCGAAGAGCTTGAGAACGGCGTCGTCCGACGGGCCCTTGGCAAGCGGAGCGGCTGCAGGAGCAGCAGCGCCGGCAGCCGGTGCGGCGGCGGGCTTGGCGGTGCCACCGGAAACGGCAGCTTCAACGTCCTTCTTGATGACGCGGCCATGCGGGCCGGTACCTGCAATCGCCGAAAGATCGATGCCGGCGTCCTTGGCAAGGCGACGGGCGAGCGGCGAAGAGAACACGCGCGCGCCACCTTCGGCCTTTGCAGGCTGCGCAGCCGGAGCCGGTGCAGAAGCAGCCGGTGCGGGAGCCGCAGCCGGAGCGCTCGGCGCTGCCGGTGCAGGCGCTTCAGCCTTGGCGGCAGGTGCCGGTGCTGCCGCGCCGTTGCCGCCCTTGGCGGCGGCAGCGACATCCTCGCCATCGGCGGCGAGGACGGCGATCAGCGCGTTGACCTTGACGCCTTCGGTGCCGGCGGGGACGACGAGTTTGGCAACGGTGCCTTCGTCGACGGCTTCGACTTCCATCGTCGCCTTGTCGGTCTCGATCTCGGCGATCACGTCGCCGGACTTGACCTTATCGCCTTCCTTGACCAGCCACTTGGCCAGATTGCCTTCTTCCATCGTCGGGGAGAGGGCAGGCATTGTGATGTTGATAGGCATCGAAGGGCCCTCCCCTTATTTGTAGCAAACGGCTTTCACCGCATCGACAACCTCTGCGACGTTCGGAAGCGCCAGCTTCTCGAGGTTCGCGGCGTAAGGCATCGGCACGTCCTTGCCGGCGATCGTCAGGATCGGAGCGTCAAGGTAGTCGAAGGCCTGCTGCATGACGCGGGTCGCGATTTCGGTGCCGACGGAAGACTGCGGGTAGCCTTCTTCGACGGTGACGAGACGGCCGGTCTTCTTGACGGATTCGATGACCGTCGGCAGGTCCATCGGACGGATGGTGCGCAGGTCGATCAGTTCGACGTCGATGCCTTGCGCTTCGAGTTCGGCAACTGCCTTGACGGCGTAGGTCATGCCGATGCCGAAGGAGACGATCGTCGCATCCTTGCCGACCTTGTGGATACGGGCCTTGCCGATCGGCAGAACGAAATCGTCAAGCTTCGGCACTTCGAACGAGTGACCGTAGAGGATTTCGTTTTCGAGGAAGATGACCGGGTTCGGATCGCGGATCGCAGCCTTGAGCAGGCCCTTGGCGTCGGCGGCCGTGTAGGGCATGACGACTTTCAGACCCGGGATATGGCTGTACCAGGCGGCGTAGCACTGCGAGTGCTGGGCGGCCACGCGGGCAGCGGCACCGCTCGGGCCACGGAAGACGATCGGCGCGCCCATCTGGCCACCGGACATGTAGAGCGTCTTGGCAGCGGAGTTGATGATCTGGTCGATCGCCTGCATGGCGAAGTTGAAGGTCATGAACTCGACGATCGGGCGCAGACCGGTCATGGCAGCGCCGACGCCGACGCCGGCAAAGCCGTGCTCGGTGATCGGGGTATCGATGACGCGACGTGCACCGAATTCCTGCAAGAGGCCTTGGGTGATCTTGTAGGCGCCTTGGTATTCGGCGACTTCTTCGCCCATGACGAAGACGTCGTCGCTGGCGCGCATTTCTTCGGCCATCGCATCACGAAGCGCTTCACGAACGGTCATGGTGACCATTTCGGTGCCGGCGGGGATCGCCGGATCAGCGGCAACTTCGACCTTCGGCTGGGCTGCAACCGAAGCCGGCGCGGAAGCGGCCGGCGCTTCGGCAGCAGCTGCCTTCGGTGCTTCGGCCTTCGGAGCGGCGATATCGCCTGCGCCTTCGCCGTCCTGCAGCAGCACGGCGATCGGGGTGTTGACCTTGACGCCTTCGGTGCCGGCGGCGATCAAGAGCTTGCCGATCGTGCCTTCGTCAACGGCTTCGACTTCCATCGTCGCCTTGTCGGTCTCGATCTCGGCAATGACGTCACCGGAGGTGACCTTGTCGCCCTCGTTCTTCAGCCATTTCGAGAGCGTGCCTTCCTCCATGGTCGGGGAAAGGGCAGGCATAAGAATTTCTACTGGCATGTTTGTCCCTCCCCGGATCAAAGCAGGATGTCGGTGTAGAGCTCGGATGCATCCGGCTCCGGATCGGCCTGGGCAAAATCGGCGCTGTCGGCAACGATGTCGCGGACGTCCTTGTCGATCTGCTTCAGTTCGTCCTCGTTCGCCCAACCCTTTTCGGTCAGACGCGCCTTCACCTGCTCGATCGGGTCATGCTCCGAGCGCATCTTCTGCACTTCGTCCTTCGAGCGATACTTCGCCGGGTCGGACATCGAGTGACCGCGATAGCGATAGGTCTGCATCTCGAGGATGATCGGCCCCTTGCCCGAACGGCAATGCTCAACAGCCTCGTCGCCGGCGGCCTTGACCGCACGCACGTCCATGCCGTCCACCTGGAAGCCGGGAATGTTGAAGGAGACCCCGCGCTGCGAGAAGTCGGTCTGTGCCGAAGCGCGCGAAACGGACGTACCCATGGCGTAGCGGTTGTTCTCGATCACGTAGATCACCGGCAGCTTCCAGAGCTGCGCCATGTTGAAGCTTTCGTAGACCTGGCCCTGGTTGGCAGCGCCGTCACCGAAATAGGCAACGGACACGTTGTCGTTGCCGCGATAGCGGTTGGCGAAAGCAAGACCGGTGCCGAGCGACACCTGGGCGCCGACGATGCCGTGACCGCCGTAGAAGTGCTTTTCCTTGGAGAACATGTGCATCGAGCCGCCCTTCCCCTTGGAAAGACCGCTGCGACGACCGGTGAGTTCGGCCATGACGCCGCGGGCGCTCATGCCGCAGGCCAGCATGTGGCCATGGTCACGGTAGGCGGTGATGACCTGGTCGCCTTCTTTCAGCGCCATCTGCATGCCGACGACGACAGCTTCCTGGCCGATGTAGAGGTGACAGAAGCCGCCGATGAAGCCCATGCCATAGAGCTGGCCGGCCTTCTCCTCGAAACGCCGGATCAGCAGCATTTCGCGGTAGGCACTCAGATCTTCCTGTTTGGAGAATTCGGCGAACGTGCCGCCATTGAAGTCTTTCTTCGCCGGCTTTGCGGCACTCTTGCGGCTGGAAACGGACGCGGATTTTCGCGGAGCCATTCGTTCCTCCCAATGGTTAGCCTTTTGCGGTTACCATAGGGAAAGAAAGCAGACACAGCAATGCCATATTTGCATGGCTCGCATTCCATGCAAACAATTGATTTTACTTTACAAATTTCAATTAACTGAATTCAGGTTAATTTGCGGCGCGGTGAAAAATAACGATCTCGTCACTTCGCGACATGTTGAGCGCGAGGCGAGCCTTTTCATCCAGCATGTCCCTTTCCAGCGACCCATCACTCATCAGCTGAACCTCCTTTTCAAGGATCAACCGCTGTTTCGTGAGCTTATCCAGCCGCGCCTGCCGCTCGACGATCTGGCGATCGAATTGCTCGGTCGCCTTCAGGCCATAGCCGCCGTGAATGGAATGATAGCCGAAGTAGGAGAGAAAGGCGACCGCGATCAGCGGCATCACCAGCCGACCCAGTTTCCGTTTCTTATGATGCCGTGTCCACATGCATTCACGCCCTGATACGCAGTACGGCAATCAGATTAGCGGCGATTGATTAACCGACCGTTGACCATGAACGGCAGGAAAATAGAAACCCGCCCACACGGGACCGTGTGGGCGGGTTCGATTTTCAGACGGAAATCAGGCGGCGATCAGCCACGCAGGATCGAACGGCCGGCGTACTTCGCCTGCAGGCCGAGCTGCTCTTCGATGCGGATCAGTTGGTTATACTTTGCGAGCCGGTCCGAACGGGCGAGCGAGCCGGTCTTGATCTGGCCGCAGTTGGTGGCGACCGCGAGATCGGCGATCGTCGCGTCTTCGGTTTCGCCCGAGCGGTGCGACATGACGGCGGTGTAGCGTGCCTTGTGTGCGGTCTCGACGGCGTCGAGCGTTTCCGACAGCGAGCCGATCTGGTTGACCTTGACGAGGATCGAGTTGGCAACGCCCATCTTGATGCCGTCGCGCAGGCGGGCCGAGTTGGTGACGAACAGGTCGTCGCCGACGAGCTGGCACTTGTTGCCGATGAGGTCGGTCACTGCCTTCCAGCCATCCCAGTCGTCTTCGGCCATACCGTCTTCGATCGAGAAGATCGGGTACTTGGCAGCGAGTTCCGCCAGGTATTCAGCCATTGCGCCCGGCTCGAGCGTGCGGCCTTCACCTTCGAGAACGTACTTGCCGTCCTTGAAGAATTCGGTCGCGGCGCAATCGAGCGCGATGAACATGTCTTCGCCCGGCTTGTAGCCAGCCTTTTCGATCGACTTCATGATGAAGTCGAGGGCTGCCGGAGCAGAGGCGAGACCCGGCGCGAAGCCGCCTTCGTCGCCGACATTGGTGTTGTGACCGTCGGCTGCGAGCTGCTTCTTCAGGGTGTGGAACACTTCCGAGCCCATGCGCACGGCATCACGCATCGTGTCGGCGCCAACCGGAACGATCATGAATTCCTGGAAGTCGATCGGGTTGTCCGCGTGTGCACCGCCGTTGATGATGTTCATCATCGGAACCGGCAGAACGTGGGCGTTCGGGCCGCCGACGTAGCGGTAGAGCGGCAGGCCGGCAGCTTCAGCGGCGGCCTTGGAAACGGCAAGCGAAACGCCGAGGATGGCGTTGGCGCCGAGGCGCGACTTGTTCGCCGTGCCGTCGAGCTCGATCATGGTCTTGTCGATCTGGATCTGGTTCTCGGCATCGAGACCGCCGATCGCTTCGAAGATCTCGCCGTTGACGGCTTCGACGGCGCGCTCGACGCCCTTGCCGAGGTAACGCGTTCCACCATCGCGCAGCTCGACAGCCTCATGCGCACCGGTCGAGGCGCCCGACGGGACTGCCGCGCGACCGAAGCTTCCGTCTTCCAGGTACACGTCGACCTCGACGGTCGGGTTGCCGCGGCTGTCCAGAATTTCTCGGCCGATGATGTCGATGATTGCAGTCATGATCTCTTCCCTGTTGAGGACGGTGGGTGGTCGGGGCCTGTCATACGCCAAGGCCTCGAAATTACAATGGCGCGCAATATGCAAAAACAACCGCGCCATTGCGGTTCATGAAAATTTCACGAAGCGTCGCGGGGCTCAGCCCTTGGCGATCGCGTCGAACGCCAGCAGCTTTTCGAGCAGCCGCGGCATGTCCTTTAGATGCACCATGTTCGGGCCGTCCGACGGCGCATTATCAGGGTCTTCGTGCGTCTCGACGAACACACCTGCGACGCCAACCGCAACGGCCGCACGCGCCAGGGTCTCGACGAATTCTCGTTGACCGCCCGAAGAGCCCCCCTGCCCGCCCGGCTGCTGAACCGAATGCGTCGCATCAAAGACGACCGGCGCGCCGAGCGAAGCCATGATCGGCAGCGAGCGCATGTCGGAGACCAGCGTGTTGTAGCCGAAGGAAGCGCCACGCTCGCAGAGCATGACATTGGGGTTGCCGCTCTCGGTGAACTTCGCCAACACGTTCTTCATGTCCCAAGGCGCCAGGAACTGGCCCTTCTTGACGTTGATCGCGCGGCCGGTCTTGGCGGCTGCGACCAGAAGATCGGTCTGGCGCGACAGGAAGGCCGGGATCTGCAGAATGTCGACCGTCGGCGCGACCAGAGCACATTGCTCTTCGGTGTGCACGTCGGTTAGAACCGGAAAGCCGAATTCCTTTTTGAGGTCGGCGAAGATTTCCATCGCCTTGTCGAGGCCGATGCCACGCTTGCCCGAAAGCGAGGTGCGGTTGGCCTTGTCGAAGGAGGACTTGTAGACGAGGCCGAGGCCGAGCTTGTTGCAGAGTTCCGAGAGCGCGCCCGCCATCATGAAGGCGTGTTCACGGCTCTCCATCTGGCAGGGGCCAGCGATCAGCGACAACTTCTCGGTCTGTGCGAAGGCGACCTGACGGGCGCCCTCACCGACCACGACTCTGGCATTGGTTTTCATCATCAAGCTCCAAACGCGAAGATCACCCCTTGCCCCGGCATTTCGGGAACAATGAGGCGCCCGCCCATTTCTGCAAATTCGATATCGTTGTCGGCGAACAGCGCCCGCGTCGCTTCGAGATCGGCAACCCGGAAGACGACCGCCCGCCCGCGCAAGCCCCGTTCGGCACTGCGCACCGAGCGACCGAAGAAGGCCTCCATGCCGGCGGCGTTCAGCACCGAGATCTTGGCGTTGGTGGTCGCGACATCCATGCCGAAGGAATGCGCCGAAACCTCGCGCTCATCGACCGCTTCCTGCAGCAGATACTGGAAATCGGTCGGATTGGCTTCCGACAGCACCACTTCGCTTATGCCGATCACACCGTTTTCGTGCCGTTCCAGCGCCGCCCGATCGGTGGGGAGCGCGCGAACGCGCTGACAGTTGAAGAGAAAGAGATCCGGCGCGCGAAGATCCGCGGCAAAGGCCAGGCGGAAGGAGCCCAGGCCCTCACGGCCATCCGGCAGCTTCATCGGCCGGGAGAATTCCAGCATGTCACCGCCGGAGATGCCGCACGCCCGAAAGCGGATATGATCGCTCGCCGCGTCCTCGGTGCCGAAGACCAGCGCCGAAAGACCTTCCGGGCCTTGGCGGAACCGGAAAGCCTGATCGCGCGCCACAAAGGCGTTGCCGTCGAGTGCGGCCGCCTCGCATTCCTCGCGGGACGCGATGGCGAGCGGTTCGAGATAGGTGCCGTCGGCAAAAAAGACGCAGGCATTTTCGGTGCCGAAGGGATGGCGAGCATCGTCCGCGACCGTGAAGCCGAGATCGGAAAGCCGGCGCCGCGCCTGGGTAAGCGTATCCACCGGCAGCACGAGGTGATCGAGCGGGCGGGTGGTGCGCTTGGAGAGGCTCATGGCGTGTTCCCTGATGGTTCGCCGCTGTTTGCAACTTTTGGCCGGCGAATGCAAGCCGGGTCACCGCCAGGGAGCGGATCGACGGTCCGGGCTCGGGCCGTTGCCACAAACGTGAACCATCCGCGGCCGGCTGCCCCGCCGCGGATTATGCTTGCCGACAGAAGGCGGACCGCCGGAAGGTCAGTAGTAGCCCGGCGCCGTCGTGGCGTTGGCCGTGTTCCCCGCACCGAGACCGGGGGCGAAGGTCTGGGGCTGCGTGTAGGACGTATTGGTCGAGGACGTCGAGGCACAACCCGAGAGCCCCAGCACGGCGACCGCCAAAGGCACGAACAACAAAGCGATGAAGCGCATACGGATTGACCCCTTTCCAGTTTCGCTGATGAACAGGAAAGTACGAAAACGATGCTTTGGCGAGTACGTAACAGTAACGCGAGGTAAATAGGCGGCGACGAAACCGGGTTCGACAACCGCAGCCCCCTACCGGCCGCTGCGGTTGCTCTTGTTGCGCGTAAGCCTTCGGCCCGGCCGGGACACCGGGCTCACTCCATCAGGGGCGACGATCGCTCTTGATGGCGAAGGTGGCGATGAAGGTCGGCACGAACCTGTCGATCAGGAAACGAGCCGACGGCTGCCAATCCTCGTGAAAGCCGGCCAACAGGAAACCGGCGTGCAATTGCCCCTCGATCTGCTGAGAAAGGCTATGCCCGAACACCAGGGCCTCGCCGCGCCCGACCTTGGCCTGCACGACATCGGGAGGGAGATGCTCCGCTTCGGCAAAGGGGAGCCGGTAGGCCGGGCGGATAAGACCCTTTTCCGCATGGGCCGGATCGCGGTCGCCGACGAAAACGATCGGATTGTAGAAGCTCGAAAGCAGCCGACCGCCTGTTTTCAGCACCCGGTGGCACTCCCGCCAGACCGGACGGATATCCGGAACGTAGAGGTTCGAGATGGGGTGAAACACGATATCGAAGGTTTCGTCGGCAAGGACAGAGAGGTCCCGCATGTCGCCCTGCACGGTCAAAAGCGGCAACCCTTCGCGTTCGGCGACGCGCCGATCCTGTTCGAGCTGTCCCTCGGAGATGTCGAAGACCGTAACATCGGCACCGGCCGCAGCCAGGATCGGTGCCTGCTGCCCACCCGCGGACGCCAGGCAGAGGATCCTCTTACCCTTGACGTCGGGCAACCACCCCTCAGGCAAGTCACCGGGCGTCAGCCGCGCCTGCCATTGACCCTTGCGGGCGTCGGCGATCATCTCCGGCGTGACCGGACGCGACCATTCGCAGTCCTGGCTTGCCTGCCGGTCCCACGCCTGGCGATTGTGATCGATGATATCGAGATTGAAGGAGGAAATATCTTGCATGTTCGGTCCCTGGAAACTTTGTCCTGATATGACCGCTCATGAAGGCGAATGGAGATCGCAGGCAGAAATGCCCTGGCGTTCGTCCGTCGATGCGGATCGCAGCAATGCCATCGTCCATCCCCTTCGCAAGCGAAGTTGAGGCGATTCGGTTTTCACCGGGCATTACTGGCGCATTGGACGACGCTCCTCTTACTGGAAGCCGCACGCTAGCGGCTGGGTTGCGGGTGGTCAACGCAAACAAAGGTCCATGCCATGCGGCTTGCGGCCGCACGGGTTTGTCCAACTGCCCCGGCGAACGAATATCCGGCACGGTCTGCACGTTATCATGCTGCCTATGATTTCAACCGCTTGAGAAGCCGTCACAATTGCGTAAAATTCACCAATGCAGCCGGGAGTTATGCCGGGCAGCAGGCTGAGGGGCAGCATTTGATTATCGACTTGCAGGACAAGCAACGCATCCGGGCATGGCCGAGGGACGCCAAACGGCGCATCGGGACGCTGGCCCGGCTTCCAGTCGGGCACACGTTCACATGATGCGCGAGATGATGGCCAAGCTGGCTTCCATCGCCATCATGATGTTTGCGCGAGCGCTGACGGCGGCGCGCGCCATCTGGCATGAGACCGGCCTGCCGCCGAAGCAGAGCATCTATTTCGCCAACCACTCCAGCCACGGCGATTTCGTGCTGATATGGGCGGTCTTGCCGCCCTGGCTCAGGGAACGCGCGCGGCCGGTCGCAGGTGCCGAATACTGGCTGAAATCGAAGCTTTCGACCTTCATCGGCCGCGACGTCTTCGACGCGGTGCTGATCGAGCGCGACCCGGAAGCGCGCACGCAGGACCCGGTCGAGCAGATGGCGGCCGTGCTCAACGACGGATCGTCGCTCATTCTCTTTCCTGAAGGAACGCGCAACCAGACCGAAGCACGCCTTTTGCCGTTCAAGAGCGGGCTCTTCCACCTCGCTTGCAAGCGCCCGGACGTGGCGCTGGTCCCCGTCTGGATCAACAATCTCAATCGCGTCATGCCCAAGGGGGAGTTCGTGCCGATCCCGCTCATCTGCACCGTCAATTTCGGCCAACCGATGCGCCTCAAGGCGCAGGAGACGAAGGAAGAATTCATCGCCCGTGCCGAAGCCGCGCTGCTTTCGCTCGCGCCGTCATCGACGGATGACCGCGCATGAGCACAGCCAGCCTGGACATGCTCAAGCTGCTCTCCGGCGTCGGCGGCATTCTCGTGCTGGCGTCGAGCGTCGGCTACGTGCTCAAGCAGAAGCTTTCGCCTGACGGGTCGAACGGCGCGATCGAGAACCTCAACGCCCGCATCAAGGCGTGGTGGGCGATGGTGGTCCTGATCGCGATCGCCTTCGTTGCCGGTCGGGTCGGCGTGTTGCTGCTCTTTGCCTTCTGCTCGTTTGCGGCGCTGCGCGAATTCATCACGCTCATCAACACGCGCCGCGGCGACCACTGGGCGATCGCCGCCGCCTTCTTCGTCGTCCTGCCGATCAACTACTTGCTGCTCTGGGCCGAGCAATACGGGATCTATTCGATCTTCGTGCCGGTCTACGCCTTCCTGCTGATGCCGATCGTCGCGGTCCTTCGCGGCGACACCCGCGACTTCCTGGTCCGGATCTCCGAGGTGCAATGGGCGCTGATGATCTGCGTCTTCTGCGCCTCGCACGTGCCGGCGCTGCTCACGCTGCAGATCCCGGGCTATGAGGGACGCAACGTGCTCCTCATCGCCTTCCTCGTCATCGTCGTTCAGTCGAGCGATGTGCTGCAATATGTCTGGGGCAAGCTCTTCGGCAAAACCAAGATCGCGCCCACTCTTTCGCCGTCGAAGACGGTCGAGGGCTTCGTCGGCGGCGTTGCGAGCGCAACCCTGATCGGCGCCTCGCTCTGGTGGATTACCCCGTTCACGCCGGCGCAGGCGGCGCTGATGTCACTCATCATCACCCTGATGGGCTTCTTCGGCGGCCTCGTCATGTCGGCAATCAAGCGGGATCGCGGCGTGAAGGACTGGGGCCATCTGATCGAAGGCCATGGCGGGCTCATCGACCGGCTCGATTCCGTCGTCTTTTCCGCCCCGATTTTCTTCCATCTGACCCGCTACTGTTGGTCGCTGACATGAGCGCCAAACTGAAGGGGCTGGCATCAAGCGGCGTCGTTCATGTGGCCTTCGCCTTTTTCGCCATGGGCGGCTGGGCGCTTTTCGCCAACCGCCATCACCCGATGCCGAAGCCGCTTGTTGCCGGCCTCGTCCAGGGGACGCTGTCGGCGTTGCTGACGCTCTATCTCAAGACGGTGATCGACGCGCTCTCCAAGCATTTCAGCGGCGCCTTGCGCCTGGTCCTGCCACCACTTATCGCCTGCCTTGGTTCCTCGGCCGTACTTGTCGCGATCCACGCGGCCAGCGGCACGCCCGAGATCCTGAAAACGATCGCGCTGCCGCTTACGGCTTCGACCACCTACGCCGCCATCTACAACTATTCCATCAGCCGAGGCGAACATGACCGAGACAGGTGACCGCAGGCCGCTCGCAAGTCGCAACACCCGCTGGGCGCAGGCCGTTGCACGCCGCCTGGCATCGATGAACCTCACGCCGAACCGGATCTCGCAGGCGAGCATGCTGGCGGCCGCCCTAGCCGGCCTTGCCTTCTGGCTCGCGGGCGAAAGCGAGGATGTTGTAAGGGCAAGCCTGTTCATCACTGCCGCCCTCTTTTGCCAGTTGCGCCTGCTGTGCAACCTCTTCGACGGCATGGTCGCCGTCGAGGGCGGCAAGGGCGAGGCAGACGGTCCTTTCTGGAACGAGTTTCCCGACCGCATCGCCGACATCCTCATCTTCGTCGGCGCAGGTTTTGCCATCGGCGTGCCAGCTCTCGGTTTTGCTGCGGCCACCTTCGGCGTGTTGACCGCCTATGTGCGCGAACTCGGCCGTGCCAATGGCGCGCCGAGCGACTTCTCCGGCCCGATGGCCAAACAGCACCGCATGGCGACGATGACGCTGGCCGCCGTTGTTTCGGCCTTTGAAGGCCTCTGGCTCGGCGATGGCGAAGTGCTGTGGATCGCGCTTCTTGCGATTTCGATCGGGGCAGCGCTGACGGCCGGCCTGCGCGCCCGTCGCCAGATTGCCTGGCTTCGGAAAAACGCGCCCAACAAAGGCTAAACACCCTCTTCACGCATCATGAACGAGGCCGCCGCAACATCGCGTGGCCCCTTGACGTATGCCCACGTCAATTATTAGATAGATTAGTCTATTTATTAAATGCGGCGAGCGCCACCGATGAACGAATGCTCGCGCGCGCCGAGATCGGCGGTGATCAAACCCGTGATCGCCGCCTCTTGAAAGCAAACTTTTTCAATCGGTTACGGCGCAAAATTACAGCGCCTCCCGTTACGGAGAACACGAATGAGTACCCCTGACCGCATCGACGACGTCGACGCATTGCGCGGATTTGCCTTGCTCGGCATCCTCCTGGTCAACATCATGGCCTTCGCTTCTGCCTTCTACGGATTGGAAATCGCCGACCCAGCCTTCGGCGGCGTCCTCGATCGCAGCGTGCATTTCGTGATCGCGCTGTTCTTCGAGATGAAATTCTACCTGCTCTTCTCGTTCCTGTTCGGCTACAGCTTCACCCTGCAAATGCGCTCGGCGGAAAAATCCGGCGAGGCCCTTGTGCCCAGGCTTTTGCGCCGACAGATGGGCCTCTGGCTAATCGGGCTTGCCCATGCGGTTCTGCTTTTCCATGGCGATATTCTCACCACCTACGCTGTGCTTGGCATCGCCCTGCTGATGCTCAGAAACTGCGGCGATGCAGCCCTCTTCCGGCTAGCCAAATGGCTGGTCCTTCTCCTTGCACTGGTCTGGGGCGCACTCGGCATCCTCATCACGCTGGATCCGGTGCCGCTCGATCGGTCCGCCATTCTCTCCGCTGCGGAGGCGGCCGAGCTTGCTTTCCGCGGCGACTGGCAGGCCATCATCGGTCAGCACCTGACGGAACTCAACTCGGTCTGGATCATCCTGGTCCTGCTGCAAGCGCCGTGCGCGCTGGCGATGTTCCTGCTCGGCCTGATCGCCGGACGTCGCAAGACCCTGGCGCGGCCGGAGGCGAACACGGCATTGTTCCAGCGCCTCGTTCGCACCGGCCTCTGGGTCGGCCTGCCTGGCGCCGTCATCTATGCCTATGTCAGCGTCGAGATGCCCGAATCGCCGATCGCGGTCATCGCACTTTCGATCGGCCTCGCCACCGGCCCGCTTCTCACCGGCGCCTATGTCGGCGGCATGATGTTGCTCTTCGGATCCAAAGCCGGCCACGAGCTGCGCAACCTGCTGGCGCCTGCTGGCCGCATGGCCCTTTCCAACTACCTGATGCAGTCCTTGCTCATGGCCCTGATCTTTCATGGCTACGGCCTTGCTCTCATCGGCCAGGTTTCGCCGCTGGCAACCATGCTGATCGCGCTTGCGATCTTTGTCGCCCAGCTCGTCATCAGCCGCTGGTGGATGGCCCGCTTCGCCTATGGGCCGCTCGAGTGGATCCTGCGCTTCATCACCATCGGCCGCGTGCCCCAATGGCGCCGCCCGGCGGAGGCGCGCTGACAGGCATCGATTTCGCATCACTCGGTCCGTTGGGATCGGAGGCGCCATCTTGTCCGACGGCGCCTCCGATCCGCCTAGAGGTCGAGCATCGCCAGGAAGGTCACGATTGCTGCGGCGACCTCGGCCGGTGTTTCGATCGGCGAGAAATGGCCGACGCCCTCGAACGCGACGAAACGCACCTGAGGCAGAAGCCCGCCAGATGCTCACGGCGAAGCACTGGCTCCGGATCGACCACATCCCTCGTGCCGGCGATCACCAGCGCGGACATCCAACGGCACGGGTCGCGTCAGCAGCGCATCGAGCATACCGTTTATCGCTTTAACGCTGACGCGCGGCTGATTTCGCGGACCGTGAGTCACGCCTCGACGGAAAATACAAAAAAGGCCGGTCTTGCGACCGGCCTTTTTCGTTTGTCTTTCCTGTGCGCCTCAGACGAGCCGGGACTGTTCGAGCGCCGCTTCGATGAAGCTTGCAAACAGCGGATGCGGATCGAGCGGACGCGACTTCAGTTCCGGATGGTACTGGACGCCGATGAACCACGGATGATCCGGGTACTCGACCGTCTCCGGCAGGATGCCGTCCGGCGACATGCCCGAGAAGACTAGGCCGCAGGACTCGAGGCGATCCTTGTAGTCGACGTTGACTTCGTAACGGTGACGGTGACGCTCGAAAATCTCGGTCGAACCGTAAATCTCGGCAATCTTGGTGTCGGCCTTGAGCGCTGCGCGGTAAGCGCCGAGGCGCATCGTGCCGCCGAGGTCGCCGGAGGCCGAACGCTTCTCGAGCTCGTTGCCCTTGACCCATTCCGTCATCAGGCCGACGACCGGCTCCTTGGTCGGGCCGAACTCGGTGGAGGATGCCTTCTCGATGCCGGCGAGATTGCGGGCCGCCTCGACGACCGCCATCTGCATGCCGAAGCAGATGCCGAAATAGGGCACCTTGCGCTCGCGGGCAAAGCGCGCCGCGTTGATCTTGCCCTCGGAGCCACGCTCGCCGAAACCGCCGGGAACGAGGATGCCGTGCACCTTTTCAAGGTAAGGAGCCGCATCTTCCTTTTCGAAGACTTCCGACTCGATCCACTCGAGCTTGACCTTCACCCGGTTGGCGATGCCACCGTGATAAAGCGCTTCGATCAGCGACTTGTAGGCATCCTTGAGACCGGTGTACTTGCCGACGATTGCGATCGTGACTTCGCCTTCCGGCGTGCGGATGCGATCGGCAACCCGTTCCCAGGCGTCCATGCGCGGCTTCGGCGCCGGCTCGATGCCGAAGGCTGCCAACACTTCGTTGTCGAGGCCTTCCTTGTGGTAGGCGATCGGAACGTCGTAGATCGAGGCAACGTCGAGCGCCTGGATGACGGCCGACTGGCGGACGTTGCAGAACAGCGAAAGCTTGCGACGCTCGGCTTCCGGAATTTCGCGGTCCGCACGAACGAGCAGGATATCGGGATGGATGCCGAGGGCCTGCAGTTCCTTGACGGAATGCTGCGTCGGCTTGGTCTTCAGTTCGCCGGCCGCCGGGATATAGGGCATCAGGGTAAGGTGGACGTAGACAGCGGTGCCGCGCGGCAGGTCGTTGCCGAGCTGGCGGATCGCCTCCATGAACGGCATCGCCTCGATGTCGCCGACGGTGCCGCCGATTTCGCAGAGGACGAAATCGTAGTCGTCGTTGCCTTCGGTGACGAAGTTCTTGATTTCGTTGGTAACGTGCGGGATCACCTGAACCGTTGCGCCGAGATAGTCGCCGCGACGTTCCTTGTCGATGATGTTCTTGTAGATCCGACCCGTGGTGATGTTGTCGGTCTTCGTCGCCGAACGCCCCGTGAAGCGTTCATAGTGGCCGAGATCGAGATCGGTCTCCGCGCCATCGTCGGTTACGAAAACCTCACCGTGCTGGGTCGGGCTCATGGTGCCCGGGTCAACGTTGAGATAGGGGTCGAGCTTGCGCAGTCTCACCCGGTAGCCACGCGCCTGCAGCAGTGCTCCGAGAGCCGCTGCAGCGATGCCTTTTCCGAGGGAGGAAACCACGCCGCCTGTGATGAATACATATCGCGCCATGGGAGTCACCGGATACCTTTTCACAAATGATTCCGCCACCGAAAAATTCATATTCCAGAACTTTTCGTCTTGGGATGGAGGCAGATTTCACACAAAACAAAACCGGCGGATGAAACATCCGCCGGCGGGTTCTTCAGAATTGCGACCTTACTGGCCGCTGGGAACTTGCGATCCCGTATTGCTGTTGGCGCCAGCGGCGGGCGCCGGAGTCGTTGCGCCGCCGGCCGGGGCTTCGCCCGTCGTTGCCGGTGCGGCGGTCGACGGAACGCCGTTGTCGGCCGGAGCGGGGTTGCCGGTTGCCGGCTGCTGTCCAGTCGCGCCGCCAGCGGGAGCCGGAGCGCCGCCACCGAGCGAATTGAGAACGCCACCACCGTTCGAGCTGGTGCCCGGGATACGGTCGAGGATGTCGGTCGCCTGCGGCTGGTAACGCGCGAGAATTCCCATGCCGAGCGCCAGGACGAAGAACAGCGCTGCAAGGATCGCCGTGGTGCGGGTCAGCGCATTGGCTGTGCCGCGTGCGGACATGAAGCCCGAGCCGCCGCCGATGCCGAGACCACCGCCTTCGGAACGCTGAATGAGTACGACGCCGATCAGGGCGACGACGACCATGAGATAGATGACGAGTAGTACGGTCTGCATCAGCTTCCAGTCCTGCCCTTGGGGCACACGAATCAAACCCTGCGCAAACTCGGCATGGCCGGGCGCAATTTTCGCGCCTCTTTATACCATGCCGTGCGCCATTAAAAGCCCCTGCCCGGTAACCCAGGCGATCAGGCCGTCAATTCTTCATAAGCCCGGTAGATGGCGAGGAAGTCTTCGGCTTTCAAGCTTGCGCCCCCGATCAGTGCGCCGTCGACATTGGCGACGCCCATCAATTCCTTCGCATTGGACGGCTTGACCGAGCCGCCATAGAGGATGCGCATCTTGGCGCCGGCGTCGGCAAAGCGCGCGACCAGCTCCTTGCGCATGAAGGCATGGGCTTCCTCGACATCCGCGGCCGTCGGCGTCAGGCCGGTGCCGATCGCCCAGACGGGCTCGTAGGCAATCACGGTGTTTTCCGCGGTTGCTGCATCCGGCAGGCTTTCGGCTAGCTGGCGCTTCAAAACATCGAGCGTCTTGCCCGCCTTGCGCTCGTCACCGGTCTCGCCGATGCAGACGATCGCGACGAGTTCGGCGGCATGCGCCGCTTCGGTCTTTGCGCGTACCAGTGCATCGCTTTCGGCGTGGTCGGTGCGGCGCTCGGAATGGCCGACAATGACGTGGGTGCCGAAGCAATCGGCGATCATCTCGGCGGAAAGGTCGCCAGTGTGGGCGCCTGACTGCTTTTGATGGCAATCCTGCGCGCCGATCAGGAGCGGGCTGTCGTCGCAAAGCGCCGTCGCCACGTAGAGCAGCGTTGCCGGCGGGCAGATCAGCGTTTCGACCTTGGCGGAGAGTTCGCCCTTGACCCCTTCGGCCATCGCCTTGATCTGATCGAGCGAGGCGCGGGTTCCGTTCATCTTCCAGTTGCCGGCGACGAGCGGGCGGATATCGGGCGTCATGCAATTTCCTCCGGGTACTTTTCTCCGGAAGCGGCCTAGCAAATGCAGCCGGCAAATAAAAGCACCGCCGGCGATTATTCATGGGCGGCGGGTCCGGTTGCCCCGCCCCGCCGCAACGGATCGTCAAGCGCTGCGCGCCGCCGGCATCATGCCGTAGGGCACCTTGCCTTCGCGTCATCTTCCGCCGCCGGCCCAGCCTTTGCGGCCACAATCGCATACATCAGCGGCAGGCTCGGCATGCCCGCAGGCGGCGCCATCCGCCCGCCGCCAAGGTCGCGCATGCCTTCAAACGCCACCCAGCCGTTGGCATAGGGGTATTCCTTCAGGACTTCCATCCGGAGCCCGGCGTCGATCAGTGCCTGCACAACATCGGCGATACCCCAGTTGAACTCGAAGGACGGGTGCGGATTGGTGAATCCCACCACGCCCTCCTGATAGCCTCCATGGGCAAGGCCTGCGCCCGAGTCCGCGACATAGTCACCGACGCCCGCTTCCGCGACCGGGTCTTTGGGCGCGTAGTCGTAGTGCAGCTTCCAGCCCGGATCGAAGACCATCGCAAAGGGATGGAATTCGACGAAGGCGAAACGCCCGCCGGGCTTCAGCACATCGGCGATGCCGCGCGCCCAGATCCCGAGGTCCGACAGCCAGCAAATGGTGCCATAGGACGCAAAGACGCGATCGAAACGCCGACCGCTCGCACGGGCGTCGTCGAACCAGCCGAAAAGGTCGGACCGCGCGAAGGTGGCGGCGATGCCGCTTTCCGTCGAAAGCCGCGTGGCAAAGGCAATCGCCTCGTCCGAGATATCGACGCCGGTCACGTTCGCACCGCGCTGTGCCAGGCTCAGGCTGTCCTGGCCGGAATTGCATTGCAGATGGAGAACGTCGAGCCCGGCGATATCGCCGAGCAACTCGATCTCTTCCGGATAAAGCGTTGAGCCGCCGGCGCGGAAGTAGGCGGCCTGGTCGCCCTTGTGACTGTTGTGCGCCACGGTCGCGGCATTCCAGGAGAGGCGATTGGCCTCATGAAGATCAATACTCATGTTTCACTCTTAAACATCTGAGAGAGACACGGGAGTTCTTTTTCCCGTGTCCCCGGTGCGCTTAGAATTTCAGCACCGCTTCGAGTTCATCGTCATAGTGCTCGCCCGTCGGCTTGAATCCCAGGCCTTGGTAAAAGCCTTCGGGGCTGCCAGGGCCCTGTCCGTAGCTCGTGTAGAGCTCATGCAGACCCCGCGCCTTCAGATCGCGCACGACAAGGGCGATCGCCTGCTTGCCATATCCCCTGCCCTGGAACGGCCGGGCGATCATGAAGCGCCAGAGATAGACACCCGGGCAATCGATGCCGTCATCCCAGTCGGATCCTTCGTGCAGCATGATGAAGCCAATCAGCGTCTCATCGGCATAGACCGCACGGAACCAGGCATTCTCGGAAAAATGCGCCTCGGCGATCGAGGTGCCGTTGTCCGCCACCATGTTGCGCTGTTCCTCGCTCAGCGTTTCGCTGAGCTCGCAGACGTCGCAGACGGTCAGGGCTGAGATGCGCCGAAGGGTAATTTCGGCATCAGACGGCAATACGGTTTCACTCATGGGAAACTCCTTAGAAAAATCAAAATGTTAAAAAAGGGCCCGAACCAGAACGGCGGACCTCGAATCACCCGCTGAAGGGGCAATCGGCCGATAAAATGAAATCATGGCGAGAAAACGCCAACGTCAGAATTGCCGAGATCCCGCCAGATTCCGGCACCGCTATTACCAAGGATAACCGCGCGCCATTACTTGGGACGGCCGGCGGTCGGCTGGTTGCCGCCGTTCTCCAAGCCGGCGATCGCCGCGTGAACGTCGGCTTCCGCATCCTCGTCGAACTGCTCGAAGATCGCATCGCCGATCAGGGCGTGAACCTCGCGGAGATAGGGTGCCGCCGCCTCGCCGTCGCCGAGCGCCAGATAAGCGCGCGCGATCGAAAGCGACGAGAGCGGCTGGCGCCGCGCAAGCGTCCACTCACGGGCGAGCAGGGAGACGGCAATGCACTCGCGATGGCGCCCGGCATCGCAAAGGGCGGCGCCGTAGCCACTCTTGACCCAATAATACATATCCGTGAGCGCAAGATGCACATCGGCGACGTTCGATGCCAGACGCCAAGCGTCGACCGCTTCGCCATAGTTGCCTTCGGTTCCAAGCCGGATGCCCGTGCGGCCGTGTTCATAGGCTTCCCGCTCGTGCGGGCTCATTGGTGTGGTTTTCTTCTTTGTCATGTACGCCAGTCCACATGCTCCCGGGAACAACCCCTCCGTGTCCCCTCCACGAGCAAATGGACCATAGCTTGCCGAGATCAACAAGATCTCAGTGCAATTTTATGGTATTCTAGGCGAATAAAAGCGCGAGTTCGTGAGTCTTACCGCAGTCGCCGAGCCGATCCTGGCCGGGCGAACGACCATGGGGTCGGACATGCTGCGCAACGACAAAACCGGATTTGGGTGGATCACCATCGTCCTTCACTGGGCGATTGCGGCGTTGATCCTTACCCTGCTCGGCCTCGGCTTCGTCATGCGGCGAATGCCCGTCGATCCGGCGCTGCAGTTTTCGCTCTATCAGTGGCACAAGTCGCTCGGCTTCTCCGCACTCGGGCTGGCGACGATCCGAGCCCTGTGGCACCTCGTCGAGGTTCGGCCGCGTCCGCCGGCAGGCCTCAGCGCGCTTGAGCACCGAGCGGCCAGCGCCACCCATGTCGTGCTCATGATGCTCGCGCTTGCGGTTCCGCTTGCCGGCTGGGCGGTGGCCTCGACATCGACGCTGAACATACCGAGCTTCTATTTCAACTGGATCGTCATCCCCCATCTGCCGATGGCGAAATCGGAAGCGGCTGAAGACCTATGGACGCTCGTCCACATGACGCTTGCCTATCTGCTCTTCTGCTTCGTCGCGCTTCATGTTCTGGCCGCCCTCTACCACCACTTCGCTCGCCGCGACGACGTCCTCGTCCGCATGCTTCAGACCGGCTCACGCCAACGCGCTTCCTCCCAAGCGGCTGGTTCGGATCCGGTTATCGCCGGAAGGAAGAAACCATGACATCGCACTCGCAATCACCAACAAAGGCCATTTCCCTCACGCTGCTGCTGGCGTTCGGGAGCATTCCGTCGCCCGCTGCTGCAGCCGCACCGGACCTTGCCGATGCTGCAGGCAACTACGGCATCACGCCGGCTTCGCGTATTCATTTCACCGTGGCGCAAGCCGGTGGCGGCGGCATTGTCGGCGATTTCGCCAAGTTTTCCGGCAATTTCCGCATCGACCGAAATGATGTCGGCCACTCGACGGTCGAGTTCACGCTTTACCCCGAGAGCGTGAAAACCGGAGAAAAGCGGATTGAGGACTTCCTGAAGTCGAGTGCCGTCTTCGACACCGCCAACTTCAGCACAGTCACCTTCCATTCGACGACCGTGAAACAGACCGGGCCGGATACAGCCGCGGTCGAGGGAACGCTGACGGCGCGCGGCATGTCGCGCAAGGAGCGCTTCTCGGTGACGCTGCTTGACTGGAACCGCGGCTCGATCGCCTTCAACATCCGCGGCAATATCCACCGGTCACCCTATGGCATGGATGTCGGCACGCCGATCTATTCCAACGTCGTTGAGTTCGACATGAACATCAAAGGGCAGAGGCGCTGAACGCCCCTGCCCCTTGCAAGTCGATAGGCGTCTCGATCAGCCGATCTGGCTTCCAACGAAATCCTTGACGATCCGCACGATGCCGCGGCCGAGCAGGTCGTCGAGGGCTGCGATGAACTGGTCGACATGGGCGCGCTCGCAGATCAGCGGCGGTTCGAGCCGGATGACGTTGCGATTGTATTCGGTGAAGGCCACCAGCACGTCGTAGTCCCGCAAGAGCAGCGCGCCGATGAAGCCGGAGAGCGAGCCCTTGAGCTTGTCGTCTAGCATCGAAACGACAGGACGCAGCACCATCGGCAGCGTCTGGCTGAAGTCCTGGAACTCCAGGCCAACCATCAGGCCCTTGCCGCGCACGTCCTTGATGATCTTCGGATACTTCTCCTTCAGTGCCTGCAGGCGACCGAGCAGATAGTCGCCGCTGTCGGCAGCACGATCGATCAGGTGCTCGTCGTAAAGCACGTTGATGCCTTCGATGGCCGTCACGCAGGCCTCGCCCATGCCGCCAAACGTCGCCATCGCGTGGATCATCGCCGTCTTCGGGGTGCCATAGGCCTTCATGTAGACGTCGCGGCGGGCAATCATCGCGCCGACGGCTGCCTTGCCGGCGCCGAGCGACTTGGCGAGCGCCGTCACGTCAGGAACGACGCCGTAATGCTCGAAGGCATAGAAGCGGCCGGAGCGGCCATAGCCGCACTGCACTTCGTCGGCGACCCAGAGCACACCGTACTTGTCGCAGAGCGCACGCAGTTTCTGCCAGTATTCGGCCGGCGCCTGGATGATGCCGCCGCCGCCCTGGATCGTTTCGAGAACGATGACACCGATTTCCGGATCAGACTTGAAGGCATTCTCGACCGCGTCGATGTCGGCGAAGGGCACGCGCACCGTGTTGTCGGTGATCTTGAAGTCGGCGCGGTAGAGCTGGCCGTCGGTGATGGCGAGCACGCCCTTGGTCTTGCCGTGGAAGGAATTCTCGGCATAGACGACCTTCGGCCGCTTCGGGCCGGCCGCACGTTCGGCGAGCTTGACTGCGGCCTCCATCGCCTCCGAGCCGGACGAGCCGAGGAAGACCATGTCGAGGTCGCCCGGCGAGCAGGCCGCGATGTTCTTCGCCAGTGCTGCCGCATATTGCGACATGAAGGCGATGGCGATCTCGTGGCGCTTTTCGTCCTGGAACTTCTGGCGGGCGTCGAGAATGCGCGGATGGTTATGGCCGAAGGCGAGCGAGCCGAAGCCGCCGAAGAAATCGAGGATCTTGCGGCCGTTCTGGTCGGTGTAGAACATGCCCTCGGCACTCTCGATCTTCACCTTGTGAAAGCCGAGAAGCTTCATGAAATGCAGCTGGCCGGGGTTCAGGTGATCCTTGAAGGCCGTGGTGATGTCGCCGATCGACATGGCCT
This sequence comes from Ensifer sp. PDNC004, assembly GCF_016919405.1. NCBI lineage: Bacteria > Pseudomonadati > Pseudomonadota > Alphaproteobacteria > Hyphomicrobiales > Rhizobiaceae > Ensifer > Ensifer sp. PDNC004. The sequence continues at coordinate 1,330,977 of NZ_CP070353.1, forward strand.
TCGCCTGTTCGACGGTGATCAGTTCCGGCTTGGCAACGCCGCCGTCGAGTGACGGAGCGGCAACGGCGATACGGTTCGGTCTGTCCAGCATGGTGTCTCCCCTCATTCGGCCGGCACGACGACGGAAGCGGCCGAAACGGCGCCTGTCTTCTTGGCTCGATATTCGTCATAGGCGGCTATCAGCATGTCGCCATCGTTGTATTCCGCGCGCCAGCCAAGCTCGCGCTTGAGCTTGCCGGTCTCGCGCACGCACATCTCGTCGGCGATCAGATACTGTTCCGGATCCATGATCGGCTTGTTGATCAGGTCGAAGAAGGCCAGCGTCTGCTTGACCGCGAAGGCGGGCGTCGGCAGCAGAATGGACTTTGAGCCGGCATGCTTGACCAGGTTGCCGAGCAGTTCGCGCACCGACGGCGGATTGTCGGAACCGAGGTTGTAGGCTTCGTTTGGAACGCCGCCCTTCCAGGCAAGCCGCGCGGCTTCGGCGCAATCGAACACCGAGATGAACTGGTAGGGCACCTTGCCCGAGCCGATCATCGGCACCGGCAGGTTCAGGTCGATCAGCTTGAACAGTTTCTCCAGGATGCCGAGGCGGCCGGGTCCGATGATCAGGCGCGGGCGGAAGATCGAAATGTTCATGCTCTGCTTGCGCCACTGCATGGCCAGCTGTTCGGTCGCCCATTTCGACTTGCCGTATTCGCCGAGCGGCTTTGCCGGATGGGTCTCGGTTTGTGGCGACTGTACGGTGTGGCCATAGATCATGTCGGTGGTGAACTGCACCAGGCGCGACGCGCCCGCGGCATCCATCGCCTTCATGATGTTTTCGGCACCGTAATAGTTGACGGGCCAGAAGAACTCCCAGCGCTTGGCGCGGACCTGCAACGGCGACAGCATCTTGGCCGCCATGTTGTAGATCATGTCGTCAGCGCCGATCCCGACCTTTTGGACGGCCTCCAGATCGGTGACGTCGCAATGGACAAAGCGCACGCGGCCGTAATGCGGCAGGTCGGACTTGACGATATCGGCGACGACGACCTCCTCGCCCTCCTTGACGAGGCGTTCCGCCAGATGACGGCCAACGAAGCCATCGCCACCAAAGATGATATGTTTCATGACTTGCTCCCGAATTCTGCGGTGCTCACCCCGGCGGCCTCAGTCGGCTTGTCTTCGGCATGGGATGAAATGCCCGACTGGGCGATAAGAACGGTTCCCGCGCAGATCAGCGCGATGCCGGCGATGCGCCAGGTGTTGAGGTCTTCGCGAAAGACGAAATAGGCGAAGACCGCAACGAGAACGTAAGCCAGGCTCAGAAACGGATAGGCAAAGGAAAGCTCGACCTTCGACAGCACGTAGAGATGCGACGCCATCGAGATGACGAAGGTCGCAAGACCGGCAAAGACCCAGGGGTTGAAGACGATCTGAAACAAGCGGACGATCGCGGTTTCGGCCGTCATCGAAATCGGTCCGAGCGTCATCATGCCCTGCTTCAGCATCAGCTGAGCGGCGGCGTTGGTGAGCACGGTAAAGAGAATGAATGGAATATATTTCATAGTTTTACTCCCAGTCCCGAAAATCTACTTACGGGCAAGAGACGGATATTCCGTGAAGTTTGCGCATTTAATTGAATAAAATTGCCTGCATTCTCATTCTGGCAAAGCCAGAGCGGTGCGCTTCCAGAAGTTCGAAACCAGCGCCGGATCGCGCGACGTTTCGAGCCTCCTCCAGAAAGGAAAAGACTTTTCAAAGACTTGCGGACTCATACGAGCATCCTTGTACGGATTGATCGCACCGCCTGCCTCGATCACGATGCGATCGAGCGCATCGAGCAGCTTTACTGTCCGTTCACCTTGATTGGCGAAGTCCAGCGTCAAAGTAAAACCGGGACGCGGGAAGGACAGGACGCCCCGGGAGCTGATATCGCCGAACCGCTTCAGGATCGTCAGAAACGACGCATGGCCGGCCTGACGGGCGGTTTCCATGAGCTTGGCCGTGATCTCGGGCGCGTTTTCTGCGGGATAGACGCTCTGATGCTGGTAAAGCCCGCGCGGACCGTAGAGCCGGTTCCAGGCGCCGATCGCATCCAGCGGATAGAAATAGGACGTCCAGGGAACGGTCGTCACAGTCTCGCCCGGCTTCACCTTGCGGAAATAATACTCGTTGAAGCCTTTGAGCGTTGCCCGGTTGAGCAGGTTGAACGGCGGCGAAAACGGCACCGACAGCTTCAACCCCTTGGGGATGTCGGGCAGTTCGCAGGAACCATCGGCATGATCGCCGGCAAGCAGCACCCCCCTGCCCATACGAGATCCCCTGGCGAGCTGGTCGATCCAGGCGACGGAGTATTCATGCTCGGCATCAACGCCGTCGACGAGGGCAAAGTACCGGTCCAGGTTTTCGAAGCGGATCGCGTGCTGCTGCACGTGCGGCGACGGCACCTTCATCAGCCGGATATCGACGGTCAGGATCAGTCCGGTCAGCCCCATGCCGCCGATGGTCGCGGCGAAGAGTTCCGGGTTTTCGACCGACGAGCAGGTCAGCCGTTCGCCGGTCGAGCGCAGCAGCGTAAAACGCGTCACGTGATTGCCGAAGGTGCCGCGTGCGTGATGGTTCTTGCCGTGTACGTCGTTGGCGACTGCGCCACCGACGGTCACAAAGGCCGTGCCGGGCGTCACCGGCAGGAAGAAGCGATGTTCGATCGCCCGTTCCAGCACCTGGCGCAACGTCACGCCGGCCTCGCAGGTCATCAAGCCGGTGCCGGGATCGAAGGCGAGTATTCGGCCGTGAAGGTTGCTTTCGATCAGCGTCCCGCGATCGTTGTGGCAGCTGTCGCCGTAGCTGCGTCCGTTGCCGAAAGGCAGATAGCCTTCTGACCCAAGGCTGCCGAGCCGGTCTTCATAGTCGTCAGGCGAAATTCCAGGCCGCACGCGATTGTCGATGCGGCCCCAGCTTTCATGGTCTTGCAGGGTCATTGCGGCCCGATGGCTCCAAATAGGATCAGCAGCGCGCCGATCAGCATGGTCAGTTGGCTGCGCCAGTCGCGCATGATGAAAACGACCGGATCCTCATGCAGCATGCCGCGGCGCGCAAGCATCCAGATGCGCAGCAACATGTAGAGCACCAACGGGCAGAGCGGCCACAACGCCCAGGGCGTGGTATACATCTCCTGCAGCTCCTTGCTGTGCACGTAGAGCGCCAGAACCAGGGCCGAGGTGAAGGCCGAGGCAACGCCGGCCTGACCGACCATCTCGAAATCAACGGCCAGATAGCCACGTCCCGGCACATTGCCGCCGTCCTTGTCCTCGAACTCGTGCAATTCGACGTAACGCTTCACCAGCGCGAGGCTGAGGAAGAAGAAGATCGCAAAGGAGACCAGCCAGAAGGAGAGTTCGGTGCCGGTCGCGGCCGCACCGGCGACGATGCGCGTGGTGTAGAGGCCGGCGAGCGTGAAGACGTCGACGAGCAGCTTGCGCTTCAGCACGAAGGTATAGGCCGTCGTCGCGCAGGCGTAGAAGGCGAGCACCCCGGCAAACTTCCAGGGCAACAGAAGGGTCAGCGCCACCGACGCGACGATGAGGCAGCCGGCAAGCACCAGCGCCGTCGGCACCGACATCTGGCCGCTCGCGAGCGGCCGGTAGCGCTTCTTTGCGTGGCGGCGATCGTTGGCAAGGTCCGAGAGATCGTTGATGACGTAGACGGCGGAAGCAAGGAAGCTGAAGGCGAAGAAGGCGATGATGACGCTGACAATCGCATCGAAGTGCAGCACCTCGTGGTTGAGGATCATCGGCACGCCGATGAGCACGTTCTTCGCCCATTGATGCACGCGGATCGACTTCAGAGGCGCAAGCGCGCTGACCTTGCCGGTATCGAGCCGCTCGGCATCATGGTTGCGACGCCATTTTTCCGCCGCCGCATCGGGCGAGACTACGATCGCGCGGCGCGCCACTTCGAAGACGGCGATATCGTCACGGCTGTTGCCCATGTAGTCGAAGGCGCCATCGCCGAACCGCTCGACCAGCGCCCGGCGCTTGTTGCTGCTCGTCAGGTTGAGCGCGTCGGTCGAATGCATGACCGAGGAGAACATGCCGACATGGGCGGCGATGTCGCTTGCCACGGACGGTGCCGCGCCGGTCACAAGCACGAGTTCGCGCCCGCTCTTCTTTTCCTCCGCGAGCCGGTCGATGACGGCCTGCCGATAGGGCCAGTCTTCCGCCCGGCGGCCGGATCTAAGCGCCACTTCGTGCTTCAGCCGTGCCTTGCCTTTTGCCAGCCAGAATAGCATCGGAAACAGCATCAGCGGATTGCGCAGCAGGATGATCGCTGCCCCTTCCCACAGGGTGTCGGCGGCCAGCAAGGTGCCGTCAAGATCCACACACAGCGGAATGTGCCGTGTCTCGGTGCGCGCGTCCATGAAGTCTATCCCAGCCATAGTTGCCGGTATCATCACGACTTCAACTTTCCAGAGTGGAAACGCGGGGCCCTGCTTCGCTCGCAAATTGGCGGGCTGGTTAACAAATCCGCAGCAGCCGGGCGACGCCTAACGGCTGCCGATCCAGTTCAGCGCATCGCGCCAGTCGGTCATGCGCACCGGCGTACCGTGCGAGCCGCTATCGAAAAGCACGAAGCGCGTCGGGTAACCCTTGGCCTTGAGCGCGCGATAGAGCGCCTTCTGGCCTTCGGCCGGATAGACGCTGTCGCGGCTGCCATGGCTGAAGAACATTGGCAGCTTCGCCTTGTAGGCAGCGCTTTTCGTGAAGTCCGGATCACTGACGCCGCCCATCACGATCATACCGGCGAGTGCTGCGACGGCGGAGGCGTCGCGCGAGACACCCCAGCAGATGAAACTTCCCATCGAGGCGCAGGCGAGCACCACCGGACGGCCGCCGGAGCGTTCGGACGCGTATAGCACCAGGCCGGCGATATCGGCGGCCCCTGCCGTATCGAAGGACCGGACGCTCGGGGCGTAATACACGCCGCCATTGGCAACGGCGAGGTTCTTCAGCCGATTGAAGTTTCCTCCGAAGGAAAAGTCATTGGCACCCAGCCGGCGGTCGCCGCCGCGCCCGTGGATGAAGATGACCGAAAACCCGGCGCCGCGATCGGGGCCGACACGGGTCACGTCCAGCCCGCGGCCGCCGATATCGAGCGTTTCGTTGACCTGCTCGCTCTTGACGCCAAGCGACACATAGGCGCGCTTCACCCGGCGCTCCGGGATTTCGTCGCGCTCGTTGATGTCCCGCAGTTCCTGGTAATCGACTGTCAGGTCGTCGCCGCCATCCTCCTGGCCGAGCACTTTGGCATAGGAGAACAGTTCGTCCTTGTAGGGCTTGAGCGTCTGAGCCTCTGCCGGCGAAGCGGCAATTGCCAGGGCCACGGCGAACAGGCAGGCGCGAAACGGAAAAACAACTGTGGACACGGCCAAATGACGGGCTCCCTCTTTGGCCGCAAGCCTTGCCATTGGCCGCACCGCAAAGCAACACTTGGCCAGAAACACGGCCGTTCGTGCGATAAATCACCGGCGGCCGGCGCCAGAAATTCTCCTTTTGTTCGCGTATCCTGTGGGAGTCTGGCAGAATTCAGGTGATTCGACCGCCGGGGGATGGCGGCAAAGCCTGGGGCTTGCTAAGGCCTCTGGCATTCCCGAACGACAGGAACGATCCGAACGGCCCCATGGACGACAACAGCGACCTCTTCTCAATGCCCGAGCAACCGAAGCCCGTTCAGCCGAGCGCCAAGCCGGCCGTGGCTGCAGCCCCCATCGCGCGCGAAGAACCGCGCCCTGCCCCGAAGGGCAGCGACGGCAGCGATTACGATGCGTCGGCGATCGAGGTGCTCGAGGGCCTTGAGCCCGTCCGCCGTCGTCCGGGCATGTATATCGGCGGCACCGACGAGAAGGCGCTGCACCATCTCTTTGCCGAAGTCATCGACAACTCGATGGACGAAGCGGTCGCCGGCCATGCGAACTTCATCGAGGTCCATCTCGACGCCGAGGGGTTCCTGACGGTCACCGACAACGGCCGCGGCATCCCGGTCGAAAACCATCCGAAATTCCCCGGCAAGTCGACGCTCGAAGTCGTCATGACGGTGCTCCATGCCGGCGGCAAGTTCGACGGCAAGGCCTATGAGACCTCGGGCGGTCTGCACGGCGTCGGCGTTTCCGTCGTCAACGCGCTTTCCGACGCGCTCGAAGTCGAGGTCGCCCGCAATCGCAAGCTCTACCGCCAGCGCTTCTCCCGCGGCATTCCGCAGGGCGGGCTCGAGGAACTCGGCGACGTGCACAATCGCCGCGGCACGCGCGTCCGCTTCCATCCGGACCCGGACATTTTCGGACCGCACGCGCATTTCGAGCCCGGCCGGCTTTTCCGCATGGCTCGCTCGAAAGCCTACCTCTTCGGTGGCGTCGAGATCCGCTGGTCGTGCGATCCGTCATTGCTGCAGGAAGGCTCGGAGATCCCGGACAAGGCGGTCTTCCACTTCCCCGGCGGCCTGAAGGATTACCTGGCGGCGACGCTCGGCAAGGAATTCACCGTCACCCGCGAGATCTTCGCCGGCAAGTCGGAAAAAGCCAACGGTCACGGCTCGCTCGAATGGGCGGTCACCTGGTATGGCGGCGACCAGCAGGTTCATTCCTACTGCAACACCATTCCGACGCCTGAAGGCGGTACGCACGAGGCAGGGTTCCGCATCGCGCTGACCAAAGGCCTGAAGAACTACGCGGAGCTGAAGCAGAACAAGCGCGCGGCGCTCATCACCACCGATGACGTGATGATCTCGGCCGCCGGCATGCTGTCGGTGTTCATCCGCGAACCGGAGTTCGTCGGCCAGACCAAGGACAAGCTCGCCACCGTCGAGGCGCAACGCATCGTCGAAAATGCGCTGCGCGATCCCTTCGACCACTACCTGACCGACAATCCGGCCGAGGCCGACAAACTGCTCGACTGGGTGGTCGAACGCGCCGAGGAGCGCGTGCGCCGGCGCAAGGAAAAGGAAGTCAACCGCAAGACCGCGGTGCGCAAGCTGCGCCTGCCCGGCAAACTTGCCGACTGCTCGCAGAACACCGCCGAAGGCGCCGAACTCTTCATCGTCGAAGGGGACTCGGCAGGCGGTTCGGCGAAGCAGGCGCGCAACCGCGCCAACCAGGCAATCCTGCCCTTGCGCGGCAAGATCCTGAACGTCGCAAGCGCCGGTCGCGAAAAACTCGGCGCCAACCAGCAGATCGCCGACCTCATCCAGGCGCTTGGTTGCGGCACCCGCAGCAAGTACCGCGAAGAGGACCTGCGCTATGAGCGCATCGTCGTCATGACCGACGCCGACGTCGACGGCGCGCATATCGCCTCGCTGCTGATCACCTTCTTCTATCAGGAGATGCCCGAGCTGATCCGCGGCGGTCACCTCTATCTCGCCGTGCCGCCGCTCTATCGCATCAGCCAGGGCGCAAGGACGCTCTATGCCCGCGACGACGCACACCGCGAAGAACTGATGCGCACCGAGTTTGCCGGTCGCGGCAAGGTCGAGATCGGCCGCTTCAAGGGCCTCGGCGAGATGCTGCCGGCGCAGCTCAAGGAAACGACGATGGATCCGAAGTTCCGCACGCTGCTGAAAGTCGAGATCGACGATGTCGATTTCGAGGGCACGCGCGAGGCGGTCGACAACCTGATGGGCACGAAGGCGGATGCGCGCTTCCGCTTCATCCAGGAACGCGCCGTCTTTGCGGACAACCTGGACATCTGAGCCGGCCTTTCGGATTACAACAGTCCAAATCAAAACGGCGGCCCCAACGGCCGCCGTTTTCGTTTACCGGGCTTGATGGCAGCCTGACCTCATGCCGCCGCGCGAACGGATTTTTCCATGAAGAGGCTGAGCGGATCCGGCTGATATTCACCGAACGGCGGGCGTTCGATATAGCCGGCCGCCTTGTAAAGACCGATCGCTTCCGGCTGATAGATGCCGGTTTCAAGACGGATTGCCGATAACCCAACTTGCGCTGCGCGCGCCTCCAGCGCCTGCAGCAGCAATTTGCCGACCCTTAGCCCCCTCGCCTCGGGATCGACGAACATGCGCTTGATCTCCGCCGTCCCATCACCGGCATCCACCAGGGCGCAGCAGCCGACGATATCGCCGTCACGCCTTGCAACGAAGAACGATACCTCCGGCTTTTCCAGGCTCGACAGATCGACCATGTGATTGCTCTCGGCGGGATAGAGCGAGGCGGCGTAGGCGTCGGAGAGTTCCAGGAGACGCAGGACGTCAGCTTGGCGCGGCGTCTCCTGGGCTATGATTACGGCAGGCAATCGGTTCTTCCTTTTCATCCAATGGTCTTGCACCAAACTACCGCCGGCACACACCCGGACCAATAGGTCAAATGGCGCAGGTCCGCATGCCGCTCCATCAATCCGCCTAACAGGTTGAAACAATTTGTTCCGCGCTGCCGGCAACATCGCCCTATTTCGAGGAGAATCATGCAGGCATAGGTTGATCCATCACAACCTGCAAAGACGATGGGAACGCGATGCAAGCGGCGCTGATAGTCATGACCATTCTCGGCTGCGACCACGACGTCAGCCAATGCCAGTATATCTCGACGGTCAACGGCAGCTGGCCATCGATCGCGCAGTGCGACACGGATTCGAACGCGCAACTGCCGAAGTTTTCCAATGCGAATTACCCGGTTGTCGTCGCGGTTTGCGAGAGCTCGGCGCCCAGCGTCGCCGAAATGCCCGCGCCGCCGCCGGGCGCCCAGCAGAACCAGGCGCTGCCCGTTCCGGCGACGGAGGCAGAACCCGAGCAAGGATTGCCGAAACGCACGCTGGCTTTCCTGTCAGGCGCGATCCCCGATCGGGAAAAGCTGAAAAACATCGTGACGAAACCAGTGCGCTATGTCGAAGATGGCTATTCCTGGGTCGCGCGCCGCTTTACCGACTGACGCGCCTGCATGCCTCAGATGAGGCCAGCCGAGATCAAGCTGTTTGCCGAGGCGACGACCGCGTCCTCCGCCGAGCGTGGCTGCCACCCGAGCACGCGTGGCGCTTTTTCGTTGGAAATGCGTGGGTCATGCTCGAGTTCGCGCACGATGAGACGCAAGCCCGCATCGAAGGGTGCGGCAAGTCCCGCCAGCCAATTGGGCAGGACGAACCTCGGAAGCCTGCCCGCGTGTTCAGGGAACCGGCGCCGGAGGATGGCCGTGATGTCCGCAAGGGAAAGCGCCTCTCCCGCGATCAGGAAGCGCTCGCCCGCTGCCGCGGCGACGGTCAAGGCCCGCACATGCGCATCCGCCACGTCGCGCACATCGACAACAGGCACGGCGAACTTCGGCAAGGCTGGGTAATTCCCCTTGAGCAGGTTGCGCACCACGGCGACGGATGTGCCGATATCGTGGCCAAGAGCCGGCCCGAGCACCATGCCGGGATTGACGACCGCAAGCTCCAGGCCACTTTCTGCCGCATAGTCCCAGGCTGCGCGCTCGGCAAAGGTCTTGGAGCGGTAATAGGGCGTCGCAAGCGGAGACTGCGGGTCGCTCCAGTTCTCCTCCGTAAACGGCGCTTGCCCTGCCCCGTAGATGACCGCGGCGACCGACGACGTGAGCACCACGCGTTTGACACCGGCCGCATGGGCAGCCCTGAGCACCCGCAGCGTGCCGTCACGGGCCGGCCCGATCAGATCATCTTCATTGATGGGCAAGCGAGCCGGAAATGGCGAGGCGGTGTGGACGACGTAGGAAACATCGGCAAAGGCCTCGGCCCAGCCCCGCTCCTCCAGGAGATCCGCCTCTCCAAACGTCAGGCGCGCCGCATCGGTTCCTCCGGCCGCGCGAATGGATTGCTCGACCTCCTCGGCACGCCCGAGCGTGCGGACCGTGCCGTGCACCGGATAGCCCTCGCGCAGCAAGGCGAGCGCGACGTGCCGTCCGACGAAGCCGCCAATTCCGGTCACGGCAACGGTCGCGGTCCTCGCGTTCATATGTGCATACCTCGCTGGAAACGGGTGACGCTCAGGCGGCCTGGCGTGCGGCAAGCTCCGCGTAGTGGCGGGCCGACTGGCGCTCCTCGGCAAATGCCAGGCGCTCGAGCAGATCGATCATCGCGGCGTCGGCCGGCGACGTGGTGCCACCGCGTCGAAGGCGCGCGAGCAGTTCTGCCGAGACCGTCGCATGGCCGTCGACTGCCGCCGGCCCGTCCTGACGCCACAGGAGGACGGCTGTTGCAAAAGTTTCGCTGACGTCGCGTCCAAGTCCGGCGCTTTCGAACAAGGCACGGATCGAGTGGATGCGTCCGCCGGACAGAATGGAGCGCACGCGTTTTTCGCTAACGCCCGAGAGGTCGACGATGACTGCCGAGAAAAACTCTGCGCGGCCGGTCACCAGCGCATGCAGTAGAAAAGCCGGTGTCAGTCGGCCGGTCTCGCGCAGGTGCGTGACGAGGTCCGGCAGTTCCTCGACGGCTGTCGCTCCAACCATGCCGACGGCGGCGATATCGCAGGCCTCACGGGTGACCCGCTGCACGCGGGCTTCGCCAATCGTCACCTGCACGAGGCCGAAAGCGGCAAGTGCTGCGCCGACTTCTTCGACAAGCGCGTGGCGGGCGGCACTCGGCAGGTCGTTGCGCGCAAGAAGCAGATCACGAACGGAAGCCGAGTGGCCAAGGCGCTCGGCAATGCGCTTCAGCGAACGGCGCGACAGAAGAGCACCGGGGTTTTCCAGCAGAATCAGCATTTCGTCTTCGTCGCCGATTTCGGCGATCGCAGCGGCGACCCCGCGCGAAACGAAACTGCGCGCCGCGATCAGCGCGCGGGTCTCCAGCGTTCCGCGCGCGGCGAGGTCAACCAAGTCGTCGTCGGTCAGGACAGGAGAATGCGAAACGACGAGATAGGCAATTTCAGGCTGATCGCCAGCGAGGCCAAGAATGATGGCGCGCGGCACCGAGGAACAACTGCAAAGGGCTTCGGCCAAGGCAAGGCGAACTTTCGGCGACGGATCGTCCAACAGGAAGGTCATCGCCATTTCGGCGGCGCGACGATCGAGGCCATTCAACTGCGCATCAACATAGGCGCGGCCGAGCGCGCTTGCGGCGCGAATGCGCTCGCCCGTTCTCGCCGTTTCCACCCAGCGAAGAAATGCTTGTATGATCACCTACGCCCCACTAGACCACGCCAATGCCACCGATGTTCTGAGCCTAGCGAGCAAAGGTTTAAGATTGGTTCACCATGTCTGTTAACCGCCTCCAAACCATAAGGCCGCTGCTGCTAGCCGAGGGCGACGCGCTCAGCCTGGACATGAGCGTCCTCAACACATTGGCCGGGCTCATCCTGGATGCCGGCTCCGGACACGAAACACGTATCGCCGCCCTCTCCCAGTTGGAGGGACGCGCGTTCGCGCTGCTCGCCCGCGTCGAACCGATCGAACTGCTCCATGAAGACGAACTAAACCGACTGCTTGGCGACGGTATCGAGGACGTCGTGCTTACCGGATGCCGCGGCCGCGCGGACATACAGAAGCTCGACGTGATGCTGCGGGTTGCCGAAGCAAGGATTGGCCTTCCAGCCAACCGCACCCGTATTTACGCCGAATACGGCGCAGCACCCGAAGGCCTGCTGTCGTCGCACACGCTGGCGGGGTGCTCGCAGCGACTGGAAGGATTGATCTTCAACGGCTCGGCGCTGGCAAAGGCAGTCGGCTGCAAGGAGCCGGCGAGTGCCGCGCATCAGGGCGTGGCCGCGCCCGTGCTCGCGGGTCGCGCCAATGTGGTGCTAAGGGCCCATGAGGCCGGCATCCGCGCCTATGAGGCGCTGCCGCCCACCGCCGATGCTGCAGCCACACGCTGGGCGCTTTCACAAAGCAGGAACGACGGATTCGCTTCGGTCGTCTGCCGTTCGCCCGAGCAGGCAGTCATCGCCGGCGTCGGATGATGCCGAGCCTGCGCTGCAATGGTCAGCGCGTCGGGCGGGTCATCTGGAAGACGTCGCCGCCGTCGCAGTAATCCATGTAGCCGAGGCGGGCGAGCGGCTTGACCGTCGACATGTCGAAACGGCCTTCGCGGATCGCATCCTCGCGAATGTGGATGCCGACGACCTGGCCGATCACGACGTAGTTGTCGGACAATGCGCCATCCAGATCCTTCGGCTGGAACATCTCGGTCATCCGGCATTCGAGCGCGGCATAGGCTTCGCCGACGAAAGGCGCGCCAACCAGCGCACCATCGACCGGCGTCAGTCCGGCAATCTCGAATTCGCTCTCGCCATGCGGCGCCGGGATCGAGGTCTTGTTGACGGCGTCCGCCAGATCACGACTGGCGAAGCTCGCCGTGAACTCGCCGGTCGCCTCGATATTGCGAACAGAATCCTTGTAGCCGCTGGATGAAAACATCACGAGCTTTGGCCGGTCGCTGATAGCGTTGAAGAAGGAATAGGGCGCGAGGTTCAGCGCGCCCTCGGCCGACCGCGTGCCAATCCAACCGATCGGCCGCGGCGAAACGATCGCCTTGAAGGGATCATGCGGCAGACCGTGACTGTTCGAGGTCGTATCGTAAAACATCAGGCTTCCTCGCCCACCCAGGTAACGATCTCGGCGAGTTCGGGCCGCGGCCGCTCCGTCGGCGGCACCATGGCGGTGCCGATGTGGATGAAGCCGGCAATTTTCTCGCCCGGCTTCACGCCCAACAGCGGATAGGCGCGCTCGTCGAAGGCATACCACTCGGTCAGCCAGTTGGAGGCGTAACCGAGTGCGTTGGCGGCCATCAGCAGGTTGAGGCAGACGGCACCGGCAGACATGACCTGCTCCCATTCCGGAATCTTGAAATGCGGCGCGGCGGTGCTGACGACGGCGACGACCACAGGCGCGCGCGACAGGCGGGTTTCCTCGACCTTGATCATCTCTTCCGACAGGTCCGGCTTCAGCTCGAGCGCCATCGCCTTCAGCTTGGCGCTGATGCGCACCCTCTCCTCGCCGCGATAGACGATGAAGCGCCAGGGCGCGAGCTTGCCGTGGTCCGGCACGCGCGAAGCGAGCTTCAGCATTTCCTCGACCTCGGCCTTGCCGGGGCCCGGGCCTCCCATCTGGAAAGCGGGGATGGAGCGACGGGACGTCAGGTAGTCGACGAGCTTAATTTCGGTTTTCATGTCAGATGAATTCCACTAATTTGCCGCCCCACAGGCAGCCACGAAAATGCCATACCGGCGTCCCAAGTGGAGTCACTCAGTCAGGAAGTCAACTGTTCTCATGCGTGCACTCTCTCGTATTTTCCTTCAGACCGGTCTTGCGATCCTTGTCGCCGGCACCGCTACGGGAAATGTGTTCGCAGAGGATGCGACCCAGGCGTTTGAAAGTTTCCCCTCGATCGCCGGCCCGCGCAAGATGCCGAAGCTGACGGGCTTCAGCCCGATGACATCGGATCCGCTGGCGGACGGCACGCTGAAGGATATCAAGCTCGAGGCGCTGCTGACCGAAAAAGGCGGCCCCGTCGAAGCTGGCCTGACCTGGCGTGTGTTCAGCCCGATCCCCGGAAGCGACGGCAAGCTGCCGCTTCTCGCAACATCGGAAGGTGGCTCGACGGCGTTCAACCTGGTGCCGGGCGAATACTTCGTCAATGTCTCCTTTGGACGCGCCTCGGCCACGCGCAAGGTCCGCGTGCCGGAGCAAGGCGCGCTCGACAAGCAGGTGCTGGTGCTCGATGCCGGAGGCATGAAGCTCAATGCCGTCTCCGGCAGCGACGTGCGCATCCCACCGGCCGAACTCAGCTTCGACATCTTTTCCGCCGACACCAAGAGTGACGGCGAACGGGCGCTCATCGTCGAGGACGTCAAGCCGAACACGGTGGTCCGGCTGGGTGCCGGGACCTATCACGTAACGTCCAGCTATGGCGGCACGACCAACGCCTCGACTGCGGCAGACATCCAGGTCGAAGCCGGCAAGCTGACCGAAGCAACGATGCAGCACCGCGCCGCGAAACTCACGCTCAAGCTGGTTTCCGAGCCTGGCGGCGAAGCGATCGCCAATACGGCCTGGACGATCCTCACCTCCGCCGGCGACACGGTGAGCGAAGCCAACGGCGCCTTCCCGACGCAGGTTTTGCTCGAAGGCAGCTATTCCGCCGTCGCGCGCTACAAGGACAAGATCTACGAGCGCGACTTCACGGTGAAGGCCGGCGTCAACATGGACGTGGAAGTGCTGCTCAGCAGCGGCGGCAACAATGCGAATACCAATACGAGCGTCGTGTCGGAAGCCCAGGACTAAACCTTAACGCTGCGGAAAGCAGCTGACCTAGCGTCAGCTTGCCCGCCGCATGAACCGCCGACGCGGCGGCGCCATGGAAAAGACCGCCTCATAGATGCGCGCCAAAAGGTCCTTGCGATCGCCACAGGCACCGAGATCCTCGGGCGTGAGCACGCCGCCGATGCGCGCCGCGATCGTCGTTCCGGACAGACGCCGGAACTCGCGGATCAACAGCGACAGCCTCAGCGTCAGCGAAATCTTGCTCGCCAGATGGAAGAACGGGCCATTCTGACCTTCGAAGTAGATCGGGATCACGCTCGCCCGCGCGGCCTGGATGAGTTTTGCCGGAAAGATCTTCCACGGCAGGTCCTCGGCACGGCCAAAACCCTTCGGCGCGGTCGCCACGCCGCCGGCCGGGAAGATGACGATGGTCACGCCTTCCTTGAGCAGTCGCAGCGCTTCGTGGCGTGTCGCCATGTTGACGGCCAGTGCCTCCTTCGTCTCTTCGAACGATACCGGCAGCGAGTAAGGCGCCATTTCCGGCACCTTCAGCAGTTCGTTGTTGATGAGGACGCGGAAGGGACGGCCGAGCTGTTCGGCAAGCGCCAGCACGGCGATACCGTCGCCGATGCCGAAAGGATGGTTGGCGATGATGACGATCGGCGTATCGGGCAGGTTCCGCGGCGGCCACTCGCCCTTCGTCTGCAGCGTCACGTCGATCAGCTGCAGCATCTCTCCGAAGACGCGCTCGCTCTTGCCGACGATGTCGGACCGCCAGCGCGTATAAAGCTTGGCATAGCGGTTGCGGCCCGACAGGCCTTCCATGGAGCGAATGAACCAGCGCTTCAAGCGCCGGTCGTTTTCATTGGCGTAAGACAGCTCTTTGAACTGCACGGAAATCTCCGATGGATACGATCTTATCCGGATATTCCGCTAATATGACAGTTTGCTGACAAAGCAAGTGCTCGGGGTATCAACCCCGAGCTTTCTTTTCTGCCTTGCGCTTGAGATCCGGCGCCATGGCTTCGAGCGAAAGCGATGCGATCGCTTCGTCGAGCGACATCGCGGTCTGGGCCTGCGAGCCCAGACGGCGGATGTTGACCGAGCGCTCCTCGGCTTCGCGCTTGCCGCAGACCACGATGACCGGAACCTTCGTGACCGAGTGTTCGCGGACCTTGTAGTTGATCTTCTCGTTGCGGAAGTCGGTCTCGACAGTGAGGCCTGCGTCGCGCAGCAGTTCGGCAACCTCACGACCGTAGTCGTCGGCTTCCGAGGTGATCGTCGCGACGACGACCTGCAGCGGCGAAACCCACAGCGGCATGTGGCCGGCGAAGTTCTCGATCAGGATGCCGAGGAAGCGTTCCATCGAGCCGCAGATGGCGCGGTGGATCATCACCGGCTGGCGCTTCTCCGATTCCTTGTCGATATAGAACGCGCCGAAACGCTCCGGCAGGTTGAAGTCGACCTGGGTCGTGCCGCACTGCCATTCGCGGCCGATCGCGTCCTTCAGCGTGTACTCGAACTTCGGACCGTAGAAAGCGCCCTCACCCGGCAGGATGCCGGTTTTGATGCGGCCTTCCGACTGCGCCTCGATGGTCTTCAACACGTCCGTCATCACGCTTTCGGCGCGATCCCAGAGTTCGTCGGAGCCGACACGCTTGTCCGGACGGGTGGAGAGCTTGACCACGACTTCCTTGAAGCCGAAGTCCTCGTACACCGACAGGATCAGGTCGTTGATGCGCAGGCATTCTTCGGCCATCTGCTCGTCGGTGCAGAAGACATGCGCGTCGTCCTGGGTGAAGCCGCGTACGCGCATCAGTCCGTGCAGGGCGCCCGAGGGCTCGTAGCGATGAACGTTGCCGAATTCGGCGAGACGAACCGGCAGTTCGCGATAGGACTTCAGGCCATGCTTGAAGATCTGGATATGGCCCGGGCAGTTCATAGGCTTCAGCGCAAAGATGCGCTCGTCGTCGGTCTCGTCACCGGCAACCGTCACCTTGAACATGTTGTCGCGGTACCAGCCCCAGTGACCCGAGGTTTCCCAAAGCGACTTGTCGAGCACCTGCGGCGCGTTGACTTCCTGGTAGGTGTTGGCGAGCCGCCGGCGCATATAGGCAACCAGCGTCTGGAACATGCGCCAGCCCTTGCCGTGCCAGAAGACGACGCCCGGGCCCTCCTCCTGGAAATGGAACAGGTCCATTTCGCGGCCGAGGCGACGGTGGTCGCGCTTTTCGGCTTCGGCAAGCACGTGCAGGTACTGGTCGAGCTCTTCCTGGGTGTGCCAGGCCGTGCCGTAAATGCGGGTCAGCATCGCGTTGTTGCTGTCACCGCGCCAATAGGCGCCGGCCACCTTCATCAGCTTGAAGGCGGTGCCGATCTGGCCGGTCGAGGCCAGATGCGGGCCGCGGCAGAGATCGAACCAGTCACCCTGGTAATAGATCTTAAGGTCCTGCCCCTCGGGGATCGCATCGACGAGCTCGACCTTGTAGGCCTCGCCCTTCTCGGCAAAGACCTGGCGGGCCTTTTCGCGCGACCAGACTTCCTTGGTGAAGGGCCTGTTGCGCGCAATGATCTCCTTCATCCGCTTTTCAATGAGCGGCAGGTCGTCGGGCGTGAAGGGCTCGTTCTTGGCGAAGTCGTAGTAGAAGCCGTTGTCGATGACCGGGCCGATGGTCACCTGCGTTCCCGGCCAGAGCTCCTGCACCGCCTCCGCCATCACGTGCGCGGCATCGTGGCGGATGAGTTCGAGCGAGCGCTTGTCGTCGCGAACGACGATTTCCAGCCGACCATCAGTCACGGGATCCGACAGGTCGCGCAGCTCGCCGTCGAGCGCGATCGCGACGGCTTTCTTGGCCAGCGACTTCGAAATCGCCTCGGCGACGTCGCGGCCGGTCGTTCCCGCGGGGTATTCGCGGACCGAGCCATCAGGAAAAGTTAGGGAAACAGGATTCGACATAATGATCTCCTATCCAGTCCCGCCAACGAATGCGGGTGGTATAGTTGGCCGGCGGTGCCGGTGAATTGACGATACAGCGTCGCATCCGTCAGACGCGCAGAGATCGCTGTAGTGCTTTGGATTGCTGCGTGTTTCCCCAGATCGCAGAACGACCCGTGGAAATCCGCCGTAGCCTGATAAAGGGTTTTCGAAAGTGAGTAAAGGCGAGGCTGTAGCGGGCGTTAGCTGCGCAGCATCTCGGAAAGCCCCTTCACCGTGTTCCAGTTGCGGAACGTCCCGATGCCCAGTCGCTTCGTGGTCATCGCGCCGAGCAGCTTCGATTCGCTCGCCTTGCCGGGGAAATGCACCCAGAGATCGCCGTCGACGATCGCCAGTCGCTCGCCGGCGGTGCAGTAGCGCCGAAGTCCTTCGAGCGCCGTTTCCGTTAGGGGATCCCGCATCACCCGAACATGGACCTGCGTCGCGTCCGCCTCGCTCTCCTGACGGAAGGGATTGGACGCGGCAAGCGTCTGCCAATCGGCGCCCGACCGGACGAGAATGTCGACATGCCGGCCAAACGTCTCGACAAAGGCCGTCTCAAGCGGCATTTCGAGGTCCCGAGTGGACGTTTGTCCGGTCTGAAACACCAGATTGCCCGTTGCGACCAAGGTCCGCGGCGCTTGATAGCCGAGCGTTTCCGCCATCTTCTTGAGGTCAGCCATGACGACCCGACGGCCGGGCCCGAGAACGATACTATAAAGCAAGGCGACGTAGCTGTTCATCATTCCCCTGTCAGGCGCGCCAGAAATCCGCAGCGCCCGCCGGCAGACGGGCAAGCACCCGGTCGAGTTTCGCCTCGTCGATGTTGCGACGCAAGGCGCCAGCGACATCGACAATGGCGCTGTCCGGGGAAATATTGTGATCCGGGCGCAGCGCCTGCACCTCCCGGGTCATGGCGATGCGGCCCGAAAACGGGAGTCTCGGCTCTTCAAGATCCCACTCGGCGACGAAGATCGCGCGGATGACAGGCGGCAGGATGTCGGCAAACAGGATGGCGTCTTCGATGTCGAGCCGCCGCCGAAACGTCTGCAGCACCGCCTGCACCATCGTATAGGCCTGGTTCGTCGTCTGCAGCCCGGCCAAGTCGCGGGCATCGAGAATGAAGCGCTCGAAGTCCGCGGAGGCCTGACGGTACTCCATCGGCATGGGCATGGCGGTCATCCAATCTTCGGCCGTGTCCGCCAGAAGCGCCACGGCGCGTACCATACGAGGCGCGGTTCAAGCCGCTCCGGCACAGGATCGAAACCATGCGTTCCGCCCGGCCCGCAGCGCGCCACGCGAAACAGCGTCATCCAGCCTCCGGCCCAGAAGCCATGGCGGGCAATCGCCTCGTAACCGTATTCCGAACAGGTCGGCAGGTGCCGGCACGAATTGCCGATGAAGCTCGAAAGGGTCAACTGATAGGCGCGGATCAGCGCCATGCCAGCGAGCCGCCCGGGGGTCTTGCGAAACGGCCCCGACCAGTTTCGGCCACGGGCAGCTGGCGCTGCCTTCTCCTGTGCACCGTGCCGGCAATTCGGTTCGCCGCACATTTCAGACGGCCGCGAGCAGTCGCCTGGCCTCGATCTGCTCAATAGCATCGACGACGGCATCGAAGGTCAGCATGGTCGACGCATGGCGCGCCTTGTAGTCCTTCACCGGACGCAAGAAGCGCATATCCTCGAAGCGGCCCGAAGGCCCCTCGCCGTCCGCCTTCAACATGGCCAGCATGTCTTCGCGCGCCTGGCGGATCTCCTCGGCACCGGCGCCGACGACATGGCGCGCCATGATCGAAGAGGACGCCTGGCCGAGCGCACAGGCTTTCACGTCATGGGCAAAATCGGTGACGACGTCACCATCCATCTTCAGCCAGATATGCACCTTGGAACCGCACAGCTTGGAATGCGCCGTCGCGTCCGCATCGGCATCGCCGAGCGTCCCAATACGGGGAATATTGCCGGCAAATTCGAGAATTCGGCTGTTGTAGATGTCATCCATCATTTGACGCGATCCGACTGATTTTTCGCGGTTTTGAGTGATCGACGCATGATTTTCTCCGGTAGACGGGAAAAAAGCACGACGCGACACGCTCCGCCTCTTTCATCTCTGTGGCACCATACTATATGCTATGTCGTGTTGGGGCGACAGTTCCGCAAGAGGAACAATGTCGCCTGTTGTTTGGGAAACCGTGCCGGAAGGTCCAGTGCACTGCTAAGCCAGGACCGGAAAGCCCCGGAGCCCGCCAACGGAACCCAAGCCTGCAGGGTTAGGCGAATGGCCAGTGGCGAGTTGTCCGAAAGATAAAACGTCAAGCAATCCCGTATTGCTCAAAGAGGCCATTATGGATGCCATAGTGAAGAATTTTCCTGTGCTCGACGATGCGAGCGGCCGTCCGACCCAGAAGGAAGCGGAGGACGCTGTACGTGTTCTTTTGCGCTGGGCCGGCGAAGACCCGCAGCGCGAAGGACTTTTGGATACGCCTGCGCGCGTCGCCAAGTCCTACCGCGAGCTTTTCAGCGGTTATGAACTTGCTGCCGAAGACGTGCTCGGCCGCACCTTCGAGGAAGTCGCCGGCTACGACGACATGGTGCTCGTCAAGGACATCCCGTTCTATTCGCATTGCGAACACCACATGGTGCCGATCATCGGCAAGGCGCATGTCGCCTACCTGCCGAACGGGCGCGTGCTCGGCCTGTCGAAGATCGCCCGCGTGGTCGATATCTACGGCCGACGCCTGCAGACGCAGGAATCGATGACCGCGCAGATCGCCAAGGCGATCGACGAGTCGCTCGCCCCGCGCGGCGTTGCCGTGATGATCGAAGCCGAGCATATGTGCATGGCGATGCGCGGCGTGCAGAAGCAAGGCTCGACAACGCTGACGACCACATTTACGGGTACGTTCCAGACGGAGCCGGCCGAGCAGGTGCGGTTCATGACGATGATCAGGGGCTTCAAGTAAGGCTCCGACAGACGGAGCCTTTCCATGACGCTCACCTTCGACGCTCCCTCCTCCAACAAGGCCGAACTGGAAACGGGTCCGGCCTTCACCCCGCGTTTCGATGAAAAGGGGCTGATCACCGCTGTCGTCACCGACGCCAGGGATGGAGAGCTGCTGATGGTCGCCCACATGAATGCCGAGGCTCTCGCGCTGACGATCGAGACCGGGGTGGCGCACTACTACAGCCGCTCGCGCAAAAGCCTCTGGAAGAAGGGCGAAAGCTCCGGAAACCTGCAGACGGTCAAGGAAATCCGCACCGATTGCGACCAGGATGCGATCTGGCTGAAGGTTTCCGTCGCCGGCCACGACGCGACCTGCCACACCGGGCGCCGTTCCTGCTTCTACCGAACCGTCGGCATCGAAGACGGCAAGGCCGCGGTCAAAATCACCGACGACCACAGGCATTTCGACCCCGCAGAGATCTACGATAAAAATTAAGCATCGCGCATCTTTTTGGCGCGGCTACATGCTATATTTATCTTTTGGAAACCAACCGGGCGCCTAATCCTTAAGCAAGGATGCGGCGCAATCGGAACGATCCCGTTCCAAACTGTATTGCAAACTGTATCCAATGTTTATCGGTCGCGCCGCATTCGTCGGTGGGATCGGTGATATACCTTAAGAATGGTGCCAGTCTTTCAGCGATGAAGCAGGACAAGGCCGGCACCGGCGCCGGCTTGGCGGAGCCTCCCCAGGACGCGCGCACGAAATTGCGTCTCTCCAGGATCAATCCCGACCCCTGGGAAGTTTAGTCAGTGATGAAATGCCACAGCGACCTTCGCGCATTCTCATCGACGTGTCGCGCTGCGGAGTATTCGGCGGTGTTGGAGGTGCCGGATGTTGAATTGGACGTTTACGCGTAGCAACCAGATTACGGATCTGTCCGGACCGGACGGAACATCGATTTCGACGGCGCCGCCTGAACCGGCGCCACCTCCGCAAAAACCGAAGATCGCAATCGCGCTTGGCGGCGGTGCCGCGCGCGGCTGGGCCCATATCGGCGTGCTGCGCGCCCTCGACGAAGAAGGCATCGAAGTCGGCATGATTGCCGGCACCTCGATCGGCGCGCTCGTCGGCGGTTGCTACCTTGCCGGCAAGCTCGACGAACTCGAAACCTTCGCCCGTTCCCTCACCGTGCGCCGCATCGCCGGGCTGCTCGATTTCGCCATCGGCGGCGGCGGTCTTTTCGGCGGCCTGCGGCTGACCAAGCGCATGCAGGAACATCTCGAAGGTCTCAGCATCGAGAGCCTCGACAGGCCATTCATTGCGGTTGCGACAGAGGTTCACAGTGGCCACGAGGTGTGGCTCGAAAAAGGATCGCTGATTACCGCGATCCGTGCGTCGTATGCCCTGCCCGGCATTTTCGAACCGATAAAGGCGAACGGACGCACGCTGATCGATGGCGCGCTCGTCAATCCGGTTCCGGTTTCGGTGTGCCGCGCCCACGAACAGCAGCTCGTCGTCGCGGTGAACCTCAACTACGATCTCTATGGCCGCTCGGCCGTAGTCAAACACAGCGCCGGCGCCGAATCCCTGGATGCGCCCGCCAAGGAAGCGCCGCACCAGTCGCGCCTCGGCATGACCAGCGTCATGGTCCAGGCCTTCAACATCATTCAGGACCGGATTTCCCGCGCCCGGCTTGCCGGCGACCCGCCAGATCTGGCGCTGCACCCGAAACTCAACGACATCGGTCTTTCGGAGTTCCATCGCGCGGGCGAAGCCATCGATCGCGGCTACCACGAGGCAAAGGCCAGGCTGGTTGAAATTCGCCGCATGCAGGAAGTGCTCGTTCGCTGACGGCTCGTTTGCGGCGTGAAAGGCCCGAGACGGGCGGTGCACCTTGCCGGTCGCCCATAGGCCATGATGAACACAAGGGTGCCTCGCGGCCCCCAGGGGATTAGGAGGGCGGCGGAGTGCCGCCCTTTCCCGTCAGCCAGCGATATAGGCCTTGATCTGTTCGGTCTCGTGCTCGATGGCGCGGATGTGATGCTTGATCACGTCGCCGATCGAGACGATGCCGGCGAGTTGACCGTTTCTTTCGACCGGCAAATGACGGGCCCTGAGCTTGCTCATCATTTCCATCAGGGTCTGCACGGACATATCCTCGGTGCAGCAGTAGACATTCTGCCACATTACCGCTGCTACCGGTCTTTCGAGACAGGTCGAGCCCTGCTTGGCAATCGCCGCGACGATGTCGCGCTCGGTGAGGATGCCTGCGATCTGATCGTCCGCGTCGAGGATGACGACCGCACCGATATGATTGTCACGCAAGAGGATGGCAGCCTGTTGGACTGTCATCTGAGGGCCGACCGTTACGACATTCCGGCCCTTTTCATCGAGTATGGCTTTTACTGACATGCGCACATCTCCCGTTGCGACAACACCGGGTCGGCAGGGAAAGGTCCAGCCATCTCACGTGCGGTACGGTCGGGCGATGGAACCTGTACCCTGGCCGCTTGCGAAAGCCGTCTCGCGTGCTCCTCAGACGCGGATGGCATTCGATACCCGGCCTACACGGGCCGCCCTGTCTTTCGATCACAGGCGACCGTAACAAATGGTGCGCCAGCGCCTTGGGGAAATCAAGCGCTCACAAGCGCTGTCCGCCGATCTTTCGCTCCATCAGTCGCGCGGATCGAAAAGGCTGAAGAGCAGAAAGCCGAAGAGGAAGCCGCCGATATGCGCTTCCCAGGCGACGCTGCCCGCCCCGCCAGGGGTAAACATGCCAAGGCCGATCAGGAAGTTGGTCAGGAACCAAATGCCGGCGAAGACCACGACCGAGCGGTTGGCCAGCGCCTCACCGACATCGAGCCGGCGATTGAGATGGGCGAACTGCCGACTGATGCGTCCGCTCGGCGAGAAGACGAAGCGTGCGGCAGCCCCCATGAAGCCCGACACTACGCCGGAAGCACCGACGACGACGATCATTTCCCCCCAGTGAAAGACCGTATGCAGCGCGACGGCGGCCGCAGCCGACAGGCACCAGAACACGGCAAGGCGCCCCATACCGATCCGCCGCACCACCGGCGCACCGAAGGCAACCATCCAGAAGATGTTGAAGATCAGATGCTCCCAGCTTCCGTGCAGGAAGGAGTAGGTGACGGGGCTCCACAGCCACGCAAGCCCCTGCTCTGCCAGAGGGTGATCGTAACGCGCCGGGAGAAAGGCGAAATTGAAGATGATCTCCTGATCGATCGCCGGCGGCAGCACGTAGGTTCGCAGAACATGGATTGCGATCAGAAACAGCAGGATGAAAGTCAGCCCCGCCGGCAGATTAAAGGCCGGCTCGCGCGCCGGGCTCGCGGCGCTCTCGCGCTCTGCTTCCGGTGGCGTCGCCGTCTGATCTCGTTCCATGGTTGCTGCTCTCTCCTCTCAATGCGGTCCACACATTCCTGCTCGATCACGGCGATGGCATGGCATCGCCGGCATTAGGACTGGAATTGGGGCGACCAGCCATAAGCAAACAAAAAAAGACCGTCCAGCAAAAACTGAACGGTCGCCAAGCTCAGATCCGAGCTCCAGTTCAAGTGCCGAAGACAACGCTTCGTAAAGTGATGTCCTCCCCTGCCAGTTGCAGCGGCCCACTGCAACGGAAACCGTTTGTTAACCTTAATTTCCGGCTGGCACGGTTTTCGCTCCTTAATCCTCAGAACCGCAATGCACGGCCGAAGATGTCCCGAACCGGGACACACCGGGCCGCAGGAATGGAATGAACGAAACGATGCGCAGCAATACGACGACGGAGCTTTTCCGATACTGGAACACCATTCGCGGGAAGCGCGAGCTTCCGCGCCGCGACGAGCTTGAACCCTCGGATATCAGAATGCTGCTGCCGAACCTGTTCATTCTCGAGCGCGACCGCAATGCCGGCATCTCGTTTCGCCTGGCGGGAACCCAGGTGTGCGCCCTCTTCGGCCAGGAGCTGCGCGGGCGGCAATTCGGTATGCTGTGGCTCGGAAGCCAGGCGGCGAAAACGCACCGCATCACCGGCCAGGTCATGACGCACCGTGTGCCGCTGGTGCTCTCGGCCAAGGGCCGCACCGCCGACGCACGGGAGGTCGACATCGAAACCCTGCTCTTGCCGCTGGCCTCCAGCGAAGGAGAGAGCGACCGGGTCCTTGGCGCCCTCTCACCCCTTTCTCGCCCGTATTGGTTGCATGCAACCGCGATCGAGTGTCTCGACGCGACGGGCATGAAGGTTCTCGACCCCGACCGCACCGCCGTCTTTCGCGAAGAGGAAGCACAGCAACCGAGCGGTACCGTTGCAAAATCGCCGGCCGCGGGCGCATTTTCGAGCGAATTCCGCCAGTTCGGGCATCTCCGCATTCTCGAAGGCGGCCGCCGCGACTGATCCGGAGCGCTGTGCCGAGATGACGCCCTGGACCAACCGGAGGACGAACCTTCTATTAACTTGAAAAGGCTAATCTCCGCCAGCCAAGCTATGTCGCCACAGAGTCATCATGTTCTCGTTTCAGCACGCACAGAATACCGCTCCGAAACCGCACCACGAAGGTGCGTTCCAGCGCGTTTCCGTGAATCTGGCGGGGCGGCTGATGCTTGCCAATCATGACGAGTTTGAGTGCACCGCCATCGACATGTCGCCCGGCGACGTCCTGCTTTCCTCGCCGGCCCAGCCGCGCGCGGGCGAACGCATCATCGCCTATGTCGATCATGTCGGGCGTCTCGAAGGGACCGTATCGCGCATCGCCGACGGCGCTTTCGTCATCCAGCTCAACGCGACCGAGCGCAAGCGCGAGAAGCTCGCGGCCCAGCTCACCTGGATCGCCAACAAGCACGAGCTCGGACTGCCGGAAGACCGCCGCCACGATCGCCTTGCGCCGCGCAAGACGGTGACTGAGTTGACGCTCGACACCGGCGAGAAGTTCCCGTGCCGCATCATCGACCTTTCGCTGTCCGGTGCCGCCGTCGACATCGAGAACCGCCCGCCGATCGGCACCGCCATTCTGCTCGGCAACATGAAGGGCCGGATCGTCCGCCACTTCCAGGAAGGCTGCGCCATCGAGTTCTCGGGTATCCAGTCCCGTGAAGCGTTGACCGAATTCCTCTAACGGCGGGCCTGCGCCGTTCGTTGCCCGATCGCCCCGCATCGGGCAAGGCTCACAGCCCGGCCGCCCCGCCATCCATGCACCCGGCCTGAAGCCGTCTTCGTGCTTCTCTTGTGCGGCAACACCCCCGCTCCTGCATCAACGCGCTCCGCCCGTCCGCGGCCCAGCGAACGCGCCAGAAGCGCACTCACTTAGCCCTACGTCCGCGTAGCCCGAACGCACAGGATGAGCAGCGACAACCGGAGCGGTTTTCGCAGGCTGCGACACGCCGCACCTGCGCCTGGATCATTTCGAGACAGGTACGGCGCAACACGCAAACGCATTCGCCGTCTGCAAATATTTTTTCCGGCAGAATTCCAGCGAAAACGCATATTTCAAGTCAAAAGTCTCCGGAAGAACCGTGGGCTGACACGGAAAATCCGCCTTTCCCGCCGCGCCCCCGCCGCGACTTTTGCAAAAACCGACGGCCCTCCCCTCATAAAGCCACATAAATACAGAGGGTTGGTTGCTTAACAAATCACCTCTCCATCTGCGAAGGAAGCTGAAATAGATAAAATTTGATTCAAATTCGATTCAAATACAAATAAAATTCTATTCTTGTTTTATTCTTATACGACTTTCATTTGTACTTGTTTTTAGCTCGCAAGTTCGCGAGCGATAAAAACGTCTGTGCCATTGTCGAACCATAACGGGGAGACAATCATGCTCAAGACAATCACCAAGCTGATCGCGATTGCGGTCCTTTTCACCGGCGGCCTTTTCGGCACGGCCCAGGCTCTTACGGCCAACATGGTCGTGACCGGCTCGACCAACCCGCCGATCGGCCACTACGAGTTCTGCAAGATCTATGCGTCGGAGTGCACCTCCAACGGCAAGGATCGCGGCCCGATGGTGCTGACCCGCGAAGGCTGGCAGAAAATTCTCGAGATCAACTACGACGTCAACCAGGCGATCACCCCGATGACCGACATGGAAATCCATGGCGTCGAAGAGAAGTGGTCCTATCCGGAAACCGTCGGCGATTGTGAAGACTATGTCCTCCTGAAGCGCCGCAAGCTGATCGAAAGCGGTTTCTCCGCATCCGACCTCTTGATCACCGTCGTGCTGCAGCCGAATGGCGACGGCCACGCCGTCCTTACCGTTCGCACTGACCGCGGCGACTTCATCCTCGACAACATGCGCAACAAGGTGCTGCTGTGGTCTGATACCGAATACACCTACCTCAAGCGCCAATCGACCGAACATTCCGGCCGCTGGGTCAAGCTTCAGGACGGCCGCACCGTCGCCGTCGGTAGCGTTCGCACACAGTAAGATCCGAAACACAGGCGGGCCGCCACCCGGCGGACGCCTCCCAACGGGCCTCGGTCAGTCACTTTCCCCGTCCAGACCGAGCCTCGGCCGGTTCCGTGTCCCTCGGAACCGGCCGTTTTTTTATGAGGCCCCTCCTCGCCGAGTACCTGCAGGCATAGGGCATTCATCGAAAGTTAACCGTCTTCGACCAGCGTCGGGCAAGCGGCCCCCGCCACAGTTCGGCCTGCCACGAGCCAAGGGGTCGACACTCGACTTGGGCGCGGCCAACGCGACGGGACGGCCACGATGAGCAATTCTCCAAACGGGATAGACGAACCGGAACTCCGGCCACTTCTCTCCACCCGTTTCGTCTATCGGGTGACGGCGATCGTCGTTGTACTTGCCGGACTGACGGCGGCAATCGCCTTCGCGGGACGATGGTTCGGCGAAAACCTTGCTCTCGCCGGCCACACTGCGAGCCGCGAGACCTACGATATCTTCATCGGACAGGATCACCTGCGGCTGCCGGCGAACATGATCCGCTTCGAGGCGCAACGTGCCACTTCGATCGTCGGGCGTGTCGACGTCTACCTGACATGGCCGGGCATCGAAGGTTACAGCGACGAAAACCGCGACCTCTTCAACGACGTCGACGCGCCTGAAAATCTGATCTTCCTGCAGATTTCGCAAAGCACCATGTCCCGCGACATGTCGGGCCGGCTGGAGCCGATCTACACGCAAGTCTTCGACGGCGCTCCGTCCCCCGGGCCGAACGGACTACAGTTGCACGCGACCAAAACTGCCTCCAGCTATGCGGGCGAAGTCTTCTATACTGCGGAGCGGACAGGCCAGGCACCCTACGTGGTGCGCTGCCTGAAATCCGACACGCAAACCATATCGACGAGCGCCGACTGCCAGCGCGACATTCATGCCGGCAAAGACCTCGTGGTGCTCTACCGCTTCGCCAATAAACTGCTGCCACGGTGGAAGGAGATCGACGACGCGATAACGGCTTTCATCAAAAGCCGAATCGTGCCCTGATTTCGTCCAACTGATGTGGTCGAGGCTGTCGCCGCGCCATTGCGCTACACCGGAATTGTCTTTGTACGAATGCGTCCGATTCCGGAAACCAATCATTCATCATAAACCGATTGGTAACGCTATGCCGATACTGTCTCGAGAACGGTCGTTCCCGGAGGCGGCGTCCGGACAACCCCATGACATGAGAATAAAGAGCAGCGTAGTGTCCCAAACCGGTTTTTTTGATCTCGCGAAGCGCCCGTTCGGCGCTCTTTCAAAGATGGTAAAGCGGGTCGTCCTGGCAGGCACCATTGCCTCGGTCGCCTTTGTGTTGCCCGGCTTTGCGGCGTCGACCTACGCCAATCCCAAATATTCGGGCATCGTCGTCGATGCCAAGACCGGCAAGATCCTCTATGGCGAGGATGCCGACGAACTGCGCTATCCGGCGTCTCTCACCAAGATGATGACGCTCTACCTTACCTTCGAGGCACTCGAAGCCGGCCGGATCAGCAAGTCCACGCAGATTCCCTTCTCGAAGAACGCGTCCGCGGAACCGCCGTCGAAGCTCGGCGTGCGCGCCGGCCAGTCGATCACCGTCGAGCAGGCGATCCTTTCGCTCGTCACCCGGTCGGCCAACGATGCCTCCACGGCGCTTGGCGAGTATCTCGGCGGCTCGGAGCAGCGCTTCGCCCGCATGATGACGAACAAGGCGCGCGCGCTCGGCATGACGCGCACGACCTACCGCAACGCCAACGGCCTGCCCAATCCGGAACAGCGCACCACCGCACGTGACCAGGCTCGCCTCGGTCTCGCGCTCCGCCAGCATTTCCCGCAGTATTACGACTATTTCTCCACCCGCAGCTTCCGCTTCGGCAAGCAGACCATCGGCAACCACAACCGCCTGCTCGGCAATGTGCGCGGCGTCGACGGCATCAAGACCGGCTACACCCGCGCCTCCGGCTTCAATCTCGTGACCTCGGCCCAGATTGACGGTCGCAGCATCGTCGCCGTCGTCATGGGCGGCACCTCGGGCGCGAGCCGCGATGCGCAGATGCGCCGCCTGGTCGCGAAGTACATGCCGGACGCGTCGCGTCGCGGCAACGGCAACCTGATTGCCGAGACGAAGCCGACCCCGGTTCCGGCAGAAGAGACCCAGGTTGCAGCCGCAGCGCCCGTTGCCGAGACGCCGGTCGTCACGGCCGTCGCCACAGGCCACGACCTGCCCAACACCGGTCCCGTTCCGGACTTCCGCTACAATGGTGAAAGCGCCAGCAGCGTGCAGATGGCCTATGCCGGCAACAAGCGCGCATCGGACAACCCTGTCCTTTCCTCGAAGATCGTTCCCAACACGCTCGACGCACAGAGCCTGAAGCTTCGTCAGCCCGCGACCGCAGCGATGGTCGACACGCAGATCACCCATTCCGTGCCGAAGAAGGCAGACGCTGCCGCCAAGGCAGAGCCCGCCGAAGTCGCAAAGGCCGAGCCGATGCCGGCTCAGCCGCAGGGCTGGGTGATCCAGATCGGTGCCACGCCGGACAAGGACCAGGCCATGACGCTGCTCGGCAACGCCAAGGACAAGGGCGGCAAGGCACTTCGCAACGCGCAGCCGTTCACCGTTGCCTTCGGCCAGGTATACCGCGCCCGCTTCGGCGGCTTCGACGACCAGAATTCCGCAATCAACGCCTGCAAGGCCTTGAAGAAGAAAGGCATCTCCTGCTGGGCCAGCCAGCAGTAACGACGAAATTTGGCGGCCGGATGTGTTTGTTTTTCGGCCGCCTTCCTCGGATTTGTACAGCGTAACGAGGTTAAACATGGCAATGAACGAGAACGTTCCGGGTGTCACCCCGCTGCCGGGGCGACGGGCTAAACCGTCGCGCATCAATCTGCACCCCCTGCACGAGGCGGCCATGCGCATCGCCGATCTCGGCCTCAATCGATCGAAGGCCAAGACACGCGATCTCGTCGGCATGCTCTTGACGCACGGGGCGCGCGCCTGGCGCTCGACCCAGCCGCGCGCCGGCATCCACCTTCACGTGACGGCGCCGAACCGGCGCCATCCGCTGAAGATGCGGATCACCTGAACATCCACAGTTCGAAAGGCGGCTACGGCCGCCTTTTTGCATTCTGGCTGGGTGATGGTGCGGCCTCGGTGAAGCCGCTTCGCGCACGGTCGAGTGCGAAAGCGGGCACTGCTTTCAAGGAACACGCTGGTTGCCGCACGATTGCAAAGGTACCGGCGGCACAGGAATTCTAGAGAAGTCCGAGTTCCGCCAGTTCGCGCCGCAATTCGAGCGGCATCTCGGAACCGCTGCCCGAGAGCGACGCCAGGTCGCGCGGGGCGTCCTTGTCGGTCAGGTAACGCCAGCCCTGGAACGCACGGCGCGGCTGCAGTTCCGTCTCGACCACTTCCGGACCCAGCAGCAGATTGCATCGGCCGATGCCTTCGCCGTCGGTGAAGGTCTCGATGCCGATCAGCGGCTGGCGCGCCTGCACGCTGCCCTTTATCACCCAGTAGAGCGAACCGCCTTCGAGCAACTCCTCCACGCGCTTGGGCACCATGCGCGTCGTGTGGAACGAGTGCGGCTCCAGGCCAGCGGCCATGGCAGCCATTGCCTTGCGCGAAACCCATTCGCGCAGGTCCTCGATCGATTCCGCTCCGACACAGAGCTTTATGAGATGTAGAGACATGGTTTTTTTGAACACCCGTCCGGCCGTTGCGGTCAAGCGGCCAGACGTCGTTCATCCACAATCACCGTAACACGCCCGGTCGATACACCGACGTTCGGGCTTCACGAGGCCTGCAAGCTTGCAGGCCTCAACATTCGACGACGTTGACCGCTAGACCGCCGGTCGAAGTTTCCTTGTACTTCTCGTTCATGTCGACGCCCGTCTGCCGCATCGTCTCGATGCAGGCGTCGAGCGGCACGAAATGCTTGCCGTCACCCTTGAGCGCCAGGGAAGCGGCCGTTACCGCCTTGACCGCGCCAAGCGCATTGCGCTCGATACAGGGCACCTGCACGAGGCCCGCCACGGGATCGCAGGTCATGCCGAGGTGATGCTCGAGCGCGATCTCGGCGGCATTTTCGATCTGCTCCGGCGTCCCGCCCATAACGGCGGCAAGGCCGGCCGCCGCCATCGCGGACGCCGAGCCCACCTCGCCCTGACAGCCGACTTCTGCGCCGGAAATCGAAGCATTGTGCTTGATGATGCCGCCGATCGCGGCAGCCGTCAGCAGATAGTCGCGAATGCCTTCCTGGTCGGCATCGTCATGGAAATGCATGTAATAGCGGATCGTCGCCGGCACCACGCCAGCGGCACCGTTGGTCGGCGAGGTGACGACGCGGCCGCCGGCAGCGTTCTCCTCGTTGACCGCCATCGCGTAAACGCTCAGCCAGTCGTTGGCGAGCAGCGGATTGGCCTTGTTGGAACGCCACTCTTCCTGCAGCTTGTCGTGGATCGAGCGGGCGCGGCGGCGAACCTTCAGGCCGCCGGGCATGATGCCGTCCTGGCTCAAGCCCCTGTCGATGCAATTGCTCATCGCACCCCAGATGCGGTCGAGTCCGGCGTTCAGTTCGTCCGGCGACATCGTCGCCTCTTCGTTCGCCCGCTTCATCTGCGCGATCGTCAGGCCGGAGCGCGCAGACATATCCAGCATTTGCTGTGCCGAGGAGAACGGGAACGGCACCTTGACGCCCGTCGCCTTGTTCTTCGAGGCGCGCATGGCCTCCAGTTCCGTGTCGGTCACGACGAAACCGCCGCCGATCGAATAGTAGATCCGCTTCAACAGCAGCCGGCCGTCACGGTCGAAGGCGGAAAACGACATGCCGTTGGCATGGCCGGGGAGCGGCACCTTCTTGTCGAAGATCAGATCGGTCTTCGGCTGGAACTCGTAGGACGGATGGCCCGGCGGCGTAATGCGGCCCGTGCGTTCGACCTCGTCGATCAGGGCATCCATGCGATCTGGATCGACGAGATCCGGGCGCTCGCCGACCAGGCCGAGGATCACCGCCCTGCCCGTTCCATGGCCGATGCCGGTATGGGCGAGCGAACCGTGCAGGCTCACCTTGATCGCGGCGACGGCGGCGTGGGACGGACGCGGCCAATCATCGGAAAGGATGAGATCGAGAAAGCGATTGGCGGCCGACATCGGCCCCATCGTATGCGAGCTCGAAGGCCCGATACCAATCTTGAACACGTCGAAGACGGAAAGAAACATAAGCTGCCTGCCCCGGAGACTGACCCGCGACGCACGGGCATGATCGCCCGCCGCCGCATTCACGATTGCCTCGATACCACGCTTCATGGTCCATGCGAACCGGCGCCGTATCCTCATATTCACTGAACGATTTTATCCTCAGATCGGTGCCGATTTAAGGACATTCACCAGCAGATATAGGAACGAAGCCTAAGCGATCCCATGGCCGGCGCTCAGGCGGTCAACCGACATTCGATCGCATCCATGCGACATCGTCGCCCGCGTATGTTCCGGCGAGCCGTAGCCCGGAATCAAAAACGGCGCGGCTCTTGGGAAGCCGCGCCGTCAATCAGTGGACTTGTCTAGAAACTAGATATCAAAGGCCGCCGAAAAGATAAGCAAGAACAAGAACGCCAGCGAAACCAGCTACGGCGCGAGCAGTCACGCCCCAGCAAGACTTCTGAATTGTATTGTCCATGATGTCTCCGAAACACTCTCAACGGCCGCGGGCAGCACAGTAGGCGCCCGCGTCTGGGGCCATGCATATTGAAGAAAGCGTAAATGCGCAATGGGGGAATGTGGCGGAAAAGTGTCCCGCTTCGGCGCTCCTCCACACGATCCTGGTGAAAACCCCTCAATTCCCCGGCAGAGGCGAAGAGAAATTCCGCCGCATTTTCATCACAGTAGTTGACGCGTCGCCGATTCAGACGCCGCCCCGGCCACCTTGCAATTTCCAAAAGCCATGCCAAAAACACGTGTATGACCTTCGAAGATTACATAGCACTTGTCGTGTTTATCCTGCTTTGGGCGGGTTTCAGCTGGGCGACCGATGGCACCCGCGGCTTCAAACGCGTGAGTCTCACCCGTCTCATGAACGAGCATCGCGGCCGCTGGATCCGCAATTCGCTGAACCGCGACCTGAAGATGATCGACACGCAGATCATCGCGGGCCTGCAGGCCGGCACCGCCTTCTTCGCCTCGACCACCATCTTCGCGCTTGGCGGCTGCTTCGCGCTCCTCGGCGCGACCGAACAGGCGCAGATGATCTTTGCCGACATGCCCTATGTCTTCCATGGCGGGCGCACGGCCTTCGAGCTGAAGGTCGGCGGCCTCACCTGCCTGTTCGGCTACTCCTTCTTCAAGTTCGGCTGGTCCTACCGGCTGTTCAATTATTGCTCGATCCTGATGGGCGGCATCCCGATGACCGCCGACATGCAGCGGGATCGACATGCCGCGGAAAAGGCGGCCGAACGGGCGATCCGCATGAACGTGCTCGCCGCCAAGCATTTCAACGCCGGTCTCCGGGCGATCTTCCTGTCGATCGGCTATCTCGGCTGGTTCATCAGTCCCTATGTGTTCGTGGCGCTCACCGTCTTCGTCATCTTCGTCTTGACCCGCAGACAGTTCTTCTCGGAAGCGCGGTCGGCGCTCCTCCAGGACGCGACACCCTGACGATCCGCGCGCCCGGCGCGCCGAACGCCGACTTGCAGCCACAACGTTCCATCAGCAATCAAGGACGCGTGCCTGGCGCAAGCCAGGCCTGCCACTCTTCCTCACGCCAACAGGATGGCGAATACCCATGTCCGATATCCATGTGACCGCACCGGCAGCAGAGACCCCCGCGAAACCGACAGGCAGGCGGCTCGCCTTCATCGATGTCGCGCGCGGTGTGGCGCTGCTTGCCATGGCGACCTATCACTTCGTCTGGGACCTCGAGTTCTTCGGCTATGTCGCTGCAGGCACCGCCGGCACCGGCGGCTGGAAGATCTTTGCGCGGCTGATTGCCAGCAGCTTCCTGTTTCTTGCCGGCTACAGCCTCGTGCTCGGGCAACGGCCGACGATCCGTATCGACGCGTTCCTGCGCCGTTTCGCCAAGATCGCTGGCGCCGCAGCGCTGATCACGATTGCCACCTATTTCGCCTTTCCGGACACGTTCATCTTCTTCGGCATCCTGCATGCGATCGCCGCGGCGAGCCTGGTCGGCCTGATCTTCCTCAGGCTTCCTGCCGTCGTTTCCTTCGTTGCAGCCGCCGCGGCCATCGCAGCCCCGCTCTATCTGCGATCACCGATTTTCGATGCCCCCTGGCTCTGGTGGGTCGGCCTGTCGGAAACGCTACCGCGCTCCAACGACTACGTGCCGCTGTTGCCGTGGCTCGGGCCGTTCCTGCTCGGCCTAGGTACCGCCAAGCTCTTCCACGCGCGGCTGGTGTCCGCGCTCGCAAGCCGGCCTTCCACAGATGGCAAGGGGCGGCTGTGGATGACGGCCCTCGTCTTCGGCAGCCGTCACAGTCTGGCCATATACCTCATTCACCAGCCCGTGCTCATCGGACTGGTCTATCTCTTCTCGCTGATCTCTCCGCCGACACTGCCGGATCCCAAGGAAGCCTATCGCAGCAATTGCGTTGCGGCCTGCAACCAGGGCAATCCGGCTGTGCCGTGCGACAGCTTCTGCGGCTGCACGCTCGACCGTCTGGTGGAACAGAACCTGTTCGATAGTCTGAACAGGGGAGAGATCAACGTCAGCACCGATGAACGCATTGCGCGAATCGCACAGCAATGCACAATGAACGTGCAATCAGGGGACTAGGACATGAATGCCTATCGTGCCAAGCCGCTGAACTTCCCATGGCCGGCCCTCCTCTACGGGGTCGCCACTCTTGCGGCGCTCATCCTGGCGCGACATTTTCCCATTCCCGTCGCCCATGGCCACGGTTGGTTTCCCTGGATCAGCGGCGGCATCCTGATGGTCGTCGCCGTCTGGCTCGATCTCTGGGCGGTCAAGACGCTGCTCGACCGCCACACCGCCGTCCTTCCCTCTCGGTCGGCAACCTGCCTCGTCACCTACGGGCCGTTCCGCTTCACACGCAACCCGATCTATCTCGGCTACACTTTGATGATGATCGGCTTTGGTCTGGCGACGCTCAATCCCTGGTTCTTCATCACGGCGATCACAGCGGTCATGCTGACGACGCTCCTTGCCATCCGCAACGAGGAGCGACACCTGCTGTCTCGCTTCGGTTTCGAGTTCGAGCGCTACTGCCGGCACACCAGCCGCTGGATCTGAGCGCAGGCGCGGCTGCGCGCAGCAAAAAGGGCAGCGCGAACGCTACCCTTCAAAATATCCAGAGATAAACCAGCGAACCTTTAGGTGCCGACGCCGATTTCGGCCAGACGCGTCAGGCATGCCTCCTCGACATTGTCGAGTTCCGTCAGCGTATCGTCGATGTCCTTGCGCTTCTGGCGCAGCTCTTCGCGCTTTTCCTCGACGCGCGACATCAACAGCTGAAGCTGGCCGAGCTCGCCGGGCGGGTCCTTGTAGACCTGAATGATTTCACGGATCTCGGCGATGGTGAAGCCGATGCGCCGTCCGCGCAGGATCTCCTGAATGAGCCGCCGGTCAGCCGGCCGGAACAGGCGCGTGCGGCCACGGCGCTCCGGATGGATGAGGCCCTCGTCCTCATAGAAGCGCAGCGTTCGGGTGGAAATGCCGAATTCCCGCGTCAATTCGGTGATGCTATAGTATTTATTCACGCTGCCATTCCATGTGTTCCTGCACATGCACTATCGTTGACCTTGACGTAAAAGTCAAACAACACGCCGCGTTACGTAACGTGGAACCACCAGGTGGCGATGCCGAGAAAGCTGAAGAAGCCGGTGATATCGGTAATGGCCGTCACGAAGACGGCGGAGGAGACCGCCGGGTCGGCGCCGAAGCGATCGAGGCAGAGCGGCACGAGGATGCCGCCAAGGGCGGCAGCCATCATGTTGATCAGCATAGCAGTCGCAATGATGCCGCCGATGTTCGGGTCCTGAAACCAGAGACCGGCGAGAAGGCCGATCAGCGTGCCGAAGATCATGCCGTTGAGCAGACCGACCCCGGCTTCACGCCGGATGATGCGCGGCGCGTTGTGAATGTCGAGGCCCCGGGTTGCGAGCGCGCGCACAGTGACAGTCATCGTCTGCGAACCAGCATTGCCGCCCATGCCCGCAACGATCGGCATCAGGATGGCGAGCGCCACGATCTGCTGGATCGTCGCGTCGAAGAGGCCGATGACCGAAGCGGAGATGCAGGCGGTCATCGAATTGATGAACAGCCACGGCACGCGTGAGCGCGATGCCTCCCCGACGGAGTCCGAAAGCTCTTCGTCGCCGACGCCGCTCAGGCGCAGCAAGTCTTCTTCGGCTTCTTCCTGAATGACGTCGACGACGTCGTCGATGGTGAGCACGCCGACGAGCCGGCCATTGTCGTCGACCACGGCCGCGGAAAGTAGGTCGTATTGCTCGAACAGCTGCGCCGCCTCTTCCTGATCCATCTCGGCCGGAATGGCATGGCTCGTGTCGTGCATGATCGCGTCGACCTTGACCGAACGCTTGGTTCTGAGGATGCGGTCGAGGTCCATCGCACCGAGCAGCTTGAAGGTCGGGTCGATCACGAAGATCTGGGTGAAACTCTCCGGCAGGTCCTCGTCTTCGCGCATGTAGTCGATCGTCTGGCCAACGGTCCAGAACGGCGGCACCGCCACGAACTCGGTCTGCATGCGCCGGCCGGCCGTGCTTTCGGGATAATCCAGCGAGCGACGGAGGCGAACCCGTTCGGTAAACGGCAGCTTCGCCAGGATCTCGTCCTGGTCTTCCTGGTCAAGGTCTTCCAGAATGTAGACCGCGTCGTCCGAATCCATCTCGCCGATGGCCTCGGCGATCTGTTCGTTCGGCATGTGCTCGACGATGTCGAGACGGATGGCCTCGTCGACCTCGGTCAGCGCCGAAAGGTCGAACTCCTTGCCGAGCAGCGAAACCAGTGCCAGGCGCTGATCGGGCTGGATGGCCTCGAGCAAGTCGCCCATTTCCGACGAGTGCAGGCCGGCGACATGCTGGCGCAGGTAGATCGTATCGCGATCGGCGATTGCCGCGCCGACATGCATGAGAAAATCGGAGCGGATAGAACCGTCGTCGGCATAAATGTCCGAGCCGTCAAAGGCCTTGACGTCTTCCGAGCCGCGGTCTTCGTCGCCAGTATTGCTCATGCGCGCCCTCGAAACGATTTGCTGCTTCCCGGCCGCCCACCTCGCAAGCCGGAAAGAATGCGTCCACTGACGGTTGCCTGGACCTCACCCGCCGCCACGGACAGGAATTTGAGCCTTACAGCCTGCTAGCGCAAAGCCCTGCCGAGGTCCACAGCACAGATACCACCCGGCGAGCCGCAACAACAGATTTATTCAAGCTGTTGCAAATACATGAAAAACCGGCTGCATCTCGGCACAGTCGACATCGCTCGCGCGATCGGCTAGCACTTCAGTCGAGATATCGGCAGCGCAATACGCATTTGGCGTCGCCAAGGAAGATCTGATGGCCATTCGCCCCATTGTCCGCTTTCCCAATCCGCTGCTGAGGCGGAAGGCGGAGACGATCACCCGGTTCGACCCGGCACTCGAGGCGCTGGCCGCGGACCTTCTCGACACGATGCGGGCCGCCCCCGGCGTCGGCATCACGGCACCGCATATCGGCATCCTGGAGCGCGTGACGGTGATCGAGCTCGATCGCGACAGCGGCGCCAGGATCTTCGTCAATCCGGAAATCATCTGGCACAGCGACGAGAAGGCGACCCACACGGAAGGCAGCGTCTCGATGCCGGGCATCCTGGAGGAAGTCGAGCGCCCGAACGCCGTTCGCGTCCGCTACCACACGCTTCGCGGCGAGACGATCGAGGAGGAAGCCGACGGTTTCATGGCCATCTGCCTGCAGCACGAAATCGACCAGCTCGACGGCATCTTCTGGACACAACGGCTGTCGCGCCTCAAGCGCGATCGCGCCATCAAGAAGTTCGAAAAGCTGACCAGGGAGCAGGCGCGCGGTTAGCGCACCGGTTCCCCTGCCCGCAACATCAAATCATAGTCACCAAGGACCGAACCATGAAACCGACCTATCTCGCCGTCATCGGCCTCCTCGCGCTTGCCGGCTGCAACAGCGCCCAGCAAAATCTCGAGCCCCTGCCCCAGAGCCTGACCTATGGCGAAAACGCTGCCAGCAGAAAGACACAAGCCTCACCAGGGGCCATGGTCCAGAACCGCTTCATGTATGAGGGCCAGATGGTCTACGAGACCTATGAAGTCCAGCCCGACCGCACCTACAAGCTCGTCCGCCGCCGCATGGACCAGAGCGGACCTGCCGGCAACAACTGATACGAATGAGCGGCGCACGGGCGCAGCGACCTCTGTCGCCCGTCGCCGCAATCATTTTCGAGCCGCGTACACCGCCGTTTCGAATTCGAGATAGCTCCCGAACGAAGCTGGATCGGCAAAGGGCAGTATCTGTGTTGCCCACAGGCCGCCGAGACCGTTTTGGCGGTCTATCCAGTAGTAGAGGTTTGCAAGCCCCGCCCAGGCCAATGCGCCGGCTGGTCTCCCCGTCGGCGCTGCCTCATCGTTGATCATGAAGCTTATCCCCCAGGACTTCGGCATGCCGGGGAAAAATTCGGCGTCGTGCGACAGGCTTTTGATCACCCCCGGGAGCCTCTTGATTTTCTTTTCTCCAAGGCCGTTCCTTTCCGCCATCTCGACGGTTTCGGCCTTTAGCACGCGACCGCCGGGAGACATCCCGGCGTTGAGCCACATGCGGATAAATTTGGCGTAGTCGACAGCCGTCGAATAGAGACCGTGCCCGCCCATCTGGACCTCCGGATCTTGCGGGAGCCTGAAATCAGGCCGCGGCGACAAGCGTCCGGCATCGTCCCTTTGATGTAGCGTGACCACGCGGGAGATCATGGGCGGCGTCAAGGTAAAGCCGGTGTCCTCCATGCCAAGCGGTTGGAGGATGCGTTCCGCCATCACGACGCCAAGCCGCTTGCCGGTGATGCCCTCAACGACCTGCCCGGCCCAGTCCAGGCTACTCCCATATTCCCAGTCATCGCCGGGATCGAAGAGCAAAGGCGTCCGGATGGATGCATGGGATGCGGTGATCACGCTCGGCTGCCCATGTTCGCGCGCCAACCGGGCATAGGTCTCGTTGAAAAAGTCATAGCCAAAACCCGCCGTGTGCAGCAGCAGCATGCGCGTGGTGATGTCCCGCTTGGGCGGGCGGAGTTTCGGATTCCCCGCGGGATCAAACCCCTCGATCACCTGCAGCGTGCCGATTTCGGGCGCGTATTGTCTGGCGGGAGCGTCGAGATCGAGGCTGCCCTCCTCAACCAATTGCAGGCAGGCCGTCGCCGTGATCGCCTTCGTCATAGAGAAGATCGCAAAGACGCTGTCGGCCGTCATATCCGTCGCGCCAGCCAAAGAGCGCGCTCCGGCCGCGCCCTCGTAAAAATTGCCCTGTCGATCCGTCGCGATCGCGACAACGCCTGGCACGCCATCGGCGGAACGAACCGCGGCATTGAGGATTGCATCGGCACTAGTCTTGAGATCGCCGGACAAAGGAACCTCCCCCATAGCCAAGGCTTCGACACGTGTGGCGGGCGTGCCACCTTTCACGTCGAACCACCGTGAAAATCCTAGCACCGAAGGACGACCTAAGCCATTTTCTGTCGGCCATGGAAGGAGCGAGCTGTCGGCTACTCAGCGCGAGACGAGCGAGATTCGGATTGCCGCACGGCATCACGTTGCCGCCGAACAAGGCGCGCCAGAAACGGGAAAGCTAAACATGGATTTGAAACAAAAAACCCGGCCGAAGCCGGGTATTTGGTGCGGTCGAGAAGACTCGAACTTCCACGGGTTGCCCCACAGCGACCTCAACGCTGCGCGTCTACCAATTCCGCCACGACCGCATCGTGGTAGGGCCGACTTGCGTCGGCGCGGCTGCATGTAGCAAAAGCCCCTTGAGTGCACAAGGGATGGCTGTGGACAAATTGAACGATGGCGACGTACAGTCCGAAACATTCACCATGGGACGCAAAGAGACCGCGTTCGGCGGGTGTATTTTCGCCCCGCCAACGGCGTTCCGGATGCCTTTCGAGGCTTGCTCTCGCCACAACGGGATCGTCGGCAATTCCCTCGGTGTGCGCGCGCAAGATGAGCGACGGCCTACACACCCCTACTCGAATGCTTGATGTGGACTGGGAGGCAAACGGATGCACCGGTTGCGCCCAGGCAGAAATCCCAACTTGGCTAACACCAGGATTAAAAACAAAAAACCCGGCCGAAGCCGGGTTTTTTTGGTGCGGTCGAGAAGACTCGAACTTCCACGGGTTGCCCCACAGCGACCTCAACGCTGCGCGTCTACCAATTCCGCCACGACCGCATCGTGGTAGGGCCGACTTGCGTCGACGGGGCTGCATGTAGCAAAAGCCCCTTAGGGGCACAAGAGCATCACGACAGAAATTTGACGGGAAACGAAACTATTTCAACAGCCCGCCCGAGGAGCCCCGGAAACGCTGGACTCTTGCCGCGCGCCATCCCATGTACAGGCTCTAAAAAACAGGAATGCCGAGCGAATGCAGCGCGAAAATCTGAGCCAGGACATGTTTGCCCCTCCGGAATCACCCCCGGTTCGCTGGCGGATTGCCTCCGAACTGGTCGATTATCCGCAGGCCGTCGAGTTGATGGAGCAGGAAGCCGCGGCGATTGCCGCCGGCACCGCGGATGAACTGGTCTGGCTGGTCGAGCACCCGCCGCTCTATACGGCTGGCACCAGCGCCGACGCCGCCGATCTCGTCATGCCCGACCGTTTTCCGGTCTTTGCCACCGGCCGGGGCGGCGAATACACCTATCATGGCCCGGGCCAGCGCGTCGTTTATGTCATGCTCGACCTCAAGCGCCGGAAGCAGGACGTCCGCGCCTTCGTCGCAGCACTCGAAAGCGTCGTCATCTCCACACTCGATTCGATGAATGTCCGCGGCGAGCGGCGCGAAGACCGGGTCGGTGTCTGGGTGCGGCGCCCGGAAAAGCCCGCCCTGCCCGACGGCTCGATGTCGGAAGACAAGATTGCCGCGATCGGCATCCGCCTGCGCAAGTGGGTGAGCTTCCACGGCTTTGCGCTTAACGTCGATCCGGATCTCGACCATTTCGGCGGTATCGTGCCCTGCGGCATCCGCGGTTATGGTGTCACCAGCCTCGTCGACCTTGGCCTGCCGGTGATGATGCCGGACGTCGACATCCGTCTGCGCGAAGCCTTCGAGACCGTGTTCGGCCCGACGACGAACGACGCGACATAAGCCCGCTCAGTTCGACGCCCGACGTCCCGCCTGCCGCTCGCGCCAGATGATGAACAGGCCGGAGCCGACGATGATGGCGATGCCGAGCCATTTCGAGAGCGACGGGAAATCTCCGAAGATGAGATAACCGAGCGCCGTCGCAGTGACGATCTCGAAGTAGTGGAACGGCGCCAGCAACGAGACCGGTGCTGCCCGGAACGCCTTGACGACCAGCAGGTGGCCGTAGCCGGAGAGCGCGCCGAGAACAACCACCAGCATCCAGCCAAGCGGCGACTTCGGCAGCGACGGCACGAAATCGGGGCTGCCCATGCCGTTGCCGATCAGGATCACCAGTGCCATCGTCAACGTGCCGCCGATGCCGGCAATCGTCTGCATCGTCAGCGGCGAGTCGCCGGTGCCGACAGCCCGGTTGAGCAGCAGATAGCAGGCAAAGACGAACGCGCAGGCAACCGGCAACAGCGCGGTTAGCCCGAAAGCGGCAAAGCTCGGCTGGATGACGATCATCGCTCCGCCGAAACCGACAACGATGGCGAGCCAGCGCCGCCAACCCACTTTTTCCTTGAGGAACACTGCCGAAAGGCAGGTCAGGATGAAGGGTTCGACGAAATAGATGGCGAAGGTGTCGGCAAGCGGCATGTACTTCACCGATATGAAGAAGAACAGGGCCGCGGTCGCCAGCAGCACACCACGCAGCAGATTGGCGAAGGGCCGCTTTGCTCTCAGCGCCTGCAGGCCGCCGGCGCCAAGCAGCAACGGCAGCGTCGCCACCAGTTGGAAGAAGAAGCGGTAGAAGGTCACCTGCCCCGGCGACATGCCCTCATAGACGGCCATGTACTTCGCAATCACGTCCATGCCCGGCAGGATGACCATCGCAAAGAGCATGATGGCGACGCCCTGCATCACCGTATCGGTGCGTTCGGTGGTCGCGGTTCGGGCGTCTGTCATGAGGCATGCTCCTGTGGCCGCCGCAGATTAGAGCCTATGCCTTGGTTTTCAACGGCCGAGGATGCGACGGGAAAAGAACTATCCGCGCCCTAGCCGCAATTGACGGTGTTTTTGGCGCTTCGGGGTGGTCCCCCGCCGCCCAAATGCCTATAAGCTCACGACAATCTTCCGCCCCGGACCTCAAGGTCGGCCATCAGCCGCCAAGGCCCGGGACCTTTGAACGTGACCGTGGCAAAGGAGATGTCCATGCGCTTGTCCACCGAAACGATGATTGCCCGCCTGCGCGACACCAGCGATGGTGATACGCTGGGAGGGCGCATCTGGAGGGCGCGCGACGCCGCCAATCTCAGCGCCAAGGAACTGGCCGACCAACTCGGTGTGCGCACGGAGACGATCGCGGCCTGGGAACGGGATCGGGCCGAACCCCGCACCAATCGGCTGTTCATGCTCGCAGGCGTGCTGGGCGTCACCCCGGCCTGGCTGATCGCCGGGCTCGGCCGCGCGCCCGATGCCGACGCCGAGAAGGACGGCCTGCGCGAGCAGCTCGCCCTCGTCAAGAAGCTGCACGAACAGACCGGCAAGGCGATCGCCGCACTTGAGATGGAACTCAATCGCGTTCAACAGAACAATCGATAACCCATTGCGATTCCACGTGGGGCCGCCGTCCTGGCGGCCCGAAGTCGTTTCAGTCCAAGGAGAAAATAGATGGATGTACGCGCCGCCGTTGCCGTTCAGGCAGGCAAGCCGCTTGAGGTCATGACGGTTCAGCTCGAAGGCCCGAGGGCCGGCGAAGTGCTGATCGAGGTAAAGGCCACAGGCATCTGCCATACCGACGATTTCACGCTGTCGGGTGCGGACCCGGAAGGCCTGTTCCCGGCGATCCTCGGCCATGAGGGCGCCGGCATCGTCGTCGACGTCGGCCCGGGCGTCACCTCGGTGAAGAAGGGCGACCATGTCATTCCGCTCTATACGCCCGAATGCCGCTCCTGCCCGTCGTGCCTGTCGCGCAAGACCAATCTGTGCACCGCGATCCGCTCGACGCAAGGGCAGGGCCTGATGCCGGACGGCACCTCGCGCTTCTCGATCGGCAAGGACAAGATCCACCACTACATGGGCTGCTCGACCTTCGCCAACTACACGGTTCTGCCGGAGATCGCGGTTGCCAAGGTCAACCCGGACGCGCCGTTCGACAAGATCTGCTACATCGGCTGCGGCGTGACCACCGGTATCGGCGCCGTCATCAACACGGCACAGGTGGAAATGGGTGCGACTGCGATCGTCTTCGGTCTCGGCGGCATCGGCCTCAACGTCATCCAGGGCCTGCGTCTTGCCGGCGCCGACATGATCATCGGCGTCGATCTCAACAACGACAAGAAGGCCTGGGGCGAACGCTTCGGCATGACCCACTTCGTCAACCCGAAGGAAGTCGGCGACGACATCGTGCCTTACCTCGTCAACATGACCAAGCGCGG
Source organism: Ensifer sp. PDNC004 (assembly GCF_016919405.1). Classification (NCBI taxonomy): domain Bacteria; kingdom Pseudomonadati; phylum Pseudomonadota; class Alphaproteobacteria; order Hyphomicrobiales; family Rhizobiaceae; genus Ensifer; species Ensifer sp. PDNC004. The sequence goes on from NZ_CP070353.1 coordinate 1,374,279, forward strand.
AGCCGACCAGATTGGCGGCGCCGACTACACCTTCGACTGCACCGGCAATACCAAGGTGATGCGCCAGGCGCTCGAAGCCTCGCATCGCGGCTGGGGCAAGTCGGTCGTCATCGGCGTTGCCGGCGCCGGCCAGGAAATCTCCACCCGTCCGTTCCAGCTGGTTACCGGCCGCACCTGGATGGGAACCGCCTTTGGTGGCGCACGCGGGCGCACCGATGTGCCGAAGATCGTCGACTGGTACATGGAGGGCAAGATCCAGATCGATCCGATGATCACCCACACCATGCCGCTCGAAGACATCAACAAGGGCTTCGAACTGATGCATTCGGGCGAGAGCATCCGCTCGGTTGTTCTGTACTAAGCTGTTATTTTGATTCAGAAAGGCGCCGGAGACGATTGATTTCCGGCGCCTTTTTCAGTCCCGTTTAGAAGTTGATTCAAGATGATCTATGTCGACGCCGACGCATGCCCGGTGAAAACCGAAATCCTGAAAGTGGCCGAGCGCCACGGGATCGAGGTGACCTTGGTCGCCAATTCGGGCCTGCGCCCTTCGCGCGACCCGATGGTGCACAATGTCATCGTCTCGGCGGGCTTCGACGCGGCCGACAACTGGATCGCCGAACGGGCGCATGAGGGCGACATCGTCGTTACCGCCGACGTGCCGCTTGCCGTTCGCTGCGTTGCCGCCGGCGCGCTCGTCACCGGCCCCTCCGGCCGGGTCTTCGACAAAGGCAATATCGGCATGGCCTCTGCGATGCGTGACCTCGGACAGCACCTGCGCGAGACCGGCGAAAGCAAGGGCTACAACGCCGCCTTCACGCCGCGCGATCGATCCGCTTTCCTCGAAACCCTTGACCGACTCGCGCGGCAGTCGAAAAAATGAACGCGCAACGGGCGGGATCATGGGGCCCGCAACCGCAGGGGCACTAGCATGGCAACGACGACGAAGCTCAGGCACTGGCCGTTTTACACCGCCATTCTGTGCGCGCTCGCAAGCGTGCCCGTCCTCTGGTTCGTGGCGCAGCGTTTCGCCCTTGAGGGGGCTGCGATCACCTTCTTCTGCGTCTATCTCGTCATGTGCTGGCGGCGATTGCGAATGATGACCGGCCGGCATCTGAAGACCCATGCCAGAAACACCGACGAGCCCGAGGTCGTGATCCTGCTCGTGACGTTCGGGGCAGCAGCGAGTTCGCTCGTTTCCCTGTTTTTCGCGCTGAACGGCGAGAAGTCCGGCTCGGCGCTGGCGCTCGGCCTCGCCTTTGCCTCCGTCGTGCTCGGCTGGGCAACAATCCACATGATGGCGGCCATGCACTATGCCCATGCCTATTGGATCGCGAACCAGGACCAGCAGACGGCAGAGCCGGCGCGCGGCCTCGAATTTCCAGGCACGCCGGAGCCCGGCGGATACGACTTTCTCTATTTTTCCTTCGTCATCGGCATGACGGCGCAAACATCCGACGTCGCCATCACCACGACCGCCATGCGGCGCATCAACCTGATGCACGCCATCGTTTCGTTCTTCTTCAACACCGTGCTCGTCGCCGCCGCCGTCAACGCGGCCGTGCAGCTTGCCGGCTGAGCATCTTTATCCAAGGAGCATCCCATGAAAGTCCTTTCGCAAAACACCGCCTTCGGCGGCATGCAGGGCGTCTTTTCGCACGAGTCCGAGGCCTGCAAGGGCGAGATGACCTTCGCCGTCTTCGTGCCGCCGCAGGCGATCAGCGAACCGCGGCCGGTGCTCTGGTATCTCTCCGGCCTTACCTGCACGCATGCAAACGTCATGGAGAAAGGCGAGTACCGACGCATGGCCGCCGAGCTCGGGCTGATCGTCGTCTGCCCGGATACCAGCCCGCGCGGCACGGATGTTCCCGACGAACTGACGAACTGGCAGATGGGCAAGGGAGCAGGCTTCTATCTCGATGCCACCGAAACGCCCTGGGCCGAGCACTACCAGATGTATAGCTACATCACCGAGGAACTGCCCGCCTTCGTCGGCCAGCACTTCCGCATGGACATGAGCCGCCAGGGTATCTTCGGCCATTCGATGGGCGGTCACGGCGCCATGACCATCGCGCTCAAGAACCCGGACCGTTTCAAGAGCTGCTCGGCCTTCGCCCCGATCGTCGAACCTTCGACCGCCGACTGGTCGGTCGGCGCCTTCGAGAAGTATCTGGGCGCGGACCGCGCCGTCTGGCGCCAATATGACGCCTGCGCGCTCGTCAAGGACGGTGCGCGCTTCCCCGAGTTCCTGATCGATCAGGGCAAGGCGGACAGCTTCCTTGAAAACGGCCTGCGCCCCTGGCTGTTCGAGGAGGCGGTCAAGGGCACCGGCATCGATTTGACGCTGCGCATGCACGAACGCTACGACCATTCCTACTATTTCATCTCGACTTTCATGGACGATCATCTGCGCTGGCATGCCGAGCGGCTGGTCTGATAATCGAAGGCGCAATTCCGAGCAAAAGCCGCTTTCGCGGAATTGCGCCGCCAATTTTGACCCGGAGCCACTGATGACCCATCTTCTCCTCGTTGGCGCCGGCGGCGCAATCGGTTCGATGCTGCGCTATCTCGTCGGTCTTTGGGCCGTCCACCGCCTGGGATCCGGTTTTCCCTGGGGCACGCTTGGAGTCAATATAACGGGCTCGTTCCTGATCGGCGTGCTGGCCGAAGTGATCATGCGCAAGTTCGGCGCCTCGCCGGACATGCGTGTCTTCCTCATCACGGGCGTCCTCGGCGGTTACACCACCTTCTCCGCCTTCTCTCTCGACGCGATCAAGCTCTTCGAGCGCGGCGATGTCATGCTCTCGGCCGCCTATGTACTTGCCAGTGTCGCGCTTTCGATCCTCGCGGTCTTCAGCGGGCTGGCTCTCATGCGCGCAATAGTCTAAAGGCTCGTCTTACAGGCGCTGCGTATCCAGGGGACACGCGGCGCATTGCTGCATTGTCCCTCGACCGTTGTCGCTTCGAGGCCATTATCATGCAGCACCGAAAATATTGCGGCAGCCCTTGCGCGCCTGAAGCTTCCTCTTTTGCGTCATCCCAACGCAGGGGCTTCGGACCGACGCGCGACGCTGCGACCAAACAGAAGGCAGGTTCGCTCAAATGGCAGGCATAGAACACAGGCAGGTGGACGGTGACGAGGCAGGCATGCGCCTGGATCGCTGGTTCAAGGTGCATTTTCCGGGACTGGGCTTCGGCCCGCTGCAGAAGCTGCTGCGCTCCGGCCAGGTCCGCGTCGATGGTGCCCGCGCCAAATCCGACACGCGGATCCAGCCCGGCCAGACGATCCGTATTCCGCCGCTCGGGGTCGATCCCAAGGAAGTCAAGACCGGGCCGATCGCCGGTCGAGACCTCAGAAATTCGCCGGACGGCGAGTTGCTGTCGCGCATGGTGCTGCACGAGGACGCGAAGGTGATCGTGCTCAACAAGCCGGCCGGCCTTGCCGTTCAGGGCGGCTCGGGCGTCAACCGGCATATCGACAAGATGCTTGAGGCCTGGACAAACCAGAAGGGCGAAAAGCCGCGTCTCGTCCACCGGCTCGACCGCGACACCTCAGGGGTGCTGGTGATTGCCCGCACGAGAGGGGCAGCGCAGAAGCTGACCGCCGCCTTCCGCGAGCGCGACACCAAGAAGACCTACTGGGCGCTGGTAAAGGGCGTTCCGCGCAAGCGCGAGGACCGGATCTCGACCTGGCTCGTCAAGGAGCAGACGCCCGACGGCGACCGCATGCGCATCGCCAAGCATGGCGAAGACGGTGCCGACCACGCCATTTCCTACTACCGTATTCGCGAGCAGGCCGCACAGAACCTCGCCTGGCTGGAGATGGAGCCCTATACCGGCCGCACCCACCAGCTTCGCGTCCATGCGCTGCACATCGGACACCCGATCCTCGGCGACCCCAAGTATTTCGATGCCGACATCAACTGGAGCCTCCCCGGCGGCATGCAGAACCGTCTGCATCTGCACGCGCGCCATATCGATATTCCTCACCCGGACGGTGGCCGCCTGCGCGTGACCGCGCCACTGCCACCGCACATGGTCCAGAGCTGGAACCTGTTGGGCTTCGAAGAGAACGAGCCTGGCGAGGACGACTGATGAAACTGGCGCTTTTCGATTGTGACGGCACGCTGGTCGATAGCGGTGGACTGATCCATGAAGTGATGGCGCGGACCTTCGAGGCATTCGACCTCGAGCGCCCGCCCCTCTCGGCGACCAAGAGCATTATCGGCCTGACCCTCGACATCGCCATTGCGCGCCTGCTCGGCCGCGAACATGTCGACGATCAGGCGCTGGCGATGACGGCACATTACAAATCGATCTTTGCCGGGGTGCGCGGCGAAGGCGGCTTTCAGGAACTGTTGTTTCCCGGCATTGCCGATATGATGCAGTCGTTGTCCTCGCGCGACGCGCTGCTGATCGGCGCGGTGACCGGCAAGTCGCGCCGCGGCTTGACCCATATCGCCGAGACCCACGGCTTCGACAGCGTCTTTTTCGTATCGCGGACCGCCGACGATTGCCCCTCCAAGCCGCATCCGGCCATGGTGACGGAATGCTGCTTTGAAGCCGGCATCGACGCGAAGGATACTGTCGTCATCGGCGATGCGATCTATGACATGCAGATGGCCAAGGCCGCAGGCGCTGCCGCCATCGGCGTTGCCTGGGGCTATGCTTCGGTTCCCGACCTCATCGAGGCGGGCGCGGATTTCGTTGCCCGGACGCCGGCCGACATCATTGAATGGATGGAACACAATCATGCCTGATATTCGCGACGAACTCAGCGGTGCGATGAGCCACGAGGATCCGGTCCGCCGGGCACAAATCCAGATGCTGAAGCCGCTGCCGAAGCGCTTCTACAAGGACGTCAGCGTCGCGGCCGCGGAAGGCGATACGCACGCCGTGCTGCTCGACGGCCGCACCGTGCGCACGCCGGCAAAGCAGCCGCTTGCCGTGCCGACGCGCAAGCTCGCAGACATGCTCGCCGCCGAATGGGATGCGCAGGCAGAGGTCATCGATCCCGGCAAGATGCCGATCACGCGCATCGTCAACACCGCACTTGACGGCGTCGCCAAGGACCAGCGCTCGGTTTTCGACGATATCCTGCGTTTTGCCGGAACGGACATGCTCTGCTATCGCGCCGACAGCCCGGAAGGCCTCGTCGCCCGCCAGAACGAGATCTGGAACCCGGTGCTCGACTGGGCGCAGCAGACGCTCGGCGCCCGCTTCATCCTCGCCGAAGGCGTGATCCACCAGGAGCAGCCGGAAGAAGCGCTTTCCGCCTATGCGGAAGGGCTGCGCGCCTTCGCGACCCCGCTCGGCCTCACCTGCGTCCACACGGTGACGAGCCTGACCGGCTCCGCCCTGCTGGCACTCGCCTTCGCTTCCGGCCGTCTGACAGCCGAAGAAGCCTGGACGGCTGCGCATGTCGACGAGGACTGGCAGATCGAGCATTGGGGAACCGACGAGGAAGCCTTCCGCCGCCGCGAGAACCGCTGGCAGGAAATGCAGGCGGTCGCCGCGGTTCTTGGCGCCCTACGCTGACGAACCCGGATCAACGGAATACGAAACGGGCTGCGTGTCTTCCGACGCGCAGCCCGTTTCTTTTGTTCAAGATTTTAGCGCCAAGGCGCTTCCACTCGTACGCTAGCGTAACGAGAGCGGAGAGCCGTAAAGTTAGGCGGCCAGCTTCAGGCCGGCGATACCGCTGACGATGAGCGCGATGCAGCCGAGGCGAACGAAGGTTGCCGGCTCGGCAAACAGGAAGATGCCGAGGATCACAGTGCCGACGGTGCCGATGCCGGTCCAGACAGCGTAAGCCGTACCGAGCGGCAGGGTGCGCACGGCGAGACCAAGCAGCGCGATGCTGAGGATCATCGAGCCGACGGTCAGGATCGTCGGTGTTACCCGCGTAAAACCATCCGTGTATTTGAGACCAATTGCCCAGCCGATTTCGAGAATGCCGGCAAGCAGAAGAAGGAACCAGGCCATATCAAACTCCTAAAGTTTGGAGCGAGGCCGTCCCCGCGGATGTTCGGTATCACCTATGCGAACCGTGCAGCCGTCTGCAACGCGGGTTCTATCTCACACTCCAGTTACGCCGGCAAGGCGGTCATGGGCAAATCAGCCTTGCGTCCGCGGCAAAGCTAAACCATTTCACGCAGTCGTTGAAACCATCAAAACGCGTGGGGGCGCTGAGGTTCTGCAAGTGGGCGCTCTATGGAGAGTTGCGCTCCCGGCGGAGTTTCGACCACCATTCCAGCCGCTTACGGATCTCACGCTCGAAACCGCGTTCCGGCGGATCGTAGAAGGTCCTGCGCCCCATCTTCTCGGGGAAATAGTCCTGGCCGGAAAAGGCGTCCGGCTCGTCATGGTCGTAGCGGTAGCCGTCGCCGTAGCCCTCGCCCTTCATCAGTTTCGTCGGGGCGTTGAGGATATGTTTCGGCGGCAGCAGCGAGCCGTTTTCCTTCGCCGCCCGCATCGCAGCCTTGTAGGCGGTGTAGACGCCGTTCGATTTCGGCGCGGTCGCGAGATAGACGCAAGCCTCGGCAAGCGCCAGTTCGCCCTCGGGCGAACCGAGATAGTCATAGGCATCCTTGGCGGCGTTGCAGATCACCAGCGCCTGCGGGTCGGCAAGGCCGATGTCCTCCACTGCCATGCGCACCAGCCGCCGCCCGAGATAGAGCGGATCCTCGCCGGCATCAAACATGCGGCAGAGATAATAGAGCGCGGCATCCGGATCCGAGCCGCGCACAGATTTGTGCAGGGCCGAGATCAGATTGTAGTGGCCGTCCTGGCCCTTGTCATAGACCGGCGCCCGGCGCTGGACGATGTTTTGCAGTGCTGCCGCGTCGAAGATCTCGTCGCGCCGCGCAGCGCGCCAGACTTCTTCGGCCAGCGTCAGCGCAGCGCGGCCGTCGCCGTCGGCCATGCGGATGAGGCTGGCGCGCGCGTCCGCATCGAGCGGCAGTTTCTTGCTCTCGGTCTCTTCGGCTCGCGACAGCAGTTCCTCGATGCTGTCTTCACCGTGCGGTTTGAACGTCAGCACCCGGGCGCGCGACAAAAGAGCGGCGTTGAGTTCGAAGGATGGGTTTTCCGTCGTTGCACCGACGAGGATCACGGTTCCGTCTTCCATGACGGGCAGGAAGCTGTCCTGCTGCGCTCGGTTGAAACGGTGGATCTCGTCGACGAAGAGCAGCGTCTGGCGACCGGACATGCGCCTTGCCCGCGCCGCCTCGAACACCTTCTTGAGATCGGCGACGCCGGAGAAGATCGCCGAGATCTGCTCGAAGGCAAGCCCCGCCTCCCCCGAAAGCAGCCGCGCCACAGTCGTCTTGCCCGTTCCGGGCGGCCCCCAGAAGATCATCGACCCGAGCGAACCCGATGCAATCATCCGCGACAGCACGCCGTCCTCACCGGTCAGGTGATCCTGACCGGTGACTTCGGCAAGCGTTCGCGGGCGAAGCCGGTCGGCAAGCGGCCTTGCCGACGCCATTTCCGGTGGCTCGTGGGCGGTGAACAGGTCGCTCATCGGAAGAACTGACGGATGAGCTGACCGTCACGCTCGATCTCGACGCGCCAGAAGGAGGCATCGTCGGCCATGACCTGTTCCAGCGTCTTCGACGTGTCGATCGTCGTGCCGTTGACCGACCGCACGATATCCTTCGGCTCGAGGCCGATGCGGGCGGCGGGCGAACCGCGGTTGACCTGCATGACGACGACGCCCTGCAGCGAGGTCGACATGCGCAACTCGTCGGCAAGGCGCGGCGACAGGTTGGCGACGACTGCGCCGGCGAAGGGGTTGCGCCCTTCGATCAGACGTTCGTCGCGCGGCGAGGTCTCCGGCGCCCGGTCGAGCTTGAGCGTCACTTCCCGCTGCTTGCCGTTTTCCGATACGGTGACCCGCGCCTCGTGGCCGATGCCGACCGTCGTCAAGCGATAGCCGAGGGCATCGGGATGTTCGACCTCGATGCCGTTGACGGCAGTGATCACCTGGCCGGGCTTGATCCCCGCCTGTTCGGCCGGGCCGCCCGCCACGACAGCGGTCACCAGCGCACCGCGGGCGCGGTTGAGGCCAAGGGCCTCGGCCACTTCCGAAGTGACCGGCTCGAAGCTCGCGCCGATGAACGGACGTACGAACGCGCCGTTGCCGCCTTCGGCCGACGCAACGAAAACCTTAACCAGATTGGCGGGGATGGCAAAGCCGACGCCGTTCGAGCCGCCCCCCTTGGAGAAGATCGCCGTGTTGATGCCGATGAGCTGGCCGCTCATGTCGATGAGGCCGCCGCCGGAATTGCCCGGGTTGATTGCCGCATCCGTCTGGATGAAGAAGCCGAAGTCACCCGACGAGACCTGGTTGCGCGCAAGCGCCGAAACGATGCCGCTCGTCACCGTCTGGCCGACGCCGAAGGGGTTGCCGATCGCGAGCACGAGGTCACCGACCTCGACCGCATCGGAATCACCAAGCGGCACGATGTCGAAGGGACCGTCCGACTGGATCTTCAGAACCGCGAGGTCGAGCCGGTCGTCCTTGAGAACGATCTTGCAAGGAAACTCGCGGCCGTCGGCCAGCGCCACCTTGATATCGTCGGCGCCCTCGATGACGTGGTTGTTGGTCACCACGATGCCGTTCTTGCCGACGATCACGCCGGAACCCAGCGAAGACTGCTTCTCCGATCGGTTCGGCATACGTTGGCCGAAGAACTCCTCGAAGAAGGGATCGCCGGAAAAAATCGACCGGCGCTCGACCACCCGTTCGGCATAGACGTTGACGACGGCGTTCGCCGTCTGCTTGACGAGGGGGGCAAAAGAAAGCTGCATTTCGGTCCGCGACTGCGGAACGCTCTTGGCCTCCTGGGCCAATGCCGGACAGGCGAGAGAAACAGCGATGACGAGCGAAACAAGCGCTCTTCGACCTACGATCATGTAAAGCATTCTCCTATTCGTCGCGGCTACGTTCAGATAGGATTTCGCGGGAAAAAAGGCAAATGTTGGCGCAGGATACGCAAAGTCGCCGGCTTCACGCGCTACGCACAAAAACGTGGTTCGCAACCCCTTTCACGGTGATCGAAAGTCTGCTGAATTCATACAAGACAAGGCTCATAAATCACTTCGGAAAAGACCATGCCATCTTACCGTCCGCCGCGAATCGTTTCCTCCGAAATCACCCCGGAGGCCATCTTTTTCAACCGCCGCACCTTCCTCGGGGCTGCCGCCGGCGGCGTGCTGCTTGCGGGAAGCGGTACGGGGCTCGCGGCCGCACTCAGCGCGCCCAAGGGCAAATACACCGTCGACGAGGACCTGACGCCCGAGGCCGACGTCACCAGCTACAACAATTTCTATGAGTTCGGGACCGGCAAGGGCGACCCTGCGGCCAATTCGAACAGCTTCAAGCCAACGCCATGGACCGTGAAGGTCGATGGCCTCGTCGGCAAGCCGAAGGAATTCGGGCTCGAAGAGCTCTTGGCGTTGCCGATCGAAGAGCGCGTCTACCGCATGCGCTGTGTCGAAGCCTGGTCGATGGTGATCCCCTGGACCGGGTTTCAGCTCTCGGCGCTGCTCGACAAGGTCGAGCCGCTCGGCAGCGCCAAATATGTCTCGTTCGAGACCGTGGTGCGGCCATCCGAAATGCCGGGCCAATCCGGTTTCTTCCAGCCGTTGCCCTGGCCCTATCGCGAGGGGTTGAGGCTCGACGAGGCCCGTCACCCGCTGACACTGCTGTCCGTGGGCGTCTACGGCAAGACGCTTCCCAACCAGAACGGCGCGCCGGTTCGGCTGGTCACTCCGTGGAAATACGGCTTCAAGGGGATCAAGTCGATCGTGCGCATTTCCCTGACGGAAACACAGCCGCCCTCGACCTGGAACCTCTCGGCGCCGAACGAGTACGGCTTCTTTGCCAACGTCAATCCGGCGGTCGATCATCCCCGCTGGAGCCAGGCAACGGAAAACCGCATCGGCGGTGGTGGCTTCTTCGGCTCCAACCGGCGCGACACCCTGCCCTTCAACGGCTATGCCGACGAGGTGGCCGGGCTTTATGCCGGCATGGATCTCAGAGCGAACTATTGATCATGGCCCGCCTGCCCACCCTTGCAAAGCGTTACCATTCAGCCTCGGTCTGGGCGCTCTACGGCCTCGGGCTGCTGCCGGCCGCCTACGCATTCTATCTCGGCGCTACGGGCCAACTGCCCGGAAACCCGGTCAAGGAATTCGAACACCTGCTCGGCCTCTGGGCGCTGCGCTTCCTCGTCGCGACGTTGGCGATCTCGCCGATCCGCGACCTCTTCGGCATCAACTGGCTGCGCTACCGCCGGGCAGTCGGGCTACTCGCCTTCTACTATGTGCTGATGCACTTCTTTGCCTACATGCTGCTCGATCAGCGGCTAAACTTCCCGAGCATACTGGCCGATATCGCCCGCCGCCCCTTCATCACCATCGGCATGGCCGCGCTCGTCATGCTGATCCCGCTGGCGCTCACGTCCAACAACTGGTCGATCCGCAGGCTCGGTGCGCGGTGGAACAAACTTCACCGCCTGGCCTACGTGATCACCGCCGCCGGCGCCCTGCATTTCTCGATGTCGGTGAAGGTCATCGGCCCGGAACAGCTGCTTTATCTCGGGCTCGTTGCGCTGTTGCTCGCCTGGCGGCTGGTGCGCAAACCCTATCTGCGGCGCAAGCGCCAGGCCGCCAATGCGCCGACGAGGACCGCTACCGAAAGCGCCTGAGGCGCTCTTCGTCCCGCCCTCAACAACGCCCCCCGATCGCATGTCAGCGAAACGGCGTCTGAGCGGGCGCGCTGTCAGGCGTGCGCTCAAACGACGGGGCCAACGAAAATACGCCCAAAGAAAAAGCGGCCGGGTGACGAACACCCGGCCGCTTCAATTTTCTGCCTTCGATTGGCTTAGGCTGCTTCGGCAGCTTCAGCTTCTGCGGCAACGCGGGCGAGATCCTTCGCGCCCTTTGCCGAGACGTCGCGGTCAACGAATTCGATGACGGCGAGCGCGGCGTTGTCGCCGTGACGGAAGCCAGCCTTCATGATGCGCAGGTAGCCGCCGTTGCGGGTGGCGTAACGCGATGCGATCGTGTCGAACAGCTTGGCAACGACAGCGGCGTCGCGGATCTGCGAGATCGCCTGGCGGCGAGCATGCAGGTCACCGCGCTTGCCGAGCGTGACGAGCTTCTCGACGATCGGGCGGATTTCCTTAGCCTTCGGCAGGGTCGTAACGATCTGCTCGTGTTCGATCAGCGAAGCTGCCATGTTGGCAAACATCGCCTTGCGGTGGCTGGCGGTTCTATTCAGCTTGCGGCCGGCTTTACCGTGGCGCATGGCTATTCTCCTTCACTTGCAGGCATTCGCCCGCAGTCTAATGGTTAGTATTGGTCTTCGTAACGCTTGGCGAGATCTTCGATGTTCTCAGGCGGCCAGGACGGCACTTCCATGCCGAGGTGCAGGCCCATGGAAGCGAGAACTTCCTTGATTTCGTTCAGCGACTTGCGACCAAAATTCGGCGTGCGGAGCATTTCTGCTTCGGTCTTCTGAATGAGGTCGCCGATGTAGACGATGTTGTCGTTCTTCAGGCAGTTGGCCGAACGGACCGAAAGTTCCAGTTCGTCGACCTTCTTGAGAAGCGCCGGGTTGAAGGCGAGTTCGGTAACTGCCTCTTCCTCTGCTTCCTTCTGCGGCTCGTCGAAATTGACGAAGACCGACAGCTGGTCCTGAAGGATGCGGGCCGCAAATGCGATCGCATCTTCACCGGTGACGGAGCCGTCCGTCTCGATGGACATCGTCAGCTTGTCGTAGTCAAGAACCTGGCCTTCGCGGGTGTTTTCCACCTTGTAGGACACTTTCTTGACCGGCGAGTACAGGCTGTCGACCGGGATCAGGCCGATCGGAGCATCTTCCGAACGGTTGCGATCTGCCGGAACGTAGCCCTTGCCGTTGTTGACGGTGAATTCCATGCGGATCTCGGCGCCCTCGTCGAGGGTGCAGATCACGTGGTTCGGGTTGAGGATTTCGATATCGCCAACCGTCTGGATGTCACCGGCGGTTACAACGCCTGGGCCCTGCTTGCGCACAACCATGCGCTTTGCGTCGTCGCCATCCATCTTGATGGCGATTTCCTTGATGTTGAGCACGATGTCCGTCACATCTTCCCGGACGCCCGGGATAGAGGAGAACTCGTGCAGGACGCCGTCGATCTGCACTGCGGTGACAGCAGCACCGCGCAGAGACGACAGCAGCACGCGGCGAAGCGCGTTGCCGAGCGTCAGACCGAAGCCGCGTTCAAGCGGTTCCGCAACCAGCGTTGCCTTGGTGCGGCCGGAGGAGACGAACTCCACCTTGTTCGGCTTGATCAGTTCCTGCCAATTCTTCTGGATCATGTTTTCTGCCTTCCGTTCGTTGCCACCATCCAATCGTGACAACCGAGCCCCGAAGACCGGGAGCGCGCGTCTGCGCCCTCACCGGCATGTTGAATGCATATGATCAGACGCGGCGCTTCTTGCGCGGGCGGCAGCCGTTGTGCGGGATCGGGGTCACATCGCGGATCGAGGTGATCATGAAGCCCGCAGCCTGCAGCGCGCGAAGAGCGGATTCACGGCCGGAACCCGGACCGCAAACTTCGACTTCCAGCGACTTCATGCCGTGTTCCTGAGCCTTCTTGGCGCAGTCTTCAGCGGCGATCTGTGCGGCAAACGGGGTCGACTTACGCGAACCCTTGAAACCCTTGGCACCGGCAGACGACCAGGCAATCGCGTTGCCCTGTGCGTCGGTGATGGTGATCATGGTGTTGTTGAACGACGAATTGACGTGCGCAACGCCAGACGTGATGTTCTTGCGTTCGCGACGGCGAACGCGGGTGGCTTCCTTGGCCATAGGATCCCTTTCTTAGATCTCTGCACCGCCGTAATTCCAGCGGCTCCACCGGGAAAAGGATTTGACGTCCCCTGCCCTGCATCTTCACTTCCCGCAGGACGAAGTATCGCCCTGCGAACATATCGCCCGGCCGGATCGGCCGAACAAAGGTCAGGCAAACGCCCTTCCAAACTGCAAAAGGAGGCCGGTGTTTGACACCAGCCTCCCAATCTCCCTTTTCGGGAAATTACTTCTTCTTACCGGCAATCGCCTTCGCCGGACCCTTGCGGGTGCGAGCGTTGGTGTGGGTGCGCTGACCGCGAACCGGAAGGCCACGACGGTGACGCAGGCCGCGGTAGCAGCCGAGGTCCATCAGGCGCTTGATGTTCATCGAGGTCTCGCGACGCAGGTCGCCTTCGACCTGGTAGTCGCGGTCGATCGTTTCGCGGATCTGCAGGACTTCAGCGTCCGTCAGCTGATGCACGCGACGATCAGCCGGGATACCGACCTTCTCGATGATTTCCTGTGCGAATTTCGGGCCGATCCCGTGAATGTAGGTCAGCGCAATAACTACGCGCTTTGCCGTCGGGATGTTGACGCCAGCGATACGTGCCACGTCTATTCTCCTTGCGTTCCAGTTGCCATCCGGCAATAGGTGCTTCGTTACGCGACCTCGAAGAGCCGCACGTTGATTGAGGTTCGAGACACGTCAAAAACGACCGTACCCGGACTTCATTTTCTTTGAAGACCGCGCCGACCGCTCTCATGTCGCGAGTTGGCGCTGTCTTTGGCGGAATCGGCCGGAAAAGTCAACTCCCCGGCACTTCCTTTTCGGCAAAGACCAGTGTCTAAGCCAGAATCTTCTCGATCTCGGCGGTGACGGTGTTCACTTCCGCCATGCCATCGACCGTTCTGAGTTGCCCCGTTCCGGCGTAATGCTCAGAGAGCGGCGCCGTCTTTTCGCGGTACTCGGTCAACCGGCGCTTGAAGGCTTCCGGATTGTCGTCCGAACGAACGGTGCCGCCGGCTGCGATGGTTTCCGCTACGCGATTCTCCATCCGCTTTACAAGGGCTGCCTCGTCGACCTTGAGCTCGATTACGGCATCGAGCTTCAGGCCCTTGCCCTCGAGCATCTTGCCGAGCGCGATCGCCTGCGGAACCGTGCGCGGGTAACCGTCTAGGATGAACCCCTTCACACAGTCCGGCTGGTCGATGCGATCCGACACGATTTCGTTGACGATCTCATCGGATACCAGCTGACCGGCATCCATGACCGCCTTGGCACGCTTGCCGACTTCGGTCGCCTGGGCGACGGCCGCCCGCAGCATATCTCCTGTGGAAAGCTGCGGAATGCCGTATCTCTCCGTCAGAAGCTTGGCCTGTGTCCCCTTGCCAGCGCCCGGCGGTCCCAAAAAAATCAGTCTCATCGTCCCCTCTTTCCTCCGCGCAGCTTCGACTTCTTGATCAGCCCCTCATATTGCTGTGCGATGAGGTGGCCCTGGATCTGTGCTACCGTATCAAGGGTGACGCTGACAACAATCAAAAGCGACGTACCACCAAGGTAGAACGGCACGCCGGTCTGAGCGATCAGAACTTCCGGCAGAATGCAGACGAAGATCAGATAGGCCGCACCGATCACGGTGATGCGCGTCAGGACATAATCGATGTATTCCGCGGTACGCTCGCCCGGACGAATGCCCGGGATGAAGCCGCCGTGCTTCTTCAGATTGTCGGCCGTGTCCTTCGGATTGAAGACGATCGCCGTGTAGAAGAAGGCGAAGAACGCGATCATCGCACCGTAGAGCACCATGTAGAGCGGCTTGCCGTGCGCAAGCGCGCCAACAACGGTGGTCGCCCAGCCCGGCAGCGTCGCGGTATTGGCAAAGCCTGCAAGCGTTGCCGGCAGAAGCAGCAGCGACGACGCAAAGATTGCCGGGATGACGCCCGATGTGTTGAGCTTCAGCGGCAGGTGCGAGGTGTCGCCCTGGAACATGCGGTTGCCGACCTGTCGCTTCGGATACTGGATCAGAAGCCGCCGCTGGGCGCGCTCAACGAACACGATGAGCGCGATGACGCCGACGACCATGACGATGATCGCGAGGATCAGCGGGGTCGACAGTGCGCCGGTGCGTCCGAGTTCGAGCGTGCCGGCCAGAGCCGTCGGCAGATGGGCGACGATACCGGCGAAAATGATCAGCGAGATGCCGTTGCCGATGCCGCGCGATGTGATCTGCTCACCGAGCCACATCAGGAACATGGTGCCGCCAAGCAGAGAAATGACGGTCGAAATACGGAAGAACCAACCCGGATCGTTGACGAGGCCGTTGCCGCTCTCGAGGCCGACCGCGATGGCGTAAGCCTGCGCCGTGCCGAGAAGCACCGTGCCGTAACGGGTGTACTGGTTGATGATCTTGCGGCCCTGCTCGCCTTCCTTCTTCAGCTGTTCCAGTGCAGGAACGACAGAGGTCATCAGCTGAACGATGATCGACGCAGAGATATAGGGCATGATGCCGAGCGCGAAGATCGCCATGCGCTCAACTGCACCGCCGGAAAACATGTTGAAGAGGCCGAGGATGCCGCCGCTCTGGCCGCGGAATGCCTGGGCAAACGCTTCCGGGTTAAGACCGGGCAGCGGGATATAGGTGCCAAGACGGTAAACCAGAAGCGCACCAAGCGTGAACCAGAGCCGTTTCTTCAGATCTTCCGCCTTGGCGAAAGTCGAGAAATTCAGGTTCGAGGCGAGCTGTTCCGCTGCAGAAGCCATGCAATTCTCCGCGTACCAAATCTCGGAATCAGCGGGAACACCCGGTCCGTTCCGGAAGGACTAACTTTTCGTCTTGAAAACCGGACGCGAGGCGATTGTGTCTGCAATCGGATGCCTCACCGTGGTTTCCGCTATGTCCGCCGCGGCGAGCGATTCGCGCTTGCGGACGTGAGGCTCACATATGGGAGCAAAACCGCCCGGAGTGAAGCACCCCGGGCGGTTCATCAATAATATTATTCAGCAGCCGCTGCGAGCAGCTTGATCGAGCCGCCAGCCTTTTCGATCTTTTCGATCGCAGACTTGGAAGCGCCGGCAACTTCGAGCGAAACCTTCGCCTTCAGTTCGCCGTCGGCCAGAACGCGGACGCCGTCCTTTTCGCGACGGATGACGCCGGCAGCCTTGAGGGCAGCTGCGTCAACGGTCTTGGAAGCGTCGAGCTTCTTGGCGTCGATTGCCGTCTGGATACGGCCGAGCGACACGACAACAAACTCCGAAGCGAAGATGTTGTTGAAGCCGCGCTTCGGCAGACGACGGTAGATCGGCATCTGGCCGCCTTCGAAGCCGTTGATCGCAACGCCCGAACGAGCCTTCTGACCCTTCACACCGCGACCGGCGGTCTTGCCGGAGCCCGAGCCGATACCACGGCCAAGACGCTTACGGCTGTGGGTCGAGCCTTCGTTGTCCTTGATTTCATTCAGTTTCATGAGCTTATCCCCCTCACTTCTCGTCGACGACGCGAACGAGGTGCTGGACCGTCCGGATCATGCCGCGGACAGACGGAGTGTCTTCCAGCGTGCGAACCCGGTGCATCTTGTTGAGGCCCAGGCCGATCAGCGTCTGACGCTGTACGGCCGGACGGCGAATGGGGCTACCGATCTGCTCGACGGTAACGGTCTTCGCTGCGACTTCTTTCTTAGCCATCTGTCAGCTCCCTTATTCTTCGGAAGCAGCGCCGGAGGCAACACGACGAGCCTGGAGCGTGGCGTACTTCATGCCGCGCTGAGCTGCGATGTCCTTCGGGTGCATCTGGTTCTTGAGGGCGTCGAACGTTGCGCGAACCATGTTGTAGGGGTTCGACGAACCGGTCGACTTGGCAACGACGTCATGAACGCCGAGCGTTTCGAAGACGGCGCGCATCGGGCCACCAGCGATGATACCGGTACCGGCCTTGGCCGAACGCAGCAGCACCTTGCCGGCGCCATGACGACCGTGAACGTCGTGATGCAGGGTACGACCACCACGCAGCGGGACGAAAATCAGGTCGCGCTTTGCGGCTTCGGTTGCCTTGCGGATGGCTTCCGGCACTTCGCGTGCCTTGCCATGACCGAAGCCAACGCGGCCCTTCTGGTCGCCAACGACGACGAGAGCGGCGAAACCGAAACGACGACCGCCCTTCACCACCTTGGCGACGCGGTTAATTGCTACGAGCTTATCGACAAATTCGCTGTCGCGCTCTTCGCGGTTCTGGCGATCTTCGCGAGAACCCTTTCTTTCCTGTGCCATTGTCCTTTTCCTTTTTCTTTTCCGGGTGCAATCGGCAGATTGACAAAAGTCGCCCCCGTCCGATGGATCGGATGCGACCGGAAACCTATGAGAGTGCCAGGCAGGCGCAACGCCCGCCTGGCAACCGATCAGAAGTTCAGACCACCTTCACGGGCAGCATCGGCCAAAGCCTTGATGCGGCCGTGATAGATGAAGGCGCCACGATCAAAGACAACGTCCTTGACGCCAGCCTTTACGGCGCGCTCAGCGATGAGCTTGCCGACGGCAGCAGCAGCTGCCGTGTCGGCGCCCGTCTTCAACGACGAACGCAGATCGGTATCGAGGGTGGAGGCAGACGCAAGCGTCTTGCCGGCCACGTCGTCGATGACCTGTACGTAGATGTTCTTCGACGAGCGATGAACCGACAGGCGCGGACGGCCATTGGCGACCGCCTTGATTTGACGGCGCACGCGGTTGGCGCGACGCACAAGAGTATCTTTCCTGCTAGCCATTTCGCGTGATCCTTACTTCTTCTTGCCTTCTTTGCGGACAATCCGCTCTTCGGCATACTTGACGCCCTTGCCCTTGTAGGGCTCGGGGCCACGGTATTCGCGGATTTCCGCGGCAACCTGGCCGACCTGCTGCTTGTTGATGCCGGACACGATGATTTCGGTCGGCTTCGGAACAGCAATCGTGATGCCTTCCGGCGTCTGGTAGACGACGTCGTGGCTGAAGCCGAGCGCCAGCTGCAGGTTCTTGCCCTGCATCGACGCACGATAACCAACGCCGTTGATTTCGAGCTTGCGCTCGTAACCGTCCTTGACGCCCTTGAAGATGTTCTCGATCATCGTGCGGGACATGCCCCACTTCGAACGAGCATCCTTGCTCTGGCTGAGCGGCTGTACAACAACCGCATTTTCTTCGAGCTTTACCGAGACTTCGTCGTTTGCAACGAAGAACAGTTCGCCCTTCGGGCCCTTCGCCGTTACCTTCTGGCCATCAACGCTTGCCGTGACGCCTGCCGGAACCTGAACGGGCTTCTTACCGATACGAGACATTTTTATACCTGTCTGTTCGCTATGGAGAACTTGCTACCGTCTTCGATTAGAAGACGGAGCAAAGGATCTCGCCACCAACATTCTGTTCGCGTGCCTGATGATCGGCCATCACGCCCTTCGGGGTCGAAAGGATGGTGATGCCGAGGCCGTTCGCGACCTGCGGAATGGACTTAACCGAGACATAAACTCGGCGGCCCGGCTTGGAAACGCGGCCGATCTCACGGATCACGGAAGCGCCTTCGTAGTACTTCAGTTCGATGTTCAGCTCGGCCTTGCCGTTGCCGAATACGACTTCGGAGTACCCGCGGATGTAGCCTTCAGCCTGAAGAACATCCAGAACACGTGCACGGAGCTTCGAAGCCGGCGTGGAAACGCTCGACTTGCGGCGAGCCGCGCCGTTACGGATACGGGTGAGCATATCGCCCAGCGGATCAGTCATTGCCATGTGCCCGTCTCCTTACCAGCTCGACTTGACAATACCCGGCACCTTGCCGAGGTTGCCCAGTTCGCGAAGCGCAATACGCGACATACGAAGTTTACGATAGAAGGCGCGCGGACGGCCGGTAACTTCGCAACGGTTGCGGATGCGGGTCTTGGATCCATCGCGCGGCAGGCCTGCCAGCTTGATGGTTGCCTTGAACCGCTCTTCAATCGGCAGAGACTGGTTCATGATGGTCGCCTTCAGAGCGGCACGCTTTGCAGCCTGCGAGGCAACCAATTTGCGGCGGCGCTTGTTCTTTTCAACTGCGCTCGTTTTCGCCATTAAAGTTATCCTTCTTTACGCTTGTCGTTACGGATTACTGACGGAACGGGAAGTTGAACTCTGCGAGCAGAGCACGAGCTTCGTCGTCGTTAGTAGCCGTCGTGCAAACGATGATGTCCATGCCCCACATCTGATCAACCTTGTCGTAGTTGATCTCAGGGAACACAATGTGTTCCTTGACGCCCATGGCGAAGTTGCCACGTCCGTCAAAGGACTTCGGGTTGAGGCCACGGAAGTCGCGAACACGCGGAAGAGCGATGTTCACGAGACGATCGAGGAACTCAAACATCCGAACGCCGCGCAGGGTAACCTTGGCACCAATCGGCATGCCTTCGCGAAGCTTGAAGCCTGCGATGGAGTTGCGAGCGCGGGTGATTACCGGCTTCTGGCCAGCAATCGCTGCGAGGTCGGCAGCAGCAACGGTCGGCTTCTTGGAGTCGCCCGTCGATTCGCCAACACCCATGTTGATGACGATCTTGTCGAGGCGCGGGATCTGCATTTCGTTGGCGTAGGAGAACTTCTCCTGCATAGCCGCACGAATACGCTCGACATATTCCTTCTTGAGCCGCGGCTCGTAAGCGGACTTAGCCATCGATCACTACTCCCGAACGCTTGGCCACGCGGACCTTCTTGTCGCCATCGATCTTGAAACCGACGCGGGTCGGCTTGCCATCCTTCGGATCGGCAATCGCGATGTTCGAAAGATGGATCGAGGCTTCCTTGTTGATGATGCCGGCTTCCTGGCTCTGGGTCTGGCGCTGGTGACGCTTCACCATGTTTACGCCACGCACGACAGCCCGGTCTTCCTTCGGCATTACCTGTACGACTTCGCCGGTACGACCCTTGTCCTTACCGGTGAGAACGACGACTTTGTCGCCTTTACGGATCTTTTGCATCTCTTAACGCTCCCTTAGAGTACTTCTGGAGCCAGCGAGATGATCTTCATGTGGTTCTTGGCGCGAAGTTCGCGCGGAACCGGTCCGAAGATACGGGTGCCGATCGGCTCTTTCTTGTTATCGATAAGAACGGCTGCGTTGGTGTCAAAACGGATGACAGAGCCATCCGGACGGCGGATGTCCTTCGCAGTGCGAACGACAACAGCCTTCATGACATCACCCTTCTTTACGCGGCCGCGCGGAATGGCTTCCTTGATCGAAACGACAATGATGTCGCCGACCGACGCATACTTGCGCTTGGAGCCGCCCAGCACCTTGATGCACATGACACGACGTGCGCCGGAATTATCCGCCACGTCGAGGTTTGTTTGCATCTGAATCATGTCAGGTCGCCTTCTTGTTGTTACCAGGCCGGTTGGGTCGAAACCCCCTCGCCCGGCTTATAGTGCTCATCTCAAAGCAAAAGAACGCCCGGAATCGAGCGTTCCCCTGCTTCAATTGCGTGCTTCATACAGGTATTTTCCCAAGACGCAAGGGTCTTGGCGTCAAAACCTGCTGAAATCAAGCGTGGGCGGCGACTACCGTCCAGCGCTTATCCTTCGAGATCGGCGCGCATTCCTCGATGGAAACGACGTCACCAACCTTGTACTGGTTGTTTTCGTCATGCGCCTTGTACTTCTTCGAGCGACGGACGGTCTTCTGGAGGATCGGGTGCGCAAAGCGGCGCTCGACCCGTACGACGACGGTCTTGTCGTTCTTGTCGCTGACAACAGTGCCCTGCAGAATGCGTTTCGGCATATTTTCTGGTCCTTAGGCCTTGGCTTCTGCCGCCTTCTGGCGGGCAATGGTTTTGACGCGTGCGATGTCCTTGCGGACTTCGTTGATACGCGAAGACTTCTCGAGCTGGCCGGTTGCCTTCTGGAAGCGCAGGTTGAACTGCTCCTTCTTCAGCTTGGCGAGCTCTTCGTTGAGTTGATCGGCGCTCAGGGCGCGAACATCTACAGCTTTCATGAGTTCACTCCTTACTCTGCGATACGCTGCACGAAGCGCGTCTTGACAGAGAGCTTGGCAGCGCCAAGACGAAGTGCCTCACGGGCAAGTTCTTCGCTGACACCATCGATCTCAAACATCATTCGGCCGGGCTTGACCTTGCATGCCCAGTATTCGACCGACCCCTTACCCTTACCCATGCGGACTTCCGTCGGCTTGGCGGTAACCGGAACGTCAGGGAACACACGGATCCAGACGCGGCCGGCGCGCTTCATGTGGCGCGTGATCGCGCGGCGGGCCGCTTCGATCTCGCGTGCATTCACGCGGTTGGGTTCCTGAGCCTTAAGGCCGAATTCACCGAAAGCGAGATCAGATCCGCCCTTGGCTACGCCCTTGATGCGGCCCTTGAACTGCTTGCGATACTTCGTACGCTTTGGCTGCAACATTTTTTTACTTCTCCGATATTGGCTGCCAAACGCGAATGTTACGCGTTTTCACGACGGCGGTCACGATCGCCACGGTCGCGATCACGGCCTGCCGGGCCCTGGTTGTCACTTTCGATCGCGCGACGCTCGGAAGCCATCGGATCGTGCTCAAGGATTTCGCCCTTGAAGATCCAGACCTTGATGCCGCAGATACCGAAAGCGGTTTCCGCTTCAGCCGTGCCGTAGTCGATGTCCGCACGCAGCGTGTGCAGCGGAACGCGACCTTCGCGGTACCATTCGGTACGAGCGATTTCGGCGCCACCGAGACGGCCGGCGCAGGTGATCTTGATGCCTTCGGCGCCAAGACGCATGGCCGACTGAACAGCGCGCTTCATCGCACGGCGAAAAGCCACGCGGCGCTCGAGCTGCTGGGCAATCGACTGAGCAACGAGCGTTGCGTCGACTTCCGGCTTGCGCACTTCAACGATGTTGAGGTGCGTCTCAGAGTTGGTCATCTCGGAAAGCTTCTTGCGGAGCTTCTCGATGTCAGCGCCCTTCTTGCCGATGATCAGGCCCGGACGAGCAGAGTGGATCGTGACGCGGCACTTCTTGTGCGGACGCTCGATAACCACCTTGGCAATGCCGGCAGCCTTGAGTTCTTCCATCAGGTAAGCGCGGATCTTCAGGTCTTCGTGAAGAAGCTGGCCGTATTCGGCGTTGTCCGCGAACCAGCGGCTGTCCCAGGTCCGGTTGATACCGAGACGGAAGCCGATTGGATTAATCTTCTGACCCATTATGCGGCCTCCCCTTTGGCTTCCACTTCACGGACGACGATCGTCAAGTGCGAGAACGGCTTTTCGACACGCGATGCACGGCCGCGACCACGAGCGTGGAAGCGCTTCATGACAATCGACTTGCCAACGTAAGCTTCTGCAACGACGAGCGAATCGACGTCGAGATCGTGGTTGTTCTCTGCGTTTGCAATGGCAGATTCAAGGGTCTTCTTGACCGTCTCTGCAATGCGCTTGCGGGAGAATTCCAGTTCGGCCAGAGCGCGATCGACCTTCTTGCCGCGGATCATCGCGGCAACCAGGTTGAGCTTCTGGGGGCTGACGCGGATCGTGCGCGCAACTGCCTGCGCCTCATTATCCTTCAGCCGGCGTTCGGCTTTTGCCTTGCCCATTGTTACTTCCTCTTTGCCTTCTTGTCCGCACCGTGACCGTAGTAGGTCCGGGTCGGAGAGAATTCACCAAACTTGTGGCCGACCATGTCTTCGTTGACGCTGACCGGAACGTGCTTGCTGCCGTTGTAGACGCCGAAGGTGAGACCGACAAACTGCGGAAGGATCGTGGAGCGGCGGCTCCAGATCTTGATCACTTCGTTGCGACCGCCTTCGCGGACCTTCTCAGCCTTCTTGAGAAGATAACCGTCAACGAACGGACCTTTCCATACTGAACGAGTCATTCGAGACTTCCTCTCTTACTTCTTCTTCTGGTGGCGCGAGCGCATGATGAACTTGTCGGTCGACTTGTTCGAGCGCGTACGCTTACCCTTCGTGGGCTTGCCCCACGGGGTAACCGGGTGACGACCACCCGAGGTACGGCCTTCACCACCGCCGTGCGGGTGGTCAACCGGGTTCATGACGACGCCGCGAACGTGCGGCTTCTTGCCACGCCAACGCGAACGACCAGCCTTACCGTCATTGATGTTGCCGTGGTCGGGGTTCGACACGGCGCCGATCGATGCGAGGCAGGAACCATGCACCAGGCGCTGTTCGCCAGAGTTCAGGCGAAGGATCGCCATGCCCTGGTCGCGGCCAACGAGCTGTGCGTAGGTACCGGCGGAGCGGGCCATCTGGCCGCCCTTGCCCGGCTTCATTTCCACGTTGTGGATGATGGAGCCGACCGGAATGTACTGCAGCGGCATCGTGTTACCGGGCTTCACGTCAACGGCCTTCTCCGAAGCGATGACCTTGTCGCCGGCAGCGAGGCGCTGCGGAGCGAGGATGTAGGCCTTTTCGCCGTCGGCGTAGTTGACGAGCGCGATGAACGCGGTGCGGTTCGGGTCGTATTCCAGACGCTCGACGGTGCCTTCAACGTCGAACTTGCGACGCTTGAAGTCTACCAGACGATAGGTGCGCTTGTGACCGCCGCCCTGAAAGCGAACGGTGATGCGACCGAGGTTGTTGCGACCGCCCTTGGAAGACAGGCCTTCGGTCAGCGCCTTGACCGGCTTGCCCTTGTAGAGGCCGGACCGGTCAACGATGACCAGCTGACGCTGGCTCGGGGTCGTCGGATTGAAATTTTTCAATGCCATTTTCTTGTTCCCTTTTGGGTTTTTACCCTAATGGGCCTATCCGTTAGAGACCGGTGGAGACGTCGATGGACTGACCGTCGGCGAGCGTGATGACCGCCTTCTTCACGTCCTTCTGCTTTCCGGCAAAGCCGCGGAAACGCTTCGTCTTGCCCTTGCGGACCAGCGTGTTCACGGCCGTAACCTTGACGCCGAACAGAGCTTCGACAGCAGCCTTGATCTCAGGCTTCGAAGCGTCCTTGGCAACGTTGAAGACGACCTGGTTCTGTTCGGAAACCAGCGTCGACTTTTCAGTGATCGAGGGGGACACGATCACGTCGTAGTGGCGAAGATCCGTCATTTGAACCGCTCCTCCAGAGCTTCCACGGCAGCCTTGGAAAGCACGAGCTTGCCACGGCGCAGAATGTCGTAAACGTTGATGCCCTGAACCGGCAGAACGTCCACATTCGGGATGTTCTGGGCTGCGAGCTTGAAGTTGTTCTCGATCTCGGCGCCGCCGATGATGAGAGCGTTGGTGAGGCCGAGCGAGGCAAACACCCCGGCGAGTGCCTTGGTCTTGGCTTCCTTGGCAACGAGATCGTCGATGACGATGATCTCTTCAGCCTTCAGCTTGGCCGAGAGTGCATGGCGCAGGCCGAGAGCACGAACCTTCTTCGGAAGGTCGTGTGCGTGGCTGCGGACAACCGGGCCATGAGCCTTACCACCGCCGCGGAACTGCGGAGCGCGAGCGGAGTGGTGGCGGGCGCGGCCCGTACCCTTCTGCTTGTACATCTTGGCGCCGGTGCGCGAAACTTCCGCGCGGCCCTTGGCCTTGTGCGTGCCCTGCTGCTTCTTGGCGAGCTGCCAGCGAACGACGCGGGCAATGATGTCTTCACGGGGTTCGAGGCCGAAAATGGCGTCCGAAAGGGAAACCTTTCCTGCGTCCTTGCCCTCGAGGGTTTTGACGTTGAGATCCATTACTCGGCTCCCTTACTTCGATGCTTCGGCGCGCACAGCGGCCGGACGCGGAGCGCCTTCCGGGGTGCCCGACTTGATGGCGTCACGAACGACGATCCAGGCACCCTTGGAGCCGGGGACAGCGCCCTTGACCAGGATCAGACCGCGGTCTTCATCGGTCGATACGACTTCCAGGTTCTGGGTGGTAACGCGCGTCTGGCCCATGTGACCAGCCATGCGCTTGCCCTTCCAAACGCGGCCCGGGTCCTGGTTGGAACCGGTAGAACCATGCGAACGGTGCGATACGGAAACGCCGTGCGTTGCACGCAGACCGCCGAAGTTGTGGCGCTTGATGGCGCCGGCAAAGCCCTTACCGATCGTGGTACCGGTGACGTCGACGAGCTGACCGGCAACGAAATGGTTCGCCGTCAGTTCTGCACCGATGTCGATCAGGTTGTCCGCGGAAACGCGGAACTCGACGAGCTTCGCCTTCGGCTCGACGTTGGCAGCGGCAAAGTGGCCGCGCATCGCCTTCGGCGTGTTCTTGACCTTGGAGCGGCCAGCACCGAGCTGGACAGCAACGTAGCCGTTCTTTTCTTCCGTACGCTGGGCTACCACCTGGCAGCTTTCCAGCTTCAAAACTGTAACCGGGATATGCTCACCGGCGTCGTTATAGACGCGGGTCATTCCCACTTTCTGTGCAATCACACCTGAACGCATTGGTTCATTCCTCTTGAGAGTTAGTGACGGAGCGAGCCCCTTCACATCTCTGGTTTAAGGTTTCCTTGAGATCATCCGATCTTGAGGTCGCCCGTTTTTGGAAGCCGTTGGACCGAGGTCCACGTACCTTCCTTGTTTATTAAAGCTTGATTTCCACGTCGACGCCGGCAGCCAGGTCGAGCTTCATCAGCGCGTCAACGGTCTGCGGGGTCGGGTCTACGATGTCGAGAAGGCGCTTGTGGGTGCGCATTTCGAACTGTTCACGGCTCTTCTTGTCGACGTGCGGCGAGCGGTTGACCGTAAACTTTTCAATGCGCGTCGGCAGCGGTACGGGACCGCGCACGCTTGCACCGGTACGCTTTGCAGTCGACACGATTTCACGCGTCGAGGCGTCGAGGATCCGGTGATCAAACGCCTTGAGGCGGATGCGGATGTTCTGGCCGTTCATACGACTTATCCTTGTTCAGGTTACTTGCGGTTTCCGTGGAAAAACACGCAGTGAACTTCGTTTAATTTCGGCCAGTCCGCTAACTTTTCAAAGATCGGAGGGACAGGGTTTCCCCTGCCCCTTCCTATTTGAGCGGCCGTGGCCGGCCTGTCTTTCTGTGAGCGCACAACGCCGAAGCACCGTGCAAATCACGCGTGGGCGCCATTTGCACTATTTCGTCGTCTTCGGCAAGCCGTGCGACCAACTAAATCTTTCGGGGCGGGTATGTCCAAGGCGCATAGCACATGCGCCTTGTGTCTTCCCGCCCTCAGTCTCGTCGATTACTCGACGATCGAGGCAACGATGCCGGCGCCGACGGTACGGCCGCCTTCGCGGATCGCGAAGCGCAGCTTTTCTTCCATCGCGATCGGAACGATCAGCTCAACGGCAACCGTGACGTTGTCGCCCGGCATAACCATTTCCGTGCCTTCCGGCAGCGTGACGATGCCCGTCACGTCCGTCGTGCGGAAGTAGAACTGCGGACGGTAGTTGGTGAAGAACGGCGTATGACGGCCGCCTTCTTCCTTCGTCAGGATGTAGGCTTCTGCCATGAACTTCTTGTGCGGCTTGACCGAACCCGGCTTGCACAGGATCTGGCCACGCTCAACGCCGTCACGGTTAACACCACGGATCAGCGCGCCGATGTTGTCGCCGGCCTGGCCCTGGTCGAGCAGCTTGCGGAACATTTCAACGCCCGTAACCGTCGTCTTCGACGTGTCGCGGATGCCGACGATTTCGACTTCTTCGCCAACCTTGACGATGCCGCGCTCAACGCGACCGGTCACAACCGTACCGCGGCCCGAGATCGAGAACACGTCTTCGATCGGCATCAGGAACGGCTGGTCGATCGGACGCTCAGGCGTCGGGATGTAGGCGTCAACAGCAGCCATCAGCTCGCGGATCGCGTCTTCGCCGATCTTCTTGTCCGAATCTTCCAGAGCAGCAAGAGCCGAGCCCTTGATGATCGGAATGTCGTCGCCCGGGAATTCGTAGGACGACAGAAGTTCGCGAACTTCCAGCTCGACGAGCTCGAGAAGCTCGGCGTCGTCAACCTGGTCGACCTTGTTGAGGAACACGACGATTGCCGGAACGCCAACCTGACGAGCAAGCAGGATGTGCTCGCGGGTCTGCGGCATCGGGCCGTCAGCAGCCGAGCAAACCAGGATCGCGCCGTCCATCTGCGCTGCACCGGTGATCATGTTCTTGACGTAGTCGGCGTGGCCGGGGCAGTCAACGTGAGCGTAGTGACGGTTCGGCGTCTCATACTCAACGTGGGCCGTCGAAATCGTGATACCACGGGCCTTTTCTTCCGGAGCGGCGTCGATCTGGTCGTACGCCTTGAACTCGCCGAAGTACTTCGTGATCGCTGCGGTCAGCGACGTCTTGCCATGGTCAACGTGGCCAATCGTGCCAATGTTAACGTGCGGCTTGTTGCGCTCAAATTTGCTCTTTGCCATTTCCGGCTCTCCGTTTTCTATCCCCTACCGGGGAAAACTTTTAACTTCTGTCAGCGTCTGGGTATTCCGGTCACTTCTGACCGGAATACTTCGCCTGGATTTCCTGCGCGACGTTCGACGGAACCGGCGCGTAGTGATCGAAGGTCATCGTGTACTGCGCGCGGCCCTGAGACATGGAGCGCAGGTTGTCGACGTACTTGAACATGTTCGCCAGCGGAACGTTTGCGTTGATCACAACGGCAACGCCACGCGATTCCTGGCCCTGGATCTGGCCACGGCGGGAGTTCAGGTCGCCGATAACGTCGCCGACGTAGTCTTCCGGCGTTACGACTTCGACCTTCATCATCGGCTCGAGAAGCTGTGCACCAGCCTTCTTGGCCGCTTCACGGAAGCAAGCACGCGATGCGATTTCGAAGGCGAGAACCGACGAGTCGACGTCGTGGAATGCACCGTCGATGAGCGTCGCCTTGACGCCGAGCATCGGGAAGCCAGCGAGCGGACCCGAAGACAGAACGCTTTCGATACCCTTCTGAACGCCCGGGATGTATTCCTTCGGAACAGCACCGCCGACGATCTTGGATTCGAAGACGAAATCTTCGCCATCCGGGTTCGGTTCGAACACGAGCTTGACGCGCGCGAACTGACCGGTACCACCGGACTGCTTCTTGTGCGTGTAGTCTTCTTCGTGCTGACGCGTGATGGTTTCGCGGTAGGCAACCTGCGGAGCACCGACGTTGGCTTCAACCTTGAACTCGCGACGCATACGGTCGACGATGATGTCGAGGTGAAGTTCGCCCATGCCAGCGATGATCGTCTGGCCGGATTCCTGGTCGGTCTTGACGCGGAACGACGGGTCTTCAGCTGCCAGGCGGTTGAGCGCGAGGCCCATCTTTTCCTGGTCGCCCTTGGACTTCGGCTCGATCGCGATCTGGATGACCGGCTCGGGGAATTCCATGCGCTCGAGGATAACCGGCTTCAGCGGGTCGCAGAGCGTGTCACCCGTGGTGGTTTCCTTGAGACCGGCCAGAGCAACGATGTCGCCTGCAAAGGCTTCTTCGATGTCTTCACGGCTGTTCGAGTGCATCTGCAGCATGCGGCCGACGCGCTCGCGCTTTTCCTTGACCGTATTCATCACAGACGAGCCCTTTTCGAGCTTGCCCGAGTAGATGCGTGCGAAGGTCAGCGAACCGACGAAGGGGTCGTTCATGATCTTGAACGCGAGCATCGAAAGCGGCTCGGCGTCGTCAGCATGACGTTCGATTTCAGCTTCGGTCTTGGCGTCGATGCCCTTGATCGCCGGAATGTCGAGCGGCGACGGCAGGTAGTCGACAACCGCGTCGAGAAGCGGCTGAACGCCCTTGTTCTTGAACGCGGTACCGCAGAACATCGGGTGGAACTTCACGTCGATGGTGCCGCGGCGAACGAGTTCGCGGATCTTGTCGTTCGAGGGCATGTTGCCTTCGAGGTAGGCTTCCATCGCGGCTTCGTCGATCTCGACAACGGTCTCGATCAGCTTTTCGCGATATTCTTCAGCCTTGTCCTTCATGTCGTCCGGGATCTCGACGACGTCCCACTGGGCGCCGAGCGATTCGTCGCGCCAGACGAGAGCGTTCATCTCGACCAGGTCGATAACACCCTTGAACTCGGTTTCAGCGCCGATCGGCAGCTGCATGACGACGGCAATCGCGCCCAGACGAGTCTTGATCATCTCGACCGAGCGGTAGAAGTCCGCGCCGGTCTTGTCCATCTTGTTGCAGAAGATCATGCGCGGAACGTTGTACTTTTCCGCCTGACGCCAGACGGTTTCCGTCTGCGGCTCAACACCGGCGTTGGCATCGAGAAGCGCGATAGCGCCGTCGAGAACGCGCAGCGAACGCTCGACTTCGATGGTGAAGTCAACGTGGCCGGGGGTGTCGATAATGTTGAAGCGGCGAGCCTTGCCGTCACGACCCTTCCAGAAGGTGGTCGTCGCAGCAGACGTGATCGTGATGCCGCGTTCCTGCTCCTGCTCCATCCAGTCCATGGTAGCGGCGCCGTCATGGACTTCGCCGATCTTGTGGGACTTGCCGGTGTAGTAAAGGATGCGCTCGGTCGTCGTGGTCTTGCCGGCGTCGATGTGCGCCATGATACCGAAGTTACGGTAATCTTCGATTTTGTATTCGCGTGCCATAGTGGACTGCCTCTTGAGACGTTCGCGCCAGAATTACCAGCGATAGTGCGAGAACGCACGGTTGGCATCAGCCATCTTGTGCGTGTCTTCGCGCTTCTTCACGGCGCTACCACGGTTGTTCGCTGCGTCCATGAGTTCGCCGCAGAGGCGATCAACCATGGTCGTTTCGTTGCGCTTGCGTGCAGCCGTGATCAGCCAACGGATGGCGAGAGCCTGACGGCGCTCCGGACGAACGTCGACCGGAACCTGGTAGGTTGCACCACCAACGCGACGCGAACGCACTTCAACGTGCGGCGCGATGTTGTCGAGCGCGGAATGGAATACAGCGATCGGCTCCTGCTTCAGCTTGGTCTGAACCGCATCGAACGCACCGTAAACGATGCTTTCAGCGACCGACTTCTTGCCGTGCAGCATGATCGCGTTCATGAACTTCGTGACAACCAGATCACCGAACTTCGGATCCGGGTTGATCTCACGCTTTTCTGCTCTATGACGTCTGGACATACTTCTCGTCTCTTCAAACTATTTAGCGCTCTACCACGCGGAGGACCTCGCGCAGCGCCGGGATTTTCAAAACCGAATTACTTCGGACGCTTCGCACCGTACTTCGAACGGCGCTGCTTGCGGTTCTTGACGCCCTGGGTATCGAGAACACCACGGATGATGTGATAACGAACGCCCGGAAGGTCCTTAACGCGGCCGCCACGGATCATCACGACCGAGTGTTCCTGAAGGTTGTGGCCTTCACCCGGAATGTAGCCGATGACTTCGAAGCCGTTCGTCAGGCGAATCTTGGCAACCTTACGCAGAGCCGAGTTCGGCTTCTTCGGGGTCGTCGTGTAAACGCGGGTGCAAACGCCACGCTTCTGCGGGTTTTCCTGCAGAGCAGGAACCTTGTTGCGCTTTACCTGTGCCTGACGAGGCTTACGGATCAGCTGGTTTACGGTAGGCATATACCCATCCCTTGCAAAATCTTGTCACATTACCCTTGCGGGCGGATCGTTGCCGTCGCCGGCAGTTTCGAACGCCTCATGAAATGCGCAAAACAAGGGCCGATCCGCCTTTTCCGCAGATGGCCCCAAATAAAGCAGAGGACGCACTATCGTGTGCGTCGTGCGTGCAGCATTGTAGTCGTCAGCGTGCGTTTCGAACCTTGTTTGAGGCGAACTTCAGAACGCGACGTTCCGAACCAGCCAGCCTCACATGGGCTCCGATGCGGCGGGGTGTACTGATTTCAAGGCGAACAGTCAAGGGCAATTAAGAAATATTCCCGGGCGCGTTCGCCCGGCATGCCTGAAAAACAAGGCTTTTGCACATGGTTTGGCGCTTGGCGCCCGCCTCGTTTGCCCCTCTATGCCCGGAGTGTCTGACGGGATTAAGGAATCGGCAACCACTTTGTGGGGGTTTTCCACCACGATCGACTCGCTCTCCACGGCAAGCGTCCGCGCGGCACTGCATTTCCATCGCGCTGATTCAAAAAGGACGCTAAGGTCGCGCCAAGCCCATTCGAAAGGAAACAAAATGGCCGTCACCCCAGACAACGACAATGCCCCGGACGAGCCGATGGTGTTCATCATCATCGGCAAGGCCTACGAGACCGACGGCGACGAGGACGGCGTGGACATTCACGTGATGCTGAAGGCGCCCGACGACGACACCGCGGTGCGCGAAGCGCTCAACGCGCTCGCCGAAGAAGGTTTTCTGGAGGCCGACCTGGACCAGATCGGCACATTGACCGACGTCCCGAGCGAAGAGCCGCACGCCTCCGCCTATCAGGGCGCACTCGAAGGCGAAGTCGCGATTATCCGCTTCAGCTGACCCGGCAGAGGGGAAATCCGCCGCCTGCTACGAGACATCACACATGAAGAAGCCGCCGGGATTGCTCCCGGCGGCTTCTTTTTTGGGATCAAGAGGGCGAGACCGCCCTCCCCGATTACTCGGCTGCCGCGTTCTCGTTGGCGAGATCGGCGAGCATCGGCGTTGCGACATCCGCACCCGTGCCACGACGACGCTCTTCCAGGATCATTTCGTCGCGCGCGGTTGCGATGCGACGGATCTGGGTCATCGTGCCACCGGTACCGGCCGGGATCAGACGGCCGACGATGACGTTTTCCTTCAGACCCTGCAGGCCGTCGGTCTTGCCGGCGATTGCGGCTTCCGTCAGGACCTTCGTGGTCTCCTGGAACGACGCTGCCGAGATGAACGATGGCGTCTGCAGCGAGGCCTTGGTGATGCCGAGCAGGACCGGATCGCCGTAAGCCGGCTTCTTGCCCTGTTCGATCAGGCCGTCGTTGACGTCTTCGAGCTCGATGCGGTCGACGTTGTCGCCGACGATGTAGGTCGAGTCACCGGCGTCGGTGATTTCAACCTTCTGCAGCATCTGACGGACGATCACCTCGATGTGCTTGTCGTTGATGACAACGCCCTGCAGTCGGTAGACTTCCTGGATTTCGTTGACCAGGTAGGAAGCAAGTGCTTCCACGCCCTTGATCGCCAGGATGTCGTGCGGCGCCGGGTTACCGTCGAGGATGTAGTCGCCCTTTTCGATGTAGTCGCCATCCTGAAGATGGAAGGGCTTGCCCTTCGGGATCAGGTATTCGACCGGCTCGACACCGTCTTCAGCAGGCTCGATCAGAACGCGACGCTTGTTCTTGTAGTCGCGGCCGAAGCGGATCGTACCATCGATCTCAGCGATGATGGCATGGTCCTTCGGACGACGTGCTTCGAACAGTTCGGCAACGCGCGGCAGACCACCGGTGATGTCCTTGGTCTTGGCGCTTTCGAGCGGCGAACGTGCAAGCACGTCACCCTGCGAAACCTTCGTGCCCGGCTCGACCGACAGAATGGCGTCGACCGAAAGCATGAAGCGGGCGTCGCCACCACGCGACAGCTTCATGACTGCGCCGTTCTTGTCCTTGATGACGATCGCCGGCTTCAGATCGGTACCGCGCGGCGTCGAACGCCAATCGATAACCTGACGCTTGGTGATGCCGGTGGACTCGTCGGTCGCTTCCAGAACCGAGATGCCGTCGACGACGTCTTCGAAGTGAACGGTACCTTCCACTTCCGTCATCATCGGACGGGTGTAGGGGTCCCACTCGGCGAGACGCTGACCGCGCTTCACCTTGTCGCCATCGTCGACGAGGATCTTCGAGCCGTAGGCGACGCGCTGCGAAGAGCGCTCGACGCCACGTTCATCCAGGATCTGGACGGCCATGTTACGACCCATGGCGACGAGAACGCCGTCAGAGTTGCGCAGCATGTTGCGGTTCTTGATCTGAACCGTACCTTCGTAAGACGCTTCCAGGAACGACTGGTCGACCACGGTCGCCGTACCACCCAAGTGGAAGGTACGCATGGTGAGCTGGGTGCCCGGTTCACCGATCGACTGTGCGGCGATAACGCCAACCGCTTCGCCCATGTTGACCGGCGTACCACGTGCCAGGTCGCGGCCGTAGCAGACGCCGCAAACGCCCGTCTGGATTTCGCAGGTCAGCGCAGAGCGGATACGGATCGACTGAATACCAGCCTTTTCGATCTCGATGACATCCGGTTCAAGGATCATCCGGCCGGCATCGACGATGCGAGCGCCCGTGACCGGGTGATCGATGTCGTCCAGGGCCGTACGGCCGAGAATACGAGCGCCAAGCGAAGCCACGACCTGACCGGCATCGACGATCGCCGTCATGGTGAGGCCCTTGTCGGTGCCGCAATCGACGGAGTTGACGATGCAATCCTGCGCCACGTCGACGAGACGACGGGTCAGGTAACCGGAGTTCGCGGTCTTCAAGGCGGTGTCTGCCAGACCCTTACGGGCACCGTGGGTCGAGTTGAAGTACTCGTTAACGGTCAGGCCTTCCTTGAAGTTCGAGATGATCGGCGTCTCGATGATTTCGCCCGACGGCTTGGCCATGAGGCCGCGCATGCCGCCCAGCTGGCGCATCTGGTTCGGAGAACCACGAGCACCCGAGTGCGACATCATGTAGATCGAGTTCATCGGCTTCTGGCGACCATTGTCGTCGAACTCGACCGCCTTGATGCGGGCCATCATTTCTTCGGCGACCTTTTCGGTCGCCTTGCCCCAGGCGTCGACAACCTTGTTGTACTTTTCGCCCTGGGTGATGAGGCCGTCGTTGTACTGCTGCTCGTATTCCTTCACGAGCGCTTCAGTGTCGCCGACGATCTTCACCTTGGTGTCCGGAATGACCATGTCGTCCTTGCCGAACGAAATGCCGGCGCGGCAAGCATGGGCGAAGCCGAGCTGCATGATGCGGTCGCAGAAGATGACCGTGTCCTTCTGGCCGCAATGGCGGTAGACCGTGTCGATCATCTTGGAGATGTTCTTCTTGGTCATTTCCTGGTTGCAGGTGTCGAACGGCACGTTGACGTTGCGCGGCAGCAGCTCGCCGATGATCATGCGGCCAGGCGTGGTTTCATAGATCTTCGAAACCGGGTTGCCCTCGGCGTCGACGGTCTTGAAGCGGCCACGGATCTTGGCGTGCAGCGTCACGGCCTTGGTTTCGAGCGCGTGGTGCAGCTCGCCCATGTCCGAGAACGCCATGCCTTCGCCCGGCTCGTTCTGGTTCAGGATCGACAAGTAGTAGAGACCGAGAACCATGTCCTGCGACGGAACGATGATCGGTGCGCCGTTTGCCGGGTGCAGGATGTTGTTCGTCGACATCATCAGCACGCGGGCTTCGAGCTGAGCTTCGAGCGACAGCGGCACGTGAACGGCCATCTGGTCGCCGTCGAAGTCGGCGTTGAAGGCCGTGCAGACGAGCGGGTGCAGCTGGATCGCCTTGCCTTCGACCAGGGTCGGTTCGAAGGCCTGGATGCCCAGGCGGTGCAGCGTCGGCGCACGGTTCAGGAGAACCGGGTGCTCGCGGATGACCTCGTCGAGGATATCCCAGACTTCCGGCTTTTCCTTTTCGACGAGCTTCTTGGCCTGCTTGACGGTGGACGAGAAGCCCTTGGCGTCAAGACGCGCATAGATGAACGGCTTGAACAGCTCGAGCGCCATCTTCTTCGGCAGGCCGCACTGGTGCAGCTTCAGTTCCGGACCCGTCACGATGACCGAACGGCCGGAATAGTCGACGCGCTTGCCGAGCAGGTTCTGACGGAAGCGGCCCTGCTTACCCTTAAGCATGTCGGACAGCGACTTCAGCGGACGCTTGTTGGCGCCGGTGATGACGCGGCCACGACGGCCGTTGTCGAACAGCGCATCGACAGATTCCTGCAGCATGCGTTTTTCGTTGCGGATGATGATGCCCGGAGCGCGCAGTTCGATCAGGCGCTTCAGACGGTTGTTACGGTTGATGACGCGGCGATAGAGATCGTTCAGATCCGACGTCGCGAATCGGCCGCCGTCGAGCGGCACGAGCGGACGCAGATCCGGCGGGATCACCGGAACGACCTTCATGATCATCCATTCCGGGCGGTTGCCGGAATCCATGAAGTTCTCGACGATCTTCAGCCGCTTCATCAGCTTCTTCTGCTTCAGATCCGAGGTCGTCTCAGCGAGCTCGGCGCGCAGGTCGCCGGCGATCTTTTCCAGGTTCATCGAAGCGAGCATTTCATAGATCGCTTCGGCGCCGATCATGGCGGTGAACTGGTCTTCGCCGAATTCGTCAACGGCGAGCATGTAGTCTTCTTCGCTGAGGAGCTGGTTTTCCTTCAGCGACGTCAGACCCGGCTCGGTGACGATGTAGTTTTCGAAGTAGAGAACGCGCTCGACATCCTTCAGCGTCATGTCGAGCAGCGTCGAAATGCGGCTCGGCAGCGACTTCAGGAACCAGATGTGGGCAACGGGAGCGGCGAGCTCGATGTGGCCCATGCGCTCACGGCGAACGCGCGACAACGTCACTTCGACGCCGCACTTTTCGCAGATGATGCCCTTGTACTTCATGCGCTTGTACTTGCCGCACAGGCACTCGTAGTCCTTGATCGGTCCAAAGATGCGCGCGCAGAACAGACCGTCGCGTTCCGGCTTGAACGTGCGGTAGTTGATCGTCTCCGGCTTCTTGATCTCACCGTAAGACCAGGAAAGAATCTTCTCCGGCGAGGCG
Source organism: Ensifer sp. PDNC004 (assembly GCF_016919405.1). Classification (NCBI taxonomy): domain Bacteria; kingdom Pseudomonadati; phylum Pseudomonadota; class Alphaproteobacteria; order Hyphomicrobiales; family Rhizobiaceae; genus Ensifer; species Ensifer sp. PDNC004. The sequence goes on from NZ_CP070353.1 coordinate 1,409,649, forward strand.
ATCGAAATCCGGATGGAATCGAAGGTCTGTGCAGGCACCTGCGGATTGAAAAGATTCATGACCTCTTGGTTCATGCCTGTCTCCTTTACGGGCTATACGCCCTGAGCTTGGCGAGGGTGCCGACAAATCCCGGGCGCCGGCCCCTGCCCCATAAACAGCTAAAACCGCATTGGCTGCGGCTTCGTTCCTGCCGGAGACGTCAGCGTCTTCCGGCGGAAACGGTGCGCGCCGCATGAGCGGCACGCACCTTGGGTCTCTTTACTCGGCTGCGTCGGGCAGTTGCGCCGCGCCAGCCTCGTCGACCTTCGAGTTTTCGAGCTCGACCGAAAGGCCCAGCGAGCGCATTTCCTTGACGAGAACGTTGAAGCTCTCCGGAATGCCCGCTTCGAAGGTATCGTCGCCACGGACGATCGCTTCGTAGACCTTGGTACGACCGGCAACGTCGTCCGACTTCACCGTCAGCATTTCCTGCAGGGTGTAGGCGGCGCCGTACGCTTCGAGCGCCCAGACCTCCATTTCCCCGAAGCGCTGACCGCCGAACTGCGCCTTACCACCGAGCGGCTGCTGGGTGACGAGCGAGTACGGACCGATCGAACGGGCGTGGATCTTGTCGTCGACCAGGTGGTTGAGCTTCAGCATGTAGATGTAGCCCACGGTCACCTGGCGGTCGAACTGATCGCCGGTACGGCCGTCATAGAGCGTCGACTGACCGGTCACCTTCAGACCTGCCTGCTCCAGCATCTCGTTGACGTCGGCTTCGACAGCACCGTCGAAGACCGGCGTTGCGATCGAAACGCCGCGACGGGTCTGCTCGGCCAGGCGCACGATCGACTCGTCGTCGTACTGCTTGATCGGCTCACCCTTCGGGCCCGACCCGATGACGCTGTCGATGGTGTCGCGCAGCGGCTGGATATCGGCACCTGCCTTGTAGGCGTCAAGCATCGCGCCGATCTTCTGACCCATGCCGGCGCAAGCCCAGCCAAGGTGGGTTTCGAGGATCTGGCCGACGTTCATGCGCGAAGGCACGCCGAGCGGGTTCAGAACGACGTCGACATGCGTGCCGTCTTCCAGGAACGGCATGTCTTCGATCGGCACGATACGCGACACGACACCCTTGTTGCCGTGACGGCCGGCCATCTTGTCGCCCGGCTGGATCTTGCGCTTCACAGCGACGAAGACCTTGACCATCTTCATGACGCCCGGAGGCATTTCGTCGCCGCGCTGGACCTTCTCGACCTTGTCCATGAAACGCTGTTCAAGGCGCGACTTGGATTCGTCGTACTGGGCGCGCAGAGCTTCGATCTCGCCCTGAGCCTTTTCGTCTTCGACGGCGAACATCCACCACTGCGAGCGGGGGTATTCGCTGACGACGAGGTTCGAAAGCTCGGTGCCCTTCTTGAAGCCCTTCGGGCCGGCAACGGCCGTGTGACCACGCAGCATGTCGACGAGGCGGGCATAGACGTTGCGGTCCAGGATCGCCTGTTCGTCGTCACGGTCCTTGGCGAGGCGTTCGATTTCCTCGCGCTCGATCGCCATCGCGCGCTCGTCCTTCTCAACGCCGTGGCGGTTGAAGACGCGAACTTCGACGACGGTACCGAAGGTGCCCGGGGGCATGCGCATCGAGGTGTCGCGAACGTCGGAGGCCTTTTCACCGAAGATGGCGCGCAGAAGCTTTTCTTCCGGCGTCATCGGGCTTTCGCCCTTCGGCGTGATCTTGCCGACGAGGATGTCACCCGGCTGAACCTCAGCACCGATATAAACGATACCGGCTTCGTCGAGGTTGCGCAGCGCTTCTTCCGAAACGTTCGGAATGTCGCGGGTGATTTCTTCCGGACCCAGCTTGGTGTCACGCGCCATCACTTCGAATTCTTCGATGTGGATGGAGGTGAACACGTCGTCGCGCACGATCCGCTCGGAGAGCAGGATCGAGTCTTCGTAGTTGTAGCCGTTCCACGGCATGAACGCGACGAGCGCGTTGCGGCCGAGAGCCAGGTCACCGAGGTCGGTCGACGGACCGTCAGCGATGATGTCGCCCTTGTTCAGGATGTCACCGACGGTGACCAGCGGGCGCTGGTTGACGCAGGTGTTCTGGTTCGAACGCTGGAACTTCTGCAGACGATAGATATCGACGCCCGACTTCGACGGATCGAGGTCTTCCGTGGCGCGGATAACGATACGGGTCGCGTCAACCTGGTCGACGACACCGCCACGGCGGGCAGCAATTGCTGCGCCGGAGTCGCGGGCAACGACCGGCTCCATGCCGGTACCGACGAACGGTGCTTCGGCACGCAGCAACGGCACGGCCTGACGCTGCATGTTCGAGCCCATCAGTGCGCGGTTGGCGTCGTCGTTCTCAAGGAACGGGATGAGCGCCGCTGCGACCGAAACGAGCTGCTTCGGCGAAACGTCCATCAGGTTGATGTTGTCGCGCGGCGCCAGCATAACTTCGCCGGCGTGACGGCAAACAACGAACTCTTCAGCGAACGAACCGTCGTTCTCGAGAATCGAGTTTGCCTGGGCAACGTGGTACTTCGCCTCTTCCATTGCGGAGAGATAGACGACGTCGTTCGTCACCTTGCCGTCAACGATCTTGCGGTACGGGCTTTCGATGAAGCCGTACTTGTTGACGCGGGCAAAGGTTGCAAGCGAGTTGATCAGACCGATGTTCGGGCCTTCCGGCGTTTCGATCGGGCAAATACGGCCGTAGTGGGTCGGATGAACGTCGCGGACTTCGAAGCCGGCGCGCTCGCGGGTCAGACCACCCGGGCCAAGAGCCGAAAGACGGCGCTTGTGGGTGATTTCCGAAAGCGGGTTCACCTGGTCCATGAACTGCGACAGCTGCGAGGAGCCGAAGAACTCGCGAACGGCGGCAGCAGCCGGCTTCGCGTTGATCAGGTCCTGCGGCATGACCGTGTCGATTTCGATCGAGGACATACGTTCCTTGATCGCGCGCTCCATACGGAGCAGACCGAGACGGTACTGGTTCTCCATGAGCTCGCCGACCGAACGAACACGGCGGTTGCCGAGGTTGTCGATGTCGTCGATCTCGCCCTTGCCGTCACGCAGCTCGACCAGCATCTTGACCACGGCCAGGATGTCTTCCTTGCGCAGGATGCGCACGGTGTCGGCCACTTCGAGGTCGAGACGCATGTTCATCTTGACGCGACCGACGGCCGAAAGGTCGTAGCGCTCGGCATCGAAGAACAGCGTGTTGAACATGGCTTCCGCGGAATCCATGGTCGGCGGTTCACCCGGACGCATGACGCGGTAGATGTCGAACAGGGCGTCCTGACGGTTCTCGTTCTTGTCTACGGTCAGCGTGTTGCGGATGTAGGCACCGACATTAATGTGGTCGATGTCGAGAACCGGAATCTCGTCGAAACCGGCCGAGAGGATGACCGGAAGGGTCTTCTCGTCGATTTCGTCGCCGGCTTCGAGGTAGATTTCACCGGTGCTGAAGTTGACGACGTCTTCGGCAAGGTAGTTGCCGTAGAGATCATCATTGGTCGCCTTGAGCGCCTTCAGGCCCTTTTCCTGCAGCTGGCGAAGCAGACGCGGGGTCAGCTTCTTGCCGGATTCGACAACGACTTCGCCGGTGTCGGCGTCGATCATGTCGGCGAGCGTCTTCTGGCCCTTCAGCGCATCCGGCTGGAAAGGCACGCGCCAACCTTCGCCGTCGCGCTGGTAGAGCGACTTCGTGTAGAAGGTGTCGAGGATTTCCTCGCCGTCCATGCCGAGCGCCATCAGCAGCGACGTCACCGGAATCTTGCGGCGGCGGTCGATACGGGCGTGAACGATGTCCTTGGCGTCGAACTCGATATCGAGCCAGGAACCGCGGTAAGGAATGACGCGGGCTGCAAAGAGCAGCTTGCCCGACGAGTGGCTCTTGCCCTTGTCGTGGTCGAAGAACACGCCCGGCGAACGGTGCATCTGCGAAACGATGACGCGCTCGGTGCCGTTGACGATGAACGTACCGTTGTCGGTCATGAGCGGCATGTCGCCCATGTAGACGTTCTGTTCCTTGATGTCCTTGATCGACTTTGCGCCGGTATCCTCGTCGATATCGAACACGATGAGGCGCAGCGTCACCTTGAGCGGCGCTGCGTAGGTCAGATCGCGCTGACGGCATTCCTCGACGTCGAACTTCGGCGGCTCGAATTCGTACGAAACGAATTCAAGCATCGATGCGCCCGAGAAATCCTTGATCGGGAAAACCGACTTGAAAACAGCTTGAAGCCCTTCATCAGGGCGACCGCCCTTGGGCTCTTCAACCATCAGAAACTGGTCGTAGGATGCCTTTTGAACCTCGATGAGGTTCGGCATTTCTGCGACTTCTGGAATTTTACCAAAAAACTTGCGTACGCGCCTGCGACCGTTAAACGAAAGGGTCTGAGCCATCGTCGCTCCTTGTCAATCTTGCATCCGGGCCTGCAACGGACGGGAACCGATGGCCAGTCGACCCCGTCAATCAATGAGTAGTTCAATCTCGTCCAACCAACGAAAAACGCTCAGCGCGGATTGCTGTGCTGCCTTCCGTTCGAGACCATCCTCTTGAAGAACCCATTACCCAAAAGCCGTTTTTCGACAGGCTTTTGGGTAATATGTTCTAAAAACGGTCAAAGAGAGGCGGCCTGAAAAGGCCACCTCCCCTTGCATGTAGCCGAATTACTTGACGTCAACCTTGGCGCCAGCGTCTTCGAGCTTCTTCTTGAGGTCAGCAGCTTCAGCCTTGGAAACTGCTTCCTTAACCGGCTTCGGAGCGCCTTCGACCAGGTCCTTGGCTTCCTTGAGGCCGAGGCCGGTGATGCCGCGAACTTCCTTGATGACGTTGATCTTGTTGGCGCCAGCGTCAACGAGGATAACGTCAAACTCGGTCTTTTCTTCTTCAGCAGCAGCCGGAGCAGCAGCGCCGCCAGCAGCAGCGACAGCTACCGGAGCAGCAGCCGAAACGCCCCACTTCTCTTCGAGCAGCTTGGAAAGCTCAGCAGCTTCCAGAACGGTCAGCGAGGAGAGGTCTTCAACGATCTTTGCGAGATCAGCCATTTTACTTTTCCTTTTGTTCGGTTCGAACTGGTTTTAAATACAACAGCGAAAATCCGCCTTAGGCGGCTTCGTCCTTCTTGGCATAGGCCGAGAACACGCGAGCAAGCTGGCTTGCCGGTGCCTGTACAACCGTTGCGACGCGGGTTGCCGGGGCATTGAGAAGGCCCAGCAGCTTTGCGCGCAGCTCGTCGAGCGAAGGCAGGGTCGCGAGCGACTTGACTGCTTCGGCGTTGAGCGTGGTCGTGCCCATGGCGCCACCGAGAACAACGAGCTTGTCGTTGGTCTTGGCGAAATCCATGACAACCTTAGGAGCCGTGATCGGGTCTTCGCTGTATGCAATCAGCGTCTGACCCTTGAAGAGATTCGTCATCCCTTCCGACTCGGTGCCCTGAAGAGCGATCTTGGCCAGGCGGTTTTTCGCGACTTTGACGGTGCCGCCAGCAGCGCGCATCTTCGAACGGAAGTCGTTCATCTGCGCAACTGTGACACCAGCATAGTGGGCCACGACAACCGAACCGGAAGCCTTGAAGACTTCGTTCAGCTCCGTGACGAATTCGCGTTTTTCCGCTCTTTCCACTGTCTGTCTCCAGTAGACAGGGTTGCAATAATGCAGCCCCATCGGGTTTGCCTTTGTCACCCGAGATCTGCTCGATCCCTGATAACGCTTAAGGATCCTGTCCCTTGGCGTTCCCGGAAGAGCCGGGTCTGACACAAGGCAAGCGAGGTTCGAACCGAATTTCGACGCCTCCGGCGCCATAGTGAAATTCAGATCTTACCCGTCTCATGCAGGCCGAAGTGATTAAGGTATAACCACCCGCAATCTCGGACAGGAGTTCCGGACTTGACGTCCGGATTCCCGGCCCCGAAAGGCCGGGAATTCAGTCTCGGGCCGAAGCCCGAAATTCATTAGGCGACGCTGAGCGTGGCGGGGTCGATCTTGAGACCCGGGCCCATGGTCGACGAAATCGCAACGCGCTTGACGTAGTTGCCCTTGGCACCCGTCGGCTTCGCCTTGACGACAGCGTCAGCAAAAGCACGGATGTTTTCTTCCAGTGCCTTGGCGTCGAAGGACGCCTTGCCGATGCCAGCGTGAACGATACCGGCCTTCTCGACGCGGAATTCAACGGCGCCGCCCTTGGAAGCCTTGACGGCACCAGCGACATCCATCGTAACCGTGCCGACCTTCGGGTTCGGCATCATGCCACGCGGGCCGAGAACCTTACCGAGGCGACCGACGAGCGGCATCATGTCCGGGGTGGCGATGCAACGATCGAAATCGATCTTGCCGCCCTGGACGATTTCGACGAGCTCTTCTGCGCCAACGACGTCAGCACCAGCAGCCTTGGCTTCATCAGCCTTGGCGCCACGTGCGAAAACGGCGACGCGAACCGAGCGGCCGGTGCCGTTTGGCAGGTTGACAACGCCGCGGACCATCTGGTCAGCGTGGCGCGGGTCAACGCCGAGGTTCATCGCGACTTCGATGGTTTCGTCGAACTTGGCAGTTGCGCGTTCTTTGACCATCGAGACGGCTTCGGTGAGGCCGTAGATCTTCGTCGGGTCAACGCCCTCGCGGGACTTCTGTACTCGCTTTGCAATCTTCGCCATGGTCTTAGCCTACCACTTCCAGGCCCATAGCGCGGGCGGAGCCCTCGATCATGGCCATTGCGCCTTCGATATCGGCAGCATTGAGATCCTTCATCTTGGCTTCGGCGATCGACTTGATCTGAGCCTTGGTGAGCTTGCCGGCCGAACCGCCCTTACCGGGGGTCTTCGAACCGGACTGGATCTTCGCTTCCTTCTTCAGGAAGTAGCTGACCGGCGGCTGCTTCATGACGAAGGTGAAGGACTTGTCCTGGTAATAGGTGATGACGACCGGGATCGGCATACCCTTTTCCATTTCCTGCGTGGCGGCATTGAACGCCTTGCAGAATTCCATGATGTTAATGCCACGCTGACCAAGCGCAGGACCGATCGGCGGGGACGGATTGGCCGACCCAGCCTTCACCTGCAGCTTGAGCTGGCCTGCAACTTTCTTAGCCATTTCTCTCTGCCTTTCTGAAATCCCCTTGCGACGGATCGCACCGAGGATCAATTGCGCCGGTTTCCCGACTTGTGCCGATCACGGGGGATCGGCGGCTGCGGTTGCGTGGTGCGGAACATCCGACCCGGCTAAGGCCGGCATCCTTCCACGCGCATGCGGATTTCTCCGCCAGAATGGGCCGAAACCCACCCTATCCTTTTAAGGCCTTATCAGACCTTTTCGACCTGACCGTATTCCAGTTCGACCGGGGTCGCGCGACCAAAGATCGAAACTTCGACCTTGAGGCGCGAACGCTCTTCGTCGACATCCTGAACGACGCCGTTGAACGAAGCGAACGGACCATCCGAAACGCGAACCTGTTCGCCGATCTCGAACGAGACCGAAGGCTTCGGACGCTCGACACCATCCTGGACCTGGCCGAGGATGCGCTCGGCTTCATGGTCCGGAATCGGAACGGGCTTGCTGTCGGTACCGAGGAAGCCGGTTACCTTCGGCGTGTTCTTGATGAGGTGGAATGCCTCGTCCGTCAGATTGGCGCGAACCAGAACGTAGCCCGGGAAGAACTTGCGCTCGGCATCGACCTTGCGGCCCCGACGCACTTCGACAACCTTCTCGGTCGGCACGAGAATCTTCTCGAACAGATGCTCGAGACCCTTCTGCTTGGCCTTTTCCTCGATCGATTCAGCGACCTTCTTTTCGAAGTTCGAATAGGCGTGAACAATGTACCAGCGCGCAGCCATACTAGCCTCCACCCAATCAAGCGCCAACGTTGAGGATGAGGCCGATCGCCCAACCCATCAACTGGTCCGCAGCAAAGAAGAAGGCAGCGGCAAAAAAGACCATGACGAAGACCATCAGCGTCGAGATCATCGTCTCGCGCCGAGAGGGCCAGGTCACTTTCGACGTCTCAGAGCGAACCTGCTGCAGAAACGTTACCGGATTCGTTTTGGATGCCATGTAATGCTCACGCCATTACGGCGCGTAAAGCCGATGATTCAGCCCCACGCACCGCGTGTCTGTTTGGACCCTACATAAAGACCGATTCTGAAAACCACAAGAGCCAATCAGTCTTTTCTGTGAATTTCGTCGATCGGCTAACCGATCCTTAAACTTACTCTGCCGAACCCTCAGCGCTTATGCAAGCCTGGAGAGAATGGCAGGGGCAGAGGGGCTCGAACCCCCGACCTGCGGTTTTGGAGACCGCCGCTCTACCAACTGAGCTATACCCCTATTCGGCTGCGTGCCCGTTCAACAACGTGTCGCCGCCTCAAGTCAGCGGCTTCATATTCAGTTTGCCGGAGGATGACAAGCGCCTTTCACCGAAGAAGCAAAAAAATCCTCATTCAATTGCATCTATCCCCTGCCCTGCCGGTCGGAGCACCCAACAGTGAAAGGCAAGTCATTGCCGCGCCACTCAGAAATGGTCGTGGCACGGCCGGCATTCGCTATGCTGCCGGCAGCACCCCTCATCGGAATCGATTCGCATGTCGCGCATCACGCTGGTCGAATATGATCCCCTCTGGCCGTCGCTCTTTGACGAGCAGGCGCGTTTCATCACCGCCCTGCTCTCGCCTTTCGTCCGCGAGATCCATCACATCGGCAGTACGGCGATACCGGGACTGGCTGCGAAGCCGAAAATCGATATCGATGCGGTGATCACGGACCCAGGGGCACTGCCGGAGCTCAGCGCGCGCCTCAGCAAGGCAGGCTACGCCTGTCACGGCGATCCGCACGCAAACGGCTTGCGGACGTTTACGGCGGCAACGTTCCCCTATGGTACGCGGCTCTATCTCTGTAGGGACGACAACGCCACTCATGCGGAGCGCATGCTCTTTCGCGATGCGCTCCGAGAGAACCCAGATCTCGCCCGCCGCTACGAGACGCTGAAAAGGCAGCTCGCGAGCGAGGCTGAGGGCGATTGGGATATCTACACCAACGGCAAGCGCGGCTTCATCGCAGCGGTCCTGGCGACTTGCTCGACGAAAAAGGCCCCGCCGTCGCCGGCGGGGCCTTCCTACTGAGATCTAATCAGCAGATTACTCGACGATCGACGCAACGATGCCGGCGCCGTGTGCAAATCGCGCTTGCGCGCCATTTGCACCTTTTTTGCTGCCGTCGGCAGCTTACGGCATCGCCTTTCGATCGTTACTCGACGATCGAGGCAACGATGCCGGCGCCGACGGTACGGCCGCCTTCGCGGATCGCGAAGCGCAGCTTTTCTTCCATCGCGATCGGAACGATCAGCTCAACGGCAACCGTGACGTTGTCGCCCGGCATAACCATTTCCGTGCCTTCCGGCAGCGTTACGATGCCCGTCACGTCCGTCGTGCGGAAGTAGAACTGCGGACGGTAGTTGGTGAAGAACGGCGTATGACGGCCGCCTTCTTCCTTCGTCAGGATGTAGGCTTCGGCCATGAACTTCTTGTGCGGCTTGACCGAACCCGGCTTGCACAGGATCTGGCCACGCTCAACGCCGTCACGGTTAACACCACGGATCAGCGCGCCGATGTTGTCGCCAGCCTGGCCCTGGTCGAGCAGCTTGCGGAACATTTCAACGCCCGTAACCGTCGTCTTCGACGTGTCGCGGATGCCGACGATTTCGACTTCTTCGCCAACCTTGACGATGCCGCGCTCGACGCGACCGGTCACAACCGTACCGCGGCCCGAGATCGAGAACACGTCTTCGATCGGCATCAGGAACGGCTGGTCGATCGGACGCTCAGGCGTCGGGATGTAGGCGTCAACAGCAGCCATCAGCTCGCGGATCGCGTCTTCGCCGATCTTCTTGTCCGAATCTTCCAGAGCAGCAAGAGCCGAGCCCTTGATGATCGGAATGTCGTCGCCCGGGAATTCGTAGGACGACAGAAGTTCGCGAACTTCCAGCTCGACGAGCTCGAGAAGCTCGGCGTCGTCAACCTGGTCGACCTTGTTGAGGAACACGACGATTGCCGGAACGCCAACCTGACGAGCAAGCAGGATGTGCTCGCGGGTCTGCGGCATCGGGCCGTCAGCAGCCGAGCAAACCAGGATCGCGCCGTCCATCTGCGCTGCACCGGTGATCATGTTCTTGACGTAGTCGGCGTGGCCGGGGCAGTCAACGTGAGCGTAGTGACGGTTCGGCGTCTCATACTCAACGTGGGCCGTCGAAATCGTGATACCACGGGCCTTTTCTTCCGGAGCGGCGTCGATCTGGTCGTACGCCTTGAACTCGCCGAAGTACTTCGTGATCGCTGCGGTCAGCGACGTCTTGCCATGGTCAACGTGGCCAATCGTGCCAATGTTAACGTGCGGCTTGTTGCGCTCAAATTTGCTCTTTGCCATGGGTACGTTTCCTGTGGTCAAGTATGAATAATGATCAGCCGGCAGGGCCGGTTTGTGGAGCCGTTTAAGGGTTTCAGGGGATTTGCGCAAGACTTAATTGCGCGCGCCCGGACCGGCCACCGCTGGCCTTTTCCTGCAGATATATAAGAAGCCCGCAACGCCGGCACAAGATTGGGCATCATCGCGCCGCGAATCGCTGCGTTTGCAGAGCATTCAAGCGCTTAGCGGCGAATGTTTATTCGCTACATTAATCTGAAAGGAAGGAGGACACCGCTATTGGAGCGGGTAGCGGGAATCGAACCCGCGTATTCAGCTTGGAAGGCTGCTGCTCTACCATTGAGCTATACCCGCGGGCCTTCGATCCAGAAGCAGAATGGTGGAGGGAGTTGGATTTGAACCAACGTAGGCTGAGCCAACGGATTTACAGTCCGTCCCCTTTAACCACTCGGGCATCCCTCCATTATTCTGTCGGGATCTTTCGACCAAGCATTTGAGATCGTGAGACAACCAGCGACTTGTCGGTGCCGCTCTCGATCTGTGGCCGGGTATATGACTGCCTCGTTTCGTCCTGTCAACACGGCTCGGTGCAAAAAATCCGATTTTCTCCACAGCCGCAAAATTACCCCCGGCGCGGAAAACCATTTCGCCGGACAGGCAAGCCCTCTATAAGACGCCAATGAGCAAAGATCGCACCGGCGACAAGAGCGCCAAGGACACCCATTACGCAAACCTGAGGCGCGCGCACCGCGACGCCAAGCGAGAGCGTGGCGAAATTCCAACCCCGAAAGAGGACAGGCGCCGAAAGGCCCCAGCCGATTGGAAAGCGCCGCAGCTCGCCCCTGAGCAAGTGCTGCTTTACGGCCTGCACACGGTTCGCGCCGCGCTGGACAATCCGGCGCGTCAGATCATTGGCCTCAGTGTGACCCAGAACGCCGCCGCAAGGCTGGAACTCGGGGAGCTTTCGGCCCTGCCCTTCCCGGTCGAAACGGTGACGCCACAGGATCTCGACAAGATTCTCGGTCCCGACGCGATCCACCAGGGCGTGATGCTCGAAACGCGCCCGCTGCCGCATCGCCGGCTGGAGGCGCTGCGCGACTGCCCGCTGATCCTCGTGCTCGACCAGGTAACCGATCCGCACAATGTCGGCGCCGTCATGCGCTCGGCCGTGGCTTTCGATGCCGGCGCGCTGATCACCACCATGCGCCACAGCCCAACCGAATCGGGCGTGCTCGCCAAATCGGCCTCCGGCGCGCTGGAAATGATCCCCTATATCCAGATCACCAACCTTGGTGATGCCATCGAGGAGTTGCATCGACTGGGCTTCCAGACGATTGGCCTTGATTCGGAAGGACCGCAGCCGCTGGAAGGAACGTTCAGCGGCGAGAAGATCGCGCTCGTACTCGGCTCCGAGGGCAAGGGGCTCCGGCAGAAGACCCGCTCGATCGTCAACGACCTTGCCCGGCTCGACATGCCTGGCGCGATCAAGTCGCTGAACGTCTCGAACGCAGCGGCGATCGCCATGTATGCGGCCCGCCAGTATCTGAAGCGCTGACATCGCCGGACGCTCCTGGCCGCCTCAGCGTTACGGCGCCGGCGGCCACGTCATCCGCAACGGCTCCAAAGCCGAGGCCTTAACGCGAACTGGCGCCTGTGGATATCTTCGCACCTTTAGGATTGCGGAGCCTGATGCCGTGCGGCTTCGAAAGATCGGGAAAGAGGACGGCAAGCCGCGCCGACCCGTCACAAACCGACGGATTGCTGCGCAAGGCGACCGGGCGTGTTCATGCCGGCCGTCGGGCAGCCTTCACGCAATTTCTTCCACGTGGTCACATTGAGGTTCATCTCGCATCGCGCGAGATAGGCGTTGCCATCGACGCGCAGGCAAGCGACCTGCCCAAGCTCATATTTGGAACCGTCTCGGTTTCGACAGGTGCAGCCATGATCCGGCGGCGCAGCCAGCGTGGCTTCGGCAGCGAACAAGAAGGCCACCGCAGCGGTCATGCCCCAAAGGATCGTCCGCCTGTCCATCATGGGGCCATTATAAAGCAGATATCGATATTCGAAAACGGACAATGCCGGCTGCTTGCGCAACCGGCACCGTCCGCACGCGGGGCATACGCCCCTCCCACCGGATCACCTCGGTGATCCGCTGAACTTGGTTTTTAGCTCGCCAGGCGAAGCACGTTGCCTTCGGAGATGGTCTTTTCAGCCTCGGCGATCGCAAACTGCTTGGAGTCGGCGCTGAGGTTCAGGCCTTCGGCGCGAACGAACTCGACATCGGTAATGCCAAGGAAGCCGAAGACCGTCTTCAGGTAGGATTCCTGGTGATCCATGACGGCCGCCGGGCCGGCGGAGTAATGGCCGCCACGGGTGGAGGCGACGATGACCTTCTTGCCCTTGGCGAGGCCTTCCGGACCGTTCTCGGTGTAGCGGAAAGTCTTGCCGGAGACGGCGATGCGGTCGATCCAGACCTTCAGCTGGCTCGGAATGCCGAAGTTGTACATCGGCGCGCCGATGATGACGGTGTCGGCGGCCAGGAATTCTTCCAGCATGTCGCGGCCGAGCTTGACGTCCGCAGCAAGGCCGGCGTCGACGCCTTCGAGGTCGGCCGGGGCCATGATCTGAGCGCCGGTCAGATGCGGCAGCGAGCTGCCAGCGAGATCGCGGTAGGTCACCTGGGCATCCGGGCGGTCAGCCTTGACCTGGGCGGCAAGGGCGGCCGTCAGACGGCGGGAAACCGAGTGGTCGCCAAGGATACCGGAGTCGATATGAAGAACGTTCATGGGAACACCTTTGTGTTTACGTTGCGGTGATCCACATATGAGGGGAAAACAATGACCCGATAAGCCAGCGGATATTTGACATACTGTTTCCAGACGGAAACAATCATATGCATCATCCGCACTTCGGAGACAGGACAATGCAGGATCTGAACGACCTCGGGCTTTTTGCCGCCGTCGTGCGAAACAACGGCTTCAGTGCCGCGGCACGGGACCTCAATATACCCAAATCCAAGCTCAGCAAACATGTGGCCCGCCTGGAGGAGCAGCTCGGCGTGCGGCTGCTTGAGCGCTCGACCCGCAAGCTGCGTGTCACCGACATCGGCCGGGTGTTCTACGAGCATTGCCAGAGCCTTCTCGACGGGGTGGCTGCCGCCGAAGCTGAGATCGCCGCCGTGCGCGCCGAACCCTCGGGCACGGTCCGGCTCGCCTGCCCGCTCGGCTTCACCCCGATGCTTGCCGATATCCTGCCAGCGTTTCACCGCCGCTATCCCGGCGTCCGGCTGCTGATTACAGCCACCAACCGTCGCATCGACCTGATCGAGGAGCGGGTCGACGTGGCGCTGCGCGCCCGCGGTCAGCTCGATACGGACAACCAGCTGATCATCCGCAAGTTCGGCGAGGTGCGCGAGCGGCTTGCCGCCAGCCCCACCTTCCTTGCCCGCTCGGGCGAGATCACCATCGAGAACCTCAGCCAGCAGGCGACGCTCTCGATGAACGAACAGCACCCGACCGACGTCTGGCGGCTGGTTTCGATCGACGGCAACACGACGGAAATCACCCACCGCCCGATCATCGGCTGCAGCGACTTCCTGATTCTCGAACGCGCCGCGATCGAAGGTATGGGGGTCGCGCTCTTGCCCGACCATATCTGCGAGCGCGCCTTCCGCGCCGGCGTGCTTGCGCCGGTGCTGCCG